>BBFE01000105.1 GCA_001313085.1 Paenibacillus sp. JCM 18996 | reverse complement strand
ATGGAAACGTACAGGGGAGTAGTACCCGTTTTTTGATCATATCCGCGATAACAAGTGCGTCTTTCCGGTCACTTTTAGATGGGGTATTGTCGCGGTTTTCTTTATTCTTTTTTTGACGAGGTGGGGATTTACAAGAACAACTTCAATTCCTTGAGAAGAGAGCCAACGAGCCAAACTCAGCCAGTAATGACCGGTTGGTTCCATGCCAACGATCACTTTGTTCAGCGTGTAGGTTTTGAATAGATCCTGAATCCAACGACCCAAGTGTTGAAAACCTTCGTTGTGATTTCCAAACTCCAGAGGTGTGCCCAGGGCGATTCCACGAAAACTGACAGCGCGAGCCACATGAGCTTCCTGGGCGATATCTACACCGACGACAAGATGGCTTGCGGTAATGTTTTCAATGAGTTGATTTTGTTTGTCTTGTGCCTTAAACTTCATAGTAGAGCGACCTCCTGATGTGGGATTTTAAGGGCTTTTGACCCGTTGCGTACTCCCATCGTACAGAGGCGCTCCTTTTTTATTCAAACTCCTAATTATTCGTTTTACAGGAATTCTAACGG
>BBFE01000104.1 GCA_001313085.1 Paenibacillus sp. JCM 18996 | reverse complement strand
GCTTTACTTCTTATTATTGCCCAGCATTTGTTGATCCAAACGGCCGGGTTAATAATATATCACATTGCTTGTTGTAATGCAAGAGTCAATATTCTCCAGATATTCATCTCGCTCACTGCTGCTAGTTTAGCAACAGCGAGAATCAATCTATCATAGTCTCTCACAGAAAGTCAACACTATTTTTTTTCGTTCTTGCCAATGACCGGCATACCGGCAACATAGGAACTTCCCGTTCCAGGGACAGCGAGAACTAGATTAACACATTCTCCAATGATGTGCAACTGACTGTTTCTTCCATACTTAACGATGCCCGATAAGTTCAGATTTAATTGTAGTCCACACTGCTGCCTTCATAAGCGGCGAGAAATAATGTACCACATCCGGCACCATTAATGCAACATTTTTTTTGAAATCCATCACAATCGTGCGCTAAAAAACCGCCCCTCGTATAGTTTCCCCGATCAACTTTGCCGCACTCAACCTACGTTGACGCTATTATGGCACTCTTCCTCACAGCTTACTATAGTTAATTATTTGTAATCCGCCATCATGGAAAATACCGCGGAAAGGGCCGAAATACCAGAGAAAAT
>BBFE01000103.1 GCA_001313085.1 Paenibacillus sp. JCM 18996 | reverse complement strand
TCCTAGGCCCCCTAATTAAACTGGAGTCCGAGCCCCCAATAAATTAGACTGAAGGTAATGGGAGGCGGGACAAAATGCGTTCGAAAAAAAGTATTTGAAGAGACTCGGTTAAAGATCGTTCGAGAGGCCCTCTCAGGGATCAAGATTGCGGTATTAGCTAGAAAATACGAGATTCATCCCGAGACCATCCGTAACTGGCTTAGGGAGTACCGAGATCAAGTGGGTACCGACGAAATCCCTTCGACTGATGAACAAATTCAGGAGCTGAAAAGGCTTCAAGAGGTCGAAGAGAAATATGAGAAAGCAGTCAAAATTCTTGGTGAAAAAAGAGCTTGAGATTGAAATACTGCGTGAACTCTTAAAAAAAAGAAGAACCCCGCTTATCCGAAAAAATACGAAATAGCAGACCGGTTTATTAAGCGGGGTGAACAAGCAGCGCTAGTTCTGCGAATCATAGGTCTGTCAGAGTCAACTTACTACGATCGGAGGAAGCGAGCGGCTACAGAGACAGTTCACGCGTCTAACGGCCAGAAAGGTAGGCCCTGCCCCGGTTATTCATTGACAACCGAAGGGAAGAAAATAAGCGATGAACAGATTAAAGAATGGCTCTTGG
>BBFE01000102.1 GCA_001313085.1 Paenibacillus sp. JCM 18996 | reverse complement strand
CAGGAATAAGGGTGAGGCATAAACACCCAATTTGTTCCATATCCTGCACGTCTCCATGTAGCCCCTAGCGATTCTCACTCCCATGTCTCAACGGTCTAAGCCTTTCATTCCTTCGTCACATCTAACTAAGGGTGTGGAGGTCGGTCTTTCTAACGGAACGGGTCCGAGCCCTTTTGCGTAACGTCTCCCGATACTCCGTGCTTCTGATTTATCCTGCGAATGCATCAGCTGGTGAGAGTAGACTGATCTTAGGCTGCTTGCGGAAAGACTTTGGTAGAGTCATAAGCTTCGCTACTCTTGGCCAGCCCGACAAGCATACGGGCAACTTTACCGCATAATTTCATAATGGATTTCATTTTCTTTAACTTCTTCACTTCAACGTTGGAGTGGTGCAAGGCCCTGACATCCGGATTGGTCATCACCATACACATCGTCATGAGATAGAGAAAATGACGCAGACGAGGGCGGCCTCGTTTGCTGAGTACCATCTTTCCTCGCCATTTCCCGGAACTTGCCTCAGCTAGATTCAAGCCAGCATGTCGTAGTAGAGCATTTCCGTGTGCATAGCCACTTAGATCACCGGCTTCGCCTAGCACACCGGCTAAGCTCGTTGCATTTACACCTCGTATTTCAAGTAACTTTTGCGCATAGGGAATACGCCCCAGGATGAGATGGAGTTCATGCTCAATCTGTTCTAGCTGACGCTGTGCCAAATCGTATTCCTCAAGCAGTTGACTCAAGTGAAGCTTGTAGCGTGGAGTGCCTGCGTAGCACCAACACTGCATTTGGCTAGTGCAATGAGCTGCTCCGCTCGTTTAACGCCAGCATGACGTTTGACATATTGCTTCCAACCGGCAAGGACCTGTTCAGTGGTTAAA
>BBFE01000101.1 GCA_001313085.1 Paenibacillus sp. JCM 18996 | reverse complement strand
ACGCACAGTGGTCTGTTTTTTCTCTTCAAAGAAAATTTGGGGCAGGAACTAAAGTTGGCGCAACAGAGCCATTAGGCAGGCCTCTGCTGCGCCTGTTTTTTTGGGCGGGAGTTTAGGCAACTTATGCAGGCTACCGGGAAAGACCGGGGAGAGCACTCTGCTTCATTATAGTTTTTTGGCCAGAAGCCGCTCTAAATGCGCTTTCGATTCGGGCCATTCCGTGTCGATGAAGCTGTAATAGACGGTATCGCGCACATAACCGTCCGTCAGAACCCGATGCCTGCGCAGCACCCCTTCGCGTACGGCGCCGATCCGTTCCATCGCGTTCAAGGAGCGGGTATTGCGGCTGTCGGCTTTTAGCTGGACACGGATCAGCTAACTCCTCGAAGCAGTGCCGCAGCAGCATGTATTTGCATTCGGTGTTCACCCGTGTCCTCCAGATTTCGGGGGAGAGGGCCGTCCAGCCGATCTCCAGTTGGCGATGAGCAGCGGAAATATCTGCTAAACGGGTCGTACCGACGAATTTATTTAAACGCAGGTCCCAGATACTGAAGGGCAGAGCGAGTCCTTTTGCGGATCTTCGAGAGTTGAGGCCATGTAGCTTCTCATATCGTTTTCGCACTTTATCGGCGCAGAGTACGCCCAGACAGCCGGTTCCTGCAGTGCCTGGAATAGGGCGGGAGCATGGGACTCCTCGTAAGGGATAAGGTTAACTCTGGTGCCTGTTAACTTTATCGGTTGAATATTCATAGATGGACGCCTCCTTGTGAAATATGGATGACTCTGCAGCCATCGGCGCAGCACTGGCACAGCACCCACGTCAGTGCACAGCACCGGACAAGACGAAGAGGAAAAGGAAAAGCTCCTGCTAAACTTGCCCTGATACGCTCTTTCGGATAGTTTGCGGGAAAAG
>BBFE01000100.1 GCA_001313085.1 Paenibacillus sp. JCM 18996 | reverse complement strand
CGTATGGGTATAACGAGATTAACAAAATTTCTAGCATTACCAACCCGTTGAACCAAGTGATTCAATTGGGATACGATAAGAATGGGAATGCGACAAGCCTCACCTTCCCGAAAGGACAAGGTATCCTATACCTTCAATGCCCTCAATCGTATGGATGGAATATTATACAACGGCGTCAAGCAATGGAGCATCGCATACGATGCCAATGGCAACATCACTTCGGTCACAGATTCTGCGGGAAAAGCGACGACCTTCACCTTTGATAAAAAAATAACCGTCTCACCCAGCAGGCAGAAGGGGCATCGAACAAAGTCGATACTGCTTACGATGCCAATGCTAATCCTTCATCGCTAACTGTTACTGCTGGAGCAGCAACAGTTACTACAGGGTATGGTTACAACTCGATGGATCAAGTGGTTTCTCTATCTCGAAATAGCGCAAACCAAGCGAAGTTCGTCTATGATGAGAGAGGGAACGTTATCTCCATCACGCGGGCGAACGGTACGTATACCTCGTATGAGTACGATGCGGCAAACCGTTTACAATCCGTGAAGAATTATAATGCTGCAGGTGCATTGCTGGATTCGTTCACCTACTCTTATGATGCCGATGGCAATCGTACGAGTGTGGTGACGGGCGCGGGAACTATTTCCTATCAATATGATGCCTTGAATCAATTGACACAGGAAACGTTACTGGACGGAAGCACCGTTGCTTACGCTTATGATGCAGTGGGAAATCGGACAACGAAAACGGTCACTCAAGGCGGGATAACGACAACAACCACTTATACGTACGATGCTGCGAACCAGCTCACTGCTGTAAACGGCCAAGCCTATACGTACGATGCTAACGGCAACTTAACAGGCAACGGGGCAAGGACTTTCATTTACGATATAGAAAATCGCCTGATTGAAGTGAAGAATTCTGCCGGAACAAGCTTGGCGACATTCTCCTATGACCATGAAGGCAAACGGACGAGTATGACTACTTCCAGTGGTACTTTAAATTTCCACTACAACGGGAACAAGGTCATCTACGAGACGGATGCGAACAATAATATTGTTGCCGACTACACTTGGGATGCTCAGGGTAATCCTGTCACAATGACAAAGTCAGGTGTAACGTATTACTATCATCTTAATGGTCACGGCGATGTAACGTCATTAACGGAT
>BBFE01000099.1 GCA_001313085.1 Paenibacillus sp. JCM 18996 | reverse complement strand
TGACCCCTGTCAAGTAGACAGCTATTAAAAAAAGAACTTTTAAGCAGCCTGAGTCTTGTATTCATAAGGACTCAGGTTGTTTAATTTTTTTCTGGAAACGTTCATTGTTATAAAAAAATGGATATAACGTTGAACAGCGTGCTTTACTTGTTCAACCGAATGAAAGGAATAAAGATCAAAGCACTCTGACTTAAAATGACTGAAAAAAAGTTCTCCATACATGCATTGTCCCAACAGTTTCCTTTTCGGGACATGCTACCTTTCATATGGTATCGTTTAAGCAAGTTGTTAAATTGACGAGACGTGTACTGGAAGCCTTGGTCGCTATGCAGGAGGATCCCTTTCACATTCCGTTTTCTCTTTGCCTTCCTGATCGTGTCAAACACCAGCTTTAAATCGTTTCTGCGACTGATGTGGTAGGCTACAATCTCATTGTTGTACAGGTCTTTAATCGCAGACAAATAAAGTTTCTGTCCATTGAAAATTAGATAAGTAATATCGGTTACCCACTTCTCATTTAGATTAGAGGCTGTAAATTCCCGGTTAAGGTGGTTGTCCGAGATAACGTAAGCCTCTTTCTTGCCGTAGTAAGGTCTTTTCTTTCGAATGACTGCCTTTATCCCTAGCTCTCGCATGAGCCTTTGCACACGCTTATGGTTGAGGTGCAGCCCATGTTTCCGCATAAGCCAGACCTTTACACGACGGTATCCATAAATCCCTTTCAATTGTCCATGGCATTCTAACATTTTCCCTTTAATTGCCTCGTCTTCCCGTTGTTTTTTTGGGACACAAATGTCTGTCGTTTTTTTCCATCTATAGAAACCACTTCTGGACACTTGGGCCAGCTCACATAGCAAGATGACATCGTAACCCTTGCTGGCTAATTCCTGGATAATGGCAAACTTTTTTTACCGCTTTGTACAGCATCCATGCCTCCTTTCACATTTTTTTAAGAGCTTTTTTTAGCAGTTCATTCTCCGCTTCAAGACGTTTCAGCTTCACCTCCGGATCTTCGGGTCGTGTTCTCGGTCTGCCTTTTCCAGGGCCATTTGCTTTTCCCCGTTTTTTCCTCAAGCCCCTTTATGCCCTCTGCCTCAAAATTCTTCACCCACCGACGAACAAGGGAAGGGTCAATCGCTAATTCCCTCGCTACGGTCTTATAGCCCATTCCTTCTTTAAGATAAAGGTCTACTGCCTTTTTTTCTTGAATGCAACATCGTATGTTCTCGCTATTTCGCCCATAGAAAAAAATCCCCTCCACAATAGACATAGTAAATGGCTTTCTTTTTTTCTGTCTACTATGAGGGG
>BBFE01000098.1 GCA_001313085.1 Paenibacillus sp. JCM 18996 | reverse complement strand
GAACTGCACCCCAATTGTTAGACACCACTAACAGTTGGAGGTGCAGTTTTTTTATGGGTAAATTTAGTGCGGAAGAGAAGCTCCAAGCAGTACAAGCTTATTTGACAGGGAAAGAATCGTATAGGGAAATTGGAGCACGTATAGGCGTGGATCACAAATCTGTTGCAAAATGGGTGTCCCTTTATCAAGCGCATGGCATGGAAGGCTTGGTCACAAGGTATACAACCTATTCAAAAGAGTTTAAAATGGACGTACTGAATTTTATGAACGAATCAGGGACGTCTCTTTTAGAAACCGCCGCGACTTATAACATTCCAGCGCCTGCGACCATTCTACAGTGGAAAAGAGTTCTGGAAGAACGAGGTGAAGACGCCCTAGAACCAAAGAAAAAAAGGGGCGTCCATCCATGAAAAAAAAGAAACAAAGAAATCGACTCAAGTTGAAGGTTCGGTCGAAGCACTACAAGCAGAATTAGAGCGTCTTCGAATGGAGAACGCCTACCTAAAAAAAAGTTGAATGCCTTAGTTCAAAACAAGGAAAAAATCACGAAGCAAGACAAAGCGCAAGTAATATTTGAACTAAGGCTAGAATTCCCCATTACTTCACTCATTCAACTGGCTCAGATTCCACGTAGCACGTATTATTACTGGGTAAGTACACTTGGTCGACGAGATAAAGATGCAGACTTAAAAGCCCGCATTACAGCCATCTATCATGAACACAAGGGTCGTTATGGTTATCGTCGTATTACAGATGAACTGCACAATGAAGGGCACCTAGTAAACCATAAAAAAGGTGCAGCGCATTATGCGTGAACTTGGGTTGAAATGTACAGTTCGAATGAAAAAAATATCGTTCATATAAAGGGAACGTCGGTAAAATCGCACCTAATATACTAAATCGAGATTTTCATGCAACAAAACCAAATCGGAAATGGGTAACGGACATTACTGAATTCCATCTATTTGGCGAGAAGCTATATCTCTCACCTATGTTGGATTTATTCAACGGGGAAATTATTACGTATACCATTGATTCTCGCCCAGTCTATTCTCTTGTGTCCAGGATGCTGGACCAAGCGTTTGAACGTTTGAATGAAGCCGATACACTTCTGATTCATTCCGATCAGGGCTGGCATTACCAAATGCGTAAGTATCAACAGGCGTTAAAGGAACGAGGGATTACTCAAAGTATGTCACGCAAAGGAAATTGTTACGATAATGCCGTTGTCGAAAATTTCTTTGGCATCTTAAAATCCGAATTCTTATATACACAGGAATTCGAGAGTATTGAAGAGTTCAAAGTGGAACTAGAAAAAATACATCAACTACTATAATCACAAACGAATTAAGACAAAACTAAAAGGCATGAGCAGTGCAGTACCGAACTCATGCTTGAAGGCAGCATAACTAAATAGTGTCTAACTTTTTTGGGGTCACTTC
>BBFE01000096.1 GCA_001313085.1 Paenibacillus sp. JCM 18996 | reverse complement strand
TTGACCTCTTTTTTCTTTAAGGGGTTTAGTTTACGGGTAGCGGGGTAGAACGTCACTGCCCGAGGGACTGTGATCCCGTGAAGTAACATGTTCGCCCCCTACTTGTAGAAACATGTTTGAGGCTGGTTGAGACATAGATCTCGTATAACAAGCGAAGCTATGACACTGCAAGAAGGACTAGGGGATACCGGCAAATAAAATCATAGAGGTGATACAAGGATGAATCCAGTACTTGGACTGGATGTTGCTAGTGGAGAGAGTAAAGGTCAAATCTTCTTAGACAAGGGAAAGCCTTATGGCAAAAGCTTTACTGTCCTTCACACCCGTGATGGATTGGGGGGCTTCCTTCAACTCTTGATAGATATTCAAGCCATGACAGGACAGCTACCGATGGTCATTCTGGAAGCAACAGGTCATTACCATACCCCTGTTACTCAGTTTCTGGATGAACATAACTACCTTTACATTGTTATAAACCCACTTCTGTCTTATCAAGCGAAAAAAGTCTTCAAGCTTACGTAAAGTGAAGACAGATGCCGTTGATGCTTATGCTTTATGCGAGTTCTTTTACAAGGAAGATTTTGAACCCCGTAAGAAAAGAGGTATTCAATTACTAAACCTTCGTAATCTTACAAGACAGCATGAATCGGTAACGGATCAATTTGTTCAGATCAAACTTCAATTCCATGCGGTTTTAGATCAAGTGTTTCCCGAGTATAAGGGCGTATTCGGGGATTTGTATTCGGTGATCTCTTTACAAACCTTATTAGAATTCCCTACTTCTGAGGCTGTTCTGAGTGCCGGTGAAGCTCAATTAACGGAGAGGATCGCGATTCTATGTCCACATCGTTCCGAACAATGGGCTAAGGATAAGGCTCAAGAGCTTATGGCAGCGGCGACCCGGAATCCCTTTCGGAAAGCTCTATTCCAAAGTCATTTGTTCAGCATGAGTATGTACATCAATATGTTGCTTCATTACAAAAAAAGCATCTATCAACCCTCGTAAAGCAAATAGATGCCTTTGCAAATGAAGTTGTTGAATATAAGATTATCCAGTCGATCCCCGGTATCGGAGAGAAAATCGCTGCAACGATTATTTCCGAACTTGGTGAGATCAGTCGGTTTAATCATCCTAAGAAGCTCGTTGCCTTCGTTGGTGTAGATCCAAGCGTGCATATCTCCGGTAAGTTTACCGCAACAATTAACCGGATCACGAAGCGAGGCTCCAGCAGCCTGAGGCACGCCTTATATATGGCTGTGCTATGCGGGTTGAGACGTACCGGAAGTAAAAAAAGCTTAAAGCCTTTTATGACAAGAAAATGTCCGAGGGCAAACCCCATAAAGTAGCGATGATCGCCTGTGTGAATAAGTTGCTCCATTGGATCTTTGCTATGCTTAACAGGAAAGAAGCCTTCCACGAATTAACTTAGTTTATAATTTACTGAAATTCGTGAAAAAACCTTCCATAATTGTATTGGAAGGTTATTTGGCATGCTCAATTTCAAGTATAACATCAATCCACTACTCGTTAACTAGAAAAAAAATCTTGACAAGATATTAGCTGGGTTACTTCAATAAAAAAAA
>BBFE01000095.1 GCA_001313085.1 Paenibacillus sp. JCM 18996 | reverse complement strand
CGCCATTGCCGTCAGCCTGGCGCCTCATGCCCGCACTGGCGGGTCATGAGCTCGGACATTTCGCCGGCCGCGCTGGCAGTGGCGGCGGAGAACGCGAACCTGAACGGAGTCCAGGTTCAGTTTCTGGAGGCGATCTGCTGTCGCCCTATATCGCCCTGGGGCGGGGCTTCGACATCCTGGTGTCGAACCCGCCTATATTCCGGCTTCGGATTTGCCGACGCTGCAGACGGAGGTGCGGATGTATGAGCCGCACAGCGCTTTGGTCGGCGGCGCCGACGGGCTCGACCTGTACCGCCGGATGGCGGCGCAGATGAGGGAGCTGCCGCGGCTGCCGGAGATCGTGGGCTTCGAGGTCGGCATCCATCAGGCCGAGGCGGTTTCTACTCTGCTCAGGGAACTGGAAGCCTATGAATCTATCGAAATCATCCGGGATTTCGCCGGAATAGAACGCCATGTGATAGGCTGCGCGAAAAAAAATAATAGATTGCCGGGTTTAGCCTCTCTCTCTTCTGACCATACTGGTAATACAGAAGACGAGAGGGGCTTTTATCTATGGTAAAGCGGACTAATATCTCTTATAAAAGTTTCTATTATACCATTTTCGCTATCATCGTTATGATCGGCTGCTGGGAATCGAACCGCACTTCCGCAGCTGTCGTGAATGCAGAGATTCCCCAGCAGGCGATCCGGCTGCGGATTCTGGCTAATTCCGATTCCACACCCGACCAACTGGTGAAAAAAAGCAGGTGCGCGACGCTATTATCGATAATATGGACAAATGGGTGGAAGATGCCAAAACAGTAGAGGACGCCCGGGTCATCACCAGAAGCCACCTGCCGGAGCTGCGGCAAATCGTTGGCAAAGTGCTTGTTAAGCAAGGTTTTCATTATTCTTACCAGGTGGAATTGGGTCTTGTTCCGTTCCCCGATAAAGTATACGGCACCAAAGTTTATCCTGCGGGAGATTATGAAGCGGTCCGCGTCACTTTGGGTGAAGGCTTGGGGCAAAATTGGTGGTGCGTGCTGTTCCCTCCGCTCTGCTTCGTGGAGATCGCTTCCTCTGAAGCGGCCGAGAAAAAAGGGTTCCGTCAGCAACAACGGTGCTGAGCCTTCGGCCAACAAGGGCTCCGTGAGCAAGAATGGTGCAGAGCCTGCAGCCAACAAGGGCGCAAACGCCAATCAAGGGAAAAGTGCAGCCTCTTCTTCCTCTTCCGGAAGCCGAGACTCGCGGGAATTGTCCCAAACGACGGCGTCGGCGGCGGGCGGGCAAGAGGGGGTGGAAGTGCGCTTCTTCCTGTGGGACATGCTGAAAAAAAATGTTCGCCTAATGTATAATGGCTTCAAATACGAACTTAGAGGAATGAACGAGATGACCGCAGAATGGAAGGTAGATCCGGTTCACCCGGATTCCGCAAGTATAGAATCGGCCGCAAAGCTGCTCCGCGAAGGGCAGCTTGTCGCTTTTCCGACGGAAACGGTTTACGGCTTAGGCGCCGATGCAACCTCCACGGAAGCCGTGCGGCGTATTTTCGACGCAAAAGGCCGTCCGTCGGACAACCCGCTCATCGTCCATATCGCGGATCGTGCGCAGCTTGAGGGCTGATCGCCCCTCATTCCGAGGCGGCCGCGGCACAGCGTCTCATGGACGCGTTCTGGCCCGGCCCGCTGACGCTGGTGATGCCGGTCCGCGAAGGCGCCGTCTCCCCGCTGGTGACG
>BBFE01000094.1 GCA_001313085.1 Paenibacillus sp. JCM 18996 | reverse complement strand
TATTCTGAAAAAAAGGTAGTAAGCGTAGTTGTAACCAAAGGCACCTCGCAAGATTCCGATTTGTTTCGGTATTGACATAGCCGGTTTTGTTCTATCATTTAGCTTGTTTCGTTTAGCCAGGTTTCCGGGCGGTAAGCGTTTTTTTTTCCTGAAGGTGAAATTATGTCTTGCTCCTCACGTAACGTGATGAAGTACGATAAGGTTGGAGGTGAAAAAACATCTGTGTCATATAAAGTAAAAGAAGTTGCAAATATTGTAGGGGTCAGCATACGTACTCTCCATCATTACGACGAGATAGGTCTCCTTACGCCTAAATCCATCAGCCAGCAGGGCATCGACTTTATACCGACTACGAGTTGGAGCGATTGCAACAAATTTTGTTTTTTTTCGGGAAATCGGGTTTTCACTGCAGGAGATCAAGCTAATTTTGGATAGTCCCGAATTTGACCGCAATAGGGCATTGGAACTACATCGTGATTTGCTGATTCAGAAGAAAAAATCGTCTGGAAGATATTATCGATACGGTAAATAAAACGATTCAGTCCGTAGCGGGAGGAATAAAGATGAATATGAAAGAAATGTTTGAAGGCTTTGACATGACTGCAATTGAGGAAAACAAGAAAAAAAATTTACCGCCGGCGGGTATGAACATACGATAGCAGTTAAGGCTGACGGTACGGTTTGGGGCTGGGGTAATTTTGGCAGTAAGGATGAATATGAGCCAACGATTATCAAGCTGCTGACGAATGTAAAAACAATTGCGGCAGCATCCGGACATTACCACTCCTTTGCCGTAAAAAACGGATGGCACGGTATGGGGCTGGGGAAGCAACTGCCACGGTCAGCTTGGAAATGGCTCGAGAAACAGCTACGAGGAGACTCCGATAAAAGTTGAAGGTCTGAATGATATCGTGTCTATTTCAGCAGGAGTGTTTCATACGTTAGCATTAAAAAAAAGACAAAACAGTATGGACATGGGGTCCAAACTGGTACGGACAGCTCGGGGACGGGACAGACAAGGAGAGAAAATCACCTGAATCGGTTGACTCATTGACGGATGTAAAAGAAGTTTCGGCCGGATTTTTTTCCACTCTATGGCTTTAAAACACGATGGCACGGTATGGAGATGGGGAGGTTTTGGCGATAGTACGGAATTTTTTTCCGATTAAGGACGAGAGCTGGGTTCCCATACAAGCAAATACTCTGAATGACATCATTGCTATCGCTGCTGGAGGCTCCCACAGTGTGGCATTAAAAAAAAGACGGGACTGTTTGGACATGGGGGTACAACACAGAAGGTCAATTGGGCGACGCGAAATTTAAAGATTCATGTTCATGCGAACCGAGAATGGTGGTCGGATTAAGCGATGTTAAAGCCATTGCAGCGGGTGGCGCCTTTACGATGGCTCTGAAAATGGATGGAACGGTATGGTCATGGGGCACCAATACGTATGGAGAGCTTGGAGACGGAACGAACGAAAAAAAAATGTGTGGCCCAGGAAATTCCCGGACTAACCAATGTTATTCATATTGCGGCCGGAACTAAGCATGCCATGGCAATGAAGAAAGATGGCAGCGTGTGGCTGTGGGGGAGTAACGACCATGGGCAGTTGGGTGAGCGTTCCGTTATCGCCAGAAACCAGCCTTATCCATGCTTTCAAGTCGGTTGAGACCATCCGATGTAACCATCACTTTCCATATTTCACGTTGGAATGAAATACTTGATTTTCCTATGGGGCAGTTCTTTCAGAATGAAGCAAAAAAACATAAATTATTAGCC
>BBFE01000093.1 GCA_001313085.1 Paenibacillus sp. JCM 18996 | reverse complement strand
GGCCGGTGAAAATCTATTTAATTTTCTTTTTTCCTCATCCGGATCGGGTCGGAAAAATCCGGCTTTTTTTCTTCTCTTTGATTCGGTAGCTCTCCCCCTTGATGTTAATCGTGCTGGAGTGATGGAGGAGGCGGTCGAGGATGGCGGTAGCGAGGACCGAGTCCCCAAAGATTTCTCCCCAGGCGCCGTAAGACTTGTTAGAGGTGAGAATGATCGAGCCAGACTCGTAGCGCTCCGCGATGATCTGGAAGAAGAAGTGGGCGGCAGTTTCATCCATCTTCCGGTAGCCGATCTCGTCGATGATCAGCAGATTCGGTTTGGTGAGCGCCCTCATTTTCTGCGTAATCGTGTTATTGAGATGCGCTTGCTGCAAGGTCTGTACCAAATCGTGTGCGGTGGTGAAATACACCGTGTAGCGCCGTTTAATCGCCTCCAGCGCGAGTGCTACGGCCAAATGGGTTTTACCCACACCGGGCGGCCCCAAAAAAAGACCAGATTCTCTTGGTGCTCGACAAAGCGCAGTGTCGCCAGGTCCCGGATGCGCCGCTCTTCGACCGACGGCTGGAAGCCGAAGTCGAACTGATCGAGCGTTTTGTGGTACGGTAAGTGTGCCATGCGGGTTTTCATGCGGATGAACCGGTCATGCTTAGCGGACAGTTCCTCCTGCAGCAGCCCATCCAGAAACTCCAGATATGTCCGGTTCTGTGCCGCCGCTTCCTCGGCATGGTGGTGCAGAATCTCCGGAATCCGGCTCCACCCGAGTTCTTCGAAAGCCTCTTGTAACCGTTCGGTGACCACCATCATTGGATCACCGCCTCATTCAGAAACGCCTCGTAGACCGACAGATCGCGCACGACCACGTCGGGCAACGCTTGCTGGACTAAGCGCGGCATGGGCAGCTGCTTGGGCTTCCCGACTGCGGAGCGGATGCCTTCGGAATGCTTGCGGTCGAAGACCACCTCATGGTGCCCAGTGGCTTTGTCGTGTTCGGCGATGAGCTTGTCCCCAGCAAAAAAATTCGGAGGCGGCCATTGCGCTCATCCTGCACCTCCACTGTTTGCCCCACATACCGCCAGGGCACCGAGTAGCGATTCGCCGCATAGGAGATCAGGGAGTCGGCGGACACTTTGCGGGCATGCCGCTCCGCTTCATCGAAGGGGCGCACATTAAACTTCTGCAGAACTTCTTGCTGTAAACGCTGCAGCGGCACTTCATGCGTGGTGCCGTGGATACGGACATTGGCCACCGTATCGAGCCACAAGCGGGCTTGGATGTTCAGATCGGTCAAACCGGTAAAGGTGCGCACGCGCGGCCAAAAGTTTTTTTTGCGTACATACGCGACACCGTTTTCCACTTTCCCTTTGGTGCGTGGACGATACGGCGCACAGCGCCGGAGCAGGAACCCGTGATGAGCGGCAAAACGGGCGAACCGCTCATTCCATACCGGGTGGCCTGATCGTCCACACCGGTGACAACGGTTTTCATATTATCGTAGAGCACGGTTTCCGGCCTGCCGCCGAAATACTGCATCGCCCGGACATGGCAGCCCATCAGCGTATCCAGTCGTTCGTCTTCCGTAAATTCGAGGTACATCATCCGGGAATAGCCAAGCACCATGACGAAGGCATACAGCCGTTTCGCCTCGCCCTTCCATTCGACTTTGAAATGTCCCCAGTCCACCTGCGCTTGTTTGCCGGGCGGCGTTTCAAAACGTTCGGTCGCTTTGGCGAGCACCGCTGGCCGCAGTGGCTCCATGAACGAACGCAATAGTCGGATCTGGCCCATGTAGCCTTTGGCTTTGATTTCGTCGAACAGTACCGCTGCGTTCAGGCAGCCTTCTTCCATTCGCGAACGGATGTAGTCTTGGAACGGCGCAGGATGCTCGGTTTCGGCGTTTGCCGCTTGTAAGCTTGCGGACCGTCTTCCCGGAGCCACTTCCCGATGGTCTTCCGGTCACGGCCGAGTTCCTCGGCGATTTGCGTCTTGCTCATTCCTTTTTTGT
>BBFE01000092.1 GCA_001313085.1 Paenibacillus sp. JCM 18996 | reverse complement strand
CGCGCTTCTGCAGCCTCGCCGACTCCAGCCTCGCGGCGTAGTAACTGCGCTTGCCCGCCACCTCGCGGTAGTCGGCCTGCAGCTGCTCGAGCCGCTCCTCCACGTCGCTCAAGCTGGCGGCGCTGTCGTCGTAGAGCGCTTTATAGCGCTCCTCTCTCTCCTCCGCCTGCAGCTTCTCCTGCAGCGCCAGCTTCGCCAGCTCCTCCTCGCCCACTTTCAGGGCGAGGACCGCCTGCTGCTCGCGCTTCAGCTTCAATTGCCCGGCTTCGCTGTATTCGCGAAGCATAACCTCGGCGTGGCTTGCGCACTGGCGCCGCAAGCTCTCAGACTGGCGGATTTGCTCCGCCAGGTCGTACAGGTATTGATCGATCGCCCTGACCGGATCCTCGCAGCGTTCGAGCCTGTCGTTCAGGCTCGCCATCGTAATGTCCCTTACTCTTTTCAACATGCTCATCGTTCATTCCACCTCATATCCATCGTATGCTTTTTTGCTTCTGCCGCCTTTTTTTGAGCAGCGAGATTCCGTAATAGATGACCGCTGCCCCGGCGATTAAGATCAATAACCAGGAGAGCTTGTTCAGCAGCATGATTGAACCCGCCACAGTGATGATCCAACCGAAAAAAACTGCCTCTTTTAATGCCGTAAATACCGAGAGCGATAAGTGCAGCCGGAAAGAGGTAGCTCATCAAGGTCCCTGCAAAATGCCCGAAATGAATGCCGACCTGATGAAGCACGATCAATGCTCCGACTCCGATCAGCAGCAGGGGCCAACCGCTGTTTTTTTTCATTCGCCCTGTTCACCGCCTTTCTTGTTTATCCAAACGTTTTTTTGGATGTTTTGCTTATGTATTTATAATAGGATTTTGCGCATATTTCTAAAACAGACCGAAGGTGGTTTTTTTCGACCTGGACTTAAGTCCAGCCGCTCGTCCGACCTGAGGCTCCGCACAGCGGAATTCCCCATAATAAAGACGCCCTTTATAAAAGGTAGCCATTCAGGGAAAGTTAGCCATGAGGTGATAGCAATGAAACCAATGTATACGAATATTGTCAGATTTTGCGTGCTTTTGCTGGTTATGGCGTTGTCCTTCCCGCTGACCGTTAGCGCACAGCCGAAGGGGCAGGTACAGGTTTTCAATGTGGCCAAAGAGCAGGTCGTCCTGACCATGCACAATTCCGAAGAGTTGCAGCAGCAGGCCCGCAGCTGGCTCTCTTGCGTCACAGGCATGGTCCCGCAGGTCTCGGTGGAACCGAAGCGCGGCCTCGTCATCCGGATTCCGCTTGATCCTCCGGTGGCCGCTTCTTTACCGCTTGTACGGGAAAAGATCCAGGACGTATTCCTGTTTATAGAATCGCCCGAGGCAGTCGATCCCAAGCTGCTTGTGTTTACCGTAGACAATAAACCGGCGCTGCTGCAGCTAAAGGTCGACCTTCAGCCGTTTATCCAAAAAATTCAAACTCAGCCCTCTTTTCTAGAAAAAATCCGACAAATAAGTGGCCCGCGGGATCAAAGAGCGTTGGTAACACGAAGTACACAGGCGTGCCCGGAAAGCTTTCATTCACACTTCCCCCTCAGCGAAATCGCATTATGCCGACCAATGTCCTGTCCACTCCAGGTGGACTCGTGTGAATTTTGTCGTTGATCGACACACGGGAACAGGCGAATGTCCAATCAAAGCAAGGCGAATGGGAATATCGTGTATTAAGCCTTGAGGGAAGGGGGAAGTTGAAAATGACTGGAGTAGCGGGTGTTGGATACGGCTCCACTGGAGCGATTCTTGTATTGTTTATCTTGCTGGTAATTATACTGGCCGGATTTTGCTATGGCGTGTACTAAGATCCTCTTTCAATAAAATTTCATTACATTCAAAGGAGGTTATTTTCATGACATTAGGTTACGGATATCCTCATCACGGAAAAGGCGGCCCTGTTGTTGGCGGCTGGCACGGCTCCGCTGCAGCGATCCTGGTTCTCTTCATACTGCTTGTAATCATCGTCCGCACTTTCTGCTGGTAATCCCTTATATAAGCCCAAAACCCCGAAGT
>BBFE01000091.1 GCA_001313085.1 Paenibacillus sp. JCM 18996 | reverse complement strand
ATGTGCGGTTTATCTACCTCAATCACTTCACAATCAACTATGCCATCCCAGCCAGGTTGAGGCTTCTCTTTTAACTGAAACTTATGCCCAACGACAGGAACATGGTCGTTTTCCATAAACCACGACTTCAACTTACGCTGTCTGTGATGGCTTCCCAAACTTTTTTCTGGTGGAACTGGATAATCAAACTCCAATTTATGCCTAAATGAAACTTCTCTTTTATTCAACTATCGTACCCGTGAGCTGAACAACAACATTGATTGGGAGTTACTGAACTGGAAAAAAGCTTAATTGGATTCATTTAATCAACCGTCGTAGCTCTTCTGTCATTCGTTCAACTAACTCAGGTCTTCCATGAAACTGTGCTGGGGTGTTCTGAAAAAAGTTGTATACGCCAATTCCCTTCGATTTTAACTACAACTAGAGTATGGTGAGTGTTGACATTAGGATTGAGGTCTGATTTTCCTGGAGACACCATACCTGCTATTGCTCGTAAAATAGCTGCATCAGAACCAAGTGATCGCACATCTTTAACCTTGCTTACAAATTTAGCCGTTGGGTGATGTTCAAAAAAATGGATTTGAGGTGTGAAAATATCTCGTCACGACCAATTGATTGACTCCCATCAAACCCGATTTGCTCACCCTCATCTGTGAACAACTCAGCCATACTACTAGCACTTCTGTTATTCCAAGCGTCTAATAATTGATAATATACAGTTTCGATTTCATTCGATACTGATTGCTCCATTACATTTCCTCCCTAAAGCGTTACTTTTCTTATCTCAATTATAACAATTTCCTACACAGATAACCTCTTTCTTTTGCAACTAATCTCCCTCTATGTTCTTTTGTTTTCTCACGTTTTCTAGCTTTTTTTCATAGTATTTCTGAGTCAATCGAGCAGACGATTTGGGCAAAGGTTCTCCCTTGGTAAGATTCCGGAGAAAATGGGCGCACGCAAACAAGGGATAAATCCCTCTTGTTAAAATATGGTCGCACATTGGAGCTCCACACCGTACCTTTGCGGCTTACCCTCCATGTCTCACAGTCCTTGTTTCGTCCCGTTTCATTCCATCGTTCTGCCTATCAAAGGGTGGAGACCAGTATTTTGCTGCCCGGCAGTCGGTGCCCCAAGTAATAGTGTCGTACCGGTTCTCCGTGCTTCGTTTGTCAGATGTTACTGTGAATCAGCCAGCTGCTAGGAAAACTTCAAAGAATTAAGCCGCATTCTGTAATCGTGCAATGTGCACCGGTCCCAACACTTTTGCTGGATCGTACGGCACCTTTTTTTGCCCAAGTGTAAATAACACCCGTATGAGCCGGCAGCACAGCGCTATCACCGACTGCATGGCCTTGAGCGGATTTTGCGCTCTTTGTGTGTAGTATCTATGCAATTCCTGAAATTCCGTATTCTTTGCAAGCAATGGGATGGCACAGCGGAATAAAAGTGCCCTGAGCTTAGGACGTCCACGCTTGCTAATTTGAGTTCGACCTTTATGCTTGCCGGAACTGTTCTCCTTGAGAGTCAGCCCTGCCAGCTTTTGAATTTGTCTTGGATTGTCATAGCTAGAGAGATCCCCAACTTCAGCAATAAACCCGGCAACGGTCACTAACCCGACGCCCGGTATAGTCAGCATTTGCTTTGTACCAGGAATTTGGCTGACTAACCGCTCGACTTCTATCATAAGAAGCTCCAGCTGTTCTTGACACAAGTCATACTGGCTGAGCAGAATCGCCAGTTCATGACGCGCCATCTGCAGTCCTTCTGTAAGACCGATCGACTGTTGTGCCACCTCAAGCAGCAGATTCGCCCTGCTCATTCCAACTCCCCGTGAAATTCCGTTTGTTCTCCACATGCCAACAATCTCAGATGCCGTTTTTTCTTGAATATCCTGTGGGCAAGGGAAATTATGCAGGCAGACTAAGGCTGCCTTGCCTTCCCAGTCCTTGAACACCTCAGTAAACTCAGGAAAGAACCGATCCAGCCAATTGTGAATACGCGCTTGCACTCGCTTCAGATCCTCAGACAAACGGTCTCTTTCGTTCATTCCCACCCGTAATTCGGCGTAGATATCTTTGGGAATGTGGGGTACGGAGTACCTTCCGTCTTTGACCAGCTGCGAAATGACGCGCGCATCCTTTCGGTCGCTTTTGGTAGGGTTGTTGTCCTCAAGTTCCTTGGTTTTTTTTCACATGCATCGGGTTGACCAGAACAACCTGAATCCCTTGGTGACGGAGGAATTGTGCGAGGTTCATCCAATAGTGACCCGTTGGCTCAACACCGAAAACGACGTTATTAAAGCTGTGTTCAATCAAGAGCGACTGAATCCATAACAGCAACTTCTCAAAGCCCCGTCTGCTGTTGTCAAAGGTTAGGGGTTTGCCAAGTTCTACGCCCCGAACATCGCTGGCCCGGGCAACGTGTACTTTCTTAGCAATGTCTGCACCTACGACCAATGTTGAATGTGTGATGCTGCGAATCTTGCTGTTTTGCGTTATACTCATGTTGTAGATCTACCTCTGATTAGTGATGGTGCGACAACCCAACACTATCAGGAGTTTTTTTATTATCTCAAATCCGAAAATTACTTCATAACAGGAATG
>BBFE01000090.1 GCA_001313085.1 Paenibacillus sp. JCM 18996 | reverse complement strand
CAGGATAGCGACACAACGATAATCTGAAGTATTGAGACAAAATTGGGTGAAGATGTTGGAGAGATATGAACAATAGAATGATGAAGGGAATTACGGGAGCAGTCCTAATTGATTTTGGATTAAAGTTCGTCCTTGAAACGATAAGATTTTTTTCGACTGGTCATAGGTATGCAGCGTACCACAATAAATCACATTGACGATGATTTCAAAACGGTGTACATTTTGTATGTGCAAACAATTGGAGGACGTAAAATGATTGATAAATATTTTTTCTACCTGCCTGTACTTTACTGCAAATCGACTGGCTAGAGTAATGAATAAAATGGCTGAAGAAGCATTCGCTACAACCGGATTATCCCTTCGTATGCATTTGTAATTATGGTAGTGGAGGAGCAGCCTGGAATCTCTCCGAAGGAACTCAGTGAGAAACTACATCTTGCACCATCTACGTGTACACGACTTGTCGATAAGTTAGTAACCAGAGACATCGTTGAGCGCAAGCAAGAAGGCAAACAGGTGATGATTTACCCGACTGACAAATCCAAGCAAATGCTCGAACAAATACATCAGTCATGGGTAGAGCTGTCTCAGAAGTACAGTACAGTCTTAGGACAAGAAGAGGCAAAACATTTGACACAGCAAGTACATTCGGCAAGCGAGCAACTGGAATAAAATTTTTTTTATACAGACACTTGATTGTATGTGCAAACAAATATATAATTTGTATGTACAAACAAGTAATAAATTTATAGTGAAGAAGGGAATGTTAATTAATGGAAATATGGGCGAACGGAATTCTTACCCTGACTAACTGAGGCAGGATGAAACCTGCAAGTAAAGTGACATTGTTTTTTTATGGGATGTAAGCATGAGTGTATTAAAGCCTGGTGTACTGTATTTTTTATGAATTCTGTTCAAAAGACATTACGCTCGCTTCTTTTTTTTAGAAATGACTTTGAACAAGGTATCAACATTAGAGGAGACAACGAATGAAGACTTTAGTTAACGTAGCACATCCAAATATCACAAAGTCTCGGGTTAATCGGCGATGGGTTGAAGAATTAAAGAAGTATCCCGAGATCACAGTGCATGAACTATACAAAGAGTATCCCAACGAGGCAATTGATGTAGTAAAAGAACAGACACTCTTACTCGAACATGATCGAATCGTCTGGCAATTTCCGTTTTATTGGTACAGTTCACCTTCCTTACTGAAAAAAGTGGCAAGACGAAGTGTTGACGTACGGTTGGGCATATGGATCGAAGGGTAACAAACTCCACGGTAAAGAATTGATGCTTGCGATTTCCACGGGAGGACCTGAGGTGGCTTATAGTGCAGTTGGTTATAACCGCTTTACCATAAGTGAGTTGACCACACCGTTTCAGGCTACGAGCAACTTAATTGGCACGAAATTCTTACCGCCATTTATGTTGAATGGCATCAACTATTTGTCTGAAGAAGACATTGCAAACAGCGCTCGGGAATACGCAAATATAGTTCTCGGAAACTATGAGCGCCTATGATGAGATTCAATTAGTCAAACAATCACATTTGAAAAGGAGCCAATATAAAATGAATTCAACAATTCTGGTAATAGGAGCAACTGGAAACATCGGCAAAGAGCTGGTCAAACTTTTAGCCAACAACGGTCATGCGGTTCGTGCGACCGTACGCCCCACGACTCGTATAGAGGAATTGAAATCACTGGGTGTCGAAATGGTTGAAGCTGACCTTCAAGATTCTTCTACACTGAAGGCGGCAATGAACGGAGCCGACAAAGTTTTTTTTCGTGACACCAGTGGTTTTGAACATGGTGGAGTTATCCTACAACATTATTCAAACTGCAAAAGAATCAGGTGTGAAACATCTGGTTAAACTATCGGGAGCAGGTGCTGAATTGGAAGCCATTACATTGGCTAAATGGCACCGCGCGGTTGAAAAAAGAAATAGAAAAAATCAGGCATAGCCTATACATTCTTGCGCCCAAATTCGTTTATGCAAAACATCGTCAATTATAATTCCTATACGATTAAGGATCATAGTGCATTCTATGCACCTATGGGTAATGGGAAAATTGCACTGATTGATGCACGAGATATTGCGAAGGTAGCGTTCCACGTTTTAACCGATGATGGGCATGAAAATAAAGCGTATTATATGTCCGGTCCATCCGCAATTTCTTATCGCGAGATCGCAGATATCCTTTCTTCGGTGACTAGCAAATCGATTAAATATGTTGATGTTCCGGCTGACGTTGCTCGGCAATCCATGTTAGAAACAGGAATGCCTGCTGTCATCGTAGATGCCTTGTTGGAACTGAATCACATCAACAAACTCGGGTACACTGCAGAGGTTTCGAACACAGTAGAAGAAATTACAGGACAAAAAAAGCAACTTCATTCGAAACGTTTGCCCAAGATTATAAGGATGCGTTTGTTTGATAATATTTTTTGCCGATTACCCCTTTCTTTTTTTGACCAAAGTCAAAACGGCGCTACACGTTTGGCGTATTATACAAGAAAAAAAATCAATACAGCGGAAAGTCCTCCATCAAGATTGTAATAGGGACTTTCTTGATGAATAATTCGCTAGAAGGAGGGTTTTGGGTTGGTATTCTTTTGAACTTTTCCGCTAGAAATAAATTTATTGCTATTGAACAAACGGGAGACGATAACTGAATAAACCAACGACGGTAGCCGACCAGTGATCGGTTG
>BBFE01000089.1 GCA_001313085.1 Paenibacillus sp. JCM 18996 | reverse complement strand
ACCAACACAGTGTCAACAACTTTTTTTTCTTTCATCTGAATATCCGCGTTGTGGTCCATCTTATAAATGGCTGCCGTTTTAGCGGCGAGTTATACTATATCACGGACCAATCTGCTATGTCAACTATGTTCGGGAATTTTTTTCGTCAACTTCACTTGTACTGCCGGTTTCTCGCATATTTCGAGATCTCCTTGGTGGAGGCAACTCGCGCATACATACGGAATATGACTTTGTACCTGGATTCGATGGCTTCTTTTATAGCCTGCTCGATTCTTTTATCGTTTAAATCAAACAGCATTTCATCGAGTTCTTTACGCAGTAAATAATCCAGCTCCCTGCATTCTCTCTCATTAAACATAAAGCCGAGCATCAATAAGCCCCTTTCAGTATAAGCCATACTCGTAACGCGCGAGTGCCGCCTTACTGTTATGCTCAGAAGTTGCCAATTTTATAAATTCTTTACAGAATTAATTTTATGACCGCACGAGCCAATATGTTACCGTACTTTCTATAGCTGCAGCAATGAGTAAAACCCCGGTCAACAGCACAATTAAGGGTACGCTTGCGCGGAACAGCCTTCTGAATTCCGGTGCCCTATATTTTCTGAATGGCGGAACTGCGGCCCCCAGCACGCTTTTCATTAGCAGCACTCCTAGCATTAAACCATAAGCGCTGGCCACGATAATGGCCGGGATTTCCAGGATACCGTGCGGTACCAACCCCTTCGCGACATACACCCAAGATTCATGGAGGAGGAGCTGCGCCCGGATTACATAACCCAAAATAATGCCGTTCGCAATCAGCGAATAGAGCGGGAGAATGCCAAACAACAGTCCGATATAAACAAAGATAATCGCTTTAAACGCATTATTAAGGAAAATGATGATGAATAGCCACAATTGCGTGTGCCGCTTTCCTTCGATGATATTTTTTTAAGGCCCTGCATGCCTTTAAGCTGGCTTTTGATAAAAGCGTCGAACGTGTCATAATACGCCACGCCTATAAAAAATCCCCGCGCCAAACACGAGAACGGCTGCAATGAAATAATGCTTCATTTCTTTTAATACATTAAATAATTCACGAAAATTCATGGCTGGTCCCGCTTCCTTCCAATTCTGAGAATAGCATAACTGCATGGTACTAGCATACATTGTACTAATACCATTAAACAAGCCTTCCGGTGTCCGGGAGTGAAAAGGAGGTCAAGGCTGGTGAGCGGGTTCTTTTATGTACTTAACGGAAAAAAATTTAAGCAGGTGTTCATCATGTCCGTCGCCGCGTTATTCGCAGCAGGCATCGTCTATTCGGAGAGGGAGAACGTATCCGTATTCGCGCAAAACGAGCCGTCGGCTATTTACAGTATTCCCACAGAGAAAAAAGGTTATCGCTCTGACTTTTGATATTAGCTGGGGGGACAAACGCACCGAGCCGATCCTGCAGGTGTTGGAAAACAAAGGAGTGAAAAAACGCGACCTTTTTTTCTCTCTTCCCCTTGGAGCAAAAGCCATCCTGAGATTGTGAAACGCATAATGAAATCCGGATTCGAAATCGGCAGCCACGGCCATAAGCACGAGAACTACAGTACCTTGACCGACGAGGAAATCCGCACTCAGATTCAAACCGCGCATAGCATTTTATCGGAAGTAACTGGAACGCAGCCTAAGCTCATTCGTCTGCCGAATGGCGATTTCAATAAAAGAGTGCTCCAAATCGCCAAGGACTTAAATTATACCGTCGTGCAGTGGGACACCGATTCCCAGGACTGGTTAAATAAAGGGGTGGATGACATTATCAACCGCGTCGTAACGAAGGCGCATCCGGGAGATATCGTTCTGCTGCATGCAAGCGACTCCTGCAAACAAACGGCCGAAGCACTCCCCGTCATCATCGATAAGCTGAGGGACAAAGGCTACGAATTCGTCACTGTCAGCCAATTGATGAAACAGTCATCGGTGCAGCATCAACAGGTTGGGGATCCTACAATGCGGCCGATACAATGAACGTCAAAAGGAAAAGAGCTGGGATAACCTAGCTCTTTTTTTGCTGTCCACTATTTTGTGCAGGGTCAGTATTTGCCATGCGTTGCAGAAAATCAGCGGAACGATCATAAACAAGGAAGAAGAAACGCTGTTCAGCCTGAGGGAGGGAATTGCTTCCAAAACGGTGACCGCGGACATAAAAAAAACAATGTGGGAATAAATGCGTTGTAATTCGTTAATTTCACTTTCCAATAAGCGACGGCGAAAGAAACGATAAGGATAACCACAGCTATAGGAACAAAGTTCTGCCATACGACTTGGCCAAACACGAGAACTATGCAAATCAAAGCAATCTGGATATATTCCCAGGCTCTCTTGCTTCTGATCATGCCAATCATCATAAAACGAAACATCAAATAAGCAAAAAAAGGCCGTTTGGCTGATCACACTGATCAAAAAAAACCCTGCAAGTATCATATTAAACACATTAAAGCCAACCCCGGACAACCCCATAACCGCAAAATTCCGATCCTGCGCCTGGAGAACGACTCCAATGACTAACGCTGACGCAGCGCCAATTACCAAACTTGTCCAGAATAAATGAAACCACTTTCTTAACGTCACTAACCATGTCCCCCACTTCAATGATTCTCCGATAGTTAATTGTACCAACCTTCGCAATAAAAAAAGCTATCAACGACACAACATAAACCGCGTTAAACCACACATAATAGGAACATCATTGTTGGAAGGGAGCACTAATTATGATAAATAAACGGTGGGTGTTGGCCATACCTGCAACCGCAATGGCACTTATGCTGTCCTCATGCACATCCGGAGGCTCCCAGCAGCAGGGCCAAAGCTATAAAGAAACGAAGACGATGGTGCTGGATATTCTGAAGTCGGAAGACGGAAAGAAAGCCGTTATGGATGCGCAAGGCGGCGGAGCTGGCGGCGGCCAGGGCGGCGG
>BBFE01000088.1 GCA_001313085.1 Paenibacillus sp. JCM 18996 | reverse complement strand
CCTCCGGCGCTGTTTCAGCGGACTTCGCCGCTTCTTGCGCAGGCGCAGTGCCTGCAGCATTGGCGTCGGAGCTGCAGCCGGCGCTTGAGCTGCCTCTTGGGCGTGTGACGGCGTCTTAGCGGCCTGCGGCTGAGTTTGCGGACCGCAGCCTGAGGCAGCGAGCAGCACGGCGACAGCGAATATATATAAACTCTTCATCTGATCTCCTCCCTGTGACTTGTTGGACTAGAGTATTAGCAAATTTCTTTATGAATCTGGCCGCATTGCATTTTGTGCAGTGAAAAGAACCATATCCAATCAAATTCCGAGCACGGAGTGAACAAAATCCAACGGATGTGCGTGAATGATGTTGATTCGGTTAAAGGACTCCTTTTTTTCATAAGTAAAACGCCTAACGGCTTCCTTTAGAACATTGCAGCCGAAATAAAGGAATTTTATTCCGCTAATGCGGCATTTCCCGGTTATTGCCCAGAATTAACGCACTGCGTTTCCGTTATTTATGGCCAAAAGGCTGACGTGGATGGGTAAAAAAAGACTGTTCGCCCAAAATAAAGGAATAAAAATACGTTAACGCCGCGAATGCACCATTCAGAGTAGTACCCGCCACTGCATAGAGCCCGCTGCCCTCAAATTTACACTATCTTTTCTTACAAAAAAAAGGAAAGGAGAGCCCCTTCAAACCGGGCTCTTCTCATCCTGGGCAATTACTGCTTTTTTTTGTCAATTCAAAAGCTCTTACCGCTACGACAGCGGCCATCTCGCGAGTTGCCGGATCCAGCGGCAGGAACTGTCCGGATTCGTCGCCTTCCATCAGCCCTTCTCCTGGACGGCCTGGATGAAAGGTACCGCATCCGGATACGAGTGGTTCAAATCAATGAAGCTTGCAGAACCGCTGCCTGCGGCTTGTAACCCCAGCGCCCTCGCCAGCATAATGGCCATCTCCTGCCGTGAAATCGCGGCCTCCGGAGCGAACCGGTCCGCGCTTATGCCTTCCACGATGCCTTTAGCCGCCGCTTTGCCCACATATCCCGCATACCATGAATCCGCAGCTACATCGGCGAAAGCGGTTTTACCGTCACCTGAAGGCGCTTCGCCCTGCAGCCTCAGCATTATCGCGGTAAACTGCGCGCGTGTAACTTGCTTTTTTTAGGCTCAAAGGTTGGAACCGCTGCACCGGTCCCCTCCATAATGCGGTAGACCGAAGCCTTCTGCACGAACGGCAGAGCCCAGAAGGCGATGTCCTCCTGGTCGGCATAAGCCGGTGCCGATGTTTGCGAAGCCGGAGCCCGAGGCGCCTGGCTCACTGGATTCAGGAACGCTTGATATGCACCGAGCGCCATTAATGCCTGCTCCGTGGCGATCACTTCCGCTTCCCCGCCGCTTTTGTGCGGGAATGCGCCGCTGCTCAGCTGCAGTCTGAGCAGGTAAGCCAGCATGCTCTTGCTTCCGGACTTGAAATATGGGCTGTTCACCGGATCAGTTCCGCTGACTGAAAGACCCCAGAGCACCTGTGCCGTGCTTTCCGCGTTCTCCGCTCCTTCTAGTGCAAAGCCGCCGTCTTCCGACTGCTTGGAGCCGAACCATTTGACCGCTTTCTCCATAGCGGTTTTTTACTGCCTCCCGCTCTTTGTAAGGTGTTAGAGCTGCCAACGCGGCACCGGTCAAGTCGGGATTGCCCGCTTCACCCTTCATCAGCGGCCAGCTGCCGTCTGCATTCTGCACATCCAGAATCCACTGCAGCAGCTTCTCGCTCGTCCACTTTGCATCTGCGGGAATATGATATGCTCCTCCGTTCAAAGCGAGCAGCGCGTAGATTGGACCGTTGCTGCCCTGCGCTTCCATACGGTCGTTATTATAAATACGCTCGATCAGGTTGAAGCCGCCGATCA
Organism: Paenibacillus sp. JCM 18996; assembly: GCA_001313085.1. Next base: position 1,186 of record BBFE01000088.1, on the reverse strand, counting down.
ACTCCGGATTGCCGCCGGCCGCCTGCACGCTCAGCGCCAGCCTTTCATAGTCGGTTACGTTCCGGAATACGCCATTTTTTTTCTCTTTCAGCCTGGCTTCAGCCGACGTAAGGTAATTCTCCGGAATGGCGACACCAGCTCTGCTCAGCGCGTAGGCTGACCAGTCGCTCAGCTCCGCTCCGCCCTTAAGCCATTTGGACGCCCGTTCAATGGACGGTCCGATTTCTTTGGCCGAATCAGACGCGACGGGCACCGCCAATCTGGACTTATTGATTACAGCGAATTTCGTAAAATGGTGCACGAGCCCGGTCACAACTCCCGTTTGGGCATCGATCACGGCCGGCACCGGAATCCACTGTCCCGTCTTCTCGTTCAGCCACACCAGCGCCAATTGATCCAGGCTTTCCGCCGCCACCGGTGTTTTTATCGAGATTTGTACCGGTTTATTAAACGACAGGCCCGTCGGGCCGAATTCATAAACCGGGGAAACGAGCTCACTGCGTCCGGAGATACTCAGCTCACTGACCGTAATGGCCGTGAACTTACTAAGCGCTCCTGCCGGAATCTGCAGCTGAATTTCTTCTTTGGCGTCAGCAATCACTGTCGCGGAATCCGCAAAAAACCGCTTTTTTCCATTTTAACCACATTGGCCGCCAGATCGTTCTTAAGCTTGTCCGCGGCATCAGCCGACATTTTTTTTGTCCGCGTTCAGCACAACGGCCGGCTTGGCAATCTCGTCCACCGGCTTCGGGTTATCATAGGCCAGCTCCAGCTTCTGCACAGCATCCGCCACCGCAGAGCCGGTTTGCACTGCTTGCACTCCCGCACCTGACGCACCGGACGTTCCTTCCGGATCAGCTTCTTTATTCAAATCCTTCCCGCCGTTCAGGGTATACCGCCAAGCGACCGTATCGCCTGATTTCAAGATCACGGAATCCGCTCCCCTGCTCAGGTAGTTTCTGTTGAGCGCGTACATCCAACCGCTTAACGGCCCCCGGTCGAATTCCTTCAGTCCGTCAATGCCCTGTACGTACGCCGTCGAGCCCGAACCGGACGATTGGACGCGGCCGGCGCCCAATGCACGGATCAAAATGGAATAAGGCGTATCGCCGCTCCGCAATGAAACCCAAGTCGAAGACTGGATGGTCCCCATCCCGCTGTCTCCGGCTACTGATAAATTCACGAC
>BBFE01000087.1 GCA_001313085.1 Paenibacillus sp. JCM 18996 | reverse complement strand
CTTCACTTTCTTGGGTATTATGGTTAAGCCCTCGACCGATTAGTATTCGTCAGCTGCATGCATTGCTGCACTTCCACCCCGAACCTATCTACCTCGTCGTCTACAAGGGTCTTACTGAATTGGGAAATCTCATCTTGAGGGGGGCTTCACGCTTAGATGCTTTCAGCGCTTATCCCTTCCGTACTTGGCTACCCAGCGGTGCTCCTGGCGGAACAACTGGTACACCAGCGGTACGTCCATCCCGGTCCTCTCGTACTAAGGACAGCTCCTCTCAAATTTCCTGCGCCCGCGACAGATAGGGACCGAACTGTCTCACGACGTTCTGAACCCAGCTCGCGTACCGCTTTAATGGGCGAACAGCCCAACCCTTGGGACCTACTTCAGCCCCAGGATGCGATGAGCCGACATCGAGGTGCCAAACCTCCCGTCGATGTGGACTCTTGGGGGAGATAAGCCTGTTATCCCCAGGGTAGCTTTTATCCGTTGAGCGATGGCCCTTCCATTCGGTACCACCGGATCACTAAGCCCGACTTTCGTCCCTGCTCGACCTGTTTGTCTCGCAGTCAAGCTCCCTTCTGCCTTTGCACTCTTCGAATGATTTCCAACCATTCTGAGGGAACCTTTGGGCGCCTCCGTTACTCTTTAGGAGGCGACCGCCCCAGTCAAACTGCCCGCCTGACACTGTTCCCGATCCGGATCACGGACCCAGGTTAGAACCTAGATACGATCAGGGTGGTATCCCAACGTCGCCTCCGCACAAGCTGGCGCTCATGCTTCTTAGGCTCCCACCTATCCTGTACAGATCGTACCCAAATTCAATATCAAGCTGCAGTAAAGCTCCATGGGGTCTTTCCGTCTTGTCGCGGGTAACCTGCATCTTCACAGGTATTAAAATTTCACCGGATCTCTCGTTGAGACAGCGCCCAAGTCGTTACGCCATTCGTGCGGGTCAGAATTTACCTGACAAGGAATTTCGCTACCTTAGGACCGTTATAGTTACGGCCGCCGTTTACTGGGGCTTCGGTTCACAGCTTCGGTTTGCACCTAACCACTCCCCTTAACCTTCCAGCACCGGGCAGGCGTCAGCCCGTATACTTCGCCTTGCGGCTTCGCACAGACCTGTGTTTTTTGCTAAACAGTCGCTTGGGCCTTTTCACTGCGGCCCCTCAGGCTATTCACCTTACCGGGGCACCCCTTCTCCCGAAGTTACGGGGTCATTTTGCCGAGTTCCTTAACGAGAGTTCTTCCGCGCGCCTTAGAATTCTCTTCTCGCCTACCTGTGTCGGTTTGCGGTACGGGCACCTTCGCCTGGCTAGAGGCTTTTCTTGGCAGCATGAGATCATCGCCTTCGGTACTTACATTTCCCTCCCCATCACAGCCCAGCCTTACGATGCGCGGATTTGCCTGCACATCAGCCTCACTGCTTGGACGAGCATCCATCCGCTCGCACGACTACCCTTCTGCGTCACCCCATTACTCATAACGGCTTACGGTGGTACAGGAATTTCCACCTGTTGTCCTTCGACTACGCCTTTCGGCCTCGCCTTAGGTCCCGACTAACCCTGAGCGGACGAACCTTCCTCAGGAACCCTTAGGCTTTCGGCGGACAAGATTCTCACTTGTCTTTTCGTTACTCATACCGGCATTCTCACTTGTGTACAGTCCAGCAGTCCTTCCGGTCTACCTTCGCTCCGGTACACAACGCTCCCCTACCACTGACTTTCGTCAATCCATAGCTTCGGTGGTGTGTTTAGCCCCGTTACATTTTCGGCGCAGAGTCACTCGACCAGTGAGCTATTACGCACTCTTTCAATGGTGGCTGCTTCTAAGCCAACATCCTGGTTGTCTGTGCAACTCCACATCCTTTCCCACTTAACACCTACTTAGGGACCTTAGCTGATGGTCTGGGCTGTTTCCCTCTTGACAATGGATCTTAGCACTCACTGTCTGACTCCCAGGTACAAGTATGTGGCATTCAGAGTTTGACTGGACTTGGTAACCCTTGGCGGGCCCCGCACCCAATCAGTGCTTTACCTCCACTACTCTTTCTTCCTGAGGCTAGCCCTAAAGCTATTTCGGGGAGAACCAGCTATCTCCGAGTTCGATTGGAATTTCTCCGCTACCCCCACCTCATCCCCGAATTTTTTCAACATTCGTGGGTTCGGGCCTCCAGTGAGTGTTACCTCACCTTCACCCTGGACAGGGGTAGATCACACGGTTTCGGGTCTACGTCCACGTACTCATTCGCCCTGTTCAGACTCGCTTTCGCTGCGGCTCCGGCTCTTCACCTTAACCTCGCACGGGAACGTAACTCGCCGGTTCATTCTACAAAAGGCACGCCATCACCCCTAGATCGGCTCTGACTTCTTGTAAGCGCACGGTTTCAGGTTCTCTTTCACTCCCCTCCCGGGGTGCTTTTCACCTTTCCCTCACGGTACTGCTTCACTATCGGTCGCTAGGGAGTATTTAGCCTTGGCAGATGGTCCTGCCGGATTCCCGCGGGGTTTCACGTGTCCCGCGGTACTCAGGATGCGTCTAAAGAGAGAGCGGCATTTCAGCTACAGGGCTGTTACCTTCTTTGGCCGGCTTTCCAGGCCGCTTCGCCTACGCTGCTCTTTTATCACTCCGTGTAAGACGTCCTACAACCCCAGAGAGCATGCCCTCTGGTTTGGGCTGTTCCGATTTCGCTCGCCGCTACTGACGGAATCACTCTTGTTTTCTTCTCCTGAGGTACTTAGATGTTTCAGTTCCCCTCGTATGCCTCCGATGCAGCTATGAATTCACTGCATGGTACGTATCGATTACGATACGCGGGTTCCCCCATTCGGACATCCCCGGATCAAAGCCTGCTTACGGCTCCCCGAGGCATTTCGTCGTTCGCCACGTCCTTCTTCGGCTCCTAGCGCCTAGGCATCCTCCGTGCGCTCTTATTAGCTTAACCAATGCTCCGGTTGCTTCTGCCCGTGCTCCCGTTGTCCCTCGCTTTCTTGATGACACACCTTGCGGTGGAAACCGAGTGACAAAAGTACGCACAACCAGAACAACCTTCGCGCAAACTAAAAGAACAACATGATGCTTTACGTTGTTTCGCTATCTAGTTTTCAAGGAACAAG
>BBFE01000086.1 GCA_001313085.1 Paenibacillus sp. JCM 18996 | reverse complement strand
CCAGCTTCGCCGCACGCTGCACCTGGCAGCGGCGAAAATCACGACCCCAGCTCGATTGGGTGGCCGGGGGAATGCCGCTGAAGGGATTGCCGCTGGGCGGACACATCCATTTCAGCGGCATTGCCCTCAGTGCCCGCCTGCTGCGGGCGCTGGACAACTATGTGGCCCTGCCGCTCCTCATGGCAGAGGCCGAAACCACCGGCAGCCGCCGTCCGAAGTACGGCTGCCTCGGGGATTTCCGCCGCCAGCCTCACGGCGGCTTCGAGTACCGGACGCTGCCGAGCTGGCTCGTCTCGCCCTTGCATACCAAGGGCGTGCTGGCGCTTGCGGCGCTGGTCGCGAACCATTACAGGCTGCTCACGAGGCAGCCTCTGTCCGAGCCGGAGCTCGCGGCCTGCTACTACTCCGGCGATAAACAGCGGCTGCAGCCCTGGGTGAGGCTGCTGTGGAGGATCTCGAGCGGCTGCCGGCTTACGGGGAGGTCCGCGAGCCGCTCGATTGGCTGAAAAACCAAGTGCTGGCCATGGTTCCCTGGGGGGAGCAAGACGATATCCGGATAAGCTGGGGAATCTTCCAATTTGACAAGAAACCCACTACCCTCCCGCAATTCATGGTATAATGGGTCGAATAGAAATAGTCGGCAATCATCCAGTATTACACAAAAGGACAGTACAACGACAAAGCTCCGGAGGTCCGAAAAGGAACAAGCCACGAGCACTTTAAGAGAGTTCGTACGGCCCCGGGGCCCACAGGTAAGGAGCGGAAATTAACGACCGATGGCCACGAAATATACGCCGATGATAGAGCAGTACCTTTCAGTGAAAGAAGGGGCCAAGGACGCTTTTTTTGTTCTTCCGGCTAGGCGATTTTTTTATGAATTGTTTTTTTTCGAAGACGCGGTCCTGGCAAGCAGAGAGCTGGAGATTACGCTGACAGGCAAGGACGGCGGGGCCGAGGAGCGCATCCCCATGTGCGGCGTGCCTTACCATTCGGCGGAAACTTACATAGCGAGACTGATTGAAAAAGGGTATAAAGTCGCCATCTGCGAACAGGTGGAGGACCCCGCCCAGGCTAAAGGGATCGTCCGCAGGGAGATCGTGCGCATCGTTACTCCGGGGACGGTTATGGACAGCAGATCTCTCGGCGAAAAAAGTCAACAATTACATCGTGTGCATCACCGGGCAGGAAGGCGGTTACGGCTTCACGGCATGCGACATTTCAACCGGGGAGCTGTACGTGACGGAAATAGGCGGATCGCTCCAGCTGGTGCTGGACGAGACGAATGTGTACAATCCGTCGGAGCTGGTGGCGGACAGCGGGCTTTTGGAGAGAGTGCGGCCTCACGCGGCCGAGAGGGACAAGCCTCTCGTGCTGACTCCCTGGAGTTCGATTGATGCTGAGCTGCCTGGGCGGCATTTTGGCGGGGAAGCCCTTGACTGCTTATCCGCCGTGCAAAAGAAACGGTGTCCATGCTGCTCTGCTATCTCCAGGAAACTCAGAAAAGGTCGCTGCTCCACATTAAACATTTGAAGCTGTACGAGCAAAAGCAGTACATGACGATGGACCCTTTTACGAGGCGCAATCTGGAGCTGGTGGAAACGGTCCGCGACCGGTCCAAGAAAGGCTCGCTGCTGGGGCTGCTGGACCGCACAGTAACGGCAATGGGCGCAAGGATGCTGCGCAGATGGATCGAGAAGCCGCTGCTGCAGGCGGCACAGATCGAAGAGCGGCTGGAAGCGGTGGACAAGCTGTACAACGGTCTGATCGCGCGAGAGGAAATCAGGCAGCAGCTGAAGGAAGTGTACGACGTCGAACGGCTGAGCGGCCGCGTCTCGTACGGAAGCGCGGGCGCCAGAGACTTGCTGTCGCTGAAGGCGTCGCTGGCGCAGGTGCCGGTTCTCGCCCGGCTGTGCCGGTCTTCGGGGTCGCAGACGCTGATGAAGCTGGTGGATTCTCTAGATGAATGCGGCGATATCAAAGATTGGATCGGCGAGGCGATTGCGGAAGAGCCGCCTGTCGGCATCAGGGACGGCGGGATGATCAGGGAAGGGTTCCATGCCCATCTGGATCAGCTGCGGGAAGCGAGCAGGAACGGCAAGCAGTGGATCGCCGAACTGGAAAAGCGCGAGCGCGACCTGACCGGCATCCGTTCGCTGAAGATTGGATACAACAAAGTGTTCGGCTACTACATTGAAGTGACCAAAGCGAATGCGGCGATGCTGCCGGAAGGCCGCTACGAGCGCAAGCAGACGCTGGCGAACGCGGAGCGCTACGTGACTCCCGAGCTGAAGGAGAAGGAGGCGCTGATCCTCGAAGCGCAGGAGAAAATGGCTGACATCGAGTTCGAACTGTTCACCGGGCTGCGCGAGCGCATTGCGGCGCAGATTTCGCGCCTGCAGAAGCTGGCAGAGACCGTCGCCACGGTCGACGTGTACCAGTCGCTGGCCGCCGTGTCGGCAGCGAACCGCTACAGCCGCCCGCAGATTGGCGGCGGCTACGATCTTCGCGTCGCGGACGGCAGGCACCCTGTCGTTGAAGCGTGATGAACGATGGATCGTTCATCGCCAACGACACGGAGCTGACGTACGCGGACAGCCGCATGCTGCTCATCACCGGCCCGAATATGGCCGGGAAGAGCACGTACATGCGGCAGGTGGCCATCATCGCCTGATGGCCCAGATCGGCTGCTTCGTGCCGGCGCGGGAGGCGGTCCTGCCGGTGATCGACCGCATTTTTTTACGCGGATCGGCGCGGCGGACGACCTGATCGGCGGACAGAGCACGTTCATGGTCGAGATGATGGACATCCGGACCATGACGGAGAAGGCGACGCCGAACAGCCTGGTCATCATCGATGAGCTCGGGCGCGGCACGTCGACCGGGGAAGGGATGGCCATCGCGCAGGCGGTCATTGAGTACCTGCATGACCGCGTCGGCTGCAAGACGCTGGTATCGACGCATTTCCACGAGCTTGCGCACCTGGAAGAAAGCTTGGGCCATCTCCGCAACCACTGCATGGCGGTGAAGGAGAACTCCGGGCAGGTGACGTTCCTGCGCAAGCTGATCCGGGGCGCGGCTAGCACCAGCTACGGCATCTACTGCGCGCAGATTGCGGGGCTGCCCGAGAGCATAATCCAGCGCTCTTATTCGCTGCTGCACGCCTTTGAGGCGAGGGCCGCCGTACCGGAGGGGGGCGCTGCAGGAGAATGCTGCGGCCTATGCCGCAGCGGGCGGCACTCACGCCGCGGACGCTTCGCCGGCTG
>BBFE01000085.1 GCA_001313085.1 Paenibacillus sp. JCM 18996 | reverse complement strand
GCAAGCCAAAACCATGCTCCACAAGGTGGAATCGCCGCTCGGCGAACTCGAGCGCGGGCTCGCAGAGCTCCTCAAGCAGCTCGCTCAGCTCGAACGGCAGCACCATAAGAATGCCGCCCACAGAGAAGCGGCACAGGCAGCGCTGGCGGCAGTCGAGCAAAAGCACGCAGGGCTCATGCATACCATCGACTCCCTGCAGACCCAGTGGAGACGCAGCTATGAACCGATCGCCTCGCTTGATACGATTGAGGCTCTATATATACAACAGCGGCAGAGCGAAGAACAGGCCGAGGACCTGCGCAAACGCATCGATATTTCGGTGCCGTACATAGAGAAGATTGCGGCAGCCATCGAAGAGCGCCAGAAAACCATCTCCGAAGAAGAAAAAAACGGGAGATCGCCCTGCAGTCCGACCTGAAGGGGAAAGGAGATCAGCTTGATGCAGCCACCGAGCTGCTGAAGCAAAGGATCGGCAACAGTTCGGCCGAATCGCTCATCTCCGAGGCCCAGAACCGGCTTGACCTGCTGAAATCGGGCGAAAGGCAGGCCAGAGCCGCTTTTGAGGAAGCAGGGCACAAGCTGCACCAACTCGAACAGCAGGTGAGCGGCGAGAAGCAGGCGGTAGCGTCCTGCCGTAAACAGCTCTCCGAGAACAGCGGCAAGTGGGAGGAAGCCTTAGCTTCCACCTCATTCGCCGCACTGGAAGAAGTAAAGGCCGCAATGCTTCCCAAACACGAAGCCAAGGCTGCAGCGGAAGAGACCGCCGATCACCGCAGTAGGGAGAAAGAAATCAATATCAAACTGCTCCGGGTAAACGAACAGTTGAACGGCAGAGCAATTACACCGGAAGAATGGGCTGCGGCAGAGGCCCGGCTGGCTGAAGCCAAGCAGTTGGATGAAGCTAATCTGCAAACGAAGCAAAGGCCGAAAGAGACCTGGAGGATGTTGAAGCGAGGCATGGGCAGTGGAACCGGCTGGAGGAGAAGAAAACGGCTCTGCTTGTGCTCCATGAGCGGCTGGGCAAGCTGCAGACCGTGTTCAGGGGCAGCGCTTTTGTGGAATTTATGGCGGAAGAACAGCTTATGCAGGTTTCACGGGCCGCTTCCGAACGTTTGGGACAGCTGACCCGGCAGCGCTACGCTTTGGAGGTCGACTCCGGAGGCGGATTTGTCATAAGGGATGACGCGAACGGCGGGGTCAGACGGCCGGTCACCACTCTTTCGGGCGGAGAAACCTTCCTCACTTCCTTGGCGCTCGCGCTCGCTCTCTCCGCACAGATTCAATTGAAGGGAATCTATCCCCTCCAATTTTTTTTCTTCCTGGACGAGGGCTTTGGAACGCTGGACCAGGATTTGCTGGAAACAGTCATTACGGCGTTGGAGAAGCTGCATATGGATAAGCTTACGGTGGGTGTCATCAGCCATGTGCCCGAACTCAAGGCAAGGCTTCCCCGGAAGCTGATCGTTCACCCGGCGGAACCGTCCGGAAGCGGCAGCAGAATCGTGATGGAAGGCATGTAGCCAATAAAGGCAGCCAAGGTGAAGCGACTTCCCGGCACTTTGCGGCGCTGGATGGCGGCTGTAAGACCGGCATGGATCTTTCACTCGCTCGCTGAATGGTCCAGCCCTGCTTCACTGAACTCATCTTGCTTCTGCAATGCAGCCCGGAAGGCTCCCCAGCCATGGCTGCTTCTCCGCCGCAGCAAGCGCATTTGCCTGCCGCGGAAAGCAACTTTATTGTCACGGAGACGTATAACTCCGTGATTCGATTTTTTTGGAGGAGAAGGAATGAACTATAGAAATAAATTTTGGCGGGTATTTGCTTTTTTTCGCTTTGCCTGGCCGTCAGTATCGAATCCGTTTCGCCCAAAGCCCGCGCAGATGCGATATGGGATCATTGGAAAGCCGCGGACGCTGCGGTCACCAAAGGAAATGAAACGGGTGCCGTCCCTCATTGGCAATTTCTGGTGAACTATTATGACAGCGTCGGCGACTGGGAGAGCGCAGCGCTTTTTTTTCGGGCAAGCTGGATACCTATTTCGATAAAATCAAGGACTATGCAAATGCCATCAAATATTATGAGCTTGAGAACCAGTACTGGCTGAAAAAACGGCAAAGACTGGGGAGCGGTGGACCTCCAGCGCGCGGAGCAGATTAGGACAACGATTGAGCTGTACATGACTGGGGCTGCCCCCGAAGCAGTACGGGCCGGCGCGGCCCCGGCTAACGGTACCCTCGCGAAGTTCGAGCCGGTCAACGGAACGTACATCGGCCTCTATTCGGAGCAGGATCCGTTTATGGGGAACGTTTTCAGCAAAGCGGAAAAAAGTATACGGCAAGAAGCATGCGATCTTCCTTGCCTATGATCGAGTCGGCAGGCCTTTTCCCGCAGGATACGCGAATCAGCCAAAGCGGCCGGCGGTGCGCTGCAGATTGCCTGGGAGCCATCCAATGGCTGGATTCGGTCAATGACGGGGACTATTTACGCAAATGGGCCAAGGACGCCAAGCGTCGGTATTCCCATTTTTTCTAAGGTACGCCAGCGAAATGAACGGCAATTGGACGGTATGGAGCGGCAATCCGAAGCTATATATCGAAAAAAAATTTCGCCTCGTTGCCAAGGTAATGAAGGAAGAGGCTCCCAATGTCGCTATGGTGTGGAGCCCCGGGGATGTGCCGCGATACTCCATGCACGCGTACTATCCCGGTGACGATGCGGTGGATTGGGTTGGCGTGTCCCTTTATACCGAGCCTTACGACAATGGGGATCTGAAGCAGCCGATGTTGATGACAAGCCCGGTGGAACGGTTGGATGAACTGTACAGGACCTATTCGGACCGCAAGCCTCTAATGATCAGTGAAACGGGAGTTTCCCATTACTCCAAAGCGAATGGCCAGAAACTCACCGATTGGGCGGTTCTCAATTTAAGCCGGCTTTACGATGTGATGCCATACAAATATCCTCGGCTGAAAGCGATCACCTATTTCAATGTGGATCTGACCTCTTCGTCCACACAACCAGGCAATAATAACTATAGGCTGAGCGCCAATGAAGAGGTCAAGGCAGCCTATATGAAGCTGATCGCGAACCCGAATTTGCTGAGCAAGGTGGAGGACGGGGCAAAGCCGGCAGGCGGGATTGGATATGTGAAAGCGGACGGTTTAAGACCGTTCAACAAAATGACGAGACTCGTTCCCTTTGTCAAAATACCCGACATTTACATCGGCAGGCTCGATTATATTTTGAACGGCAAAGTGATCGCTTCCCAGACCGAGCCTCCTTATGGGATCGAGCTCGACGCCGGGTCCCTTCCGGCTCCGTCCGCGTTGGAAATCGCCTTGTACAAC
>BBFE01000084.1 GCA_001313085.1 Paenibacillus sp. JCM 18996 | reverse complement strand
ACTGCCGGCGGATAAGCAGGTGAGTTGCCCATGTAGCTGTAAGGGTTAGCGGAGCTGCCGCCGCAGCCGCAATCTTTAGCCCCTACAGGAAACGCCGGAGCCGGGTTGCCCTGTGTTTGCGGCGCATAGGGAAGGCTCATTGTATGCGCCCCCATGTTCGGAGCGTATTCCCCTTTATCCGGCATACCCGGCAAAATATAATGTGAAGCGACTTCGGTCGCAGGGATTTGGTACTGTTCAAAAGGGTTTACCGACGGCTGGTTTATGTCTGAATCTCCAAAAGGAACCGGCGACGGAGCAGCCCCTGTCATCCCTTCCGCAGGGGTCTCGTAGGTTGGATAGGCAGTGGTTTCCATTGGATATTGGAAGCTCTCCATCAGATTTATGCCTTGCATACCGAAAGAGTCCCCCATCGGATTCAATTCCGTCATTGGATGAGATCCATAAGGAAGCATCGTTTCAGGCCCAAGCCCCGGATAAGATTCAGAATGGACCTCGGCATTTGCTTGCGGCATCATGTGATGCTTTGTCTCCGGCATGATCTCATGCTTTGATTCCGGCATCATCTCGTGCTTCATCTCCGGCTTCATCTCGTGCTTCGTCTCCGGCTTCATCTCATGCTTCGTCTCCGGCATCATTTCGTGCTTCGTCTCCGGCATCATTTCGTGCTTCATCTCCGGCTTCATCTCGTGCTTCGTCTCCGGCATCATTTCGTGCTTCGTCTCCGGCATCATCTCGTGCTTCGTCTCCGGCTTCATCTCGTGCTTCGTCTCCGGCATCATCTCCGCTTCCAGAGCTTTGTTTTCCTCCGGCATAGGCGCTGCCTCGATCTCAGGAGGCATATTATCAACAAAGGGAACATGAGGCACGCCATGCACTTTGTCCATGCCCGCACCGGCCTGGTTAGCACCATGCGCCGTCCCCGGCTTTGGAATATACACATATCCCCCGTCATAAGAATATTCGGATTTTTCAGCTGCGGATTCGCGTCGATCATCGCCTTCAAGGGGACGTTAAAAGCTTTGGAGAGCTTATACAATGTATCCCCCTGCTTGACTATGTGTGTAAAAAAACATTACCGTGAGAAGGCGTGAGCGGCTGCGCGGACGCAGGGATTTTCACCTTCATGCCGACATCGATTTTGTCGGGGTCTGCAATTTGCGGGTTCATTTGAATCAGCGCATCCAGCTCCACATTATATTTTTTTGGGCCAGTTTATAAAGGGTGTCCCCTTTTTTTTACCATATGGATCTTCACTCCAAGAACCTCCTTTATAGTTGACAACCGCCGCATTTCCCGCTGAACGCAGGATGACATTACATCTTATGCACGAAATGGGCTTTTGACCATACTTGCCGAAAATTTTAATAAAATAACGGAAAATCAGAACAAAATCACCCTGCGGGTGAATAAAGACGTGTTTCTAAGGACCGGGACAGTCTTGTTCATACATTATAATCAGGGATAAGTGACGAAGAACATACCATTCCATTCTGACGAGTGGAAGCAGGACGTTTTTTTTCTGTTTTTTTTATGGAGGGGTATGAGAGACTGACTTGGCTGGCCGTTCCGGTCGAAAAAAATGTAAAGCGTCCTTTTTAAAAAAATTGATCATAAGACGGCGGTCTTGATGTGGAAAAAAAAGTTATGTACAGAAGGCTGGCTGCCCCCTTGTTCTTTGCGAGGCAATGGTGAAAGGGTTGCCCGGAATGTGCTGGCCCGCGGCATGCTGGATTGCTTTGAATTAACAGGAAAATATGCTGATATTTGCTCAGTTTGATTGCCTTCCTATCCATATCCATGGAAAATCTCCTGTTAATTCAACACCGCTAAGGTGATCTTCTGGATTGGAATAGAGGGGATTTACCAAAACAACATCCCCAGCGGATGAATGTATCTACCCACACTTATCCACAGCCACTGAAAATCATAATTTCCTATACAATAAAAAAAACATCCCGTTCCGCCGCTCCGGAAGATTCGGGATGCTTCATCTGCAAAACCAGTTCCTATTCGTAAACTTTTACACCGTCAACCTTGACGAGCTTGCGGAATTCCTCCAGCAGCTTCGTAGTGACCGCCCCGGCTTTGCCCTCGCCAATAGTGCGGCCGTCCACTTCCCTTACCGCAATGACCTCCGCCGCAGTACCGGTAAAGAACACCTCGTCCGCCACATACACATCGTGCAGGGTGAAAGGCTCCTCTTTCAGCTTGTAGCCGAGCTTTCCGCAAATTTCGATGATGGCCGCCCGCGTGATGCCTTCCAGGGCGCGATATAGCACGGCGGCGTGAACACGGTACCTCTTTTGACGATAAAAAATATTATCCGAGGAGCCCTCAGCCACATACCCCTGGGAATTCAGCATGACCGCTTCGCCCACACCTGCGAGGTTCGCCTGGATCTTCACCAGTATGTTGTTGAGATAGTTGAGCGATTTGATCTTCGGATTCAGGGCATCCGGAATATTGCGGCGCTGGGATACCGAAACCGATACCAGGCCATTCTTGTAAGCTTCCTCCGAATAGATGGCCAGCTGCTCAACAATGATGACGACATTCGCCTTCGGCGAACGGCGCGGATCAAGGCCAAGATCACCGGCCCGCGGGAGACGACCAGACGGATATATCCGTCACGAAGCCCGTTGCGGCGGATCGTCTCGCACAGCACTTCCTGCATTTCCCGGTAGCCCAGAGGGATGTCCAGCATGATGGATTTGGCGGAATCGTAAAGACGGTCCAAATGCTCCTTGCACTTGAAAATATTGCCGTCATAGATACGGATCCCCTCGAAAATTCCGTCGCCGTACAAAAAAACCGTGGTCATAGACGGAGATCAGCGCGTTCTCTTTAGCAACATACTCGCCGTTTAAATAAATGACTTGTGACATAATGGAAACTACACCTCCGGATATTTATGTTCAACCAAATAGCTCGGGTAACAGCCAGAATGCGCACCTGGCAGCCGATCGCCTCAATTTCCTGTATGGCATTAGGCACCAGGACTGAGTCAAGCGATTCTTCGATATCAATGTAAAAGTAATAATTGCCCAGCTGCTTCTTCGTCGGTCTTGATTCGATTTTGGACAGGTTGATCCTTCTCCAGGCAAAAGCCGACAGCACCTGATGCAGCGCTCCCGGGTAGTCCTCCGGCAGGGTGATCATGATCGTCGTCTTCATCGTAAAAGGGTGCCGCAGCGAAATCGGATTTTCTCCGACGAGCACGAACTTGGTAACATTGTTATCATGATCCTGCACGTTCCGTTTCAACACGGTCACATCGTACAAATTGGCGGCAGCAGCGTGCCGATGGCCGCAATCTCGGGGTTGTCCAGCTCCTTGACGAGCCGGACGCCCTCCGCAGTCGAGCTTACCACCTCGTATTCCGCCTGCGGAATCGATCGCAGGAAATTGCGGCACTGGGAAGCGGCTACTCCATGGGAGTAGATTTTACGGATATGGGCAAAAGGTTCCGCTGCAGCCTGACCCCCCGTTGCAGGATAACCGATCAAATTCATTTGGATCGGCTGCACCCATTCCGCCTGTATCGGAATATCGACCTCATGGACCAGCCAGTCCAGATGAAGCGATACGGAGCCTTCAATCGTATTTTCAATCGGGACTACGCTGTAATCCGTCTTGCCGTTCACAGTGGATTGAAAGACTTCCGATATCAGCCTGTAATTCATATATTGTTGGACGGTACAGCCGAACAGCGATTCAACCGCCTCATTCGAGAAGGTCCCGGCCCAAGCAGCGCAATGCGGTTCATCCTCGGATTACCCCTTTAATATTTGACCTTTAACCCTTCCACCATCTCCGCAAGGCTGCGGACATCCGCGGCCACCACCGCGCCCTCGGCGCTTGGCCGCAGCCACATTGTGTCCGCTTCG
>BBFE01000083.1 GCA_001313085.1 Paenibacillus sp. JCM 18996 | reverse complement strand
CTTTTACAGCAAAAGGATCCGAAAGAGCGCATCAGGGCAAGATTAGCTGGACGTTTTCCAGTTCGTCTTGTCGGGTGTTTGAGCCGCTTCCAGCCGAGCCCCTCGCGCGCCGGTTCGGAATGTTACATGACCCGCTTGAACATTTTCTCCAGGTCATAGGTGGAGAAGCTCACGACAATCGGGCGGCCGTGAGGGCAGGTGTACGGGTTGCTGCATTGGCCCAGCCTGTCCAGCAATGACTCCATTTCGGCCATGCTCAAGTTCTGGTTGGCTTTGATCGATGCCTTGCACGAACACATGACGGAAGACTGCTCCCGCAGCTTTGCCAGATTGACGGACTTTTTTTTCTCTGCCAGCACCCATTCGGCCATTTCTTCCACGATCGATTGCTCGAGTCCCGAAGGAAACCAGTGCGGATGTGCTCTGACAAGGAACGTATTGCCGCCGAAGTGCTCCATATAGACTCCCACGCCTTCAAAAAAGCTTCAGTTGACCTTTCAGCCATTCCGAATCCGAGGGAGTGAATTCCAGCGTGATGGGTACGAGCAGCTCCTGACTGGCGTCCGCCGGGCGGCCGAATCGTTCATAGTAATATTCATAGTTGATACGTTCATGCGCAGCATGCTGATCGATCAAATACAGACCGTTTTCGTTCTGGGCCAAAAGGTAAGTCCCATGCATCTGACCAATCGGATAAAGCCTTGGGAAAGCGGGCAGCTCTGCAGCATGGCCCGACTGCCCGGGAGCAGCGTACTCCATATACTTCTTTACTGCGGCCGGGCTTCCCGAAGCACGTTGGTATTCGGCTGTCAATCGGCCCGAGTCCGTGCGCGGAGAAGCTGATGGGCGGCCGGATTCGCTCATGGCGGCGCCATAAGAATCCCGTGCAAGCAGTCCCTCCGGTCCCGAGGAAACGGACTCCTGACGTTGACGGGTACCAGGCACCGGTGTGCCGTTCGCATCGAACTCCGCTTCTTTCGCTCCGGACTCCGCTCCTTTTGCTTCGGACGGAGCGGAAGTGCGCCCATATCCGGCACCGTCAGTCGATGAGGGCGAGTGAATAGGCGAGTGACTATTCGATTCGATACCGTCAGACTCACTCGGAGCATGTTCAGAGCCGCTGCCCTCACGGGCAGTCGAGACAGTGGCTCCTCCGCCTTCAGAGGGTGCCGCCCCCGCATCAGGCCGGTAGAGCACCATCTGCTCCTGGACCAGCTGCCTTTTGGTACCGGCTTCGCCCCTGAGGATCAGCACCTGCTTCCCCAAAGCCTCACGAACAAGCTGCTCGACAAAGTGCACGAGCTCACGCTCCTTGCTGAAGCGGGCTTCAAGCTTAGCGGATGAACATTCACGTCGACCAGCACCGGATCCATCTCAATGTGAAAAAAACGGCGATCGGATGCCGGTTGATCGGCAGCAACGTGTGAAAAGCGCCCGCAATCGCCAAATTCAGCGGATAGCTTCGAATATATCTGCCGTTGATGATCGTAGTCATCGCATTCCGGTTGGCTCTCGTAAGCTCCGGTTTGGATACGTGCCCGGCCAGCTTATAGTCGGGGTGCTCCCCTTGGACCGCGACCATTTGCTTGGCGGTGGAAGTGCCGTAGATCGCGGCGATAACGCCCAGCAAATCACCATTGCCCAACGTTTGAAACAGTAAATTGCCGTTATGCCTTAAAGAAAATGAAATACCCGGGTGAGCCAAAGCGAGCCGGTACATATAGTCCGAAATATGCCCCAGTTCGGTCTGGATCGTTTTCATATATTTCAACCTTGCGGGGGTGTTGAAGAACAGCTCGCGCACCTGAATGTCCGTGCCCCGCGAAGCGGCCGCCTCGCCGAAGGATTGGACCGCGCCTCCTTCAATGAGGATCCTCCGCCCTAAACCGTCGCTGCGGTCCGAGGTCGTGCACTCCACTTTGGCTACCGCTGAAATACTGGGCAGCGCCTCCCCGCGAAATCCCAAGGTCCGGATCTGGAACAAGTCCCTGCCGGAGACGATTTTGCTGGTGGCATGGCGGCTGAACGCCAGCTCGCAGTCGTCGCTTTCCATCCCGGTACCGTTGTCGCTCACCCGGATCAGCTGCAGGCCGCCTTCTTCCACCGTCACGTCAATACGTGTGCTCTGCGCGTCGATCGAGTTCTCCACAAGCTCCTTCACCACCGAGGATGGGCGCTCCACCACTTCTCCCGCAGCGATCTGGTTGGCAATATGATCATCCAGTATTTGTATTTTCCCCATAGGCCATTTCCCCTTCTGCTATTTCCCTTTGCGCGTTGTCAGGACAACCCCGTCCGCCGAATCTTTCCAATACAACCGAGGGTACAGCTTGGCGAATACAGCGGGGTTGATGTAGGTGGTCCCATTGTTCATTACAAAATCGCCGTTCGACAGCTTGAATTGATTCGTTAGCCCGTCCACAGCAACCTGCAGCGATTGGTCCACCCCGTTCCAAACCACGGTTCCGCCCAGCACAGAAACAAGGATTCGGGTCGGCACATAGACCTTGCCCTCGGATCGGAGCACCGAACCCGGCACATCGATGTCCACACCGTTGATCTGTGCCGAATACGCCCCCAGCTTCACTTCCGGATCGGGAGCTCCGAGCGTATGAAAAGCCGCCAGCCACTGAGGCAGATCCCCCTGCACCTCCAGATCCGGCTGAATGCCGAGCTTGTCCACCTTACGCAGCTTTGGCGTCAAATATTCGTCAGTGGTGACTCTAAGCGCTCCGCCTGAACTGAGCGGGATGATCGACTGCATCACACCTTTGCCGAAGGTTCGTGTGCCGATCACTTTTGCCGCATTGTAATCCTGCAGGGCCCCGGTTAACGCTTCCGACGCGCTTGCGCTGTTTTCGTTGACCAGAACGGCCACAGGGAATGACTGGGTCGCTCCGCCCTCAATGATATCGGGATGATCGACATTATCGCGGTCTTTTGTATGTATGAAGGCCCCTTCTTTTATAAAAAAAAGCTTGCCTATTTGCTCAGCTGTAGTGACGTAACCGCCCGGATTATCCCGCAGATCGATGATCAGCGACTTCATTCCTTGCGCTTTCAAGGCCTGCAGCAGATTGGCGAACTGGTCCCCCGACGCGCTTGAAAAAAATCGGTCAGCTGCAGATACCCGACACCGCTCTCTTTAAAATATTTACTGGTGACGGCAGGCACCTGAAACTTGGCCCGGGTTACATTGAAGTCAAGTACGGCGGCACCGCGCTTTACCGTCAGCTTAACGGACTCTCCTTCTTTACCTTGTATGCTGCGGGCGAGTTCACCGGCATTTTTCCCTTGCAGGGAGGCTCCGTTCAGTGCGGTGACCAGGTCCCCTTTTTTTGCAGGCCCGCTTTGGACGCAGGAGTGTCCGGCATGACCTCGCTCAAATACATCCCTTCTTCAACCAGCCTCATCCGCACGCCTATGCCCACGAACTCGTTCTCCAACGACGACGTAAAGGAAGCAAGCTCATCTTTGGAATAATAGGAAGTATAAGGATCCTTCAGGGAATGGATCATACCGTTGATGGCGTTTTTTTTCCAGCTCTTCCTTCGCCGTTCCGCTTATATGCTTGGTCTGCAACAGCTGCAGCACCTCCTGCAAATCGCTCACTGAAGCCGCATTGCTTTCCGCAAAAGCATGAAAGGGAGAAATCGCAAGGGCAACGGCGCCTGCTGCGAGAACGAGCTTGAATTTATTGTTTTTTTTCGGGCGAACATGAGATGTCCCTTTCGGAAGTTGGAATCATGGGTGCTGCAGCTTCTGCTTTAATTCGTAGAGAAGATTCATGCCTGCAGCGGCGTCATGTTGATGAGATCCGCGGTTTTGAGCGAGTGAATGAGCTCGGCTTCCACAGCGGGCAGGACGGGTGCGGCTTGGGCGGATTCGGTCGTCTCGGAGGCAGCCAAGCC
>BBFE01000082.1 GCA_001313085.1 Paenibacillus sp. JCM 18996 | reverse complement strand
TGCCTCGCGGCGCGCCTCTCCGCGCTGCGTCGCTCGGCTTCCGCGGCCAGGCGGTTCTCTTCGAGAGTCGCGATCATCGTCTCCACACGCTGATCCTCTTCGGTCACCTGGCCGCGGGCATGCTCGATGATCGGGCGGGACAACCCCAGCCGCTCGGCAATGGCAAAAGCGTTGCTTCGCCCGGGCACCCCTACCAGCAAACGGTAGGTTGGGCTCAGGCTCTGCACGTCAAACTCCATGCTCGCGTTGATGATGCCTTCCCTTTCGAAGGCGTAGGCCTTCAGCTCGCTGTAATGCGTCGTAGCGATCATCCGGCAGCTATCCGGTGGATGTGCTCAAGGATCGAGATCGCCAGGGCGGACCCTTCCGTGGGATCGGTGCCCGCGCCCAGCTCGTCGAGCAGAATCAGGCTTCTCGGCGTCATATCTTTAAGGATTGAAATAATATTCGTCATATGGCTGGAAAATGTACTGAGATTCTGCTCAATGCTCTGCTCGTCCCCGATGTCGGCGTAGATGCCGTCGAACACACAAAGCCGGGTGCCTTCCTGTGCGGGAACGAACAAACCGGTCATCGCCATAAGCGAGAGCAGCCCCACCGTTTTGAGCGACACCGTCTTTCCTCCGGTGTTCGGGCCTGTCACGATAATCGTGTTGAAGCCTTTACCGAGCTCTATGTCCAGCGGAACGACAGCCTCTTGGGGGATCAAGGGATGGCGCCCTTTTATAATGCGCATATAGCCTTGGTCGTTCAGCTCGGGAAGCACCGCTTTCTGCTCATGGGCGAGCCTCGCTTTCGCCGCGATCAGATCCAGCTCAGCAAGCGCATTCACATTGGCCAGCAGCGTTTCCACATGCTCCGCCGCCAGCGCCGTCAGCCTGGCCAGAATTTTTTTTCTATTTCGGTTTGTTCTTTGAACTTGAGCTCTCTCAGCCTGTTATTCAGCGGTACGACGGACTCCGGCTCGATGAAAAGAGTGGCCCCCGACGCGGACTGATCGTGGATGAGGCCGCCGAAATTCGACCGGTATTCCTGCTTCACCGGAATCACATATCTGTCGTTTCGGATGGTGACCAATACGTCCTGGAGCATCTTCTGCACCGAGGCGCTGCGGATCATCGACTCCAGCCGTTCACGTACGCGGGACTCATTCGTTTTGAGCTCCTGCCGGATTCTTGCAAGCTCGAGGCTCGCGCTGTCCATCACCGCCGCGTTGTCGTCAATGCACTCCTTGATCGCATCCTCAAGAGGCTTATGCTCTGTTATCGCTTCGCATCTCCGCCTCAGCAGCGGCAGCGGATGTTCATCCGAAACCGCCTCGATAAACCGCTTCAGCCTGCGGCCTCCCGAGATCGTAGTGGCAATATCCAGCAGCTCGCCCGGATTTAACGTTCCCCCTACGCGCGCCCGGTGCAGGGAACCCGTAATATTGCGGATGCCGCCGAAAGGAATGCCCCCTTTGAGCCGTTCGACGCGTAGGCCTCGTCGGTTTCCTGCAGCCGCTGCTTCACCTGCTCAAAATCGCCTGTCGGTACAGCTTCCTCCGCTAATTTTTTTTCCCGAGGGAAGTGGAAGCGTGCGCGCTTAATTTATGTTGGATTTTGTGAAATTCGAGCGTCCTTAAAATTTTCATGTCCTGGACCTGCAATCCTCTCTGTGGATATGTCTGCTGATTCGAAGGCTGTATTTGTGTTTACTATTTTATCAATAAAAGTCATGATCATGGCGCTCTTGCAGTTACTTTTTTTTATTATATACAATGCCGCGGCAATAAGCTATTTTCCTTGGCTCGCTTGACACGGTTTCCTTATGAGATTAGCCTTCCGGAGGCACCCGCTTTCTTGTGCAAAGAACGCTAATAATTTTCTGCATTTTCGGCAACGCTATTTCTGCAAACCTATTCCCTGACTTTTCTTGGGGGCTCCTCCAAAAGGATTCGGAACAAGCTAAGAGGCAGCTTCACTTTTGGGGGAATAGCACGGCACACAAAAGAACAAGGAGGACAACAACATGCGTATCATTGCCCATATCATCCGCTTTATCGTGGCGGCCATCGTCTTGATGGTCACCAGCTGGATCGTTCCGGGTTTCACCGTCGGAGGCTTCGGCAGCGCCTGCTGCTGGCTTTGGTTATCGCCTTGGTCAGTTACATCGTCGAGAACATATTCGGCAAAAGAGTCAGTCCATTCGGACGCGGGCTGGTCGCTTCATCATCAGCGCCATCGTGATCTACGTGTCCCAGTTTTTTTTGTCGGAGGCGCAGCGGCTTCCATTCTTGGGGCCATCCTGGCCGCTCTGGTCATCGGGATCATCGATCTCTTCGTACCTACTCCGTTTGATGCCGCCAAGGGCAGACGCGCGTAGGGCAGCGGACCGGACAACAGCGGAACTTAAAAAACAAACATTCCGCTATAACAACTTTTCGAGCATAAAAAAACAAGCTTTCCAGTTAAAACAACCATTTCCACCTAGAACAACTATTCCAGCAAAAAAAACAACCATTCCAGCGGATTGGTTGTTTTTTTATTGCGAAACTTCATCATTTGTCAACAGATTTTCCCCCTCGGCTGCGTTATAATGTTTGAGGATTGCTCATTTACCAATGAAAGGAAGCTGCCTCATGAACAAAGCATTAACCATTTTATCCGGTCTGCTGATCGTACTTCTGACCGCCTGCGGGAGCAAGGGATCCTCATCCGATACGGGTGCCGCTGTCAACGCCTCCAAGGAACTCGTGATCCACGCCAAAAAATTTCGAATTCGACCAGAAAGAATACCATATCAAAAAAGGCGAAGCCGTGAAAATCAGCCTGGACAACACTCAGGGAGCCCACGGGGCGAGCATAGGCGGATTGAACGTACAGCTTGACGGAAATAAAAAAGAGTCAAGTCGTCGTACCTGACAAAGAAGGCTCTTACGACATCATATGCAGCATTCCCTGCGGCTCAGGCCACGCTGCGATGAAATCGAAGATCGTAGTTGAGGCGTAGCGTTTCTGCCGATTGCCCCGCGGCATTAAGAGCGATGTTGGTCGTTGGCGCGTAGAGTCTCTCCCCGCTGCCACGCAGCTATGGGATCGAGTTTGGTCTTTGGCGAGTAGATGAATGCAGTTGGAAAAGTGAGCTCCGTTGTTCGGTGTCTTTATATTCTCCTTATAACAAGTAGCCTAGCAAGTGGAGCAAGTATAGTAAAGACGATTTTCTGCACAGACCATGGCGGATTTACCACCCGCTGTGGAGATTCGCTCTCTAACCATAATGAGGATTCAAAAAAACGCTTTTTTCAATTAAATATAAATCAACTTAAATGCTAAGGCTAACGGAGACGAAAAAAAAGACACCCTGCGGCAGAGTGTCTCTTGATTAAAGGATGCCGGTCGTTGGCTTGACGACAAAACATTGGTGCGCTGCCAGCTCCACCAATTCTTAAGATAAAAGTACGCAATCGGTGGCTGGAAGACTGCCAATAAGCCTTGCATCGGCTTTTTTCTCATATCCGGTTGCCGGATTCCGGCGGTTTCTTCTGTTCTTGTCGGGGGTTGGTACCGGTTTGCCAAAGCTGCTGCAATTTTTCGGAAACAACAGGAAGCTGTTTAAGCAAATATGGAGCCGTCCGGGACTCGGATAGCAGCTTTTCCGTCTGTGGGGAACCGATGAGAGCCATTACATTCAGTGCGACGATCACCAGAAGCAGCGATTCCAAAGCGCCCAACAGTGCTCCGCTCCAACGGTTGATAAAATTCAGTCCCGGCACTTTCACGATAATGTTAAGCATGCGGCCAATGAAGGACAGTCCGAATTTAACGATAAAAAAAGATAAGTGCGAAGCCGATCGCATTGGATATGTAGGTTTCGAGGCTTAAGGTTTCAGTAAAAAAACGGTACTTCTCCTGCGATCCGCTGCCTTGAAAATGAAATACGCGCCGCAGCAAGCTCCCGCCTGATCGTAGTAGCTGTATGCCGCCCACAAAGCGATGATAAGCCGGTTATCGAGATCAATTGAATGACCAGCCCCCGCTGATACCCCCAAACCGCTCCCGCAGCGACAAGTATAAATATAATCCAATCCAGAATATAAAATCCGCCCATTAATTACTCGGACCGTCCACTTCCAGCAGTTGAATCCATTCGTTGTACTCGGATTGAAGCTTCTCGTATTCCGCTTTCAGCATCGCATATTCCTGCCTCCAGTGATCGTCGCCCGGCTGTTCTTTGGACGCCGCCGCTTGCTGGTTGGCTTCCTCCGCTCCTTGGCGGCCGGAGCTTCATCCTTGCGGCTTTCACGGGCTTCTTCCAGCTCTTTTTTTTCATCATTAGCCAGTGCTCGCGGGCTCTGGCGAGCTCCTCTTCCATCTCATTGCGCTCTTGTCTAGCAAGCTCAGCCTCGCGTTCCAACCGGCTTAGCTCTGCCGCAGCCGCTTCCATCGTGCGCGCCATTTCGTTGCGCTGCCTTAGCGCCGTCTGCAGCTCACCGCGCAGCTCCTCGGCGGCCAAGTGGTGGCCGTCTTCGGCTTCGCGCAGCCGCTTTTCAGTCTCCGCCTGCTCACTTCGGAACGCCTCCAGCTCGCTTGTCAGCCGGTCCAGTTCATGGTCTCGCTGCATTTTGTGCTGGCGCAACAGCTCCAGCTCTGCGGCAGACTCTTTATGCTGCGACTGTGCTTGCTTCCACTTGCGCTCCAACTCGCTTAGCGAGTGCTCCGCCACATCGACCCGCGCACGCAGCGCACTCTCCGCCAAGCGGGCTTCCATCAGCTCCGCCTGCAGCTGCTTCGTCTGGCGTACGCGCTCAGCCTGTTGGCTGCGCAACGCCTCGAGCTCACGCGCTGA
>BBFE01000081.1 GCA_001313085.1 Paenibacillus sp. JCM 18996 | reverse complement strand
AAGGCACGCGGGGTTTTTTAAAGCAACAGCATGGCCCAACGCGCAGCCCACAGCTGCGCGGGCCATGCTAAACAAGCGCCGCACGGGCACTTAGCCCGCCTTCCTGTTTGCCAGCAGCAGCATGGCAAAAGAGATAACAATAATAGACATTGCCGAGTACCCGGCCAAGGCCATGTTGCCCGACTCCACCGCTATGTAAATGGCTGTAGGAACCGTCTGCGTTTTTTTTCCGGGAATATTTCCTGCCACCATCAAGGTCGCCCCGAATTCCCCCAAGCTTCTTGCGAATCCCAATATATACGCCGACACAAGGGAACGCAGTGCGAGTGGAATCGTCACAAACCGAAGCACCTGCCGCTCATTGGCCCCCATGGACCGCGCAGCATCCTGCAAATCTTTGTCAACCCCGGCGAAACCGGTCTTTACGGTCTGATAAACCAGCGGAAAAGCTACCACAACGGCCGCCATCACGGCAGCCCACCACGTAAATACGAGGGACTGGTGAAAAAAGCCGCTCGACTCCGCTGCCAATCCAGCTTTTCCGGCCAATGATCAGCAGCAAAATAAACCCTACCACCGTTGGCGGCAGCACCAAAGGAAGCAGGAATAGAGTTTCCAGCAACGTTTTTCCCCGAAAACCTTCTATTAGCCATAAACCATGCCGACAAAATCCCCACAAAAAAACACAATGAAACTGGAAAGAAGAGCTATCTTCAGAGACAACAATATCGGCCAAATAAAGTCCTTTGACTCCAATATGAGCATCGTTATTTATGGGCCAGCGTAAATCCGTACTTTACGAAAATATCCTGAGCCGGTTTACTTAGCAAATATTGATAAAACTCCTGTGTCTCTTTCGCATGCTTCGTAGACTTGATAATTCCCATCGGGTACTCGATCGGCTTGTAACTCTTAGGGTCCACGGTAAAAGCGGCCTTTACTTTGGAAGAAGTCAGCGCATCCGTTTTATACACAAAACCGGCCTCGACGTTCCCTGTCTCAACATAGGTTAACACTTGGCGGACATCCTTGGCCAAAACCAGCTTGGGCTGCAGTTGATCCCATATCTTGTAGTAGGATAAAGCATCCCTTGAGTAGCTTCCTGCGGGAACCGTGTCGGGCTGACCGATCGCCAGCTTGTTGATCTCCGGCTTGGTTACATCCTCAATCCCGCTCAACGGCGTTTTCGAATCTGCCGGAATTACAACTACAAGCTCATTGGTAAGCAGGTTCGTTTGCCCGCTGTTATCGATCAGTTGTTTATCGACCAGCGCCGTCAACTGCTTCTTGCCTGCCGATATAAATAAATCTGCCGGAGCTCCCTGTTCGATTTGCTGCTGCAGCGTACCGGACGACCCGAAATTAAATGTCAATTTGACATTGCTGTGTTCTTTCTCATACAGGCCTTGAATTTCCTTCAAACTATCGGTTAAGCTGGCTGCCGCAGAAACCGTTAATTCCACGTTTTCCTGCCGGGTTTGCGTCGGACTCGCGTTTTTTACCCGGTTTCTCCGCCTGCCCCCCTGCTGAACATCCTATGGAAAATATTAGAAACAAAAAAACCAACCAGCCCTGCCCATTTCCTGAACATTTTTTTTCCTCCCCTTCCTTAACAGTAGTTATTCTACCATACAGGGATTAATTATTAAATATAACCTGTTATATTTAATTATAACTAATTATCACACAATACCTGAGAGTTTATGATGATCTTTTATTAACAAGATATATCCATTTCGGATATAATAGAGTTGAAGGCGGTGGGCAGATTGTCTAACGACGTATCCTACACAACAGAGGAAATTGCAAGAATACTGAAAATATCCAAGCTGACAGTCTATGATCTCATTAAAAAAAGGGGAACTGCCATCCTATCGCGTCGGAAGACAAATGAGGGTCGATGCAGCGGATTTGGAAGCATATAAAGCCAAAGCCAAAGGCGAAAGCCGAGCCTCCCTCCAACTTTACCCGTCTACAGCCTTATCGCACGACAGCAATAACGCAAGGACAAGCACTATTGTGATAACCGGGCAAGACGCCAGCCTGGATATTTTGGCCAAGCATATTGAAAAAACGTTCAAAAGCCTACCGGCCGCTTCGCTCCTACACGGGAAGCATGGATAGTTTAATTGCAATGTATCAGGGCGAGGCGGATATCGTCAGCACTCACTTATTGGATGGCGACACCGGGGAATATAATGTACCTTATATCCGGAGAATACTCACAGGCTTTCCCTACACTATCGTAAATCTGGTTTGCCGCTCAGCGGGAATTTACGTTCGGAAAGGAAACCCCAAGCAGATTCATTCATGGAGTGACTTTGGAAAATCAGGCTTAAAAAAATGGTGAATCGGGAAAAAAAGGAGCAGGTGCACGCGTACTGCTTGACGAACAGCTGCGCATTCATCGAATCTCTTCCATGGAATTGGAAGGGTATGAAACACAGGAATCCAGCCATTTGGCAGTTGCGGGGAAAGTGGCCAGCGGAGAAGCAGACGTCGGGGTAGGCATCGAAAAAAAAGCGGCGTATATGGTGGGGGTTGATTTTATCCCGCTTATTCAAGAACGTTACGACCTTGTGATGCTTGAATTGCCCGAGAACAGGGAATGGTCGATCTCGTAAAACAGATCCTGCTGTCTGATTCTCTGAAGCGCGAACTGCATTCTATCGGAGGCTATGATCTGTCGCAAACAGGTAAAATTATGCACGCGGCCTACTAGACGGGAAGAACACCCCTAAACAAAAGGGACTGTTGACAGCATCGTGAGTTGTCAACAGTCCCTTTATTGCAGCGGGGATTGTTCTAGCGCGAAAGAAGCGCGCGCCAGCCTGCGTAATCGTGCACGGCGTAACCGGCATAGCGAGGTGGCCGTTCAAAGTGCTGTCTACAACCGACAGCTCCTGCTGCATCTTGGCGGCACCCGGCTCATAAAAGCTCAAATAGGAAGCCTCCGTGTTGCGCAGCGTCTCGACTCCGACCACAATCTGCTTGCCCAGTTGGTCAGACGAGGCAATTTCCTCCTTCACCAGGTCCAGGATCCCGCCTTCACCGGCTGCAAAATTGCGATACGACATTAAGGCAGCTTGGTCCAGCTGTCCGATCATCCATTCGTGAAGCTTCTGGTTGTTTGCGGCGCCCGGTACGTAAAGAGTGTCCAACCAGAACGGAAGCGCCGCCGAAGCCGTAGCGGATGCTTTTCTTGTTTCGTCGACAAAAAAAGCGTGATGGCATCCATCCAGTTTTGAATCATTCCATTGCGGTCCGTATTCCATTCGGGGAGCAAATACGGTTCGATATCCATTTGCACACCTGCGAACTTCTCTCCCTCAGCCGCTCCCGCGTTATAAGCCCGGACCCAATCCACTGTTTTCGTAATGTTTGACCGCTGCTCCGAGAGTACCCAATGCGGATCACCGCTCAGCGCATACACTTTTGTACCGGACAAGCCCAATTCCTGAATGAACGCTTTATAAGAAGCCGCGTCTATCGAGGGATCGATTTGCAAATAAAGCAGATTGACTCCATTCGTTTTCATAAAAGTAACAACATTGACTTTCTCCCTCACGATGAGGCCCGTATCCCAGAGCCAGTTGGCCTTCCATCGGGGAGCGTTCGCCGGCAAAGCCGTCATAGCCGTAGTTCCTCCTGCTCCTTGCGCGTAAACGACCGCTTTCGAAGGGGCGCCCATACCTGCGCTTGCAAAAAACACTTGACACTACCAACGCCGCTGCCAATAGGTGCTTCATCTTACTCAAAGTTTACTTCATACTCCTTCTCTTCGCTTCTGCATTGCCAGTCGAGCGGGCGGTTCGATCATCGTTTTAAGCAGGCACTTTCTTAGCCGGTGTGCTCTCCTCTACGCGCGCGTCCTTTCCGTTTTTTTCTTGCCTTTGCAGGAGTTACTCATTATTATGGACAACTCATATTATATTCGCCCGTTGGTATATTCTGCCATAGTCATGTACTACCAAAAAAATACTAACTTGCCATTGTCCTAATGGACTATCCCGGCCCTTTTTTTCAGTATACTAATACCTATTTATTGTGAAAAAACGTTTAATTTACGCCATCAATGCGAATGCCCGGAATTATGTTTTTTTATTTACTCGATCTGCGGCACGATGGTATTATGAAATGGAATCGCTTGGATATTCGAAAAAAAGCATGAGGAGGATCGTACATATGCTGCAGAAAGCCTGGAAGAGGAGATCCTCGTGGGGCGGATATTTTTTTATGCGTGCTTGGATTGCATGTGATTGGATTGTTGGGGTTAATCTCTGCAGCTCCGGGGAACCCCGCTTTCTGGGGACTCGGCGCTTTGGCCTATTCTTTCGGGCTGCGGCACGCTTTCGATATTGACCATATTGCCGCTATAGATAATACCGTGAGAAAACTGATCCAGCAAAAGAGGAACCCGTTGGGAATCGGATTTTATTTTTTCGCTGGGACACTCCTCTGTCGTTTTTTCTTATGGTGCTCGCGATAGCGCTTTCTATGAAATGGGTGCAGAATGAGATGCCTCAGCTCCAGGAAATCGGAGGCGTTATTGGCACCACGGTGTCCGGCAGCTTTTTGATTATTATCGGCTTGGTCAACCTGGTCGTTTTATTCAATCTTTATCAAGTCTTCCGCAAAATGAGAACAGGCCGGTTTAAAAAAATGAGGAGCTTGAAGAGCTGCTCAATTCCAGAGGGCTGCTTGCCCGAATGATTATGCCCATGATGAAATTTATCGGACGGAGCTGGCATGTATATCCGCTTGGATTCTTGTTCGGGCTCGGCTTCGACACCGCTACTGAAGTAGGATTATTGGCGATTTCCGCCGGGGCGGCCAAAAGCTCGGTTTCCGTGTTCGGAATCATGTGCCTCCCGTTCTTGTTTGCCGCTGGCATGAGCTTGATGGACACAGCGGACGGCATGTTTATGACAACGGCTTACCGCTGGGCTTTTTTTCCACCCCGATCCGCAAAATTTATTACAACGTCACCGTAACCTCCATATCTGTCATCGCCGCTTTATTTATAGGAGCAGTTGAACTTCTGCAGGTGCTGACTGACAAGCTGAATCTGCAGAGCGGTTTTTTTTCCGGTGGGTGGGGAACCTCGACTTTGGTAATTTGGGTTATATGCTTGCGGGATTATTCGCGGCGGCCTGGATTCTTTCCGTAACCGTATGGAAGGTCATGAAAGTTGAAGAACGCTACAGCTCGATGTGAAAATTACCGATTTTGCTTACCATACTTTTTTTTACAGAAAAGCTGCAGTTAAAC
>BBFE01000080.1 GCA_001313085.1 Paenibacillus sp. JCM 18996 | reverse complement strand
AAGCCCAGTAAATCTGCTCGGGGTTTTATTCATTTTCTCCCTCCTGAACGCTGCTCGTTCGCCCTCGGTTCCGTCTAAAACTTATCGAGCGAAGCTCTTCCATATTCCGTTTTGGAAGCCGGATTGTACAGAATCAATTGGTTGAACTGATTAAAATCTGCGGATGCCGATATTTCCAGTTCCTGTACCGGTTCATTCGCGGCGATTTTACCCAGGTCCTTGCCTTCGGCGGCTTTAGCTCCCTTTTTCGTCAAAATGGCATGCAGCTCCGCTCCGGCGTCTGCTTTGAAATCGGTCAGCCTTACAAGTTTCCTGCCGTCTTTAGTATAGATAATGGCTTTTCCTTCCAGTCGATGTTGTTCATCGCTGATAAAAGTACCCGCATACTCCGGCGTAATCTCCGGAGAAGAAACGCTTCCGCCTTGCTCTGCTGCAGGCTTTTTTCCCTCCGGACGGCAGGGCTGCGCCCGCCTTGTTATCCTCTGTCGCCGAGCGCCCAGCACTTCCGCTGGCGCCGCCTGCTTTGCTCGGGCCTCCTGCCACGCCATTGTCCGGTGTGCTTCCGCTTCCTGCGGAGGTTCCCGCTTCAGGCTTGGCAGCAGGTTCCTGCGGTTTCGATACCGGACCGCTTCCGTTTTCCGCTGGGGCTGGGGCTGGAGCCGACGCCTTCTGCGATTGTTTGTCTCGAGAGGGGGAAAGGAGCAGCAAACCAATCGTAATTACGGCAATAAACGAGAGTGTACCCAGTCCGATCAGCCAATATTTATTTTTTTGACATGTCAGCGCCTCTTCTCTATATTGTTCTTCCCCCTTTATTCTACTGAAAAAAAGCCTGAAGAGTACATGCCGCCGCTCGCACGAGACAAAGTACCGGGAGCTTCCCCGGCCCAAAAAAATATTCGAAGCCTTATTAAAGCTGCTGCCTATTTACACATAAGAAAACCCACCGGATAGTTCCCTCTCCAATGGGTTTAAAAAAAACTTTTCATCGGATTCGCTTCAATTTCTTTCTCGCGCATCTATCAACATTGCGAGACAATAACCGATCTACATTCCATAGTCCAGCTTACAAGCTCGGCCCGATGCGGTTAATGCTGAATTCCTGATGGCCCAGTACCTCCGCTTTGGTCAGCTTTCCGTTCGCCACCTCTTTGATTTCCTCCCAGATGCGGTTCCCCGCATCCTGGAGCGACAAGGTCCCTTCGAGCATAGCGCTGACGTCAACATCCATATTGTCCGACATCCGGTCGAACATTCTTTTGTTTCCCGTAATTTTAATAACAGGGATCACCGCGGAACCGGTAGGCGTTCCTCTTCCGGTTGTGAAACACACAATGTGGGCTCCTCCAGCGGCCATTCCCGATACACACTCGATGTCATTGCCCGGTGAATCCATGAAATACAAGCCTTTACCCGGCAGCAATTCAGCGTACTCGATTACGCCTTCAATCGGAGCGGTCCCGCACTTGCTGATGCATCCCAGAGATTTCTCCTCAATAGTGGTCAATCCGCCGGCAATGTTGCCCGGGCTCGGATTTCCTCCGCGCATGTCCGCTCCCATCCGCTCCACTTCTTTTTTCAAAACGGTCAACGATATGGTAAAGTTGGTCTTTAATTTCACTCGTTCTGCAGCGCTCGGCCAGAACATGCTCCGCGCCGATAATTTCCGTCGTTTCTCCAATAACGATGCTTCCGCCTTCTCCGATCAACGAGTCAGCCGCCGCACCCAGCGCCGGGTTCGAAGCAAGCCCTGACGTAGCGTCCGAGCCCCCGCACTTCACTCCCACCCGTAGTTCGCTCAGCGGCACCGGAACCTTCTGCTCCGCATCCAGCTGCTGTTTCATCCTGCGGGCAAGCTCCACTCCGTGCTGAATGGCTTTTACCGAGCCGCCGACGGATTGGATATCGAAGACCTCAACAGGTTTGCCTGTTAACTTTATCGCTTCAGCCAAAGCCACTGGATCCACAACCTCGCAGCCAAGAGAAATAATGATGACGCCCCCGACGTTTGGGTTCTTTCCTGTGCCCGCCAATACATCAAACGTCCGATCTTTATCCGCTCCGATCTGAGAGCATCCGTGCTGATGCGGAATCGCTACCGTATCCGGAACCATTTGCGTGATCCGCGTACATACCTGATTGGCGCATATAACAGTTGGAATAATTAACAAATGATTGCGGATCCCTATATCTCCGTTGGGTCTTCTGTATCCAAGAATCGTACTCATACCTTCAGGGCCTCCTTAGCCTGGTCCCCGCGTCCGCGGATCCCTTCCACATTATGTACGTGTACGTGCTCGCCTGCCGCAATATCAGTGGTAGCTCTTCCGATGACCTCACCATATTTACGGATTTTCGTCCCCGCCGAAATCTGCTGTATGGCCACCTTGTGACCAAATGGAACCGCATTCATAAGTTTCAATTCCACAACCTCGTCACCCGAACGATAAGCAATCGTTTGTCCTGCTTCCATATCCTTTAACGCCGTCGCTACATGATCCTTGTTATCCATTACAAGTGCCTCTGCGCCTGCCCTTATCTCGTCCGCCATCTCTATCACCTCCATAAAGAGTTATCGATAACACCAAAATAACAACATCTTTACTTGCTGTCAATTCATTTTTTCACTACAATCAGAGCAGGCAAAATATTAGGTTTTTTCAAAGGAATGAACACATCATGGTTACCATATACGATATCGCCAAACAAGCCGACGTTTCCGCAATGACGGTTTCCAGAGTTATCAATAACACAGGCCGAATCAGCGAAAAGACGAGGTCCCGCGTCCGCAAAGTAATGGAAGAATTAAGTTACGTCCCGAACACGGCAGCCCGAAGTCTCGTTCTGCAGCAAACGCAGATTCTTTCCCTATTAATTACGGACATTACCAATCCGTTTTTTTACGACGCTCGCCAGAGGGGCCGAGGATGCAGCGATGCGTCAGGGGTACAGATTATTATTTGGCAACAGCGACGAGAACACCCTAAAGGAAAAAAAGAATAAGTATCTATGATCCTATCAACCCGCGTCGATGGAGTTTTATTCGCTCCCTCGGGAGACCAGTCGTACGATCATTTAAAAAAATGCTCGAGAAGCATAATATTCCTTTTGTATTGCTGGATAGAGAAGTACCGGGGATCGATTGCGACAGGGTATTGGGAGACAGCAGGGATGGCGCTCGCCGCCTGGTCGAGCATTTGACCAGCTTGGGGCATAGACGAATCGCATGCATCCAAGGTTCCCGGAACATCTCTACTTCACGCGACCGACTAACAGGTTACAAACGCTAAAATTAAACGATATCCCTTTAGATCCCGATTTGATTGTGGAGGCTGGATATACCTCTCATCAAGACGAGGCTCATATTAAAGAGCTTCTAAGCCTGCCGACTCCGCCTACTGCTCTTTTTTGCGGGCAACAACTTTATCGAGCTGGGCGCCTCCGGGCTCTTAGAGCCAAAGGGCTGCAGGTGCCTGGAGATATGTCCGTGGCTTGTTTTAACGATCTGGGCGAGGAATCCGCAATTGATCCATTTCTCACTGTCGCTTCACAGCCCGCATATCAATTTGGCAGCATGGGCATTCAATTGCTCATTAATCGAATCAAAGACAGAGCGGACGAAGACCGGCAAACCATCATATTACCGTCGGCATTACGGATTCGAAGCTCTACAGCTTCTTGCGATTCACCGTAGTGGGGCTGCCCTTCCACCCGCAGCAATGAAAAAAAGCTCATAGACCGTTTAAGATCAATGAGCTTTTTTTAGGTATGCGCGTAGAGGGACTTGAACCCCCACGGTCTCCCGCTAGATCCTAAGTCTAGTGCGTCTGCCAATTCCGCCATACGCGCACGGCAGTAAAGATACTTATGGTGCCGGTGAAGGGACTCGAACCCCCACGGTTTCCCTCACGATTTTGAGTCGCGCGCGTCTGCCAATTCCGCCACACCGGCTAATGTAGAAACTTGATTGAAATGGCGTGCCCTAAGAGATTCGAACTCCTGACCTTTTGATTCGTAGTCAAACGCTCTATCCAGCTGAGCTAAGGGCACATAATACGCACATTTGGTGGTGCCGAAGACCAGACTTGAACTGGTACGGTAGTCACCTACCGCAGGATTTTAAGTCCTGTGCGTCTGCCGATTCCGCCACTCCGGCTTATAAAAAAGGTGGAGGCGCCACCCAGACTCGAACTGGGGGTAAAGCTTTTGCAGAGCTCTGCCTTACCACTTGGCTATGGCGCCATAAAATAAATGGAGCGGAACGACGGGAATCGAACCCGCGACCCTCGCCTTGGCAAGGCGATGCTCTACCGCTGAGCCACTTCCGCAAAAGAATACTGGGGATCTAGGATTCGAACCTAGGCATGACGGAGTCAAAGTCCGTTGCCTTACCGCTTGGCTAATCCCCAATATGAAATGGGGCGATCGATGGGACTTGAACCCACGAATGCCGGAGCCACAATCCGGTGCGTTAACCCCTTCGCCACGACCGCCATATTGAATACTTTGGCAGGGGCAGCAGGAATCGAACCCACACCAAAGGTTTTGGAGACCTTTGTTCTACCTTTAAACTATGCCCCTGTATTTAAGTGGTGGAGGCTGATGGATTCGAACCACCGAACTCGTAGAGAGCAGATTTACAGTCTGCCGTGTTTAGCCACTTCACTAAGCCTCCAGGAATGCTGCATGGTGCCGTCGAGAGGACTTGAACCCCCAACCTACTGATTACAAGTCAGTTGCTCTACCAATTGAGCTACAACGGCATCTGCATTAAACTAACAAAGTGGCTCGGGACGGAATCGAACCGCCGACACGAGGATTTTCAGTCCTCTGCTCTACCGACTGAGCTACCGAGCCTTACATTACATGATTGAAATTAAATGGCGGAGCTGACGAGATTCGAACTCGCGGTCTCCTGCGTGACAGGCAGGCATGTTAGGCCTCTACACCACAGCTCCGTATAATATCATCCCAAAGGATAAGTGCTCGCAAAGTAAATGTATCCATCCATGATGAATTTACTTTGCGATAGGAAGTAATATTGCGGGGGCAGGATTTGAACCTGCGGCCTTCGGGTTATGAGCCCGACGAGCTACCGGGCTGCTCCACCCCGCGTCGTTAAAAAAGTTCTATGGTGGAGGCTGACGGGATCGAACCGCCGACCCTCTGCTTGTAAGGCAGATGCTCTCCCAGCTGAGCTAAGCCTCCATAGAAGGAATCAGATTTTCATTATATTCTTTATTTAATGTAAAGTCAAAAGAAAATCATGTATATTAGTTTCATAGAAATGGTGACCCGTAGGGGATTCGAACCCCTGTTACCTCCGTGAAAGGGAGGTGTCTTAACCCCTTGACCAACGGGCCAAACTTATGGCGGAGAGAAAGGGATTCGAACCCTTGAGACGCTTGTGACGCCTACACGATTTCCAATCGTGCTCCTTCGACCAAACTCGGACACCTCTCCATAAATGGCTCCCCGAACAGGACTCGAACCTGTGACAACTCGATTAACAGTCGAGTGCTCTACCAACTGAGCTATCAGGGAATATCATATTCAATTCAGGGT
>BBFE01000079.1 GCA_001313085.1 Paenibacillus sp. JCM 18996 | reverse complement strand
TGCACGTGGTGGCGTTCGTGCCTGCGGCGGGGCCGGTGCCGCCGCCGATCATGGTGGTCACGCCGGAGGCGAGCGCCGTTTCAATCTGTTGCGGGCAGATGAAATGGATGTGCGAGTCGACGCCTCCGGCGGTGACGATCCGGCCTTCGCCGGCGATCACTTCGGTGCCGGCGCCTGCAATCATGTTCGGGTCCACCCCGTCCATGATGTCCGGGTTGCCCCCTTTGCCGATGCCGACGATCTTCCCGTCGCGGAGCCCTATATCGGCTTTTATGATCCCCCAATGGTCAATAATGACGGCACCCGTGATCAACGTATCCAGCACTCCGTCGGCCCGGACAGCCCGGCTCGATTGGCCCATCCCGTCCCGGATGACCTTTCCCCCGCCGAACTTGCACTCATCTCCATAGACGGTGTAATCCTTCTCTATCTCCACCCACAGTTCGGTGTCGGCCAGCCGGACGGCATCGCCCGTGGTCGGCCCGAACATCTGGCATAAGACTTGCGATCCATCACATTCATCTGCCTCCGTCGCCTCCAGCTTCCCAGTTCTTCCACGCGTCGCGCGTTTCCTTGCTCATCTGCCCTTTCAAGGCCTCGCCCCGGCTTAATCCGTTCAGTCCGAAGGACATCTTGCCGCCCCCAAGCTCCACAAGCTGCACCGGCTTCTCTTCCCCCGGTTCGAAACGGACGGCTGTACCCGCCGGAATATCGAGCCTCATTCCAAAGGCCAGCTCCCTTGCGAATTTCAAACCCCGGTTGACTTCAAAAAAAATGAAAATGCGAGCCGACCTGCACCGGCCTGTCGCCCATATTGACCACAAGGATCGTCTCCGTTTTTTCTTCCCGCATTCAACTCGACGGTTCCTTGCACCGTTCTGTACTCTCCAGGAATCATTGCCGCCGCCTCCTCTCTAAGCTGTAATGGGATGATGGACAGTCACCAGCTTAGTTCCGTCGGGGAACGTCGCTTCGACTGGACCTCATGGATCATATGAGGAATTCCGTCCATAACCTGGTCTGCGGTCAACACTTTAGTCCCAAGCTCCATCAATTGCGCAACAGTCAATCCGTCCCGAGCTCCTTCCAGGATTTCCGAAGTGATCAATGCCACGCTCTCCGGATAATTCAGCTTCACGCCTCTGGCCTTTCTTCTGCGCGCCAGATCGGCCGCGATCGTCAGGAGCAGTTTCTCCTTCTCTCTTTCCGTAAGCTGCACATCGACCATCTCCTCACTTTTTTAAATGAAATTGCGGCACATTTCCCGAATAATGGGAGTTTTTTTACACCATTATATTCGGATTTGTTTAACTTGTAAATGAATTTATGTAAGTTTTTTATTACATTAAATCAAGAATATATTCGATTTTCAAGCTTAAATTCATGAAAAGTGACTAATTTCATATAAATTTAACATAAATTAATAAAAAAATACTTAACATGAAAAAAATTTGTGTTAAATATATTGACATAAAAAATCACACTGCCTTTATGATTTCTCGTGTAAACCAAAATTTGCTAAAGGGAGTGGGACGTAATGAGACACACCAGAAAAAGCTTCGCAACCGCATTAGCGCTGACGATGACGTTCGCGTCCGTACTTGCGGCTGCGCCAAACCGGCCGACTCCAAACCGGCAGCGGCAGCCGCCGATTCCAAGCCTGCAGCGACGGCAGCCGGTGAGGATACCATTCCGGTCGGAATTCTGCACTCCTTGACCGGCACGATGTCGATCAGCGAGGTGTCCGTGAAAGACGCCGAATTGATGGCAATCGAAGAGATCAACGCTAAGGGCGGCGTGCTCGGCAAGAAGCTGAAGCCGGTCATCGAAGACGGGGCGTCGGATTGGCCGACGTTTGCGGAGAAAGCGAAGAAGCTGCTGCAAAAAAAGACAAGGCCGCCGCCATCTTCGGAGGCTGGACCTCCGCCAGCCGGAAAGCGATGCTTCCCGTGGTCGAACAGAACAAAGGTCTGCTTTGGTATCCCGTTCAATACGAAGGCCTGGAAACGTCGCCTAACATTTTCTACACAGGGGCGACAACCAACCAGCAGATCGTGCCCGCCGTCACCTGGCTGCTTCAGAATAAGGGCAAAAAAAAGTTCTATCTGCTCGGCTCCGACTACGTTTTCCCAGAACTGCCAACAAGATTATCAAGGAACAGCTGAAAGCCGAAGGCGGCAGCTTGGTTGACGAAGAATATACACCGCTCGGACATACCGATTACAACACCATCATCAGCAAAATTAAAAAAAAGAAAAGCCCGACGTCATCTTCAACACCTTGAACGGAGACAGCAACGTAGCTTTCTTCAAGCAGCTGAAGGATGCGGGCATTACCTCCAAAGACATCACAACGATGTCCGTTTCAATCGCAGAAGAAGAAATCCGGGGCATCGGCGCACCGATTCTGGAAGGCCATTATGCGGTATGGAATTACTTCCAAACCACAGATACGCCGGAGAACAAAAAAAATTTGTTGAAGCCTACAAGGCCAAATTCGGCAAAGACCGGGTAACCGACGACCCGATTGAAGCGGGGTATTTTGGAGTCTATCTGTGGGCGGAGGCGGTCAAGAAGGCGGGCTCTACGGATGTGGAAAAAAAAGTAAAAGCCGCAGCCAAAGGAATCGAGTATAACGCGCCGGGAGGCAAACTTCAGATCGACGGCGACACCCAGCATGTATACAAAACCGTGCGCATCGGTGAAGTGCAGAAAGACGGCCAATTCAAAGAAATATGGAACTCCGGCAAGCCGGTAAAACCGGATCCGTGGCTGAAAACGTACACTTGGGAGCTGCAGTCGCCCCTTCCAAATAACCGAACCTTGGACTGCTCCGGCAGTCCTTTTTTCTCCAGAGGGCAGGCAAAGCGCTGTCCCGGTAACTTTTTTCACAGGGCAATATCTTAAAAGGAGGCGTCATGATGAATCTGCTGCTGCTCCAACTGTTTAACGGCATCTCCCTCAGCTCGGTCCTTTTGCTCATCGCTCTGGGCCTTGCGGTCACCTTCGGACTCATGAATGTCATCAATATGGCCCATGGAGAATTTATTATGATCGGGGCTTACATGGCGTACTTGATCCAGAGTTATTTCCAAAAGTTTCTCCCGGCTTCCGCGTTTGGATGGTATTTCGTTCTGTCGCTAGGCGCCTCTTTCCTTGTTGCGTTTGCGGTGGGATGGCTCTTGGAAACAGTTTTGATCCGTTTTCTGTACGGAAGGCCGCTGGACAGCCTGCTTGCCACATGGGGCGTGAGCCTTGTCCTGCAGCAGCTTGCCCGTCAAATCTTCGGAGCTCCGAATGTCGCGGTCAAATCCCCAGCCTGGCTCGAAGGGGCGCTAACCATTAACGCGGATTTGATGCTTCCTTACAAAAGGCTGTTCATCATCGCCCTGGCTGCCGTCTGCATGCTGGTCATCTACTTCTATCTTTACCGCACAGCCGGCGGCCGCAGATTGCGGGCCGTGATGCAGAATCGGCCGATGGGTTCCTGCCTCGGCATTTCCACCCGGCGTATCGACGCCCAATCGTTCGCATTCGGCTCCGGTATCGCCGGTGTTGCCGCTGCGCCCTCACCCTGCTCGGACCCATTGGCCCGACGATCGGCACGTATTACATCGTGGATGCGTTTATGGTCGTCGTGCTGGGCGGAATCGGCAAGCTGGCCGGGACTGTCGCCGGCGCCTCGGTATCGGTGTCTTGGGCACCGCCCTGGAGTACGGCACCAGCGCCACTTTGGTAAAGTGCTTGTGTTCACGCTGATGATCGCTTTCCTGCAGTGGAAGCCTGCCGGATTGTTTACCGTAAGATCAAGGCAGTTAGACTAACGTAAGGATGTGATCGCATGATTCTTAACCTCAAGACTACCCGTTTGAAAATCGTATTGGGCGGCGTCCTCGTTGCACTGATGCTGCTTGCTCCCCTGCTGCTGTCCGACTTCCGCCTTTCTCTGCTGGGCAAATTTCTGGCTTATGCGATTCTGGCTGTGGGACTGGACCTGATCTGGGGCTTCACCGGCATCCTGAGCCTGGGCCATGGCGTATATTTCGGGCTCGGAGCTTACTGTATCGCAATGCATCTGAAGCTCGAGGCTTCCCATGGGCAGCTGCCCGATTTCATGGCATGGAGCGGAGTGGATCGACTTCCGTGGTTTTGGGCGCCTTTCACTCCGTCATCGCTCCATCCTGCTCGGCGTGGCCGTTCCCGCTTTGCTCGCGATGGCGCTGGGTTATTTCACTTTTTTGCAGCCGGATCAAAGGCACTTTTTTCTCGATCCTGTCCCAAGCGCTCGTTATCATTATGGTTACATTGTTCATCGGACAGCAGGGCTACACCGGAGGAACGAACGGGCTGACGAATTTTGAAACGTTTCTTGGGATGGATTTCAATTCCGCGCAAACGAAGCTGTCAATGTATTATTTGACTGTCGTCGTATTGGCCGCGGTTGTCGCTTTGGCCATATGGCTCACAGGCAGCCGTTTAGGCAAAATCCTCGTGGCGATCCGCGACGGAGAGAACCGCGTGCGTTTCCTCGGGTACAATCCTGTCACCTTCAAAATGTTCGTCTACAGCCTCTCGGCCGCTCTGGCGGGACTTGCGGGTATGCTGTTCGTCCTGCAGGAGGGAATCGTTTCACCCGCACAGATGGGTATCGTCCCTTCGATCGAATGGTGCTTTGGGTGGCCATCGGAGGGCGTGCTACGATAGTCGGCGGTTTGGTCGGGGCCGTGCTGACGAATTCCGCCAAAACTGTATTCAGCGAAATGTTTCCCGACGGCTGGCCGATTATTTTGGGCGGGATGTTTATCGTTGTCGTTCTGTTCCTCCAAGAGGGATTGTAGGAACCTTGCGCGACGCAGTGGAAAAAACGGGTGGGACTTGAACCATCCCCCTCCATGGAAAAAAAAGAGCCGTTCCTGAGTTAAAAGAGGGGCTTTCCCCGCAGCCGAAGCAAACTTTTGTGGATTGACGCTGCCACAGTAGACGTAAACCAAACGATTGCTGTTAAATTTTTTATCAGGAGGCGAGAAACATGATCGAAACAACTCCCCGCAAAATGAGCCGGAGTCAGCCCATTCTTAGGACCGCGCAGCTGGAAGTGGAATTTAACGGCTTTAAAGCGCTGCGGGGTGTGGAGTTTGAACTCGATTCGGGCGAGCTCCGCTTTCTTATCGGACCGAACGGGGCCGGCAAGACCACGCTGCTTGATGTGATTTGCGGCAAAATCAAGCCGAGCAGAGGCAGGATCCTGTTCAAAGAAAATTTGGATCTGTCAAAGTTTCAAGAGCATCAGATCGCAGGGCTTGGGGTAGGCCGCAAATTTCAAGCCCCTTCGATCTTCGCAGCCCTGACCGTTATGGAAAATCTCGCGTTATCCATGAAGCAGAAGCGCGGCCTCCTGAGCTCCCTGGTCGCCACGACGACGAAAGAACAGAAAGACCGCACCCTTGCCAACACCCAGATGATCGGCCTGTCCGGAAAAGCCAGGGAAAAAAAAGCAGGCTCTCTGTCGCACGGTGAAAAGCAATGGCTCGAGATCGGCATGCTGCTGATGCAGGAGCCGGAACTGCTGCTGCTCGATGAGCCGCGGCCGGAATGACGGACAAGGAAACCGAAAAAAACCGGGGAGTTGCTTCATAAAATCAGCGAAAACCAGACGGTCATCGTCGTCGAGCATGACATGGAGTTTGTCCGGCAGTTTGCGAGAACCGTCACTGTTATGCACGAGGGAACCATTTTGAAGGAAGGGACGATGGAAGAAGTGCAGCAGGACGACCGGGTTACGGAGGTTTATCTGGGAAGGCGGGGTGAGCGGCATGCTTAAGCTCAGCGGAATTGAAGCCGGGTACGGAGAGAGCATGATCCTCCGCGGTCTGGACCTGGCCGTCCCTGCCGGCCAGGTCGTATGCTTGATGGGGCGCAACGGCGTCGGCAAAACTACCCTGATGCGCTGCATCATGGGCCTCCTGCGCCCCCGCAAGGGCACGGTCGCGTTCCACGACCGCGACCTCACCGCCGCCCTG
>BBFE01000078.1 GCA_001313085.1 Paenibacillus sp. JCM 18996 | reverse complement strand
GAAAGCTCCAGTTAATATTGTAAAAAAACTTCTCCTGCAGGGGTCAAAGTGCCCAATTACATGGAGAAAATCACGTTAGAGCCGATATGTACATCTAAGAAAGCAGATTAGATGGAGCTTTTCCAGTTGCTTGATGCGTAACCGTATCCATTTCAATCTTTAGATCAACTATAATCTAAACTCAACAACGAATTGAAAAGACTTTCGACGGATGGACGACTTAACAATGAGTCGTTTTGGGGACTAACACCCGTCATACATAAAACAAAGTTCACGTTGATTTTTTGAGGGAGGGAAACCGCTTCTTGAACATTTTGAAGTTATTAATCATGCCGAGGCTATCAGGTTTGTCGAGGAACTGGTTCGTCAAGAGGCTTCCCTAAGCGAGTTTATTATTAAGCAGCTTCACCGACTGTGTTGAAAAAATATCAGGGAGCGGGAAGCGGGAACCTACCGCACCATGATGAAAACTAACTATTATAGCCCTAGACATACATGATTATACCTGTTAGAGGGACACTATCAGTAAAGCTTTTTTGAACAAAAAAAATAGTGCCGCGACGTTTTCGAGGATACTGCCGGTTTTTTCAGCAAAAAAAATGGAATGCCCGAAAATTTATGGCATACAGTTTTGTAGCGTGTATCCGTAAACCCGCGCCACGACTGGTTTTCCTAGCGACCGTCAACGGTCGGCAACATTTGACCCGAATGAAAGAGGGGACTGAAAGCAGCCTTATATTGAAGGCGGGCCAAAAAACAGAACCTCAAGCAGGCTAACTTAACAATATTCCCAAACGTAATCGCTTTTATACCAAGGTCTAAAAAAATAAATGGGCCTGGGCATCCTATTGTCAATTTTGACTAATCCTGCAACTTTCATAAAGACGAAAAGCGGACATACGTGCGTTATGATTTTCACAGAAAAAAAAGGAGAAACTAAAGTCTCCGCTTAATATCCCTAATCTCTAAATCGGCTTCCACATACTTCAATGACAATGTTTCCAATATGCGTTCATGCCGTTCCTGATTATTATTAATCTCTTTCACGTCCTACTCTACTCTCCCAAGCCCTTCTTCTACTCGTTCAAGCGTTTCTTCTACTCGCTCAAGCCTCTTTTCAATTGCATCGACTTTGTGCGCTAAACTGGCAACCATCGTGACCAATTGACCAACCATTTGATGCGTTTGTTCAAGCAAATTTTCTTTATCCACACGCTTTACCATCCCACTTAAATATATCATTTTGAATATAATATTAATACAACGGTGTTCTAAAATCACACACAATTCCTCTAAGTCATCATTGGCTTTAACCGCATCTATGCAACATCTGTGTAACATTTGACCCTAATGAAAATAGGGACTGAACCTCCCGCACTGCGGAAAGTTGTTCCGCAATAAAGAATAAGCTATAATTTGAATATCTTTCCGCGGCGAACCTCTGAGAAAGAGCTTTCTCTTCTTTTGGAAGGTTTATTTTTTTTACCGCTGCTACAGAACAGGTGAAATCAATGCTTGTTACAACTACATACGACCCTGCCGAAGAAGCGGTGCGCACCGCCAAAGGGCTGGCTGTGGAGTTCTCCGCACGTTGGGTGCCCAGGCGCAGAATGTCTCTTCCCCAGTTAACCGAGAAATTTGGCGATGACGAATTCCTTGTCGTTTCCAAGGAAGGCTTGAAATGGATTCGAGGGGGACAGGCTCCTTTCTTTTTTTCATCCCAGCACGGCGCAGGTGCGCGCCAAAAGATGGCTTCGCGGCGAAACCGACATTCTGCTGAAGGTGGCCGACGTGCAGCCAGGGGACCACGTGCTGGATTGTACGGCAGGGCTGGCTTCTGACGCGATCATATTCGCTTTGGGAGTCGGTGCTGAAGGCTCGGTTACCGCTATCGAGAGCCAGAGGATGCTGGCTTTTATCACAAGGGTAGGGCTTGCCGTATATAAATCGGACGTGCCGGAGCTGAACCGGGCGATGAGGGCTGTCCGGCTTGAGCATGCCGATCATTTGGAATATTTGAAGCGGCTGCCGGACCGGTCTGTCGATATTGTTTATCTGGATCCGATGTTCAGGCATCCGATAGAGGAATCGGCTGCCATTTCCGCGCTGCGGGGAGCAGCTAACAATCATCCGGTCCGGGAGGAAACGATCGGAGAAGCTAGACGGGTGGGACGGAAAACTATCGTGCTCAAAGAGCATCGGAACAGCAGGGAATTCGTCCGCCTCGGTTTTCGGGAGATCCACAAATCCGGAGCCAAAATTGCCTATGGAGTGATCAGACTGTAATGCGGCAACCACAGAAAAAAATAAACTGCTGGTCTTGATCGGGCCTACGGCGGTCGGCAAGACCAGACTCAGTTTATACATCGCTCAACGCTACGCTTGTGAAATTATTTCTGGCGATTCGATGCAGGTTTACCGGGGGATGGATATCGGTACAGCCAAAGCGTCCGAGGAAGAACGAGATTTGGTCCCGCATCATATGATCGATATACACGATCCGGATTTTCCTTATTCGGCAGCGGAATTCCAGAAGGAAGCCGGAAGGCTGATCGAGGAGATTTCTGCCAGGGGCAAGCTGCCTTTTGTCGTTGGCGGCACCGGACTGTATATCGAATCCTTATGCTATAATTTTACGTTTAACGAGACCGGCGCGGATGAGGCGTTTCGGGAAGAGCAGCGAATTTTCGCGGAAACGTACGGAGCGGAAGCGCTTCATGCCAAGCTCAGGGCAGTAGACCCGGAAATGGCGTCACGACTGCATCCCAACGACCAAAGAAGAATCATCCGGGCGCTTGAAGTCTATCATGTGACCGGAGAAACTTTGTCGGAGCAGCAAAAGGGACAAAAGAAGGAATCCCCCTACGAATTATGTATCATCGGGTTGACAATGGATAGAACTGTACTATATAAACGGATTGAGGAGAGAATCGATCAAATGCTGCATGAAGCTTGGTCGATGAGGTGCGCCGCCTGCTTGCAGACGGTTACACCCGGGGGATGGTATCGATGCAGGCTTTGGGCTACAAGGAAATTGCCGCGTATCTACATGGGGAAATTACACTATCCGAAGCCATCGTCCTGCTAAAAAAAGAGACACCCGCCATTTTGCCAAAAGACAGCTCTCCTGGTTCCGCCATATGAAGGACATCGAATGGGTGGACGTAACGGAACAGGCAAAATTTGACGAGCAATTGCGAGAAATCAATGGTATAATAACAAGAAAGCTT
This sequence comes from Paenibacillus sp. JCM 18996, assembly GCA_001313085.1. The sequence goes on along the minus strand of BBFE01000078.1, from coordinate 2,931 downwards.
ATGTTCCATTAAGGGCGGTTTTCCGTTGAGCCGCATAGGCGAAGCAAGCCTTTAAGTCATTCGTTTTCTAATTTATAGGGGGACCCAGGGATGAATAAATCGATCAATATTCAAGACAACTTTCTGAACCAGCTGCGCAAGGACAGCGTCCCGGTTACGGTTTACTTGACGAACGGTTTTCAAATTAAAGGGGTAATCCGGGCGTTTGACAATTTCACGATTGTCATTGACAGCGAGGGCAAGCAGCAGATGGTTTACAAGCACGCTATTTCTACTTTCACACCGCAAAGAGCGGTTTCCCTAATGAATAACGAAAACCAACCGGAAGCATGACCCAAAAAAAATCACATCTGGTTTCAGCATAAATTTTTTCAGTTTACAAGAGTATATGGCAGAAGGAGCAACCCATGGACATGAGGTTGTTCTTTTGCTTAGTGGTAAATAATATTTTTTTCCGAACAGACCGAAGAGTATCAATGATGTGCTTGAACTTGTCATCGCTTCAGGGCTTGCGTCAGAGGGCAATTACAAGGCAAATAGAGAGAAGTAAGGGGTCGGTAGAATGGGAACGAGCAAGGAGAAAAAAACGCACCTGGGAAAAAAAAGAAGAAATCCGGCTTCAAAAAAGTTTATGGCATGGGTCCTTGTCGCCGGCTTGTTAGCGGTTGTCTGCGCATTGGGATTTTATATCTGGATTATTTATAACGGCCAAAGAATGCTGAACGCAAGCTTGAACGACAATAAATTCGATTTGGCGGAATCATCCCATATCTATGACAGCTCGGACAAGCCTCAGGAGATTTACACCCTTGCCAGAGAGAACCGCCAGATAGTAACCGGCGATCAAATTCCAAAGAGGCTGAAAGACGCTTTTATCGCTACGGAGGACCGCAGGTTTAACGAGCACGCAGGAGTCGACTTCTATGCCATTGGCCGCGCGATTTATAAAGACGTAGTCGAACGCCGCGCCGCGGAAGGAGCAAGTACAATCACGCAGCAGCTCGCCAAGAACGTGATCGTCGGATCGGATAAAACGATTTTCCGTAAAGCGAACGAGGCGGCGGTAGCTGTAGCACTGGAGAACCAATATACGAAAGATCAGATTCTGGAGCTGTATTTGAACCGGATTTTGTTCGGAGGCAACGCTTACGGCGTGAAAACAGCTTCCATGCGTTATTTCGGAAAAGACGACCTTAACAAGCTGGAGCTGTGGGAAATTGCTACGTTGGCGGCTTTGCCTAAAGCGCCGAATACGTACTCCCCCCTTACCAACCCGGAGAAATCCAAGGAGCGCCGCGGGGTTGTGCTTCAGCTTATGAAAGACCAGGGATATATTACCGAAGCCGACAGGGCAGCCGCCGCCGCGGTGGATTATGTTCCGCCGAAGCAAGCGGCCACCGGGGTAAAGAAAGATTTTGCAAGCTATGCCGATTATGTAGTGAAAGAAGCCGCGGATATGTACAACATCGATGAGGATGAGCTGCTGCGCGGAGGCTACAAGATTTACACGTCTATCGATATCAACGCACAAAAAAAATTCTGGAGCAGGCATATGCCAATCCGAAGTTTTTTTTCCAAGAGGATGCACCGGATGGGGTCAAAATGCAGAGCTCTACCGTTATCGTCAATAACAAAGACGGCGGTATTGTGGCGATGATCGGCGGACGTGACTACAAAACAAAGGATATGAACCGCGCCGTGGTTGGCCAGCAGCCGGGTTCGTCTTTCAAGCCGATTGTCGATTACGCGCCTGCTTTGGAATCCGGGAAATTTAATCCGTACAGCAAGCTTCCCGACGACCCGAGCATTTCCTTCGGAGATTACAAGCCGCGCAACTGGGACGGCAAATACCGCGGGGAGGTCACGATGTTTGACGCGCTTAAATATTCGATCAATGTGCCCGCAGTATGGACTCTGAATGAAGTAGGGATTACGAAAGGAATGAAAATGGCTGCGGATATGGGCATCCCGCTCGATCCGGCCAAAGACCGCAACCTGGCGATTGCGCTGGGCGGTTTGACGGGTGGCGCGTCTCCGCTTCAAATGGCCCAAGCTATTCGGCTTTCCCGAACAACGGCGTAATGTATAAAGCCATGCGATCTTGCGTATTGTAGACTCGAAGGGCCGCGAACAGGTCGCTTTCAAGCAGGACAAAAAAAGCAGGTCATGAGCGCCAAGACCGCATATTACAGCACCTTTATGATGCAAGGTGTCGTGGAGCCTGGCGGACTGGGCTCAGCCGCAAGGTTTAACCGCCCTGTGGCCGGTAAAACCGGAACGACGCAGCTTACGATTCAAGGCTTAGAAAAAAAATACAATAAGGACGCCTGGTTTGTAGGTTATACGCCGGAATGGACGGCGGCTACATGGATGGGATTCGACAAGACCGATTCCAAGCACTATGTGAGAACGGGCAGCGACAAAACGGCGGCCCTCTTCAGGGAATATATGTCCAAATCGCTGGATGGCGTTCCGATTACCGATTTCAAACGACCGCCGGGTGTTCCGGACTTGAACGCGCCGGATATGAATACGCCCAAAGGCATTGGAGACTTGTCTGCGCATTATGCGAGAGATAGCCGCTCCGTGAAGCTGGACTGGTCTCCCATAGGTCAGAATACGATTTATCAGGTGTTCAGGAAAGACTCCAAATCACCGGACTTTGTTCAGATCACCTCTTCTGCCACTCCGACCGCCACTGACTTGTCCGTAATCACGGGCGAGACTTATCAATATTATGTGGTTCCGGTTAATCGCGATACGAATGAAACAGGGGACCGTTCGAACGTGGCATCCTTGACGATTCCGCAGGATCAGTTGCCGGCGCCGGGAACTGATCAGAATCAGAAGCCGGGAGGGCAGACCGGAGGAGGAACGCAGCCGGGAGGGCAGACCGGAGGATCGACGCAGCCGGGAGGGCAGACCGGAGGA
>BBFE01000077.1 GCA_001313085.1 Paenibacillus sp. JCM 18996 | reverse complement strand
GCGCGGCATACTGGATTGTCAGTCTTTTTTCTGGTGGTGGTCGCGCTGGTCAGCGGCGTTAAGTTCAAAATGCTCGGACTGCCGCTTTTACCCTGGGATATCGTATTGGGGAGCGAGACCGCGGACATTTCCCGATACTTAAAAGGCGTAGTGCCGGCATCGTTTGTCATCGTTATTGCTCTGTTTTTTTATTGTTAAGCCTTTTTTTATATCGTTCAAAGTACGCGGTTTTCGCCTCAAAATCAAAGGCCGGGAAAAAATGGTCCATGCTTGCCGCGTCCGTCGTTATCCTATTTGTGATTTACTCCGATAAACCTGTGGCGGCAAAAGATATGATGGGCATCAAAAAAAATATCGGTTGGGACCAGGCGGAGAATTACAGAACCAACGGTTTTGCCCTTTCCACCATGCTCAATGCCGAACAGGTCATTATCGAAAAGCCGGCCGGGTATGACGAAAGCAGCATGCGGGCCATAGCAAAATTAGCCTCCGCCAAAGAGGACACCGGACAAACCAAAGTAAAGCCTAACGTCATTGTGGTGCTGAGCGAGGCGTTCTGGGATCCGACCATTTTGAAGGACCTATCCTTTGACAGGGATCCGATTCCTTTCTTCCACTCGCTGCAGCAGAACTATCCGGGCGGATGGCTGCTGTCCCCTCAATTCGGCGGAGGGACGGCCAATGTGGAGTTTGAAGTGCTGACCGGATTATCAACGCGGTTTCTGCCTCAAGGTTCGATCGCCTACAACCAGTACATCACCAAAGGCGTGGACTCGATGGCCAGCATCCTCTCCAGGCAGGGATACACTGCAACCGCAATCAATCCTTTTCATAACTGGTTCTTCAACTCGAAGAACGTGTACCAAAATTTCGGATTTTCCAAATTTATTTCCGGCGAATTTTTTTGCCCCCAATTATAAAGGGCCTTTCCTGGCGGATGAAGAAGTAGCAAAATGATCATGTCCGAAACGGATAAGTCCCCTGGGCCGGACTTCGTCTTCGCCAATACGATGGAAAATCACGCCCCTTTTTTTTATAACGGTAAATTTGAGAAGAACACCTTTAAGGTGCAGGGTCCTGTGTCCGACGAATCGAAAGAAATGCTGGAAACCTATGCTACGGGTATCGCCGATGCGGATGGTATGCTGCAAATGCTTGCCGAACATTACACTCAGGTGGACGAGCCAACGGTAGTGGTCTTTTTTTTCGGGGATCATATGCCTCTGCTGGGGAATAACTACAAGGTCTATAAAGAAAGCAATTATTTATCGGAGAACGACCCGGATTTTGTGAGAAAAAAAATGTACAGCACCCCCGTGGTCGTGTGGAACAATTATCTTCCCGAACAGAAGGATCAATTCAGCATCAGCCCCTCCTTCCTCAGTTCTTATGTGTTGAAGCTGACAGGCTTGAAGGGCACTTACTTTACCGATTTTCTGGACAAGCTGTCGCAAAAGCAGCCGGTTATTCCTCCCAATTACAAATCGTTAACGGATAACGGCAAGCAAATCGGGCAGTACAAGCAGCTGCAGTATGACATTCTGTTCGGCGACAGATACGGCTATCGTCCGTTCGAGAGCAGGATCGTGGACAGCAATTTCGTCCTGGGGTTGGGAGCCATGGCCGCGGTTTCCGTCAAAACGGGTTCAGCCGGAGGCAAGACCGACTTGATCGTATCAGGCCGGAATTTCGTTCCGGGAGCCATTCTGTATCTGGACAATAAGCGGCTCGCAACGGCTTGGAACCGGGACGGCAGCCTGACCGCGATAGTGCCTGAAGAAATATTGAACAAAACGGGACGCCACCAGGCGGATGTCAGGGTGCTGGATTCCAAGGATATGATTATTGCGAAAACGAACGCATTGGACGTCACTTTGCTGCTCGAGAAGCATTAATCAACCCAGGGCGGCTTTGTTGCTTATCCTTTTCCCTCAAGAATCGACTGCATGAAACGGATCCATTCCCTGGCCGCGTAGGATAAATATTTATCTTTACGCCAGATCATGGAAAGACGCCAGGGAATGGCGGACTTCAACAAGGGGACGGTGCGAAAGCGCGCAGGGTCAAGCGATCGGCATACGGACTCGGGCAAAAGAGTCACACCGAATTTGGAAGCAACCATTTCCGTAATAAAGTCCCATTGGGAGCTCTCTAACACGATTTCAGGCTCGAATCCTGCCCGCCGGCACTCCTCCAGAATCAAATAGCGCAGGTTAAAATCTTCACGGAACAGGATAAAAGGCTCCTGCTTCAGCTCAGTTATCTGCACTTGCACCCGTGAAGCGAGCCGGTGGCCGGTATGGACGAGCAGCCGAACATCCTCCTTCAAGCAGTGCAAAAAGTGAAATTTTCTCTCATCGTCCACCGGAAGCACAACCATTCCGAGATCGAGTTCCCCGCTGTCCACCTCCTGTTCGATCGTCTTTCCTCCTGTTCTGCCAATTGCAGCCGAATGTCCGGATATTTGAGATGGAAACGTTCAATAATAGAAGGGAAGAAGCGTCCGCCCACCATTGGGGGAAGCCCGAAGCGATGATCCCTTTTTTTGAGCTGCACCACATCCGCCAGTTCTGCGGACAAGTTATCGAAAGCTCTCACAATCTGCCGGGAGGATTGAAGAATGGTCCGGCCCGCATCGGTGAGCTCGATCTGTTTGCCTGAGCGGTCGAACAAAGTCACATTCAGCCGCTGTTCCAACAGACGGACCATTTTGGACAGAGTGGGCTGGGTAATATGAAGGCTTTCGGCGGCTTTTGTGAAACTGCGGTGTTCGGCTACTGCTATAAAATAGGTTAAATGGCGGATATCCATCAATTGACTCCTGTTCTTTACGATATGTTTGGCTGTCCGACGACCTATAGATAAAATGAATAAAAAAGCATTCGAATTATGTACTTTACCTGTCCATTTTGTTCCTGTACACTTAAACGAAGTAAATATTATATAGGTAAGGTGAAATCGAATGAGCAATCCTCAAGATACTTTGCCCGCCAAACCGGCGAGAGCGTCTTTTACAATAAAAGCCTCCATTGTCCTGCCTCCGGACACGAATCATCACGGCACGATTTTTTGGGGGCAAGCTGATGGCCTATATTGACGATGTGGCCACAATAGCGGCCACCCGGCATGCGCGGCGCCCCGTGGTCACAGCGTCCACGGATTCAGTGGATTTCCTCCATCCGGTGAAAAAAAGGGAGACGCAGTGTGCCTGTCCGCTTTTGTCACCTGGACCCACAAAACCTCGATGGAAGTGTTCGTCCGGGTTGTGACCGAGGACCTGCTGACGGGTGAACGCAAGGTGTGCGCCACTTCCTTTCTCACCTTCGTCGCACTGGGCGAAGATGACCGTCCAACGGAAGTACCCGCTATCATTCCGGAAACGGATGAAGAAAAGCAGCTGTTCGAGACCGCACCGGTCCGTAAGGAAGCACGGAAAATCAGACGCAAGGAAAGCAAATCCTTCGCGGATATTTTCGGCCCCGATTATCATCTTGCAAACCCGCATTTGCTGCTGCCTTAAGCCGTTTGCCCAAATTATTTGATCCGACGGCTGCGTGCCGCTCCATATAGTGGAGGAAGGTAACATCAAGTGAAAGCACAATTAAATACTGTACACAGGAAAGCGAAAGTCAGCCGAATCTGACGCATCAAGAAGCGTCCGCCGCAAGGTAGCTTGACGTCAAGCTTGAAGCTTGTGCCTGGGCAAGCAGCTCCAGCTGAACCGGCAAGACCGCTTCCGCTGCGCTACATTTCCCCCGCCGCTGCTGAAGCAAATCAGTCCCGTACACAAAGAAACCGTGCCTATGAGAGCGCCTGGTCAGTCGAATGGTAGGAATACCCGCAAAAAAACGAGCCCCGTTAACCTTGAGTTAGCGGTTTTTTTTGTTTTTTCATCCACCTTCGATGCTAGTTGTCTTCATGGCTGGCCCAATCTAATTCGCAGCGGTATCTCTCTACGCCCGGGTATCGTTCTCCCAAACTGATGACGCGAAAGCCGACATTTCTGTAAAAAATCTACCCCATAGTCATCCGTCTCAGCCGAAATGGTCTCAGGCCGCTTTAATTTGGCTAATTCCTTGATCAGCAAAGCCCCATACCCTTTTCTCCGGAATTCCGGGAAAATGGACAAATGTCTGATCTCCAGTTCACCGCCGCCAAGCTTTCTGCACCCTACCATGCCAACCAGCCTGTCCACGGTTTCCAACCCATATAATTCAACCTCCGGGCCGTACCTGTACTCCTCTAACGCTTTATCCACCTTTTCAGGTTCATCAAACATGGAATATTCAAGCAGCTCTCTCACATCTGTTTCGTCTATTCTGTCCTTTAAATTGATAAGCATCCCATCACTCCATAAAAAAACAAACTGTTTCCCAACAGTATACCTTATGGAAAGCCAATTCGCCTAACTTCGGGTTATCCTGTTATGCTGCCACAAAAAAAGGCTGCTTCGGCAGTTATGCCGGAAGCAGCCTTTTTTTTGTTATGATCCTAGCCTATGAATTCCTGGACCCATTCTCCGTTATATTCAGCGACACCGATTTTGGTAAAGCTGCTGTTTAGAATGTTGGCTCTGTGACCTGCGCTGTTCATCCAATCGTTCATCACTTGCTGCGGGCTGGTTTGGCCTTTAGCTATGTTTTCTCCTGCGGTGTTGAAGGAGATGCCGAAGCTCTTCATCATGTCAAACGGGGATCCGTAAGTTGGAGAATTGTGGTCAAAATAGTTGTTTTTTGTACATATCTTGGGCTTTGGCCATTGCAACTTTGGACAAGTTCGTGTCCATGCTCAATGCTTTCAAGCCGGCTTTGGCTCTTTCCTGGTTGACGAGCTGCAGCACTTGCTTCTCAAATTCGGATGCGCTGCTGTTCTGTGCGGCCGGGGCTGGCTTCTGCACAGGCTGAGGCGCTGGCTTCTGCACAGGCTTTTGCTGCGGAACCGGGGCTGGCTTCGGAGCAGGAGCTGGCTGCGGAGCAGGAGTTGGCTGCGGAGCAGGGGCTGGCTTCGGAGCAGGAGCTGGCTGCGGAGCAGGAGTTGGCTGCGGAGCAGGAGTTGGCTGCGGAGCAGGAGTTGGCTGCGGTTGAGGTTGTGGTGCAGGTGTCGGAGCGGGTAGATTTACTTGTCCAGGGAACCCGGTAAATACATCCTTGAAGATTTGCTCCCAGTTATTTCCTTGCAGCTGTGTCCAGGTATAACCGTCAAACGCAAAAGCTTGTACATTGTAGCTTATGCGGTGAACAGGGGCTTCCTGGGTTGTATCGGCGGTTGCCGCGAAAGCGGTTCCTGCGCTCAATAGCGGCCCCAATACCAAGGCCCCCGTCATAATCATTTTACCAAACTGTTTCTTCATTCGATGTTTCTCCCTTCTTAGCCTGCGAGGTTAGCTGACGGATTCGGTTGAGAGTTTCCCCTGCCTTCACGAGAAAGGCTTCACCCCTTAACTTGGATCCCCCGCGCTCTCTATTAAGAGCTTCGGCTGTTTGTTGTTCGAGTACTATTCTGATAGATTCCCAGAGGAATTACAATGAGAATGTTCTAATGTAATTCTCATAGAGTTCTGAAAGCCTTGATGGGCCAGCATTCTTTTGAAACATGGAAAGTTATGGATAGAGCGTTCATTGAAAAAAAAAAGAAACCGAAAGTCTCCCTGCCAGAGAGAAGATCCGGTCTCTTTTTTTCACTCAAATCGTTTTGATAGGACTGTCAGGCGGGATAATCCATCTGTTGCTTACCGCAATTACGAAAAGGACGATGGCTGCAACGGTGCAGAGCAGCATCAGCCAGCCTCTGCTTCTTTTGTGCTGAAAAAAAGCATAGAACTGCATAGCTGAAAAGTGACCCCAAAATAATCAAACAAAATAGAATAACGATGATCGATGACATAGACGGATCCTTTCTACCTGAGTCTGCTCCTATTACAGTACCACAGGAGCGTTGATAGACTCAATCCCTATCTGGTAAGAAAAAAACCCGGCGGGAGATCACCAACCTGGGGGAGGAACACAGCTCACCGCGGAAAAAAAACACTCCTTACGGCTCTATGAGCCTGTTCAAAAAAAGAGCTTTTTTGAACAGACCCACTATGCCGAAGGAGCGCTGATAATCAGGCTTTCTTTTTCATCATGTTCATGATCAGGGAAAGGATCGCTATTGCTAAAGCGGCGACGGACAAGTACAGCGGCAGCGAGGAGGAACCGGCTGGCCCTGCTGCTGCGGCCGGTGCGCTTGTTCCTGCGGCTGGAGCCG
>BBFE01000076.1 GCA_001313085.1 Paenibacillus sp. JCM 18996 | reverse complement strand
TTTCGGAGCTTTTTTGTTGTATGGGAATCGTATAGCGGTGTGAAAAAAAGAAACGGGTCCCGGTCTATTCCTGCATAATCCACGTGACGTTATTCTCCGTCTGTCCATTGACCGGCCACCAGGTGAAACCGTCGCGCGCCAGAAGCTCTTCGGCCTTATGGGCCCCATGAACCAGCCGGATAAAAAAAACCAAATCCTCTGTCGTTTCTTTCCACGCCTCGGCAATCTTGTCTACAAATTCCCATGCAGCAGCCACTTCGTCCCAACGGGTAAAGTAAGTGGAATCGCCTCTGGAGCGTCGTAAATGAGCCGTTCGTAAGCTTCCGGAGTGTTGAGGCCCACTTGGCAGCTTTGGCAGAAGTCCATTGCAATCGGCACGATATCGCCCTCGGAGCCCGGTCTTTTGGCATTCATCTTCATATAAATGCCTTCCAGCGGGTTGACTCGGAACACCAGCAGGTTCGGTTGAAGCACATGCTTCTGTGCGTAGTAAGCATTCTCCGGAACATTCTTGAACTCCACCACGACCTCCGTTGTCTTAACCGGGAGCCGTTTTCCGGTACGAATGTAGAAAGGAACCCCCGCCCAGCGGAAATTATCGACATACAGTTTGGCGGCAAAGTACGTTTCCGTATTGGAGCCCGGGTCTACATTATCTTCTGCACGGTAACCTTTCAGAGGCTTGTCCTTTACCGCTCCCTCGGTATATTGCCCGCGCACCACGTTCTCCCTTACATCATCGGAAGAATCGTAAACCCTCAGCGAACGCAGCACCTTGACCTTCTCGTCGCGGAGATCCTCCGGATGCAGGCGGCTTGGCGGCTCCATCGCCATCATCGTAACCATCTGAAGCATATGGTTCTGCCCCATATCCCTGAGCGCGCCGGAATGGTCATAGTATCCGCCCCGTTCCTCCACGCCTACGGTTTCACCAAGCGTGATCTGCACGTTAGCGATGTATTTGTTGTTCCAGATCGGCTCGAAGAAAGCATTGGCAAACCGGACTACGCCGATGTTCTGCACCATTTCTTTGCCCAGATAGTGATCGATCCGGTAAATTTCCGACTCGTCGAACACTTGGCGAATCTGCGCATTCAGCTTTTCGGCCGACTCCAGGTCGTACCCGAAAGGCTTCTCGATGACCAGCCGGTGCCAGCCTTCCGATTCAAGCATTCCGCCGTCGCGAAGGTTGTAGGACACGCTTCCGAACAGCTCGGGAGCGAGGGCAGATAGAACAGCCGGTTTCCCTCGGTCTGATATTTGATATCAAGCTGGTCCACGCGCTGCTTCAGCTCCCTGAATCCTTCGACATTATTAATATCGAGGGACATGTATTCGAAATGCTGCGCAAACCGCTGCCAATCGGCATCGTCCTCTACTTTATAGCGTGCAAATTCCTGTATGGAATGGAGAAGTTCCTCCCTGAATTGCTCGTTGGTTCTCTCACGTCTCGCCAAGCCTACGACGGCAAACTGCTCTGTCAGTTTTTTTTCTCGCGATAGAGGCTGTAAATCGCTGGAAACAGCTTGCGTTTCGCCAAATCCCCGGTTGCCCCGAAAATTAAAAAAACACAGCACCACTCATGTATTCATCATTCTTTCTATGTATTATTTTTTTGTTCAAGAGGTTATCAGCTGACTTTATATTAGTTTACCATACTGCATTTTCATGCGCCATTCAAGACTGCAAGCAAAAAAATCACTCTATCAGGTTGCTCAACCGGCGGCCGTTTCATTCCTCAAAATGGGCAGGCGGCGAATAGGCGGATGCCCATGCCTTGGTCAGGCGCCTTGAATAGGCTAAAGAGTAATCTCAATACGGAGGTGTTATAAATGCAAAGAATCCATCCGATCAGTGAAGACAGCTGCAGACCGTTAGTCGGTCGAACCGTTCTGCTGTGTCTGAGAGACGGAAGCGAGTTTGTCGGTGTACTGACAGGCATTGAGAACGGCCATCTGGTATTCGGCGAAGAAGAGGCAGCAGCGAAGTCAGGCAAACCATCAAAGACCAAAGGAAAAGGATCCGTGGAGAAAGATGCGGCAACCGATTTATCCGGATTTCCGCCTTTCGGATTCGGTGCGGACGGCCCTTTCGTTCCTCGCCGGCTCACTTTTGACATAGCTTTTATCGCACTATTGTTCCTTCTCACGGTGTAGCCGAAAGAAATTAGTAAACCAAAGCTGCGGACTCACCGGGGCTTTGGTTTTCTGTGTAATTATTGCTGTAAAGGCTTGCTCATAATATAGCAGTTCATATCTGGCGCAAACTGTTGGACCTGATAACCCAGCGCACTGTAGAAGCCCTGGGCATTGCGGTTCGGCTCATCGACAGAGAGGACGGCCCGGTTGCAGCCCTTCTGTACGCCGTATTTTTCCGCAGCAAGCATGAGGGCCTTGCCGTACCCCCGTTTATGATATTTCGGATCCAGCGCCAGCATATCGATATTGAGCACGCGCTGGTTCGACTTCACCGTGACAAAACCGAACGCCGCGCCTCTTGAGGCGCTGACCGTAAACGTTGTCTGGTGCTTCAGGCGCGCTTTCAGCTCCGGCATGCTGAATTGTGTCCACGGCTTATGCAACTGGACAAGAGGCAGCAGCTCCTGCATGACCAGCTTAAATATAGCCCCATCGTCCAAACGGGGGATTCGCATTCGTATCATCAAATTCGCCTCCGAACCTTTCTCCTGTTATCCTATGACGGGAGCTGCGGGTTCGCTATTACGGGGCTTACTTACTTTTTTATATTTTTTTGCCGACAAACTGAAGGAAAACAATACTGATCACAATGACCAGCAGAATAACGACCGCCTGCGCTCCGCTCATGGCTTCCCGTACCCCTTTGATCGAATTACTTTCCATACATTGTACGGCCCGCGGAGCGGCCTAGTCAATGATGGTCCCGTTCCATCAGTTCGCCAAGCCGTTCTTATGCGCATAAATGGCTGCCTGAGTACGGTCCTCCACGCCTAGCTTGGCCAGGATGTTGGTCACGTGAAACTTTACCGTCTTGATGCCGATGTACAGCTCGCCCGCCACATCCTGATTCGATTTGCCTGCGGCGATCAGCCGGAGAACTTCCATTTCCCGCTCCGTCAGCTCATCGTGGGCGGCGGCAGCCTGCTTCGGTTGGCGCAGCCTGTTCATCATTTTGGAAGCCACCTGAGACTCCAGGATCGATTGTCCGTTAGCGGCTGCCCGTATTGCGTTGGCGATCTCCGTGGCCCGGGACGTTTTCAGCAGGTAGCTGAAAGCGCCCGCCTCAATCACCGGATACATTTTCTCATCATCCAGAAAGCTGGTCAGCACAATCACTCTGCACTCGGGCATGATCTGCATTAACGCGCGCGTCGTTTCAATCCCGTCCATCCCATCCATCACAAGATCCATCAGTACCACATCGGGCCGGTACTCCTGCGCAAGACGAATGCCCTCCAGTCCGTTGCTGCTTCGCCGACCACTTCAATTCCTTCCTCCGTTCCGAGAACGGCAGCGAGGCCGATGCGGACCATTTCATGGTCATCGACCAGAAGTACCTTGATACACTGTTCCATGCTCGTCTTCTCCTTCCGCAGTGATCGGCACCCGGATTTCAATCCGCGTTCCTTTATCGGGAGCCGTAATGATCTGCAACGATCCGCCAATTTCACTGACGCGTTCCTTCATGGAAACTATACCATAGGAAGCGTGCTTCTGTGCCTCTAAATCGAAGCCTACTCCGTTGTCCCTTATAGACAGCCGCACGGAATCCGCGGGATGCTGCAGCTTGACTCCAGCTTGCTCGCCTTCGAATGGCGCAGCGCGTTGGACAGCGCTTCCTGGACGATCCGGAACAGATGGTCCTCGATACCTTTTGCAAGCCGGATGCCATCGTCCATTTCCCAAGAAATATCGATCGGCACCTTGGCCCGCATCTCCTCAAGCAGCTCGATCACGCCCTGTGACAGCCTTTTTTCCTTCCAGGTGAACGGGTCTAAGATGCAGCAGCAGAGCCTCATCTCGGATTGGGCCACCGCGGCCATCTCCTCTATTAGATGTATCTGCCGGACCGCTTTGTCGTAGTCCTTTTCCAAAGTCCGTCCGACTGCCGTGGCGGTCATCGATATCGCAAACAGCTGCTGGGACACGGCGTCATGCAGATCCCTCGCCAATCGCTGCCTCTCTTCGACGACGGCCGACAGCTTCGCTTTCTCCGCGAGCTGCGCGTTGTTCGTCGACAGCCTCTGCAGCGTGGACACCTGCTCCTCCCACTTGCCCGATATCGCATTGAGCTGGTCGCCGAGCCGGCCCACTTCATCTTCGCCCAAATAAGGGACTCTACGCGACAGATTGCCCTTTTCCAGCAGCAGCATAATGTCGCCCAGCATCTCAAGGCGCTGTTTCGTCCCGTTGCTGTACCAATAGCCGTAAGCCGCCCCTACACCCGCCGCCAGGACCAGCAGCATGGCCCCTCTCTTCACCAGCTCAAGCCATGTTTCGAAGCCTGCTATGTAACCGTACGAATACAAAGTGTATACAAGCCCTGCGCATAAGGTGATAGAAAAGAGGATCGATTCGCCCATACTGCGCCACACCATGTTGGTGAGCTTCTTTTTTTCTCTTTTGCCATGGCTCCCCGATCCTCCTTTGCGCTTTACATCACTTTTACATCAATATCTCCTACGAGATAACCAATGACAAGTTTCACTTTCTGCTCGCCTGCCTCGTAGTTCAGAGAGCGCCACACCGTCTTGTTAATGAAACCGGCCTCCCTGTGAGGCCCCACGTTCATCTGTCCCACCGCAAGGGAAGCGTTCACTTCCACCGCGAGATAATCCGGAACGATGATGTCCAGGTCGCCGACAATTCCTTGGACAATAATTGTAGTTTCCTTGTGTTCCAGAATAGCGGTGGTCAGATCCATGCGGATTTCTCCGATAATGTGCCAATAATATATATCTTTCACGACCCAAGGTTCCTTCCCCCATCTGACACTGTTGACGAAATTGTGCTTTTGCTGAAAGGAACTGTCCTTGGGAATTTTTTTCGACCTATGATAAAACAGTCCAACCCCCGTCAGAATCAGGAAAATCGGAAAGGAAAAAAATCGCTGCCAATCAACAGCAGCACGCCGGTAAAAAAAGGCATATGAAGCCTCTGCTCCGGGACGAGCCGCGTATATTATAGACACCTAGTGCTATCAGCAGGAGCGCGGCCATGGTAAAAAAACACTGTCTACCCAATGATTAATCAGCAGAAAAAAATCCCGGCTCCGGCCAGAACAAGGGCAGTATTGCGGCTTGAGGTAGTGGTTTCGTTTTTTGTCCATGTCGCGCCTCCTTTCCACCACCTGTACAGAAAAGAAAAGCTATAAAGGCGGGTGGTACTGCCCTATAGCTTTTTTATCCCTAATGTGTAGAATATCATATTTTATAGGGCTCTCATAGCGAAATCTGATCCGTCTCTCAATCTTTAGTTGTTTCCGCCGGCTTCCGAGCTCTGTCCGCCTACTTTTTTTGCTTCAACAGCTGAAGCTGCTCATCGATCTTGCTCTGTTTTACAGGGTCAACGGGAGCATAATTTACGCCGCCTGCCTGGCTGCCGTATACGTTAGGCCTGCGGGCCACTTCAGCTTCCGCTTCCAAACGGACGATTTTCTCTTCCATCCGGTGGAAACCGCGGGACGCGTGGCCTCCTTCAATGACAGGCGAGCTTGTCACCTGCGCCATCTGTTTTTTTGGCCTTCGCCAGCTGGGCGCGGGAGATCAGTTCGTTGCGCTTATTGCGCAGCTTGTAGAATTCGTCTTTCATCTCATGAAGCTGTGCGATCAGCTCCTGGGACTGCTGCGACGCTTGGGCGTGAAGCTCATTGTACTCCACCGTTTTTTTGGTCGTAATAGAGTTTTTTCTTCCAACGCCTGCCTTGCCGCGGCTTCCTGGTTGTTTCTCAGTGCCTGCTCGGCGGCGGCTTCTTTACGGGCGGCGATTCGGGCCGATTCGTCCTTCTGCTGCTTCAGCATGCGCTCAGACGCCATATGCTTCGCTACAGTAACCTCTGCCTGTGCGATTTCCGCTTCCATGTCCCGGAGATACTGGTTCAGCATAAGGATCGGGTCTTCCACTCGGTCAAGCACCTCATTGATGGATGCCTTTGTCATGTCTTTTAATCTCGAAAATACTCCCATTTTATTGGTCTCCTTTTTTTGTTCTCGTATTGGGCCAGCTTGGCGCGCAGCTCCTCGAGTTCTTTTTTTTCATCGCTTTCGTTTCCAAATCTTTCATCATATCGTCCAGATCCGCTTTTTTTTCGCTGCAGCGTCCGGAGCCGGCCCGCCTTGCGGCGGATGATTGTAAGAGGAATGCCCGCCTGCGTATGGATTTCCTTCATGGGAGCCGGCTTGGCCGAAGCCTCCCTTTTTCCAATCTTTCCATTCGTGTTTCATCTGCTTCAGTTCGTCTTTCCATTCATGCTTGCGCTGCTTCCATTCGTTCTTCCACTCGTTCTTCCATTCATGCTTTCTCTGCTTCCATCCGCAGTAACTTCCGTTAGCGTGCGGACCGTATTGAGGGCCGTACGGGTCTCCATATGGACCCCCATGAGGCCTCCCGGATTAGGGCCGTAGAGATCATGGAACACCGGCTCTTTAGGTATAATGACAGACGCTATAAAATACAGCGGGATAACGGTGCCGCCTGAAAAAAAAGGCCGTTCCTACAACAATCAGCCGAAGCAGGTTGGAATCCACATGCCAACTCTCCGCCAAACCGCCGCATAAACCCATTAATTTCGAGTCTGTTCTTGAACGGTACAATTTGTTCATTGCGATTTGTTCGCTCCTTCCAGCTTGTTGCGCAGCTATCCAATTCCGCTTCCAGCGCCTGGCTCAGCAGGCTGCCGGCTCCGTGAACCGCTTCGGCGGTCATACTGCGCAAATCGCGCAGCGAACGGCTCTCCGCTTCCATATACGACACGCGCTCCTCCAGCCGGTCGAACGCACCGGACAAACCGCCGCGTCCCGCTCCGGCCTGCTCGCTCA
>BBFE01000075.1 GCA_001313085.1 Paenibacillus sp. JCM 18996 | reverse complement strand
TTGGCGGTGGGGCCGCGGCGCCGGCAAGAGCCGCTTCTGGGGCGGGAAGAAGCGGAAAAAATAGCTATAATGCGCAATCCCTTGATTTCCGCCGTTTCAGTTGATACAATTAGCTGCACAGTATAGTTCGCTGTGCAGCTCTAGTTGTCGCCGCCACTGTAGAAGGAGTGATATTCATGGCGAAGAAGAGTGATGGGAACAAGGTTCTGGCCCAGAACAAGAAAGCTTCCCATGATTATTTTATAGAGGATACGTATGAGTGCGGCATCGTGCTCACCGGCACGGAAATCAAGTCGGTACGCCAGGCAAAAGCCAATCTTTCCGACAGCTTCGCGACCATTCGCAACGGCGAAGCTTTGTGCACAATATGCACATTTCCCCGTTCGAGCAGGGCAATCGCAGCAACCCGACGGATCCAACGCGGGCCCGCAAGCTTTTGCTGAAAAAAAGGTAGAGATCAACAAGCTGCTCGGCGCGTCCAAGCAGGAAGGCTACACCTTAGTGCCGTTAAAGGTTTATATCCGTAATGGATTTGCCAAGCTTTTGCTGGGCTTAGGTAAAGGGAAGAAGCAGTACGACAAGCGGGAAACCGCCGCTAAGCGTGATGCTCAGAGAGATATTCAACGCGCTCTGCGCGATAGACAGAAGGTTGCGCGCTAAAGTCTCCCGCTCAGGTATGATTTCCAGCTTCACCATCTGTTTCATCAAGCGGAAAGCCGCGTAATATGATATAATAAGAGTACGCATCAGAGGCACAGCCTCTATGCATCTACCTTGCTCAAATGACCAAGTCATTCATGAGCGCTTTCTAACACGGGGGCGTTATTGGATTCGACGGGGGTAGTTCGAGCATGAGTAGCGGGTAGTGGGGACGCGTCCGCTTCATCAACGCTAAAGCCTATTAAATGGCAACCAACGTACAACTTTAGCAGCAGCTTAATAACCTGACTCGCTAAGCTTCTACCTCGCATCGCCCATGTGCCAGGATAGGGGCTCACTCTAAGTGGGATACGCCGCTCGGTCTCCGCCTGGGGTCGGACGGAAGAAGACAATCAGGCTGACCCAAAGCAGAGCCGGTTACGGGGCGCTGCTCGGGTGACATCAAAACCGTGGCTACACCCGTAGAAGCTTATGTGGCGTTATCTTCGGACAGGGGTTCGACTCCCCTCGTCTCCATACTAAAAACCCGCTCAGTGAGCGGGTTTTTTGCCTTTCCTTTTCTTAAATTGTAGACAAAAAAATAGACGAGAGTGTTATAAGAGGCGGGTAGCAAAAAAATGTTGTAGACAAGTTGTCTACAATAAGGAAACTTGACGAGCGTGGGACAATTCAATTTTTTTCTATGTGACGTTCTTGGTATATTCTTTTATTATTTGAATCTCAAAAAAGTAGATCTTTAAGCAGTATTATGATATAGTTATCTTGAAGATGACGAGTAGAAGGTGTGATATAATAATGAACCAGATTAATGCCAATAATGATGTGCGTATAGATAATTTTCTTCAAGAGGATAGCAATATAGTTCTTCACCAAGGAGACACGTTGCAGTTTCTTAGTGACTTTCCAAGAGAATCCGTAAAACTCATCATTACGTCCCCTCCATATAACGTTGGTAAGGAATACGAGACAAAGACTTCAATTGAAAATTACTTAGAAACACAAAAAAGAAGTGATAAAACAACTTGTTGAGATTCTAAGTCCAAACGGAAGTATTTGCTGGCAAGTTGGCAATTATGTTAATAACGGAGAGATATTCCCCCTTGATATATATTATTACAATATATTCAAAGAGCTTGGTCTCTCTCTAAGAAATCGCATTATTTGGCATTTTGGACATGGTCTTCATGCTCGAAGAGATTCTCTGGAAGGTATGAAACCATACTATGGTTTACAAAATCAAATGATTACACTTTTAATTTAGATTCTGTTCGTATTCCAGCTAAATATCCAGGTAAAAGAGGATATAAGGGTGAAAAAAAAGGGGAAGCCTACAGGAAATCCATTAGGTAAAAAAAATCCTGCCGATGTTTGGGAATTTCTCGAAAACGAGTGGGATAAGGAACTCTGGGAAATACCAAACGTAAAGGCAAATCATCCTGAGAAAACGAGTCATCCATGTCAATTCCCAATTGAATTGGTAGAACGATGTGTCTTGGCATTGTCAAATGAGGAGGATTGGGTACTTGACCCTTATGCTGGTGTAGCATCTACATTAATTGCAACTCTACGTCATAATCGTAAAGCTATAGGAATAGAAAAAAAGAAATCAACTATGTTGAAACTGGCAAAGAACGAATTCAGGCGTTCTTTAATGAAACTCTAAAAAAATCCGACCTTTAGGGAAAGAGGTATACAAACCAACAGGAAATGAGAAGGTAGCGCAATTCCCAAAAGAGTGGGAAGATTTATTGAGTTCTCAAAGCCATTAATTTATTCAGTAGGGACAGTGCTCCCTACTGTTTTTTTTATAAAAAAAATTTGACTATATTTTTTTGAAACTATATTAGGGTATTTGTATTTGTGTTGTATAATTAAAAAATAAACGTCTTTAAAGAGGATATTTTAACATGAAAATAAAATTGTATTCGCATAACTATGGAGAGCATGCATTAGAACCCGACGTTCTCCAACCAATTTTGGAAGTTGTACAAGGCACTTCTTATGAAATTAAGAAGGGTTGTGGAAGTAATTTACGAGAGGCATTCCTGGAAGAGTTTCGACGTTTTGGTTGGTCCGGTGCAGTTAGAATAGATAAGGATAAGGGGATTACAATCACATCAACCAAAAATGGTGTTGCCCTCTGTTTACAAACCGGCAATATGAGTAGATTTTATGCTGATCTTTTAAAGCTACAAGCAACATACGTAAAGGGTAAAGCGAAGTCGGCAATTTATATAGTCCCGACAAAGATAGCTGCAAGAGTAATAGGAGACAACATTGCACAGTATGAACGTATGACTCGAGAATTGGAAAGTTTTAATAAAGTTATTACAATGCCAATAGTCGTAATTGGATTCGAAGGCGATAATAAGGAGGATTAATCCATATGGAACTAGGCTGGCCATTACCAAAGAGAAGAGTACTAATTCAAGAATTGTTATCCACTCCAACGGAGAAGAAGGTTCAACAAAAGTTCCTAAAGGAAATGCGTCAATTTAGCATGTATCGTGTTCCAATCGATATGCCTAAATATAGATTGGCTAACGGAAGAACTCAAGCTGCACAAGAAGAATACTTATCTAAACATGAAGAATTACCGCAAGATTTTTTTTGAAAGGGATTTAGAATCAATAGAAGCTCTAGAAATCCAGCACGATTTACTTAAGCAAATGCTTAAAAAACCCGAATGCCGATCTTCGGGAATTCTTTGTGGATAACATTCAAGAAGAACCTTTGATACTATCTCATCTTGGATTCGTGATAAACGGCAATAGACGGTTATGTGCTATGCGGGAAGTGCGAGAAAAAAACATAAAGATTCGAACCGTGAATTGTATGATCGTTTTCAATACATTGATGTAATAATACTTCCACCTTGTGATGAGAAGGATATTGACGAACTAGAGGCACAGTTACAAATAAAAAAAAGATATCAAATCTAACTATACATGGGTAAGTGAAGCATGTATGTTACGTAAAAAAGCAGGAAAAAATATGGTTATAGTTATGAGGATATTGCAACACTGTACGATCTTAAAGAAAAAAAGAAGTTGAGGAAAAAAATTGACCTTCTTGAACATGTTGATACATTTCTTCGAAGCAGAAATAAAGCCAAGGAATATGACGATGTTGAGAAAAAAAAGGAATTTGCGTTCCAGCAACTGAAAAAAAATAGAGCAAAAAAATTAAAGATCATATGCAGAAAGAGATTTTTTACGAACGTTGCATACTGCATAATTGATACTCCTGCTACTGCTGGTCGTAGATATGAAACGATACCTGAAGTGAATGAGTTTCTTCCACAAATTATTGAAAGATTAGAAAGAGAATTGCATATTGAAGACACCCTTAACGAAGATGATCTTGACTTGTTAGGGGGATATAGAGAGGACTCACGTCTTGAAAACCTTGCCATTCAAATAGCCAACCCGGAAGTTCAAGATACTGTATATCAAGTGGTTATTGATGTAATTCAAGAAGAAAAAAGAGAGGGAAAAAAGAAAAAAAATAATCAGGACTATGTGATGAACAGAGTCCAGAAAGCAAATACGTTATTAACCGAAGCGGTAATGGGCTTTGATGAGAATTCTACAACAAAGGGACTAAAAGAACAATTAGATGCGATAGAGCGTTCAGTACGTAACTTACGGGAGATGTATGAATCACATGCTGGTAATTAACTTTATACCTGAGTCCTATTCAGCAAAGATAAGCTTAGAAGGTGACTTTACGGCTTGGGGTGAAATAAGACGTGTATTTATAGAAAACTCTAAGGATGTAACAGTTAATTCAGCAAACAGTCTTCAATTACCATGGTGGTCTTTTTTTGAACTGTAAGGATTTGCTAAGACTAACTCTCCGGAAGTTTAATATCAAACTTTCAGTTGATCCTAATGTTGAGCGGTTATTAAGAGAGTCGAACAGAAAAAACTAATGGATACAGAGAAGCAATTGCCTCAAGTCCTATATCAGATAAAGAACTTTTAGATAAGCTATCCGAAGTTGGTTTCAAGAGACCGTTGACTGAACATCAAGTAAGGAATGTTTCAAGATTAGCAGCACTGACAGCTGGGGCGACTTTTTCTGTACCTGGTGCCGGAAAAAACCACTGAAGCTTGGCATTGTTTTTTTCTAAAAAAAAGAATTGAGAATGCCAGATTACTAATTGTTGCGCCGAAAAAAACGCTTTTGCTGCTTGGGAAGAACAAATTAACATTTGTAATCCCAGAGGGCCCCAAATAGTTCGCCTTCGTGGAGGAACAAGGGCGATAGAACACTTACTTTCTCAAGAGCCTGAGGTAATGTTAATCACTTACCAACAGCTTCCAAATGTAATACATATGATAGGTAATTATATAAGTAAATATCCAGCCTTCATGTTCTTGGACGAGAGCCATAGGATTAAACGAGGAAATGACGGTGTGATAGGTAGAGCAATTCTGTCTATTTCCCACATTCCAGACTATAAGCTAATTATGTCAGGTACACCTTTACCAAACTCATCCTTGGATTTAGTGTCACAGTTTAACTTTTTTTATATCCAGAGATTAGGTAGATGCTGAAAATATTGTTGATCACATAAGACCTGTATATGTTCGGACAACCAAAGAGGAACTTGGACTCAAAAAAACCTAGATTTATACTAACACCTGTTCAAATGAGTGTTGCACAGAGACGTTTGTATGATCTCTTAAGATTTGAAGAGCTCGACAACTGACTGAATTACACGCTATAGATAGGATTAGACTAAGGGCAATGGGTAGATCTATTATGAGGATGCTGCAAGTTACATCAAATCCTGCTCTTCTAGCCCGAGAAGAATTAAATCATTCTGACGTATTAAAGGATGTTTTAGCTGAAGGAGATAGTCAAAAAAATAAAATATATTTGTAAAAGAGTACGACAACTTGCATCTCAAAACAAAAAAAACATTAGTATGGTCAACGTTCGTGGAGAATGTAGAACTATTAGCGTTAAGGCTAAGAGATCTTGGAGCTGAATATATTCACGGTGGTGTTGACGCTGGTAGTGAAGATGATCTCGACACTAGGGAAGCAAAAAATTAAGCGGTTCCATGACGATGACAAATGCTTTGTATTAATCGCTAACCCTGCAGCCGCATCAGAAGGAATAAGTTTGCATACTGTTTGTCATGACACAATTTATCTCGATAGAAGTTATAACGCGGCACATTTTCTTCAGTCTGTTGATCGAATACATCGTTTAGGTTTACCGCGTAATATAGATACGAATGTGGAAATTGTTTATTGTCCTGAAAGCGTGGATGAGTCAGTTGAAAGAAGGCTTCAGCTCAAAATTAACCGTATGGCGGAAGTGTTGAATGATAGATCTCTCCAAATTGAGCCTGAATATGGGGATGAGGAAACGATGAGCGATGATTTCAATGATGATGATTTATTGGATTTCGTTCATCACTTGAGGGGGCCATACCAGTGAGCTTTTCGGTAGGTCTACTCTATTCAACTCAAGACTTTCTTAATTTATTGTCGGTATCCCCTTTAAAAGCATCTGAATTTCCAAAGGTTTTTTTTAACATATATGGTGTAGCCTCCTCAAAACTTATCTTACAGACAAGCATTCAAACTCAGTGGGTTACACTGGATTTGAATGACAGGCTATTATTAACATCTAAAGGGAAAGAGATACTTCAAGCAAAGAATTATGATGAACGGCTCAGAATTCAAATTTTACATTTGATTATGATAGAAAAAAACCAACCTGGGCATCAGTTATACACTATGGTAGATCTGAAGCGGTAAAGTATTTTAAGCCGGATGTGTATCAATGTTTTGAAGAAGCTGGGTTACTTAAGGGTATGACAGAGGATATTGTATCATGGTGGGATAAACTAGGATCATATGCTCGTGCTCATGGAAACGAAACTCTTCTTTTGTTTGGTAGAAAAGGAGAACGATTATCAATGGAATATGAAGGACAAAGAGTAGGGGTTCAGCCGACCTGGCAGTCACTTGAATCTAACTTTTCTGGTTACGATATTTTGTCTCAAAAAAAAGGCAAGGATGATAACACTCCACTAATGATTGAAGTAAAGGCAACAAGTGGCTTAATGAGAAGATTAGTATTCACGTCTCTAAAAAAATGAATGGGAGGTTGCATCCCAATCAAGCCAAAGGTATATTTTTTCATGTTTGGGAAGTGGCAACAAATATGCCTTATAAACTTTATTTATTGGATGCAGACTCGATAAGTCAACACATACCACAGAATAGAGGAACAGGTGAATGGGAGTCAACATTAATAAATTTGGACCGAAAGTGTTTAATACCTGATTATATTGTTGATGCTGAAATGCAACCAAACTAATTGTAAATTTTGCAATGATATAGTTCGCAAAATACAAACCATTAATTATATATTATACATTTGATATCTATGCTGATAGATAGTCCTAAAATACAAAGCCGAACACGAGTAATGGTGTTCGGCTTTTGTTTTATTCGTCCTACTTGTCAGCACAAGAAAATACACTGAAGAGGCTGGTTATAATCTTAATCAAGGGAGTGTTGCGTAATGGCAGCAAATGTTGAAACCATGTTCTATGTAAGAGAAGCACCTTGGCACGGACTTGGACGACGAGTAGAGCAGGCAATTTGTTCAGAAGAAGCTTTAGTGGAAGCTGAATTGGACTGGAAAGTAATTCAGCGGCCTATTCGAACAGATAATCAAGTCGATATCACAGGGTATAAAGCAAACATTCGTGCATCGGACCAACGAGTTTTAGGAGTTGTTACGGATCGCTACAAGATCGTTCAAAATCAGGAGGCTTTTGCTTTCACTGATGAACTATTAGGGGAAGGAGTGAAATATGAAACTGCAGGGAGCTTGCAAAATGGAAAAAAAAGTTTGGTTATTAGCAAAACTACCAAATAATTACATAATCGCTGGGGACAGTGTTTCACCTTATTTGGTATTCTCCAACAGCCATGATGGTAGTGGAAGCATCAAAGTTGCAATGACACCTATCCGGATAGTTTGTCAGAATACGCTTAACCTTGCGCTTAACAATGCTCAGAGGATTTGGTCAACTACACATAAAGGGGATATGAAGTCCAAGTTGGAAGAAGCTAAAAAAGACACTATTGCTTGCTGAATTTTACATGGACAGGCTAGGAGAAGAAGCTGAGCGATTAAATAAAATAAAACTAACTGATAATAAAATTATGGAATACATCGAAATGCTCATCCCAATGCCCGATAATCCGAGCAAGCTTCAGGAGAAAAAATGTCCATCAGCTTCGAGATGGTATGCAATTAAGGTATTTCGAAGCTCCTGACCTCGATCATGTTGGGAAGAATGCGTACCGGTTCGTAAATGCTGTATCGGACTTTGCTACACACTCAAAGCCACTGAGAGAAACAGCGACTTTTAGGGAAAACCAGTTCATGAGAACGATGGAAGGCAACCCGTTAATTGATAAAGCATATGAGCTTGCTCTTGCTGCGGTATAATCTCCTAATCCGATTACCGCGGTATTTTTTATGTCGCCATAACT
>BBFE01000074.1 GCA_001313085.1 Paenibacillus sp. JCM 18996 | reverse complement strand
CCAAAAGAGGAGCTGCCTGAAGCAACTCCTCCACTATCGTTATCCGTTAAAAAAAAGTACCCAAGCATAATCCGTTTCCGTGAATAATTTAAATATTAGGAACTCAGAAGCGGGGTGAAAATACGTGCGTCGACTCCTGAATCGGGTTCAATCTATTACAGTAAGACCTTTTTTGAATCGCCCGAATTGGTATAACTCAATCAGGACGTATCTCATTACAAACTCGTACATCAAGTAATGGTTCTTTTATATTTCAACAAAGTTAATTCAGACAAGCTATGGAAGGAGAATACCTCGTTAGCTCAACGCTTTTTTACCCATATCCTGGAAGGAAGGTGATTCAAGCTTATGCTACCCCATAGTTGAACAAACAAAAGAACGCTCCCATTTGGAATACGTCCTCTACATAACCTTTTCTCATTTCTGCGGCACAACCGCCTGCATCGGGTAGAATTCTGTGTCCATTAACCCTGCTTGGATGGCAGGATCCTCTTGGAGAAAACCACGAATCTGTTCTTCGCCCTCCACCTCTACAATCCCCAATCCGTAGAAGCCACTCGGAGCCATCACCGGGCCAAACACTAAAACATGGCCCCTGTTCATCAGATCTGTCCAATAGGCGATGTGCCGGCCCATAATTTCTCTTTCCATTTCGGTCATGTCCTGTGCGAATGAAGCTCTCTTTGGCGGATATTTGATCATGAAATGCATTTTTCTTCATCCTTTCTTTTGCAAAGCTTATGCCATACTTTGTACGCCAATTTCGGTTCCCTTTCGTGTCTGAAACAGTGCGAAATACCCCGCTGTAACCAAGTATTTCTATTATAACACAATGCCGTATATGTGATTCTCGAGCTCTAATCATCACTGCTCTACTGCCAGTTAGCTTAATAATATCGTGTACGTTAACAGATCATAAGAATGGAGCAACAGACGTTAAGTTGTTGATGTGTAATCGACATTTCAAAACAACGATTTTCTTTACTGTCTTTTTTTGGACTCTCGCAGATGTAGTGAAGCAACAGGCTTACAATGCCATCTATCGGTATATTGAATTTTTTTCTACAACCACAAACGAATCCACAGTGCGATCGGCTATTTATCACCAGTTCATTTTGCTGCATGCTTTAAGAAGAAAACAGCTTGCTTCTTTTTTTAATATGTAGACAATGTAATAATCTTTACATTTGTTTATCTTTCTATATAATGTGACCAAACCGTGACCGGAGTCCTTACAGAGGCACTTATAAAAAAAATAAAACCAAAAAAAAGTCCTCACTCAACTTTGACCAAGCTGAGAAAGGACTTTCGAGGTATGCGGTCAGAGGGATTTGAACCCTCACGCCCAATGGGCACTACCCCCTCAAGATAGCGTGTCTGCCGTTCCACCATGACCGCACGTTACAATATGAACCATCTTCAGAGGTGAAAATGGTGAGCCATGAAGGACTCGAACCTTCGACACCCTGATTAAAAGTCAGGTGCTCTACCGACTGAGCTAATGGCTCATAAAAAAATTGGTGACCCGTAGGGGAATCGAACCCCTGTTACCTCCGTGAAAGGGAGGTGTCTTAACCGCTTGACCAACGGGCCTAGATACAGCGACGTCTCAAAGACGACAAGTGTTATTATAGCTGAGAATTAGCCGCTTGGCAAGTCCCTTTATAAAGAAAGTATTACCAGCCAGTGTTACTATATCATGTTTCTGTGAAAGCCTGTTAAAAGTAATCCAAACCACTTTCCTTTGGCCCCTGGATGGACCGCTTTAATGGGCTGCAACAAAATATTTGAAGCATTACCTGACATAGTTTCACTACCTGGATAACAAGGAGTACGAAAACACAACGTCGAATAAAAAAGAATATGTTAGTCTCTTTATGCCTGTTTTCTGTCAAGGATACGAATATAACACTTCGAAGGATGGCTTACTGTGGAATTAAGTAAATTCAAAAAAGTGACAGAAAGAATTGGAGAAATTGAGAATGCTCATTCTTGACTGTCAGCTGACCGAAGAATTGAAGCGGGGTGTTCCTTGTTACACGTTTGGGCTTCTGTTTTTTTCAAAGGTGCCTTGTTACAAGATGCCATGGTATTCTAATAAGTGAATTTTAAAAAAGAATACAGAATTCATAATTCCTGAAGAATTTCAAAATAAATTCGATGAATTCCCTCCTTGAAAACTGCTTTTGAAGTATATTCGATGAGAAAATAAATTAATCAAACGCTGAAAATCAACATTGAGGTTAAACTTAGCCTTAACGTTAAAAAAAAGCCGTCCAAATTGGACGACTTACTCGGTCTGTACGGAGAGAGAGGGATTCGAACCCTCGCACCACTTACGCAGTCTAACCCCTTAGCAGAGGGTCCCCTTATAGCCACTTGGGTATCTCTCCAAAAAAAATAAAAAAAATGGCTCCCCGAACAGGACTCGAACCTGTGACAACTCGATTAACAGTCGAGTGCTCTACCAACTGAGCTATCAGGGAAGGACGAACACTAATATATCATTTATTATTAACGGTGTCAAGCGTAAACAGCTGCAGCTTCCCCCTGCACCGGCCGCACGCATACTTCCCGGGATCGAGCCTGCGCTTGCGCAAATATTCTTTCCCGCAGCTCACACACCGAAGCTGGTACCGGTACGGTTCCGCGCGTCCCGCTTGCGGCAATGCCGTACAAAAGCGGCTCCCCCCACCTTCTTCAGCAAGCTTTTGAAATCATCATCGCGGTGCTTGTATCCTTTTCGGGCCAAATGCAGATGATAATGACAAAGCTCGTGCTTGATGATTTTCTCCACTTCATCCTCACCATATGTCTCATACTGCAGAGCGCTGATTTCGATATCGTGGGTGCGTGTAAAATACCTCCCGCCGGTCGAACGGAGCCGAGTGTTGAACCGCGCCTGGTGTCGAAAAGGAACACCGAACGACGCCAAAGAAATTCGTTCCACCCAAGCTTGCAGCTGCGCATCGTTCATTCGTTATCCTCTCCCGATTTTTTTTGCTGGTATCCACTTGAATTTGTACCTTATCTTAGGCTACACTGTCAAGTAAAGATAAGCGGCTTTACGAAAGAGGGGAAATATGCATGCCAACCATGAGGTACGGAATCCTGAAATCACCGAACGAAATCCGGTTTGTCGAAATGCCGTCATCCCATATGTATCAGCTAACCGCGCTTCACCAAAGGTTACATAAAGAAGCGGATAAGCTAACCGCCGAGGACATCCCTTCCCTGCCCTGCCTCATCGCCGAATGCGATAACCTGGAAGCGGTTGACCCGCGGTACGCCTCTACGAACGGACTTGACTACATAAACGAATTGGAGAAAAAGTTTGCCGCAATCCAGGAGACCAAATACCCGCTGGTGTCTCTGCTGACGGAAATCCGCGCCCTTCAGGCGCAGCTTGAGCAGTGGTACGAAGAAGAATTCGAGTAACCCGTCAAGCGGACCTGCACCATTCGCCCATTCCTTCCATATGCTGATATAAGGATTCAGGAAGGGGCTGGAAGCATGCCGCAATGGCTTAGCAATCAATTGATGCGTGCCTTTTACACCAAAAAAAACCGCCGGCAAATCCGTCTGCTGAACGATTGCTGGTTTTTTTTACCGGTCGAAACGTACGGATGCCGAACTGTTCACCTCCAAGCAGGGAACCAAAAAAAAGATAAAATAAAAAAGAGCATCTGAAGAGATCGCTTCTCATCAAATGCTCTTTGTCGTTCTACTCGCCTTTCGGATTCTTCATCGTCAGGCTGACTCTGCCTTTTTTCAAATCCACACCCAACACCCAGACTTTCACAATATCGCCTATGGAGACGACATCCATCGGATGTTTTACAAAACGGTCGGCCAGCTGGGAAATATGGACAAGCCCGTCATTTTTAATGCCGATATCCACAAAAGCCCCGAAATCAATCACATTACGCACCGTTCCCTGCAGCTCCATACCGGGCGTCAAATCCTCCAACTGCAGCACATCCGTACGGAAAATCGGCGGCGGCAGTTCCTCCCGAGGATCCCTACCGGGCCGCTGCAGGCTGTCCAAAATATCCTTCAACGTAGGCACACCCACATTCAGCTTCACAGCCAGTTCGTCCGCCTCCACCTGCTTCAGCTTCTCCCTGAGCTCGGCAGACCCTAACTGCTTCAGCTCCATCCTAAGCTCGCCGAACAGCTTATCCACCACATCATAGGATTCCGGATGGATCGGAGTGTTATCGAGCGGATTCTTGCCGTCACTGATCCGGAGGAATCCCGCACACTGTTCAAAAGCCTTAGCGCCCAGTCGGGGCACCTTCTGCAGCTGGGCACGGGTGGCAAACTTGCCGTTCTCCTCACGGTATTTCACCACATTCTGGGCAAGTGTCGCATTAATGCCGGAGATATAGGATAAAAGCGCTGCAGATGCCGTATTGACATCCACTCCCACATGGTTCACCGCCGACTCTACGACTCCCTTCAAGCTCTCGTCCAGCCGCTTCTGCGACACGTCATGCTGATACTGGCCGACCCCGATCGCTTTTGGTTCGATTTTGACCAGCTCGGCGAGCGGATCCTGCAGCCTTCTCGCGATGGAAATCGCACTTCGCTCCGCCACGTCCAGATCCGGGAACTCTCCCTGCGCAAGCTTGGACGCCGAATACACGCTGCGCCCGCCTCGCTGACAATAATGTAATGGAGGCTCGGCTTTTTCATCTCCCCGATCAGCTCCGCGACGAACTGCTCCGTCTCCCTGGAAGCCGTGCCGTTGCCGATGACAATGAGCTGTACGCCGTATTTTTCGATGATGGACTTGAACTTTGCCTTGGCTTCCGCGACTTTGTTGTTCGGAGGTGTAGGGTAAGTGACGGCGACTTCCAACATTTTTGCCCGTCTCATCCACTACAGCGAGCTTGCAGCCTGTCCGGTAGGCCGGATCGACCCCAAGCACCACATTCCCTTTCACAGGGGGCTGCAGCAATAAATTCCGCAGGTTCTCGGAGAAAATCCGGATCGCCTGCTCTTCGGCTTTTTTTTCCGTCAGCTCGTTGCGCACTTCCCTTTCGATGGAGGAGGCGATGAGCCGCTTGTAGGCGTCCTCCACCACCGCTTGAAGCGTGTCTCTGACAATGGAAGGACCTTTTATGTATTGGCGCGCAATGTACTCGTGGATCTTCTCCACAGGCACTTCCAAATAAACCTTCAGCACATCTTCCCTCTCGCCCCGGTTTATGGCCAGAATCCGATGGGGCGGCAGCTTCCGCACGGGCTCCTGATAAGCATAGTACATCTCGTACACCGAATCCTGTTCCGCATCCTTTGCTTCCGTCCTTACCGCTCCCTGGTCAAAAGTAAACTTCCGCACCCAAGCCCGCACTTTCGCGTCGTCGGCGATATTCTCGGCAAGGATATCCATAGCCCCTGGACGGCTTCTTCGGCGCTATGGACTTCTTTCTCCGCATCGACATACTTCGCCGCCTCCTCCGCAAGAGTCCCCATCTTAGGCTGCGCCATGATCCACACGGCCAGAGGCTCGAGTCCCCGCTCTCTGGCGACGCTGGCACGCGTTTTGCGTTTCTGGCGGTAAGGCCGGTACAGGTCCTCTATCTCCTGCAGCTTGGCTGACTGCTCTATGGAGGCTCTCAGCTCCTCCGTCAGCTTCCCCTGCTCGTCAATCAACCGAATCACTTCCAGCTTGCGGTCCTCCAGGTTTCTCAGGTACTGCAGCCGTTCCTCCACATCGCGCAGCTGGTTCTCATCGAGCTCACCTGTCATTTCCTTGCGGTACCGGGCGATAAAAGGAATCGTATTCCCTTCGTCCAGCAGCCCCATGGCAGCGCGCACTTTAGTCACCGGCAGCTGCAGTTCGGCCCCGATCTGCTCGAGCATACGTTCTTTTCTTTGGGCGGCCTGCTGCTTCGCGATTTTGGGATCTTCCTGTGTATGTGTGTCAACCAGTTCTTTATCCAAAACAAACCATCCTTTGCTTAAATCTTAAGACTGACTATTTTCCTATACGCGCCGCTTATTTCCAGCTCAGAACCGATACTCCCACCAAAATAATTCCAACCCCAACCCAACGGGTCACAGGGATCGTCTCATTAAATAAATACAGCGCGATTATCATCCCTGCCACGTAGGCCAGACTTTGTAAAGGATAAGCAAGGCTCAGAGGCAGCCGCGACAAAATCGCCAGCCATAAAACCGTCGCTATACCGTAAAGAAAAAACGCCTGAGATGATGTAGGGGGAGAACAGGATTTTCGACAGGTTGGAAAGCTGAAAACTCCCGATTTTATTGAGGCCTAGTTTCCAAAGAGTTTGTCCCGCGACCAAAAGAATGATGTTGGAGATAATTAAGAACACGTTAATTGCCATGTATGAATCCCCTATCTTATTTTCTTTTACCACAAAAAAAAACGTCTTGCGACGTCTCCATGCTTGCTATTGATATGCCTTCCACCCGCTAAAAAATCAATCAGCCCGACGCTAATCTGCAGCGCATCGTTGACCTTACGCATGGTTTCTTCATCCAAGTGAGTAATTTTGTCGGTGAGCCTTTGCTTATCGATCGTGCGGATCTGCTCCAGGAGAATGACCGAGTTTCTGTCAAAACCGTGAGTTTCCGCGTCAATTTCCACATGCGTGGGCAGCTTGGCCTTTTGGATCTGCGCGGTGATGGCCGCGATAATGACCGTAGGCTAAACCGGTTGCCAATGTCATTCTGAATGATAAGAACAGGCCGGATACCGCCCTGCTCCGAGCCTACGACGGGGGACAAATCTGCGAAAAAAATACATCGCCACGTTTGACAATCAAGGCTACACCCCGCTAACTAAGCGGTCCAGCGTGACTTCCGCGTCTTCCTCCGCCTGAAATGCCTCCGAGGCCATATTAAGATTGATCTTTGCCATCTCCATATAACCGCGCTGCATCGACTCACGCAGGTACCTTTTCTTTCTTTCCAGGAGGTAAAGCTTCATAGCTTGACGAATAAACTCGCTCCGATTGGAATTTTCCGCTTCCACGATCCCATCTACCTCCTCCAGCAGTTGGTCTGGCAGCTGATCATGATTCTTTTCGTAGTATTATGCATTATTACTAATCGCACCCCCACATAACGACCCAATATTACCATTATGACGATAATGAAGCAGAATTATACAAAAGCAAGTATATGCATAGATACAGCAATTATGATATACACTTCTTCAATTTTGCACAAGCTATACTATTCGATACAAAAAAGACAAATTCCTCTTTAGCATATAAGAATTCTATCAAAATTTACATCTCCAAATGTTTCCACACCTCTGTGCCCCTTAAGGATTAAGCGGATTTACCACCTTTATGGCGGCGCATCCCGCATATAAATGCGCGGCACCCGATGCGAGATCATGCAGGTAACTTCATAATTGATCGTGCCAAGCCGGCTGGCAATTTCGTCCGCGGAAATGGTTTGATCTCCCTGCTTGCCGATCAGCACCACCTCATCGTGAAAATCGCAGCGCGGGGCGTCCGTCACCTCGATCATACACTGGTCCATGCAAATTTTGCCGACGACAGGATATCTGCGGCCGTGCAGCAAAGCCTCCGCATTTTCCGTCAGCATGCGTGAGAAGCCGTCGGCGTAGCCTATGGGCAGCGTGGCGATCCTCTCGTCTTTGCTAGTGTGATAAATTGTGCCATAGCTGATGCCAGAGCCGGAGGAAGCGTCTTGACCATCACGACAGCTGTTTTCAGGCTTAATACCGGCTGAAGTTCTACCCGCTCCCTGTTCACTTCGTCCGAAGGATACATCCCGTACATACTGATGCCAAGCCGGACCATATTATAAGAAAGCTCGGGAAGCTCTATGGCTGCTGCGCTGTTTCCAGTGTGAAGCAGGTCGAAACGGATTCCCCTTTGTGCAAAATAATCCACAATCCGCTCGAAACGGCTGTACTGCTCGAACGTATAGGATTTGTCCGCCTCATCAGCGGCCGCAAAATGAGTGAACAACCCCTCCACCAACACATTGGGCAGTTGAAGCGCCTTTTCGACGAACCTCTGCGCATCCTCTTCCTTATAAAGGCCGATTCTGCCCATTCCGGTGTCCAGCTTGATGTGGATTCTAAGACGCTTTTCGTTTTTTGAGGCTGGTAAGAGCTCCAGAACATTGTCGCTGTACACAGCCAACGTGATATCGTTCTCCGCCGCTGTCAGCAGCCCCTGCGGGGGCGTGTAGCCCAGAACCAGAATGGGAGCTGTAATACCCGCTCTCCGCAGTTCCAGCGCTTCGTCCAGGAAAGCCACCGCCAATCTGCTCGCGCCGCAAGCCAATGCTTCCCTTGAAACCTCAACGGCCCCGTGCCCGTACGCATTCGCTTTAACGACCGCCATAATATTCATCGTCTTGGGCAGTATTTGCTGAAAGCTTTGGATGTTATGGCGAAGGGCGTCCAAAGAAATCTCCACCCTTGTGGGACGGTAAAACGAGTCCACCTTGTTCACCTTCTTCATAAAATAAACCGATAAAGGGAAGCCGTCCGACATCGCAGACCCTTCCCCTTATCGATCTCTTGTACCGATCATGGACCGACAGTATTTATGTTAATCGGTTCCCGCCGCTCTGTCAATGTGAACATGGAAGTTACTTACCCATCTGCCCCTGCACGGCTTGAGCTACATGAATCATGTCAGTCATAGGCAAATCCCCGCTGGACAATCTGAATTCAACGCCGTCAGACATCCAGGTCAGGTCTTCATATCCGTGCCTGACAGTACGCCAAACCCGAACCCAAGATCAACCAGATCTGCCGACATTGATGTCGCCGTTTGAGCCAAAGGCCGGGACTCCACAAGGTTGTAGTTGAACTTTCCGGAGTATCTCAGCATGATCGCCTTCTCATCGCCTAACTTAATCTCGGTTACGTCCCGCTGCGCAACACCCTTTGGCAAGTACTGCGGCTCGATCACACCGAACTGCTGCGCTGCGGCGCTTCCCCCGCCAGTCGTCGTCTTGACCGCGTCTCCCTGCTTCGCTCCCGCATCCGCCTTGCCGCCGCTCACTCCCGC
>BBFE01000073.1 GCA_001313085.1 Paenibacillus sp. JCM 18996 | reverse complement strand
GCGCGGTGCCGGGCGGAACCAAGAACAACTTCGTGCACCTCGAGGGCTCGGTCACTTTCGCCGAATCCATTGACGAGCTGGGCCAATGGATTCTGTGCGATGCCGTGACCTCGGGCGGCCTACTGATGGCGGCGTCCGCCGAGCATAGCGAAGCGCTGCTGGAGGAGCTTCGCTCTGCCGGTGTCGAAGCGAGCCTGGTAGGAGAAGTGACCGCCGAGCATCCGGGTCACATTACGGTAACGGAATAAAGGGGTGATCCCCTTGTTCCGTCTGCAGCACAAAGGAGAGTTATCCATTGTTTGAGGACATAACGATAGAAGAACTGCTCGAGATGAATAAAAAAGGGCGAGGTTGCGCTGGTCGATGTCCGCTCTCCCGGGGAATATGAAGAGTTTACGATCCCCGGGGCGGTCAATATTCCGTTGTTTACAGACGAAGAACGCGCAGAAATCGGCACGCTTTATAAACAGGAAAGCGTCATTGCCGCCAAGGACAAAGGACTGGAGATCGTGTCCGCCAAACTGCCCTCTTTTATCAAGGAGATGGGGGGCATGTCGAGGCCGAAGGCGGTCTTCTGCTGGAGAGGCGGCATGAGGAGCAAAACGTCCGCGACTGTACTTGCGCTGATGGGAATGAAGGTGTACCGCCTGACGGGCGGGATTCGCGCGTACCGCCAATGGGTGGTGGAGACGCTTGAGAACTTCGAATTAAAGGTCCCTTGCATCGTTATCAGCGGAAATACGGGCTCGGGTAAAACCTGATTTTGCAAAAAATTGGCGGCTGAAGGATATCCCGTCATTGATATAGAACAGATGGCTCAGCACCGGGGCTCTATTTTCGGGGAGATCGGAATGCATGCCAACAACCAAAAGGAATTCGAATCGCTGCTGGTGACGGAATTATTGAAGCTGGAGGGCCGGCCTATTTCTGATGGAATCGGAAAGCAAACGGGTGGGCAAGGTCGTGATGCCTGATTTTCTGGTCAAAGCCAAGGAGGCGGGAATTCCGTTCCAGCTTGAGATGCCGATGGAGGAAAGAGTGCGCTACATTTTGGAGGATTACAAGCCGCATCTGCACAAACAGGAATGCATAGAGGCTTTTTTCCCGTATAAAATCACGCATCCATACGCCGGTAGCCGCCGAGATTGATAAGCATCTGCTGACCGGGCGTTTTGCCGAGGCGGTTGCTCTTATGCTGGAGCACTATTACGATCCCCGTTACGAATACGCGGGACAGCAGTATATGCAGGATCCGGTGAATTTTGAAGTGTCCGATGTGGATGAAGCGATCGAGCGGATCAAGGAGAAGCTGGACGAGATGTTTCCCTCGCGGCATTGAGGAGGTGGCGGCAAAATATCGTAGTAGTTGCATCCTTGGGATTTTTTTCCCAAGGTTTTTTTTCTTTTTTTTCTGTGTCAAAAAAGGCACCCGCCGCCATATGGTGTTATCAAATAGCTTGAGCCTATGGGAGAGGAAAGCCGGACCAGAAAGGAAAGTGGGCGGGCGTATGATAATTGAAGTTTGCGCTGTCATCGCTGTTCTCGCATTTGTAGCCGCTGTGGCGGCATGGATCCGGACGCTGAAGCAAGCGAGTGAAGCTTTGGAAGAACTCCGGAAGTCGTGTGCCGATATTCAAAGCAAGGTGGATTCGGTCAGCGCGCAGTCCATGCAATCCTTGGAATCCGCCCGGAAGCTGACCGAGGAAGTTCGGGAGAGGCTGGGTTCTATTGGAAATCTGTTTCAAAAGGCCGACATGATGGTAAGTAAGAGCAAACAGGTAACGCAATCTTTACAGAATGCGAAAGCCGCCATTAGTGGCACTCCCAAAGATGCCGAACAGAACATCGCCGCAAACCGCATGGACATAGCGGAGATAGCGGAATGGACTGCGGGGGGTATCCGGCTCTGGCAAACCTGGCAAGCCCATAGCAATCCAAGGGGAATCAGCCGAATCAATTTAAAAAAAGGAGATGAGTAACAATGGCAAACGGAATGATGACAGGCGCAATTGTTGGTGGATTAATCGGTGCGGTTTCCGCGCTGCTGCTGGCGCCAAAAAACAGGTCGCGAGATGAGGGAGGATCTGGCTAGCAATATTCTTCCCTTCGCGATAAAACAAAGGATATTGCTTCTACGGTAGGACAGAAGGCACAGGAGGTGGCAAGCACTGTTTCCAGCCAAACTTCCGATTATGTAAGCAAAATGAAAAGCACCGCTTCCGATATTTCTTCCGATCTGAAGGATTTGAAGAACCAGGCAGCGGAAAAAAAGCGGAAAACCGCATGGAAGATATCAAGCAGGATTATAAGCCGTCTACGGCTCCTAACGCTAACCCTGCAGGAGTATAATCTTCCGGTCAGAAACCGAAACCTCCGGATACGTTCCGGAGGTTTCGTCGCGTCTTGCCGCTTTATTTAGCGGTTCGATGCGTTGGCTATCGAGATTTCGGACAGGTTTGGGGCATGAGATTTCTTCCAAATGAAGGAGTTCATTTGATATTATTGACGACTCTTTGGTAGAATGGCCTAGGTACGTTTGTTTGGAGCGTGTCATATGGTGTACCAAGGAGCAGTGTAATTCAAAAAACATGGCAAAGGAAGCGAGTACTTGTGCAGCAAGCGATAGCCATATTGGATTCAGGAGTGGGAGGACTAACCGTAGTCAAAGAAGTCATGCGCCAGCTCCCTCAGGAAAAAAATCATCTATTTCGGCGATACGGCGCGAACGCCGTACGGACCCCGGCCTGCGGAAGAAGTTACGCTATTTACCAAGCAGATTGTCGATTACCTGGTAAAGTTCGATCCGAAAATGGTAGTGATTGCCTGCAATACAGCTACAGCCATAGCCTTGGACGAAATCCGCTCCAGCTTGAATATTCCCGTCCTCGGGGTGATTCACCCGGGAGCACGGGCGGCGATAAAGCATACACGCAGCGGCCAAGTAGGTGTTATCGGAACGGAAGGGACGATCAAGAGCGGGGCTTACGAGCTGGCTTTGAGGCAGATTTCGCCCCAGATCGAAGTGGTTTCCCAGGCTTGTCCCCTTTTGGTGCCGCTTGTAGAACAAGGAAAGTTCGATGTAGAGCAAAGCTTGGAAACCGTGCATTTATCCTTGGATCCTATTCTGAGCAAACCGATGGATACATTAATCCTCGGCTGTACGCATTATCCTTTTCTGGCCAGGGCGATTTCGCGGGTGATGGGGCCCAGGGTGTCCATCATTTCTTCAGCGGACGAAACAGCTCGCGAAGTCAGCACAATCCTGCACCATAAAGGCCAGCTCAATACATCGGGATTAATGCCCGTCCATCAATTTTTTTTCTGCAGCGGCAATCCACGCGTTTTCCGCAGCATTGCGGAGACCTGGCTTGGAGAGCAGGTTCGGGTTAGACCTGTTGTGTGGCAGATCCCGCATATTATTTAAAAAATCCGTCAATCCCGCCCGCTTGGGCACATATGGCGGCGGGCAGGTTTGTGCGATTGAACCAGGCTGGCGGGAGGATTTTTTTGAAGCCTGGAGGCAAAACGGCTGCCCGCAGACTTCCTTGACAAAATGGTAATAATTTCTAACTAGAGAAATGCGAGAAGCGATATAATGTGTACATAGACTCTTAGCACGGGAGGCTGCTGTGTTGAGCAATGGTCCGATGTATGTTGTCCAGATCGGCGATACGATCCATCGTATTGCGAGAAAATACAAGATTGCAGTCCACAGCCTGCTGCAGGCGAATCCCCAGCTTGCGCTGGCAGAACAATTGCGGGCCGGGCAAATGGTCGCGATTCCACCGCAGCCGCCAAGCTATTATATGATACAGCGGGGTGATACTTTCCACGCGATTGCCGAGGGAATGAATGTAAGCATTCCTGATTTGCTGGAGGCCAATCCCGGAATTCAGCCTTCGCGGCTGCTGATCGGGCAGACGATAGTGATTCCGGCCGGCCGGGCCTTTAGAGTGGTCAGCTCTCACTATGAATACGGGTACCAGGAGCTGGAGGAGGACCTGTCTTTGCTGTCGGGGCAGTATCCTTTCCTGCAGCTGTCGAGCATCGGGAACAGCGTAATTGGAAAGCCTCTGTATGCGATACGAATCGGGACCGGCAGCAAAGAGATCCATTATAACGGCGGAATTCATGCCAATGAATGGATCACTTCCCTGATGCTGATGACTTTTCTGGAAGACTATGCTATGGCTGTTCGTCACGGTCGACTTTTAAGAGGAGTTTCGGCTGCAAAGCTCTATGAAGAGGTTTCTTTGTGGGTTGTTCCGATGCTGAACCCGGACGGCACCGAGCTCGTGCTGCAAGGCTGCCCGCCCGGCCATCCTCACAGGGAGCGGCTGCTGGAGTGGAACGGCGGGTCCCAAAGGTTTCAACGGTGGAAAGCGAACATACGCGGAGTCGATCTCAACGACCAATTCCCCGCAAGCTGGGAAGAGGAGCGAAGACGAAGGAACGCATCCGGCCCGGGACCCTGTCACTATGGTGGGACGGCTCCGTTGACCGAACCGGAGGCTGAGGCCCTGGTCAATTTTACCCGGGAGCATGACTTTGCCTCCGTCTTCGCTTTCCACACCCAAGGCCGGGAAATTTATTGGAATTATCGCGGTCTGGAGCCCAGCCATTCGGAGAACGCGGCCCGGCTGCTCGGTCAGGCAAGCGGCTACCGTCCGGTGAAGCTCACCGAAAGCGATGCGGGATATAAAGATTGGTTTATCCAGGAATATCGCCGCCCCGGCTTCACGATTGAATCGGGAGTCGGAGTAAATCCTCTACCATTGGAGCAGTTTGCGGAAATGTACGAAGATACCATCGGGATTATGGTTCACGGACTTCTGGTTTAACGCGAGATTTGTTTTAGGTGACAGACATGTCTCATAAGTTACGAATAAGCGCATCCAGCCAAGCTTCGAAAGCTTAGCTGGATGCGCTTTTTTGTTGCGGCTTGTTTTGAGATCCCAGTGAAAGGAACCGGATCTGGCTCAGACGCTTTGTTTCACTGAGTGGCAAATAACAGAATAAATGCCCAATATTTATTCATACTAATAGTGACTTTTTAAAAAAAATTTGCACATCGCTCAGGAGGTATTCCCTTTGAAACCAATAATCAAGCTCGGTTCGGTTTTGTTAATCTCTATTAGCCTGATTCTCCCGGGCTGCGGAAATAAAGGGCCAGCAAGCAATCCCGGCACCTCCGGACAAGGCAAACCAAGCGGCCCGCACATCGGAATGGTCACCGACACAGGCGGGGTCAACGACAAATCTTTTAACCAAAGCGCATGGGAGGGCCTGCAGAGACTTGAAAAGGATACCGGCGCGCGGGTAAAGTATTTGCAGAGCAAGTCTGATGCGGATTACGTGACAAACCTGAACACTTTTGTAAAGGACAACTACTTGTTAAGCTGGGGAATCGGATTCCTGATCTCCGATGCCGTCAAGCAGGTGGCGGCACAGAACAAGGATGCGAAGCTCGGGATTATCGATAACGTGGTGGATGCTCCTAATGTGGTATCGGTTACTTTTGCGGAGAATGAGGCTCTTACCTTGTCGGTGTCGTCGCGGGAATGATGACCAAAACGGGAAAAGTTGGCTTTGTGGGAGGAATCGATTCCCCTCTGATCAAGAAGTTCGAAGCAGGCTTTAAAGCGGGGTTGCGGCAGCGAATCCATCTGTAACTGTAGCGGTGAACTATGCGGGAGCTTTTGACAAGCCGGATACGGGAAAAGCGGCGGCTTCCACTTTATACAATAACGGTGCCGACATTATTTTTTCACGCGGCAGGGGCTACGGGAAACGGAGTGTTCAATGAAGCGCGGGACCGCCAGAAGAACAGCTCAAAAGTATGGGTTATCGGTGTGGACAAGGATCAATCCCTGGATTACGGCAACGACATCACGCTGACCTCGATGGTGAAACATGTGGACCAAGCGATTTACCAGGTCTCGAAGGATGCGGCGGGCGGGACATTGCAGGGCGGAAAGGTCATCACGTTGGGATTGAAGGAGAACGGTGTGGGGCTGCCGGATACCTCCAGAAAGAACGTGCCTGAGGATGTTTTGAAAAAAGGTGGACGAGTACAAGCAAAAAAAATTATCAACGGTGAGATCAAAGTGCCCGTCAAGTGAAACGTGCGCTGTTCGGACTCAGAGCGGTGTGGAAGCTTCGGAAAATGACCGCGATACCAAAAAAACTCTCTATAAAGGAGCGGTATACCGTACCGTTCCTTTAAATTCTTTTTTTACCGGGAAATATCTGTCGAAAACCCGGGTTCCGCTAAATTGGCTGGCAGGGGCACGAGGAACTCGTGACCAGCAATAACACCGCTGTAGTGAAACGCTCACTTTTTTTTGCTGGAGTGTCATTTTACGGTGTACCGGGTATTGGAGTATAATAAACAGTAAAGTACGAACAGGAGCAGACCGCCATGAGAAAGTTGCTGTCCTTACGCCACTGGTCCCATGTTTTCCGGCGGGTTTTCCGACTGCTCAGATCGCCGCAGATCCCTTTGTCCGAAAAGCTGCTGCTTCTCGTTCCCGCCATCCTTTACTGGGTGCTCCCGGATATCATGCCGTTCGTTCCTATTGACGATATAGCCGTTACGATGTTCCTCGCCAACTGGTTTTCCGCCAGAATGGAGAAAAAGTACCCTTTGCAATGAAGACGACCTGAAGCCGAAAGAGTGATGTTATGGAGATAGAGAAGCTGGCTCACCGCAAGATTTACGAAGTGATTGCCGACAAAATGAAGGCCCAGATTATCGAAGGCCGGCTGCAGCCGGGAGAGAAGCTGCCTTCCGCACGGGAATTGTCCGAAAGCTTTCAGGTCGGCCGTTCTACGGTAAGGGAAGCGCTCAGCGCTTTAAAAGCAATGGGGCTGGTGGAAATCCGTCACGGAGAAGGCACTTATGTGCGAAGCGTAGATCCGGCCTCCCTGGAGATGCCGCGTTTGGATTCGTTCCTGTTAAGCCGGGAAACGGTTCTGGAGCTGCTGGAAGCCCGCAAAGCGCTGGAGGTGGCCAATGCCGAACTGGCTGCGGTAAAACGCACGGAAGCGGATCTTGCAGCCTTCGAAGAAATACTGCAGCGGATGGAGCGGCATCTCGGAGATGAACGCGAGGGGGAACAAGCGGATGTCCTTTTTCATACGACTCTTGCCCAGGCCACTCATAATTCCATAATGGTCCGGCTGCTGGAGACGATCTCCGAGAAGATGGAAGCCGCTATCCGCGAGACACGCAGGCTGCAAATGTATTCGTCCTCTTCCGTGTCCGCGCAGTTGTGGCAGGAGCACCGGAGCATTTTTGAAGCAGTGAGGAAGGGCGATGCGGGAGAAGCGGCGGAACAGATGAAGGTGCATCTTTTTTCATGTCGAGAAGGTGCTGATCAGCCATTTGAGATAAGGCAAGCCGGCTCTGCGGGGAGCCTGATTTTACCGGTGTTCCGGGATATCACTCTGTTGCTATATAATTTGGCTTCACAAAATTCAACTTATCTGATAACCTGATAAGTAATGAAGACCAAAAGAGGTGACTGATGTGAAGGTTTCCCTGTTTATTACCTGTCTTGCCGACCAATTGTACCCGCAGGTTGGAGTAAGCGCTGTCAGACTGCTTGCGCGGTACGGCTGCGAAGTGGATTTTCCCGAAGGCAGACCTGCTGCGGCCAGCCCGCTTTCAACAGCGGTTACCAGGACGAAACGCGCGAGGTGGCGCGCCGGATGATCCGGGCTTTTGAGCACAGCGATTATGTTGTCTCCCCTTCCGGTTCCTGTACAGGCATGATCCACCATTACTATCCTTATCTGTTCGAGAAGGAGCCCGAATGGAAGAAGAAGGCCGAACAGCTCGTGGAGAAGACTTACGAATTCTCGCAGTTTTTTTTGGTGCAGGTTCTTGGTCTGGAGGATTTGGGGGCCGAGTTTTCCGAAACGGTGACCTACCATCCGTCATGCCATGCGATGAGGCTGCTGGGAGTGAAGGAGGAGCCCGTCAAGCTGCTGTCGTCGGTGCAGGGCATGACAATGGAGGAGCTTCCCCATAAAGAGGACTGCTGCGGGTTCGGAGGGACTTTTGCCGTGAAAATGGCGGATATGTCCGAGGCTATGGTCTGTGAAAAAGCGGTGAATGTGTGCAGGACGGGGGCTTCTGTGCTGGTGGGAACCGACATGGGCTGCCTGATGAACATCGGTGGACGGTTAAACAAAGAAGGCCGGCCGATTCGCGTGATGCATCTGGCGGAGCTGCTGGAGGAAGGCGTGAACAATAAGGAACGCAAGCCTGGAGCGGACCGGGCGGCGGCAGGGAAAGGAAGTGGAACTGAATGAGCCGGGCATTGGAAAAGGAAGCGCTGATCGGCAGCGGGTTAAAGGCAAGAACGGAGAAGGCGCTGGGCGACGAGTTTCTGCGCAAAGCGGTAGCGTTTACAACCGACAAACTGCGGACCGGCCGGCTTGGCGCGGCTGCTGATCTCGGCGATTGGGAGATTTGGCGGGAACGGGGGAGAGCTATCCGCCAGCACACGGTTTCCCATCTGGACTACTATTTGACGCAGTTCAGCGACAATGTGGCCAAGGCGGGGGGCCATGTTTACTTTTGCCGTACAGGGGCAGAGGCGGTGCGCCGTTTTCTGGACATTGCGGAGAGCAAACAGGCCAAGCTGGTCGCCAAAGGAAAGTCGATGGTGTCCGAGGAAATGCACCTCAACCATCATTTGGAGGAGAGAGGCATCGAAGCGATCGAAACCGACCTCGGGGAGTACATTCTCCAGCTTGCCAAAGAGACGCCTTCGCACTTGATTATCCCTGCGATCCACAAAAAACAAGCAGCAGATCGCAGATTTGTTCGCTGATGAGTCGGGCAAGCAGTTTCCGCCGGAAACGAAGGTACTCGCGGCTTACGCGAAAGAAAAGCTTCGCAATTATTTCCTCGAAGCGGACATCGGGCTGACCGGCTGCAACTTCGGCGTGGCAGAATCGGGGTCTATCACCCTCGTGTCGAACGAGGGGAACGGCCGTATGGTGTCGACGCTGCCGAAGACCCATGTGGTCGTAATGGGGATGGAGCGGCTTATCCCGACGTTCGAGGACCTCGAAGTCATGCTGAACCTGCTGGCGCGGAGCGCCACCGGTCAAAAGCTGACGACGTATACGTCGTTGATCACGGGACCCCGCCGGCCGGCCGACCTTGACGGGCCGGACGAGCTGCACGTGATCATCCTGGACAACGGGCGCTCGGCGCAGCTCGGCGACCCGGTGTTCCAGGATGTGCTGCACTGCATCCGCTGTGCAGCCTGCCTTAACGTATGCCCGGTATACCGCCAGGTCGGCGGGCATACGTACGGCTCCGTGTACAGCGGCCCGATCGGCGCTGTACTGACCCCTCTCCTTCAGCAGGACATGAAGGAGGCGGGGCAGCTTGCTTACGCGTCCAGCTTATGCGGCGCGTGCTATGAGGCGTGCCCGGTGAAAATCCCGCTGCACGACATGCTGGTTCACCTTCGCCACCGCAAGGTGAAGATGAAGCTCACGCCGATTGCCGAGCGGATGGCCTTCAAGACCTTCCAATTCGCCTTCGGGAATGTGGCGGTCTACAAGGCCGCGACGAAATCGGCGTACTACATGCAGAAGCCGCTCGCGCGAGGCGGCTTCATCAAGAACGGGCCCGGCCCACTCGCGGGCTGGACACAATCGCGCTTCCTGCCAATGAAGCCGAAGATGTCGTTCCGCGAGCGCTGGCAGGCGCTGCAACAGGAGCTGAAGCATGCTGCACGGCAGCAAGCGCCTGAGGCAGCCGCCCCTCCCGCTTCCAGGGGAGGTGACCTGCATGGCTAATGCCAATCAGACCGGCATTATACAAGGCCGCGAAGCTTCATGAGCAATGTGGCCCGGCGATTGGGCCGCGGCGAGCCTTTGAAGCTCCGCCGGAAAGGCAGCACGTCGGGGCACCGGAACATTACCGGGCCATCCGCTTGAATCAGGACGAGAACGTCCGATTGTTTATGCAGAACTGGACGGCGCTGAGCGGAAAGGTGCTGGTCGTCCG
This sequence comes from Paenibacillus sp. JCM 18996, assembly GCA_001313085.1. Next base: position 416 of record BBFE01000073.1, on the reverse strand, counting down.
GGAACAGGAAGCCGAGCCCGCTGTCAAAGCTTTCCTGCTGGAAGCGGTGCGGGAGCTGGAAGTAAATAGAATCACCCGCTGGGAGCATGACGGGCTGATTGCGCTGAACCTCGACGACTGGTTAGCAGACCAGGGCATCGCTGTAGTGCCCTGGCGGCAAGACGCAGACGAAGCACCGGCAGCATCCCTTAGCTCAAACGCGTCTGAAGCACTAGGTTCACCCGCTGCTTTGTCTGCCCTTACCTCAAACGCATTAGCAGCGTCGACCGGAGCCCTTGAGCCAGCTGCAGCAAAGGCCGAGCTGCCGGAGACTCCGTTTGCCGGTGACAGCAAACTGTTAAACTCCAAAGCGTCGCAGGCACTGGAGCAAGCGGCTGCCGAGGCCGGGCCGACGCGCTGGAGCCGGCGCAGCGGGC
>BBFE01000072.1 GCA_001313085.1 Paenibacillus sp. JCM 18996 | reverse complement strand
TCACTCGGGCCTTCTACTTGCACCTTTTGGGGAAAATTCAAGTGCCGGTTTTGGGTAATTTTCGTTTGCAGTTGACACACAGGCTTGTATGGAAATGGTGGGGCGGTTCATCTAAAAAAAAGACGCACACAACTGTCATTTGGATACTCATATCGATGAATGGAGCACGCGTCTCATGCTTGAGCATAATGGCTTCGAAGGAATGGGTGGTATATTACTTAGTTTCATGTTGAAATCAGGATGGCGAAAGAAACTTCTTGGAGAAGGATTCGCCGCACTTCTATAAGACGGGATAAAAACACACACTAGACATTATAGGTTGCCAACTTAAATTTAATTAGAGGGGTTTCAAATGATTACATTTCAAGCTAAATTATACAGGCCAAATGCCCCAGGAACATGGACATATGTGGAGTTCCCATTTTCTGTAGAGGAGAAGTTTGGAACAAAGGGACGTGTCCCTGTAAAAGGAGAAATAAATGGCGTTTCCTTTCGTAGTTCTCTAATGTCCCAAGGGAAGAATACCCACCATATTCTGGTCGTTAACGGGGACATAAGAAAAGCAATCAGTGCAGAAGCAGGGGATCTTATAAACGTTTGGTTGGAGAAGGATGACGCTTTACGTGAGGTAGCAATACCGGACGATTTTCAATCTGCGTTACAACAGCAGGAGCAGGCACTTAACCATCTTGATAAAATGTCCTATTCTCGCCGTAAGGAATACGTCGATTGGATAGAGGGAGCAAAGAAGGCGGAAACACGCAGCTCCCGTATTAAGAAGGCGGTAGAAAGGTTAACCGAGGGATTGGGCTTGAAAAAAACTAACTTTAAGGAATAGGATCAGCTACCATACCGCCGAGTCAAGCATCATCAAACGATGTTGCTATTTCTTATCAGAATTTCTAAGAAGCCCATACAGCACGAACGAATACGTTGTGTGGAAGCAGGAGTGCTACTGTCGTTTTTTTTCATTATTCGAAATTTGGAAATCGTGTAAACGTAGCCCCGCGGGGGATTCGCAAGCACTAGCGTGGGTGTATACATTAAAGGGTTGCCTTCAAAGGACTGAGGGGACAAAATAAGATGTAGTCAGCGGTCATTCACAAAAAATAAACGCTCCAACGGTCTCTGAAATACCTTATACTGAAGGCAAACAAACTGAATCAGATAATTCCAATCCTCTACAACTTCATTAATCGTTCCATGCTGTCAGCAACTAGTACATTTATCCACTTTCATGCCTGCTCAACTCCTTTTGTAATAGAGTTATAGTTTAACTTCTTATCCTTTACCCACAGAATAATGAAAATCTTATGTAGACAGCTTATTCATTTGTTTACAAAGTGAAAAAAAATTTGTTTATTTGTTTTTTGTGATGCTTAGCATCAGCGGCCAAGTGGAATTTGAATAAGAGGAATCGCACATTGGCTGAAGGAAGAGGCTTCCACTGGGCAAGGAAGCGTATTGATCTCCACCTCCAGACAGCTCCATCAGGATGTGAAGCAAGCGGCTTCCGCTTTGGAACTGGCGATCCATGCGGTTAAATACAGTCCGCTGGTAAAACAAAGACATTTACAATTATTGAAGGAACAACAACATCTGCAGCTTTTAAAGAAAGTGTATTATCACCTTTTCGAAATGCAGAATTTTCTGGTGGAATGGTCACAAATGGGAGAGATTACGGAAGCTGACCGAAATGAATGGAGTGAAAGATTTCAAAAAAATTTTCCTATTTAGTCAGAAGGGAACACACAGAGCGAGCTGATTCGCTAAAGATGATGGTACCCTCAACTGTAAAAAAGCTATGCATTTCCTCTCTACCTTGAAGCTCGTCAATTGTTTTCTATCTTTCAAACCATACAAAAAAGGGATATGCCGACTGAAAATTTGTGACGGCATATCCCTTTTTTTAACTATTTCTTAATTTTCTAAAGTTTTCTGCGGATGCAAAATGCTCGAATAAGAAAATCAACAGTTACGTTTTCTACTCTTTAGACTATCCGAGAAAGAAGACAACACAGATCCACAGCTCATATTAACTTAATTTTTTCTGCCAACTTTGGCTTCCAACTTCGTGTGAACTGCAAGAAGACATACGAGCCAACAACAAAGACAAAAGCAAAGCCTTGAGCAACTAATGTTTCAACATTGGGGAAGATCGAGAACCAAACTCCCATCCAATCAGGAATATTTAGATCCATTTTTTTGTAGTCGGAATCCATCCTGCTTGTTGCATTTCTAAGGCGGTTTCGCCAGTCATAACTAAAAGAACCACGACCAGCAGAGCACCAGTTATAATCAACATTTTCTTATAAGGGAGTTTTTTTGATGAGCGACAAAGTTCAGCAATGCCACGATTCCGGTAAAGAACAATCCGATCAATGCTCCCAATAGAACGAAATGGCTTCCTACTTGTAAGCGGATGTTTTGAAGGAAGAGTACCACTTCAAAACCTTCGCGATACATCGATGTTAAGCCGATGACCACAAGACTCCAATACGAAGCTGAAATGTTTGTGTTTCCCTCTTTTGGAACATCGGTGATTTGACGGCGTTTTTTTTATTGTGCAGCGAGATCCAACCCGTCCAATAAATTTTGTGAAAGAACCAGTTCATGATGACTAGAAGAACGATATTCGCTAAAAGTCCGGTTCCCGCCTGAATGTTAAGTTCAGACGTTGTATTTCCCACTAAAGAAATAATACCCACTACCACGAACCACGTTACAATGGTTGCTAAAAAAGGAAATGCCTGACCCAACAAATATTGGTTTCCAGGAATCTTTTTTTTAGTTCGTACAAGACCTGCAGTAATCGCCGATAAAACCAGGATTGCTTCTAATCCTTCGCGAAAAACAAGGATAGAAACATTCAATATGGCAGTGGATGGAGTTATATTACTTGCGGTTGGGTCTGGTGCGCCTCCCGAAGTAATTCCTTGCCATACCAAGACACCGACGATGATAAGAGCCAATATACCGAAAGTAACGTTTTTTCATATTTAAAGATTTCAAGTTGTCTCCCTCTTTTTTCTCAGTTTATATACGATATTGAAAATCATTATCACTGAAATTGATTATAAAAGAGAGATCGAATTTGGTCAATAATTTAGAGGAAGATGAGAATGATTATTAATTAATATTAAATTTAATGAGAGGTTTTATCATGATAAGTGGGCAAAGTGTAGGATTAGATGAAACATATGAGGTTCGTTATTCAGAGTAAAAGCAACAGATTGACAGCAAACTGTGAAAGGGTATTGGTTTGGTGATGAGAAGATATCACATTATCCCGCCCATGCCAAAGTAGCCGTTTTCCCTCGTTCGCTCCGAATTTGTATCTAATTCTACCAGCCGTAAAGGAACTGCACTAGGCAAGCTCCTTCAGTATCGTATCCGGTAGCCTAATGTCCTAGCGCATAAAAAACCAACAAAAAAAGTGGCCCCAGTCCCTTCAAATTCTTACTTCCTCGCCTTTTAAAACTCATGACCAAGCTTCATTAGTACCCGCTTCTCGATCCGAAAAAAACATTCGAATGTGGGTACCGAGCTCCTTAACGATCTCATATTGTTAGTAGTCTGTTTAGACGACCATTTTGCATTTGATTGATCAATATCTGAATTCCAATTAATTGAGCGAATTGCAAAATAAACCCACTAACTTACGTGAAAACAACACGTTAAGGGATTGGTTTTTTTTGTTGAAATTTTCTGTTCAAGACTTTGTAAATTACAAATTTAATGTTGAAAGCGGTTTGGTTTGATTTTCTCTCTTGGAGAGGTTCACCGGGTCAGCTTTCGGGTAAATAAAATTTACAATATTTTCAAAATATTCCAAGGCGGTGAGAAGGATGACAATAAAATACAGCATTAAGTGTCATGGCTGCGAAGTTTTGGTGCGTCAAACAGAAGATAAACAGTATCATTTAGTCATTCAAGCGAAGACGAACCCGCTGAGTTATGGGAATTTATTAAAAAACATACAAGGGCAAGCATGAGGCGATACAAGCAGCTGAACAATTTTGCAAGATGATGGCTTCGGCCAAGGAACGCGGTTATCATTTGGAAAAAAAGAATATTTCGTCAGACCGGAAGGGAAAAAAAATTCCGATCTCCGCATGTTTAAGAACGGAAGCGGAAGCTTCGCATTGGATGGAGCAAAACAACCAGGTCTAAGCCGATAAGGAGGCCTGCTAGGTTCCGGCTAGTGGCAGGTAACGGACGGGGCATTCATTTCCGGCATTATGTCGATAGTCCCAATCAAGGGCTGCGTCGAATACTGGGCTGTTGTGAAATTGGGTCAAATTAAGATTGAAACCTCCTGTCCTTCACGGTTCGGGAGGTTTTTTTTCTCATGACTCTTTAGTGTTTATGAAATGACTTGTCATGTCCATAATGAGGGTGATGTTTTTTTCTTGTGTGACTACGAGAAAGTTCTTTTAAAAGAACTATTTGTTCTATATAATGAAAATAGAAATCCGTAATCTACCATTTTATAAGTGAGGATGTGATCTCTTGTCCAAAAGAAACAAGTTTACACTACTTCGTGGTTTCGTCTGCAGTGTCGTCTGTTCATTTGTACTTACGGGCGGCGTTGCGGCTTTGGCGGAACCTGCTCCTGAATCCGTTTCGGAAAATCTGCTGAGCATAACAGCCAATCGGCTTCCCCTGCTTCAGAGTGATAGAAAAGGGGGCTTTGTAAAGGCCGAGCTTAGTGGTAAGGAGATTCAGCTTAACCGTGTTACAGCATCGGGACAAGTCGTAAGCAGTGCTTTTTTCCGCCCCTGGGCAGCTCTCTTCGTTAAACGGCTTTACACAAACTGCAGACGGCGGATATCTGCTGGCGGGACAAGCCTCAAACGATTCCTCCGGACAGCTGAAGATCGTTAAAATCAGTCCTTCCGGCACAGTAGTATGGGAGCAAGCTACTAACCAGATGACCGATTACACTCCCGCTTATTTTCAGGAAACAAATCAAGGCGGAATTATGCTGGCGGCTACTCGGAAAGGGCAGACTACGGCCAGCGATATTTATCTGTTAAAATTGGATTCTAACGGAAGCAAAAAAATGGGAGCATGTGATCAGCGGCCCTTACAATGAGGCAGTCCATTCGTTGTCGGCAACCGGAGACGGCGGAGTGGTACTAGCCGGGGAGTGGCAGGTCGGCACCAGTGACGGGAAGATCAACCGTGATTTGTATGCAGCCAAGTATGATGCGGACGGAAATCGCGTGTGGGAGCGCAAGCAGGAAACGGGCGGAGATACGACGGGGAACGACGTTGCCGAAACACATGACGGCGGTTTTATAGTCGCCGGTAATAATGCGGATCTGAGCTATACACCCGCCTACTCAGGATATTTATTGAAGCTGAATGCCAAAGGCGAGCCTGTTTGGGACAAACAGCTGACTTCTTCTTTGCAAAACAGCTATGCAAACCAAGTCCAGGAAGACAAGGACGGAAATCTGATGGTTGCCGGTACCGTAAACCATCACATGATCAACATGGGTACTCATGAGGCAGACGGATATTTGCTGAAGCTGGATCCGTTCGGCAGCCCAATCTGGGAGAAAGTTATGAAAGGCGGAGAGCGTACGTATAGAAGTGTTTCCAAAATTCAGCTGACACCGGAAGGCTATCTCGCCATTGGCAGCACAGAAAAGTATCGGGGAGTTTCCTCCGGTATGATTCTTACGAAACTGGATGCAGGGAACAAACCCGCACCTTCCACCCTTTCATTTGATAAAGAGGAATATAAACTCACCGCAGGACAATCGGTTTACTCCGTTCTTAATTCGGTGTACGGCGGCCAGGCAGTGGATGTCACTCGCGGCGGCCACTTGACTATAGACAATCCGGCGGTAGCTACGGTGGATTCCTCCGGACGTATTTCCGGGCTCCAGTCCGGCGATACGGTTCTGAGGGCCGTGTACGGAGGAGCGTCTTCCAGTGCCAAAGTGCATGTTGAAGGGGCGGAAAACCCGGCATTGAAGTTCGATTCCAGCGAATACAGCATTATTGTGGGGCAATCGCTCGACACTCACCTGTATGCGGAAAACGGCGGCCATCAAACGGAAGTCCCAACTGGGGCACATTATGAATGGTCCAATCCTGCGATCGCTTCAATCGATGATAAAGGCAATATAACCGGGCATAAAAAACGGAATAACGGAACTTACAGCGACTTACCAGGGAAGAAAAAACGAAGGCAATCATATACGTCTATTGATCATAATGCATGTGTGTTAACCGGTTCCCGAGGGAGCCGGTTTTTTTTGCCATTCCATAGAAATAAACGACTGTGCTACTTGGCGACAATGGCCGGGTTGGCGATCAGGAGCGACTCAGTGGTCTCCCAGAGTGTGGGTAAAAAACTGGATGACTTCCTCGCCTCGACGGATGAGGTCCCCGGTAGACGTTATGCCTAAGTCAGCGACGATAGCATCAAAGGCTGGAGCGAGTTCACGTTGCAAGTCCGATGAGGCGTCTGCAGCCAGAATCTTGTGGCAGCGTGCAAAGGTCGCCACGATCCAGAACACCGCTTCGTGGTGGTCGCCATCATGGATTAGTTTACGGCTTCCGTCGATGGCAATAGGACGAGCTGCGCTGGTGATGTCCGTGCTGAAGAAGAACGGAGTCTTAGCTACTGCTGCAGCGGCGTCGAATGTTCGGGCGAGTTCGTCGAGATGATGTTCGACGCGCTGAGGGGTTAGATCAGCGCAGCCGAGCAAGTTCAGCAGGTCCGGGTAGAGGCTGCTGTGGCCGTATTCTTTAAGCACTTCACGTGCGGCCAGATAGCGGCGTCGAACGGTGGGATTTCGTAAGGCGGCCACGAGGAGTACGTGCGTAGTCACGCCGGTGGAGAACAGCCACGCCATCACCTGGTCGTGCCACGGCGCGGAGGTGTCGATGCCCCGCAGCCCGTTCTCGATCTTCTGCCGAACGTTCTCGCATCGGCGACGGACCCACAGCAGCTCAGCAAAGTGGCGGGACACCTCTGTTTGCAGTTTGCGCAGATATCCGGTGGGGTCGGAGATGATGGTGTCCACTCGGAAGCTGCCTGCCAGGTGATATGACGTCAGAACCTCCTCGGCCGAAGCGAGCTGGCTCCAGGACAGATAAGTGGCCTCGACCAGCGTGCCGCGGTAGACGAACTTGCCAAGCTTCCGCGGGGGCTCGGCCTCCGCGGTCACGATTACGACGTCGATATCGGAGGCCGCCGACAATTCCGCATCATCAGGCAGCCCTATCGTCGAGCCGCTGAAATACGCCCCCCCGAACCCGGCCTCCCGGCTTGCGTGCTGCATGACCCACTCAGCTGCCGCTGTTCGCGCAGATCCGACTCTCATAGATACCATCCTCCACTTCGCCTAAACTTTAAATCCCTAGGTTTCGCCACTCTAATTACCTCCAACGATTATTTTTTTTGAACGTCTACATTATAGTCCAGCATAGAAATATTACTAGTCTGTTTGTTTTCAGAAATATCAGTTATTATATAAGGGTAGGAGTTGCCATGCGGCGGCTCCTATTTCTTTTGTCCAAGTAACGCAGCGCCCAAAGCACTGTAAAATAGGATATTGTCCCTATCAGGACATGGCTAATATCCCTTAGACTGATGGTGAAACCAGCGAACCCATCGCTTCGATTAAGGAGGAGGATTATGGAAGTTAGCAGCCAGAAAGGGATCAGAGATCTAAATGCCGTAATTAGGGATCTACGGGGAGTAAGAATGATCGTGGCCCACAATCAATTCGAAAATGAAGACCATGCAGTACGACAAACCTTGACCTTTGTAGAAGAAGTCATAAATCACTTATCTATGCTGAAGCTAAAAGATTAAAATTATTAACATCGGATGAGGACCTTTTGCGGTTCACCCTCGCCCGGAAGATACCCCTCAGGAGGACGCAAGAATGAAAAGGTTGATTATTAAAAGAAATCTATTGCCATGGTACAACGAAATATACAATACATTGGATTTGAATGCGCCTGGTTTTCCGCAGACAGTGTTAAATAAAATTAAGACGTTTGGCAATTCTGCAATAGAAACTATCGACAAGAAAAAAAACTACGTTCGTTCGTGTGAAAAAAAGATCTTACCTGTCGAGAACGACAGTGCTTACGGAGCTGATTTTGCATTCATTGCCGATATCCGCCGGTACCTATACCCGTGATTATCCGAACAAAATATAAAAAAAGCCTTGAAAGATACCGGATGACATTCCGGAATCAGAAAAAATGAAGGATCCGCATGACGGATCCTTCATTCAAAAACTTTGAGCACAAACCAGCCAGGAAAGCATAAAGCTTAATACACGTATACTTTTGCCGCTGCCTTGGTGTTGTTGTATGTTGCCGTTAACACCGTTACTCCACGCTTTAAGCCTTTGATGTTCCCCATACTGTCCACTGACACGATTGTCGGGTCCGCGATTGAATATGTACTGTCTCTTGTTACGTCCACTTTCTTACTTCCATTTAACGAGGTGACTGCTGTATCCAATGTTTCCCCGACAACGACACTGTACTCTTCCGAATCGAGCTTTATATCAACTTTCGGTGATTCGGGTTTGCCGGTGCCATATACACTGTCGGTCACCTTCGCGCTTTCTTTAGTTTTAGATGGCTCCTTCACAGTTTCATTTGAGATAGGACTGGCACTATTGTCATCTGCGTAAGCCGGAATACCCAATAGCTGAGAAACGGTTACAGGCTCGAGCCCTTGGTCTCTCAACCTTTTTTATAATGCGGGGAAGAGCCTCGACCGTGGAGGATAAATTCGCTGCACCATCGGGGGAGGCGGAATGCATGATAATAATTGCACCCGGCTTGATTTGGTCAAACACTTTACTCTCTACCAAATTGGCAGGAATTTGCTTCCAATCCTGGGTATCAACGTTCCAGCCGATGGTGTATATCTTTTGCTCTGCCAGCCATTTCACTTGGTCTTCAGTTATGCGTGTGTAAGGCGGACGGAATAAAAGAGGGTCATGCCCGCTGATTCTTTTCAACAGTTTTCCCGTATCCAAAATCTCGTTCTGGAACTGGGCGGCGGGCAGAGACGGCAAGCTGGGATGGTCGTATGTGTGGTTGCCAATGTCGTGTCCTTCGCTGATGATGCGTTTTACAAGCTCCGGATGAGCCTCTGAATGCTCGCCGATCAGAAAAAAAAGAGGCTTTAGCATTTTGTTCCTTGAGCACGTCTAAGACACGGGGAGTATATTCGATATCAGGCCCATCGTCGAAAGTGAGGGCTACCTGGCGTTTGTCTGATGGACCGCTCTGTTTTACATAAACCGGGTAATTTTGTGCCATATCAACCATTGATGCTGGCTGCTGCGCATCTTTTGCGGAAGCGGGAGCGAGTCCCGTCAGCCAAAAGAAACTTACTGCGACCGCAGTCAGTGACGTCCACGTTTTCATGAAAAAAAACATCTCTCCTAATTTTTTGTTCTTAAAGCCGGCCGCTCATACAATCTCTATTTTAAATTTGAATTCCGTGGATGAGAATCATACAAACGTCATTAAATTCGTTAAAATATGATGAAATTTGCCCATAAAACTTTACATTATATAGGTCAAATTGTTCATTATAACGAACAAAAAAGGGGGCGTTCGGCCTGTTCCTCTACCCTTAATAAAATAATAATATTTAACTCCATTAAGTTACCCTCACAATCCAATATAGTTCTTCCGAATTAAATGGTGTAGGAAATAAAAAACCATACAAAGGATGATGACTATGAAAAAAGCTTTTGGCTACCGTATCAGTTTTCTCTATTTTATCTCTCTCCGCTATACCGGCCTTCGCAGCGAGAAGAACGGGAATGTTAATGTCAAAGGAAACCACAATCATGTCAAAATCGATAACAGCATTAAAGTGGAAAACAACCTCAACATTAATTTGGTGGACATCGGCGGACATTGGGCAGAAAAAATACATAAGAGATCTAGTGAGCAAAGGCATCCTGGAGGGGGACGAAAACCAACACTTCAATCCGGACCAGCACGTGACCCGCGAACAATTCGCCGCAATGGTAACAAGAATGTTTCACTTGAAAAACACATCTGCAACGCAAGATTTTAATGATGTACCGGCAAAACGTTGGTCTTATAATGTCGTAGAAGCTACCAAAGATTATTTTGATGCTTACAAAGACCTTAATGGCGGCTACGACTTCTTACCTGCGGAAGGAGCCCAAAGACAAGACGTAACGGTTACTCTTGTCAAAGTGCTGATGAAAGTGAATGCCTCCATTCAATTGATGGATGCCGGCGCTGCTGATCAGTTGCTTCACAGTAAATTCAAGGATGCGGATAATATTGCAGCCGTACTTCGTCCTTATGTAGCTACTGCCGTGCAAAACAGTCTTATCCAAGGTGATGACCAAGGCCGGTTCAATCCGGACAACACCCTTAGCCGTGCCGAGGCAGCTACTTTGTTGGATCGTTTGAAAGATATGAATGTGGTTGTCGGCGTTCCTTCCGGCTCTGCCACGGTTACAGGCAGCACTTATGGAAACTAATTTTAATTAATGCGCTGCTATTAAATGCAAACTTCTTCTTCGCCTTTACGGTGAGTGGTACCCATACCTGATGTTAGGTATGGGTGCTTTTT
>BBFE01000071.1 GCA_001313085.1 Paenibacillus sp. JCM 18996 | reverse complement strand
CTTATAATTCAATTTATCGTGCCGCTCAAAAGCGACTTTAATATCTTATCACCTTGGCAACATTCTTGTCAACAACTTTTTTTAATTTGTTTTTTTGTTAAGAAGTAATGTTGTCGAAGCGGCAAGTAGTAATATACCACTTTCGACACGATTTATGCAACTGGAATTTTAATACAATTAATTTGTTTATGGCTCAAGCAAAAAAACCGGTCCAACGGTAAAGCCTCACCCTTCGAGGGGTCAGCGAAACTCGTGAACCGGCTTTCTATATAAATTAAACTAAAGCTCCCGTTAATGTTGCAGCAAATGTCCCCCGCATGCTCAACGTGCCCAGTTATAAAGATAAATCCCGTTGAAACCGGTACGTGCATCTAAGACAGCAGATAATAGGGAACTATTCACTTTACTTGTTGCGCACTAATATTGACTTTCAAACTGCAGTTGAATTTATGCAGAGCTTGTGCCAGCAGGCGGGCGAAAGGAACCGCGAGAGGCCGGACTAAAAAAAAGCGGCCCGTGCCATGCGTCACCCTTCACTGCCGATCAATATGTAACGCAGAACGACGAGTATGGCCAGAACCCACATCAGCCAGTGTACCTTGTATTTGCCTTTATCGCCGAAGTTCGCTACCGTAGCCAGAATGACATAGCTTACGATGCCGAACGAAACACCATTAGCGATATTATAGGTAAACGGCATAAATACGATCGTCAGGAAGGCCGGAATCCCTACAACAAGATCCTGGAAGTCGATCTCACGCACAGCCTGCATCATCAGCACACCAACCACGATAAGCGCGGCCGCTGTAGCTGAGCCGGGTATGAGAGCCGCAATGGGCGCCAGGAACAAGGCTAACAAGAAGCATATGCCTGTCGTTACCGATGTAAGTCCTGTGCGTCCTCCTTCCGCGACACCCGCCGCGCTTTCAATGAAGGCCGTGACCGTACTTGTTCCGAGCAGCGCTCCGCCGCTGACCCCTACTGCGTCAACCAGCATTGCTTTTCCCACTTTTTTTTGTTGCCTTCTTCTTTGTTCTTCATTATTCCGGCCCGGTTGGCCGTTCCCACCATCGTCCCGAAAGTATCGAACAATTCAACAAATGTGAACGTCGCTATGACGGAAAGAATGCCCGTTTTCATCACGCCCGCAAAGTCAAAATTGGCAAAAGCCAGTTTCGTGAAATCAGGAACCACACAGTGCCCGGCTTCGTCAAATCCGAAAAAAATGGACTTGTCCCATGAGTGCTGCCAGGACGGTGGTACCCAGTATCCCGAACAAGATGGCGCCCTTCACGCGAAGGATCATCAGAGCGGAGATCAGGACCAGCCCGATAATCGTCAATACAACCGTAGGGTCCTTCAAGCTCCCCAAATGCATAACCGTCTCAAAAGACAGCACGTCCGTAAATTTATGGGCGGGAATATCCTTGCCCGCTTCTACGGCGATTGTCAGCAGCCCGCTGTTTTTTTTCAGGCCTACCACTGTGATAAAAAGCCCAATTCCCACGGTAATCGCGTGCTTCAAGTTGTCGGGCACGGCGATCAGCATCATTTGGCGGACATTAGTTAAAGTCAGGATGAAAAAAAAGATGATACCCGAAATAAATACGGCGGTCAAAGCCATCTGCGCGGTAAACGCGCCTTGCGACCCGAGAACGACAGCCGCGAAATAAGCGTTCAATCCCATACCCGGCGCCAAAGCAACAGGAAAGTTCACAAATACGCCCATAGCAATGGTCATGATGCCGGCCGCAAGGCCGTAGCCAGGAAGACCGAGTACCAGTTCAAGCCGGTCGCGCCTGAGCCGAATGCACTAAGAATGTTCGGATTTACCGCGAGGATATAGGCCATTGTCATAAATGTAGTCAAACCCGCCATAATTTCCGTTCTGACGCTTGTCCCATTTTCCTTCAGTTTAAAAAAAGCGTTCCATGCGAGAAATCCCCCTAAACATAGTTTGGATACCCAGAAAGTACAATAGCCTCGATCGTCAGTGACCTAGGCTGTTGCAAAAGAGAATGGCCCTCCTATAGAATGGTTCTCCTGCAGTAAGAAGCCACTTTTCAAAAAAAGTCTATTCCCGTTTTCGTAGCCGGATCATTAAGGTGATCTCATAGAGACTCCCAGGCCAATTCCTGAAATTATACGAAAAAAATATGATGTTGTTCGTCTATATTGTAAAAAAAATTTTGTCTTCTCCTGTCAATAAAAAAATTTACGAACATTATCTCGGATTTCAGCACTCTTTGTTCGGATTAGAAACTGAGTCGTACGAGCTAGCACAATAGCTTTCACCCGCTAACACGCCGCGCAATCCTTAATCCCTTTAAATTATTATACGCTTAAATTGCATTAATCAATCAATAAGCCTGCTTATTCAGCACATTAGCCGGAAATCCTAGATTGGCTTATTGATTTTAGTCATAAAAAAATACTCCCTTGTATTTGCTAAACAACGCAGATAAAAGAGAGTAATTTGTTGCATTCTATTGTTGCAGGGTAACCGGTTTTGTCCCTTTTTTTTATTCCCATTCAATCGTGGCTGGCGGTTTGGACGTAATATCATATACTACACGGTTCACGTTGTCGACCTCATTGACGATACGGTTCGAAATGCGCTCCAATAAGTCAAAGGGAACTCTGGCCCAGTCGGCGGTCATTCCGTCGATGGACGTTACCGCGCGAATGCCCACCGTATAAGAGTACGTGCGGACATCTCCCATCACTCCGACGCTCTTCATGTTGGGCAGCGCCGTGAAGTACTGCCAGATCTCGCGGTCCAGCCCGGCTTTCGCGATTTCCTCGCGCAGAATCGCATCGGAATCGCGGACGATCGTCAGCTTTTCTTCCGTCACTTCGCCGAGAACGCGGATGGCGAGACCCGGGCCCGGGAACGGCTGGCGCCATACGATCTCATCCGGCAGGCCGCATTCACTTCCCACTTTGCGGACTTCGTCCTTGAATAAAGTGTTAAGCGGCTCGACGAGCTTGAACTTCATATCTTCGGGCAGCCCGCCTACATTGTGGTGGGATTTGATTGTCTGCGCGGTGGCCGTGCCGCTTTCCACGATGTCCGTGTACAGCGTTCCCTGCGCCAGGTATTCAAAATCGGCGAATTGTGCCGATTCCTCCTCAAAGACGCGAATGAATTCGTTGCCGATAATTTTGCGCTTTTGCTCGGGGTCGTCAACGCCGGCCAGCTTGGACAAGAAACGATCGCGCGCGTCAATTTTGACAACCTTCATATCGAATTTGCCGGCAAACGTCTCCATTACGCTTTCGGCCTCACCCTTGCGCAGCAGCCCGTGGTCGATGAACATGCAGGTCAGCTGCTTGCCCACGGCTTTGTGGATCAGCATGGCTACCACAGAGGAATCCACACCGCCGCTGAGCGCGCAAAGCACTTCGCTCTGCCCCACTTTATTGCGGATGTCCTGAACCGTATCGTCGATGAAAGACTCCATGCTCCAGTCGCCCTCGCATTCGCATACGCGGAACAGGAAGTTGCGGATCATTTCATTCCCCTGCACCGAGTGGCGCACTTCCGGATGGAACTGGACTGCGTACAAATTTCTTTCCGGGTGGCTCATCGCCGCGATAGGAGCGTGGTGGGTGCTCGCGTCAATAACGAAGCCTGTGGGCAGCTCGACAACCAGGTCGCTGTGGCTCATCCATACCGTCTGGCGCTTGTCCAATCCTTGCACGAAACAGGACTGGTCCTTGAAATCCACTTCCGCTTTCCCGTATTCTCTCTTGGAGCCCGTTCTACTTTACCTTCCAACTGGTGGGCCATCATCTGCATACCGTAGCAAATACCGAGAATCGGTACGCCGAGCTCATACACTCCGGGATCGACGATTGGGGAATCCTCTCCGTATACGCTGGCAGGGCCGCCGGAGAAGACGATTCCTTTCGGATTCAGCTCGCGCAGCTTTTCAACCGATGTATTATAGGGCACAAGCTCGCTGTAAACGCCAAGGTCACGGATCCTTCTGGCAATTAGCTGGTTATACTGTCCTCCAAAGTCCAGTACAACAATAATTTCATGTGGCTTGGTCATAATGAGCCCCTTTCATTTAGTAGGTTCATTATATATAACCTCTTCAAAACCCGTCAAGAAGATGTGAAAAAATGAGGTAAACCGCTGAAACCCACAAGTTTAGCCACCTGCGGCGACATCAATCTGACCACCCTCCGTCCAACGTCACAACGCGCGCCCGGAGAGGCATTTGTATACAAACAAGAACTTCATAAACAACAGGCTATGCGTCCTTTTTTTCACCTGTGCGAAAGATTAATGTAAAAAAGGCACAATCCGCCCGATATGAATATAATACCCATTTTTTTGGCCGCTATGCTAACCTGTCTGGGAGAAGATTGCAGATCGTAATCCATTATGGAGGCCCCGAGCCATTCTGCCGTCTGCCGCAGCGGAACGAGCAGCCTGCCGTCCTGCATCCGCATATTTGCCATCGGGTAAGTTTGCGCGGGCTTGCCGGGGATCTCAACCTGGATCGAATGGTAAACCAGATCGTAATGAAGCTTATATAATCCCCAATTGGCTGTCGCGATTCGCTGTTCATTGTTCCAATCCACCGTCCCGCCCATCTGCTCCACCAGCGTCCGTAAAGGAACGTAAAAGACGCCGTGCTCAAAAAAGATGCTGCTCCGGCTGCAGCACAAATGACGTGCCGTCAAGCTTTACCTGCAAAGGCCGGTCGGTCTTTACACGCTTTGCCGATTGAGCGGGCGGCTGCACCCGGCTTACCGTTTCCGGCCCTTGAGCGGCCCTGTACTGAGCTGCATCCCGCGAGTATTCCTTAAACTTGTCATAGCTCGTCCCCCTGCTCCATTTGAGCTTGGCGAGACCGAACTGGAAGGGCTTCACTTCCTCGGTCAGCGCAGCGAAGCCGTATCCTTTTTCCTTAAAAAAAACGAAATCATCTGCGGCAGCGCCTTCACCGTTTCTTCATGCCCCGCCCCATCGTGCATCAGCACAACCAGTTCGCGGCGCAGGGGACTTTTTTTTACCATAGATAAAATTTCCTCCGCCTTGACCCCCGCCCTGCTTGCGTCTCCGCTGTCTATATTCCAATCGTGCACCGTAAATCCGGCTTGATTCATATAATAGTAATAAAATCCGTCAAAATTGGTGGCCGTCCCTCCCGGCGCACGCAGCAGCCTGGTACGCTGACCGGTAGTTTGATAGAAAATGTCGTCCGTCATCAGGATCTGCTGCCAAAACGTGGAAAACGAGGAATAAAGCTGCTTGTACACATGGTTATAGGAATGGTTGCCAAGCGCATGGCCTTCCTGCACGATCCTTTTGGCATAGTCCGGATACTCCTTCACCTGCTCGCCCAAAGCGAAAAAAAGTGCCTTTGATGCCCTCGCGCTGCAAAATGTCCAAAACCTGGGGCGTATTTTTTTGGACGGTCCGTCGTCAAAGGTCAAATAAACCGTTGGCTCCGCAGGCGCTTTGTACTCCCTCTCCAGTTCGCCGGCACGCTTGCCGGAAAGAAGAGCTTTATACACAGTCTGCTGCGCATCCTCGGACTCCGTGCTTTCCGCGCAAGCAGTCCAAGGCAGGACGACGGCGGCATAAACTCCTATTATCACGGCAAAAAACAGCTGCGGCTGCGTTTCTCCGATTATTGCTGGTACTCCCGGCTTGGTGTTGGTTCATCCCGCTTCCTCCCACGGATACGATTCTTTTTTTTGGCACTGGTAGATTATATGGGAGGTAGGGAAATAGTATGATATGGCACAAAAAAAAGAGATTCCCAAAATCCAGGGAAATCTCTTAACTCTCCGGCAGTTTCGGAAGCCTAATCCTGTAAAGCCTTGACGGCATCCAGTACCAGCTGTGCGTGGTTCTTGACCTTCACGTTACGCCACTCCTTGACGAGCCGACCCTCTTCATCGACAAGAAAGGTGGAGCGCACGATGCCCATGTACTCTTTGCCGTACAGCTTCTTTAGCTGCCAAACTCCGAACTGCTCGCTTATCGCATGATCCTCGTCCGAGAGAAGCAGGAACGGAAGCTTGTACTTGGATATGAACTTGTCGTGCCTTTTCAGAGGATCGGCGGAAATTCCGACGACCTCCACTCCGAGTTTGCCGAACTCCTGGTGGAAGTCGCGGAAATCGCAGGATTCCTGAGTGCATGCCGGTGTCATATCCTTTGGGTAAAAGTAAACGACCACCTTCTTCCCGCGGCCCCGGACAAAGTGAATGTCCCGCCGCTTGAGGCGGGCAGGCTGAAATCGGGAACAAGCTGTCCCGCTTCCATTTGCGTCAACGCCGTTCAACTCCTTTAAACTTAGATGGTACAAAAAACTTATGATCCGGCGCCGCGGTACCTTTTCACCCCGATATTCCACACGGTCACGCCTGCGCCCAGAAATACGGCCCCCATCACAGGAGTGAGCCAGGCGAAGACGCCCCAATTGGCCCGGTCCAGGAAATAGGCTGACGGATAGAACCCGACAAAGGCAAACGGGATCAACCAGGTGAGAAGGATTTTCATGATTTTGTTATACATAGTCACCGGATAGCGGCCGTAGTTCTGCAGGTTCCACATGAGCGGGAGAATCCCCGTCGGCGAGTCCGAGAAAAAAAGGACAGCGCCGTAAGCGAGATGTACACCCCGCCATAGATCATAATGGAGCCTGCGACAAGCAGCAGAAAGACGAACGGGTCATACCAGCTTAAAACCAGGCCGGCATGAAATGAAGCATAGACCATGATTACCGCGCCCGCCAGCGCACTGAACAGCGACGAGGGATCCATGTTTTCCAGAATGAGCTGGACCAGGTTATGGACAGGCCGGGTCAACACCCGGTCCATTTCGCCTTTGACGATATATCTTTCGCTGAAACCCCACAAATTAAAGAAAGTGGAAAAAAATACCCTGCGGAATCATAAAATAACCGTAGATGAACAGCACCTGGTCTTTGGACCAGCCTGCCAGGAGCGGCGTGTGCTGGAACATAATCAGGATCACGACCAGATTCAAGCCGTTAAACAGCAGGTCGGACAGTACCTCGATCCAGAAATCCGAGCGGTAGGTCATGCGGGTTTTCATGTAATTTTTTTCAAGTATTCCCAAAATAATGCCGTGCTCTGCATCCCCTCAACCTCCTTGCACGAACAGCCGCGCCCTGGCGCTCCGCCACAGCAGGATAAGCGGCAGCGTAAGCAGGACGAACCACAGCAGCTGCAAGCCCAGCACCTGATAAACCGCCGCGCCCGTCACTCTTCCTGTAAATACGGAACCCGGCAGGTAAGTGATCGCCTGAAACGGCAGCAGCTCAAGCCACCCCTGCGCCCACAGCGGAAACAGAGAAACCGGTACGACGAGTCCGGAGAGCAGGTCGACCGCCACCCTTTTCATGCGCATCAAGCCTTCGTTGTTTTCCAGGAAGAATGCGGTAAGGCCCGTAATGATATTGATCTGGGTATTGATCAGGAAGCTGAAAAAAACAGCATAATGAGAAAAAAATAAGCCAAACGGACGGGTCTTTGGGCAGCTTCACCGGAAACAGCAGAGACGCGAGCACCATACCCGGCGTTGTGAACAGCAGCAGGCGGAACAAGCCCTCTCCGAGCCCCTGCATCATTTTGACGATAATGTAGTTGTACGGCCTGATGAACTGGATCGCTACGCTGCCGTCCTTGATCTCGTTCGCGATTTCCCGGTCCAGGTTGTTAAAATAAAAGGCCCTCGCCATCCAGGAGACGGCAATATAAGTCGTCATCTGCGTCAGTGTCAGGCCCCCGAGTGTCTCTTGTGAACCGTAGATCGCCTTCCACAGGAAGTAGTAAGCCCCGATATTGACGGCATAAATAATAATACCGCTGTAGTAGTTTACTCTGTAAGCCAGCATCATTAAGAAACGAATACGGATGATCTCCTTATAGGCGCTAAGCATGGACGGCCGCTTCCTGCCCGACTGCCGCGCTGTCAGCCTCCGCGGAGCCGGATTTATAAATTTCGCGCACGATGTCATCCGTGCCCGTTTCGATGATTTTGATGTCGGCGATTTCAACCGTTCCGACCACGCGGCTGAGCACCTCCGAGATCCGGGCTTTATCGGAAGGAATGAACACTCTGCCCGTCAGCTCGTTATCCATCTCCCAAGCCACCTCCAGCCCGCGGGTCATCCCCTGAAGCCGTTCGATGGACAAGGGGCTCTGGAACTGGAATACGACCTCTTTCCCTTTGCCCCATCTGGCTTTAAGCTCCTCCAGGCTGCCGTCGTAAATAATGTTGCCGTCATCCAGCATAATGACCCGCGAGCATAGGGCTTCGATATCCTGCAGGTCGTGCGTGGTCAACAGAATAGTCGTCTCATACCGCTGGTTGAGCGATTTCAGAAACTCGCGGATTTCCGTCTTGACGACAATATCCAGCCCGATGGTAGGCTCGTCCAAGAACAGGATGGCCGGATTGTGCAGCAGCGAAGCCGCGAGCTCGCACCGCATCCGCTGGCCCAGGCTGAGCTTGCGCACCGGACGGTTCAGCAGCTCGGAAAGCTGCAGCCGCTCCACCAGCTCGTCCAGCCGCTTGCGGTACTCCGTTTCGGGAACCTGGTACACTTTGCGCAGCAGCTGGAACGACTCTACACTCCGATATCCCACCAAAGCTGGCTTCTCTGGCCGAAGACGACGCCGATATTGCGCACGAACTTCTCCCGCTCTTCGAATGGCACAAAGCCGTTCACCCTGATTTTGCCGGAGGTGGGTACGAGGATCCCGGTGAGCATTTTGATCGTGGTCGATTTGCCCGCCCCATTCTCGCCGATGTAGCCGCATATCTCCCCTTGGGGAATTTGGAAGGAGATGTCCTTGACCGCGGTTACCTGCTTGTATTCTCTCCGGAACAAGTCTTTGAGCGCGCCTCTCATGCCCTCCCGGCTTTTCTGGACTTGAAATTCTTTACGAAGCTTGTGAACATCTATCGCTAACATGAAAACCTCCTGTTCTGGCAATGGAAAATAATTCTTGAACGAATACGTCCCTGTATGGAAAAGATAAGAAAACCTCTACCGAGGCCATTCAGCGAAGCGCGACCGCGGCTTAAAGGCAGGTTTTCTTGGTATAGAAAGTATACTTGCTCAATGTCTTCAGCGCTACTATACTAATGTCAATTGCATGGACCGTCTCTCGTCAGGTTTCGACATTTCCTATGATACACCAAACGTTTAGTTAAGAAAACCGATTCAATAAGTACAAAGGAAAGGACCGGGCTGTATGAAAAAAATGGCTCAAATGGACTTTTTTTATTCATATTTGTTCTGTCCCTCGGCACAGCTGGTTATTGGGGACTTAGCATTTATCAGTTCGCCAATCACATTTCAAGCCCGAATAAAATCCATAACATGCCTAACTCCGTGCAAAATCTGCCGCCCAAATGGGAGGGGAGGGAACGGGTCAATGTACTGCTCCTGGGAGGCGATTCCCGGGGGTTAAAAAAACGACGGAGCTGCCCCGCTCGGACAGCATTATGATTGCCTCGATGGATCCGGTCACGAAAAAAAGCCTACCTTTTCTCTATTCTGAGGGATACCTACGTGGATATTCCGGGACAAGGGAAAGACCGGATCAATGCCGCGATCGCTTTCGGCGGGCCTAATCTGGCGATGAAAACAGTGAGCAACCTCACCGGCCTCGATATCCAATATTACGCCTACACCGATTTTCAAGGGTTTATCGCTTTGATTGACGCCTTAGGCGGGATCGATATCGATGTCGAGAAGGATATGAAATACAAAGACGCGGCGGATGACCACGTTTACGATATCGACCTCAAGAAAGGAATGCAGCATCTGGACGGCAAAACCGCCCTCCAGTATGTGCGCTTCCGGCATGACGCATTATCCGACTTCTCGCGGACGGAACGTCAGCGGAAATTCCTTTCGGCCGTAGCCCACAAAATGCAGAGCGCAGGCTCTCTGATCAAGCTTCCGGTCATTTTGGGCAAAATCGAACCGTACGTGGAGACGAACATGTCCATGTCGGATATGCTGAAGCTCGGTTCACTCGGCTATGAGGTGCAGGCTAACGGCATAATGGGGAAGCAGCTTCCGCCCCAGTCGCTGCTCGTGGAGCGTACGATCGGCGGCGCCTCCGTCATCACTGTGAACAGCACTAAGCTGAAGGCGTATATAAAGGATGTGCTCAGCGGAGCCGACCCGGAACAGCCGAAAGGCTCGGGCGCGGAGGAAACAAGGTCATCGGGAGCGAGGACGACGGATCTGAAAAAGAAGTAACGGGTGAGGCTCTTTGCCGTTTGGCGGCTGAGAGCTTTTTTTGGATAGAAGGCGGCGGCCGCTGTACCGCGGCGGAGAGTTGTTGGTGTGCAGTCGGAGGGCTTCTGCCGTACAGCGGCAGAGGCCGCAACTGTGCCGGACGTACGTGTGTCAACGACGCCCACGAGGTTGATAAAAAATAAACATTTAGAGATTTAGACTACTGCAGTAAGCTCAGGCTTGAGAAGCGGTTTCGTCTTCTTCACCGCAAAAGATGCTTTCCGTTTAGATGTGGAAACGGGGGGCTGCGGAACCTTCCGTCCGTAAGCGACGGCAAACCCGTCTCTATCGATGTCCGGAGAAGAAGGCGTCGATACTTGAACTTTGTTCTGGGTCATGATTCCGCCGTTTGAACGCGATAACTTCGGCTTCCTGCCATTTACTCTGCACCGATCAAAAGTAATTCGGCCATAATCCGCTATAGCGGTGATGCGTCCGTTTATTTGAGGCGCTTCGACGATCCATTCGGCGGACGTCCGCGGGCCGGAATAAGAGCGCACGGTGCTGAACGTCCATTTTTTTGCTGCGGTTTATCAGCTGATGGACCATTTTCCTTTGCCCAAGTTATGAATTTCAGCGCGCATGCGATCGCCGGGCGATACTGGAAACGGAATTTTCCTTTCTGCCGCCGGAAGGATTTCCCACCAAGCGTAATAGTGGCTGAGCCGTTATAGTAATCCTGCTCGGTGCCGGCTTGAATTAAATAATTGTTTCGGAAGCCGTCGATTCCGATCCATGCGGAGGAGAAACTCGTCTTTTTTTCTTGTGTTCACCTTCGGCACCTGCCATTCCCCCGCGATGCTGTTGATTGCGCCCTTCCTTGTAGTTACCGCATAACCCGACCAATTGCTGGAGGACCAGCCGAAGCCCGAGCTTTGCGCTTGTTTCAGTTTCAATTTATTAGCAATAAAAGGAGTGTGCCTGTTTCCACCGGTGTGCAAAGAACAGTTTGCGTGATTCACGTTTTTTCACCTCCTTACGCTTTGCAATATACGATGCCGCAACCATGCAAAAGGAACCGGGCAAATGACGGCAGGTTTCTTAAAAAAAAGCAGCTGGAGAGCATCCGCGTCATTGTACGCTAGACATCCCGAACGATCCGATTGCCTTCCGACAGAATGAAACGCAGCAGTTGTGCCAGGTCACTCATACGCTTCAGTTGTGAATCATGCACTCGTTCCGGCTCGCAGCGTTTGATCGCTATGGCTTCCCGGATAAGTCCGTGCCACTGAAAAAAGCTGCATCGGTTAGAAGGACTTCTCTTCAACATCAGTTGCTGTGTTGCCCTGCTTAGTCCGGGTTGGTTATACTGTTCTGATAAGGTAACTTCTTTCCCTGCAAGATCACGCTCATACATAAAGGACAGAAATCATCATGAATTTATAGACGGAGGATGAACTATGGAACGCAAAAAATTCGGAGCAATTGTACGCGGAAGCGCTGAAACATATCGTGGGCGGGGTGAACAGCCCATCCCGTTCTTTCAAGGCGGTCGGCGGCGGTGCCCCCGTGTTTATGAAACGCGGTCAGGGCGCTTATTTCTGGGATGAGGACGGCAATAAATACATTGATTTCCTGGCCGCCTACGGCCCGATTATTCTTGGGCACGGCCATCCGCATGTGGCGGAGGCGATCTCACTGGCAGCGGCGAATGGAACGCTGTTCGGTACGCCGACGGAGCTGGAAATTCGATTCGCCAAAATGATCAAGCACGCCATCCCTTCCTTGGACAAGGTGAGATTCGTAAATTCCGGAACCGAGGCGGTCATGACGACGATCCGTGTGGCCCGCGCATATACGGGCCGCACCAAAGTAATCAAATTTGCCGGGTGCTACCACGGCCATTCCGACCTGGTGCTTGTTGCCGCCGGCTCCGGACCGTCCACGCTCGGCATTCCCGACAGCGCCGGCATCCCGGCGGCCATCGCGCAGGAGGTCATCACCGTGCCGTTCAACGACCTCGATGCGTTGCAGGCGGCGCTTGAGCGGTGGGGCGAGGATGTCGCCGCGGTCATGGTCGAGCCCATCGTCGGCAACTTCGGCATGGTCATGCCGGCGGCGGGCTTCCTCGAGGGGCTCTGCGAGATAGCCCGCCGCTTCGGTGCCCTCGTCATCTACGACGAGGTCATCACCGCGTTCCGCTTCCATTACGGCGCGGCGCAAACCTATGATGGCCTGGCGAACCGCCAAGCCATCGAGCCGGACCTTACGGCCCTCGGCAAAATCATCGGCGGCGGTCTGCCGATCGGGGCCTACGGGGGCCGTAAGGCCATCATGGAGCAGGTCGCTCCGCTTGGACCTGCTTATCAAGCCGGCACGATGGCGGGGAACCCCGCTCCGTGGCCGCGGGCATCGCCTGCCTCGAGGTGCTCGGGCAGGCCGGCGT
>BBFE01000070.1 GCA_001313085.1 Paenibacillus sp. JCM 18996 | reverse complement strand
GAAAGCTCCCGTTAATGTTGCAGAAAATGTCTCCTGCATGCTCAAAGTGCCGAATTACACGGAGAAATTGCCGTTAGATCCGATACATACATAACGGTGGGAAAAGGGGATTTTGCGCGGAAATATTGCACTATTTGCATTGAGACTCTGTAATGTAATGGCACCATATCTCTTAATCTTCTGTATAAAATACAATGGAAATAGTGAATTGTGCATCCACTTGGCGTTCTTCCACCGATAGCGCGTCCCTGCTGCTCTTGTACACGGCTGGAGCACGGCTTTTCCACCAGTCAGTGCTGGCCAGCCAGGCAGGAGTAGGCGGCTTGTCCTTCTAATGAGTGAGTGTGCGGCCTGCCTCGCCAAGGCGGAGCGGCCGGCCAGCCAGTCTCCCCCATATGAGACCGCCGGCCTGGCCGGTCTGTTCAGCACGGCGAACAATAGGCCTACCCGGCCGAAATCGCTTCCGAATTTTCCGACCACTGCCTGATCTTTTTTTTATCCGACGGCAGGAAGACGGTCACAATGCCGAGCAAGGGCAGGAAGGACAGAAACTCCATCACCAGTTTGACATTATACGTGTCGATCAATTTACCCAGGCAACCGAGCCCACCGCCCCCATGCCAAAAGCCAGGCCGATCGTAAGGCCGGAAACGGTGCCGATTTTGCCGGGAAACAGCTCTTGGGCATAGACGACCATCACGGAGAAGCCGGACATCAGAATGAAGCCGTTAAACAAGCACAGCACATAAGACCAGAAAGGATCTGCATAAGGAAGCAGCAGGGCAAAAGGCGCGGAGCCGAGCATCGAGAACCAGATCATGCTGCTTTTGCCGAACCGGTCAGCCAGCGGCCCGCCCAGGAAGGTGCCCGCCACGCCGGCCATCATGAACAAGAGAATGTACGATTGAGCCTTCTCCAAGGTCATTCCAAACTCGTGCACGACATGGTATTGGTAGAAATTTGTAATCCCCGCACTGTACCAGGACCGTACGAACACCAGGAACACGATGAGCAGAATAGCGATCCGCAAAGCGCCCGCGGGACGGGTCCCGACGTTGGCTGCGGACTTTTTTGGCGGGACGCGGCGGTGCGGAAGCAAGCACATTGTTGTACCAGCGGGCGATTATGAACTGCATGATCAAAGCCAGGCCCGCAATGACCGTAAACCAGATCGCTCCGAACTGCCCGAAAGGGATGAAGATAATCAAAGTCAGGATGGACTGCAGCGCCTGGCCGGTGTTGCCGCCTACCTGGAAAATGCTCTGCGCCAGCCCCCTCCTCGGCCCTGCGGCCATATAAGCCACACGGGACGCTTCGGGATGGAATACGGCGGAACCGAGTCCCACGAAAATAACGGACAGGACGACGAACACATAATTCGGCGCGAACGCAAGCCCTACCATCCCGATCAGAGGAAGCCATGCCCAGCGGGAGCAGGTATGGGGAGGGCTTTTTTTTATCCGTATACAGTCCGACCAAAGGCTGCATAATCGACGAGGTAAGGTTGAGCGCAAAAAAGGATCCACCCGATTTGCGTATAGCTCAGGTTCATCGATTTCATGAGCAGAGGATTGAGCGCCGGGATCGCCGACTGCAAAGAATCGTTGCACAGATGTACAAAGGACACCGCAAATAGAATGGAAAAAAAAGCGTTGGGTTTACCGCAATGGGTCGCGTGACGGACGTCTGCATCGGGCAATCTCCTTTCCGGCTGTTTAGGTCGCAGTAATTCATGTATATGAATAGATCCATGCTGCAATAAGATGTATGGTTCCAGGCTGCTATAAGATGTACGGTGCCAGGCTCTCGGGCGAACGCGATCCATGCAGTTCATATGGGACCAAAGGGCGTGAAATAATATGTGCAGTGCTACGCTTTCGGGTGAATGAGCCCAATCCTTCGCCCACTTTCACCTTGCTGCCCGCCTTGAGGTCCGGCCGCGGGGCGAAAATACCGCTTTCCATCAGCAGCACCACTGTGGAACCAAACTCAAAATAAGCCAGCTCCTGCCCTCTTTCGATGCGGCTGCCCAGAGGCTCCACATACGAGATGGAACTGACGTTCAGCGCCCCCACCTTGACAATCGCCAATTCGCCGAACTCCTGCTGCACATACGTGACCAATCGCACATTGCGGCTCAGCACTCTTGTCATCTGCGTCAGGCCGAATTCATTGACAGGGTACACCTTGCCTGAAATAAGCTCTTTCTCGATGATTTGCCCGGTCACCGGCGCGTGAATCCGATGATAATCTGTGGGGCTGAGGTAAAGTACGATGTAGGTGCCGTTCCTGTAGTTCACCGTCCTGGGCGATTGATTCAGCAGTTCTTGGACCGTATAATCCTGGCCCTTTATATTCATCATTTCGCCTTCCACAATGGGCCCGATTCCCGTAATAAGAGCGTCGACGGGGCTGATCACGACAGACTGGTCGGGGTCAATGGGACGAAGCCCCTTTTTTTCAAACGTCTCGTAAAAAAAATCGTTCAATGACGCGTATTCGCTTACATGCTTCTCCGCATCCTCGATGCGGATTCCGTACGTTTTGGCAAAACGCGGGATCAATCCCCGGCTGACTGCGGATTTGGCGAACCTGCCGGTTATCCGTGAAACCCATTTGCGGGAAGAAAGCTCGGTCATAAGTCGGAACAAAGGTTTCATTGATCTGTTTCACCTGATCCTTGTCGATGGTTATTAGATGCTCTTAAACAGTAATCTTGACATAGAACCTCCCATAAATCAAGAAAAAAAACCGCCCGCAAACGTCCGTTTGCGTCCGTTTGCGTCTCCTTTTCGCAGCGGATAAAATGATCTATAGGACTTCTAATTATTGCATACCATAGTCGAATATAAGGCAGTGTCCAGGAAAAGAGTAAAGGAATCAGGTGTTGAGAAAGCATACAAGGAAAGCGAATGGAAGGTGATCTTTTGAA
This sequence comes from Paenibacillus sp. JCM 18996, assembly GCA_001313085.1. The sequence goes on along the minus strand of BBFE01000070.1, from coordinate 9,874 downwards.
TTTCATAAGAGTCAAGACGTCGCTGGATCCGGTTTGCACCCAGGACAGGCTGCAGTACGACCCTGAAATCGTTGAATTGCATTTGGAAGAACGTTCGTTAAAAGAACCGGCTCGGCTGATCAGTACGATCAGGCTTTTAAAAGATAGAGGAATCGACGTTTACCTTCACCATCCTTCCAAAATCAACGGCAAATACCTGGACATTCTAAGCGAAGATCCGGAAGTGAAATCATATTATGTGGAATCAAGCCGTCTGCTTGCGCAAATATGCAGGGACGAGCAGGTCCGGTGCGTGATTCATGCTCACTATGCCAAGACGGAGAGCTCCAAAAAATTTGGACATGGAAGCCTTGAGGAACATGCGCGAGGAAATCGAAAAAAATCAATAATTTACCCGGCGGGGAACATTTTTTTTGTGGGAGGACACCATCGAGGGATTGTTTTCATACGGAGATGTTCATTTGATTGACGAGATCATTAAACCGCTGCAGCTGGACGTCAACGTCGATATCAGCCACGCGTTTATATCCTCCGGGGCTCGAATGAAAGATTGAAGCAGGTTTTGGACAATACAAAGGAGTACGCCAAATATTTTCACGTTGTGGACAGCATGGGAAAGACCCACGACGGCCTTCCCCTTGGAAGGGGCCGGATTGATTGGTCTATGGTGAAACCCTATGTGTACAACAAACCGTTTATCTTTGAAATCGGCTTGAAAGAACCGCACAACGATTGTACGCCCATGATCGAAAGCGCCGAATATTTCAAACGTGTTTGAAGGGACTGTTGAAGCCCGCAAGCTTTTTTTTATCGGACGGCCATAAGCATACTGTAAACGGTCTTCCGTCAAGAATCCGATTGCTGCAGCAAATATTTGGCATACGCCATCGGATTCCAATAAGTCCGCCGCCATTCCTCCGTCAGGCCCGCTTCCTTAAACGAGTAACGCTGATCTTTGGAGTTGCACTCGATGAACAAAGGGTAGCCTTCGGCCGTGAGGCCGATGTCCAGCCCGATGTCCGCCAAATGCGGCAGATGCGTGCCAGGTGCTCGGCCGTTTTCAGTGAGAAATCCTTGATATCCCGTTCCACCTTATCGTAAGCCAACCCAGGATGGTGCGTCAAAATGTCCTGGAGCGGATGAACGCTTGCCCCTTGGGCTACATTGGTGAGAAATTCGTGCTTGGCGGCCACTTTGGCTGCTATCCGGTGACCTGCCAGTCTCCGTCAAGTCCTCTCTGCACCGCTACCCGCAGGTCGAACGGCCTGCCTTCGAACGTGGCGAGCGGGAGGCTTTGCTGGATGAGATAAGGCTTCTTTTGTATGGCGTCGATCAGAAAATGGGGAATGCGCGCAGTAATATTCCGGATGCGCCATTTCCTGTTTGCGGAGGACGCGGCACGGGGGGAAACCAACCGCCAGCCGCGGTCGGTGCGGTCCATCTTCATGATGCCGGCGCCCAAACTGCCGATATCCGGCTTGATCATCAGGGAGTCGAACCTTTGCATCATTTTCTGAAGATTCGACAAAGTCGCTTTGTTCGTAGCCGGCAGATGAGGGCGAAGCTCGATTTGCCGCATCAGCAGCTCATGGATACAGTGCTTTCCGTAACGGTTCCAGCCGTTGAAAATTTGCAATCCGGATGCTGCCAGTTCCGCAAGCTCCCGTTGATACGCCAGATTGGAATAAATGGCCCGGTTGTGGATGACCCTCGGAGTCGGCACCCGTTGTTCTACGAATCCTGTGGATGTTTTAACGAGAGCCTTAACATGGGACCGGTACGGGTACAAGTCTTTGATACGAAGGAAGCAAACGGACAAATCATGCCGCTCTCCCCCTTCGATATATAAATCGACATTCTCGTAAAGCGTCATACCCGCCGGAATTTTTTTCGGTACAGCCAATTGTTGACCAGAATCCCCACGCAGGGACGTTCCATATCGTGTTCACTTCCTCTGGCTTAGTCGGTTAGGGGCGGTTATCGCTTTATTTATATTTTATGAATTTTAACTGAAAGGGCATGGACGAGTGCAGGAGGGTGTTGGTGGAAAAACGATAGCTTTTTTTCGGGCACAGGCGCATATGTTGAAGGGAAAAAAATTTTATAGGGGGGACACTTATGGGCAAATTGAAGCTGGCAGTGATCACGCCCGGAACGTTTCACATTCCCTCGGCCGGCAGCTCCTCCGTCGAGACTGTAGTCGAGCAGGTGGCTCTAAGGCTCAAGGAGCGATTGGATGTCACCGTGTACGGGAGAAGGGGAGAGCGCATCCGAGGCGCGAGATCCTCTCCGGCATCACCTACCGCAGGCCTTCGTCCCGTCCTGGAGCGGTTTACATCCGCAAAGTGGCGGAACGGCTGAGCAGGCACAAGCCGGACCTGATTCAAGTGGAGAACAGGCCCCGTTTTGTCCGGTACCTGCGCCGAAGGTTTCCAAAGCTGCCGATCTGGCTATTCCTGCATTCCACGACATTTATATCCACTAACCGCATTTCCCCCGAAGAGTTGAAAGCGTGCCTGCGCTGCGCAGATAAAATCATTGTGAACAGCCTCTTCCTTAAGGAACAGCTGCTTCAGACCATCCCGGAAAAGGAAGCGGCCATTGCTGTCAACCATTTGGGCGTCGATTCGGCGGCATTTGTATCCAGGTGGACGCCGGAGGGACTGGCAAGAAGAGAGAGCCTTATCAAGCAGATGGACTGCAGCGGCAAAAAAAAGTTATTTTGTATGTGGGGCGTTTAATAGAGATGAAAGGCGTCCACCATATCCTTAAGGCTATGCCCCGTATTACGGACAAGGTGCCGGATGCGCTGCTTGTGGTAGTGGGAGCGGCTTTCTATGGTTCCAACCGGACGACTCCCTATGTAAGGAAGCTGCACCGGCTGGGAAAAAAAACGATGGGTGAGACGGTAAGGTTTGTCCCCTACGTTCCGCATGACCGGATTCAAGACTGGTTTGGCATAGCGGATGTCGTTCTGGTCCCTTCCGATAACAGGGAAGCGTTCGGGCTCGTCAATGTGGAGGCAATGTCGTGCGGGGTGCCTGTCATTGCCACCCGTGCCGGAGGGATGAGCGAGATCATCCGGCACGGACTGACCGGATTGCTCATACCCGCCAGGAAGACCGCGGACGAACTCGCCGAATCCACAATCAGGCTGCTGAACGATGCGGAGCTGCTGCAGGTTTACGGGGAACAGAGCGCCCGGCGGGTGAGAGAGCATTTTACTTGGGAAGCGGTGGCTGAGCGCTGGTTGAAGCTGGCGGAAGAGAGCCTGGGGAGAGGGGACCTCGGCAAGACAGAGCCCGGTGGTCAAGGTATGGAGGTTCCGCTCTGAGGTCTGCCCACCCGCCGTGCAACGCCGCAGCGCTCATACTGCTAGAGGAATGACATGTTCGAACGCCGTATAATAATAGTATCCGCTAATTGTCAGGGATAAGAATAATGAGGCGGGAAACGTGGAAAAAAAAGAGTATGTGAGGAGAGAGGTATCCATATGAAAAGAAAGTTCACGGCCATTCTACTGTTTATCGCCGTTTATTGCGTGCTCATTACTGTGTATTTTCTGATGCAGCCTGCCTGCCATACTCCGCCCGAGCTGCAAGGTACTGCGGCGGATCCGAGGACGTTCATGAGCGATTCGGAGATTCTGAAAATCCATCAATATGCCACGATCCGTTATCTGGCCTATTTTCTCAGTTCGCCGTACCAGTGGCTGCTGCTGCTGATCCTGTTTCTCAGCGGGTTTGCCGACCGGATTAGACAGAAGGTGTCCGGTCGATTTCGCGGCTTTTTTTCTGCAGACGGCCGTATTTGTCGCGATCCTGTCTCTCACCCTTACTTTGCTCAGCCTGCCGGTCGGTATCCTGCTGTTTGCCCTGAAGCATAAATATGGCTCACCCGGCAGCCCTGGCCGTCCTGGCTTTGGGATACGGCCAAGTCTTTTCTCGTGGATACGGCCATTTACATTCCGGTCGTGCTCACTCTGCTGTATTACATACGCAAGAACGCCGGGCGCTGGTGGCTGAGCCTGTGGCTGTGGAGCATCCCGTTCACTTTCCTGTTCGTGTTTATTGCTCCGGTGGTCATCGATCCGGTGTTTAACGATTTTAAATCTTTGCAGGATGCGGCGCTTAAGCAGGATATTCTGTCGCTGGCCCAAAAAAAAGCGGGCATTCCGGCGAACGATGTATATGAAGTCGATATGTCGAAACAGACCACCGCGCTCAACGCCTACGTGAACGGGATCGGAAAAAACAGCGCGCATCGTTTTGTGGGACACGACGCTCGCGAAATTGAACCGCGACGAGATTCTCAGCATTATGGCCCATGAGATGGGACACTACGTGAAGAAGCATGTGATCTGGGGAACGGTGCTCGGTGCAGCGGGGAATCTGGTATTCTTTTATCTGCTGAACAAGCTGTACGGGCGGACGCTGCGGCGGCTTGGCGGAGCTGAAAGGAAGCCTCACGAACTCAGCTCGCTGCCGGTTCTCGCGCTGCTCGCATCCATGCTGCTGTTCTTCTCCTCTCCGGTCCAAAGCGCAGTATCCAGAGTGATGGAAAGGCAGGCGGACGAATACAGTATCGCCATGATGAAGAACCCGGACGCAGGTGTATCCTCCTTCCAGAAGCTGGCCAAATACAATTTGAGCGAGACCCGTCCGCCGGAGCTGGTCAGATTCTTCCTTGGCAGTCACCCGACTTTAGAGGAACGCATCGTCTTTGAGCAGAAATATAAGCCTTAACTGAAACGAATAAAAAACAGACAACGGGGAGGACACAACAATGGATCTGCGGAAGCTTCGCTTGGTGGAACCCAGGCTGAATACTTTCAGCGAGGAGAGGGATGAATACGAACGGGATTATGCGCGGCTGATTCAATCTCCCGCCTTCCGCAGGCTGCAGGGCAAATCGCAAGTATTCGGCGCCGGCACCGGAGATTACTACAGGACGAGGCTGACCCATTCCCTCGAGGTTTCGCAAATTGCCCGCGAGATAGCCAGGAGGATAGGCAAACAATATACATTCATCATCCGCCAGGAACATCCCGGTCTGATGCTCGATCCCGACGTGGTCGAATGCGCGGCGCTGGCCCATGACTTGGGTCATCCTCCTTTCGGGCACAAGGGCGAAGCGGTGCTGAACAGCCTTTTGACGGAAGAGCACGGCCTCTCTTATGAGGGGAACGCGCAGAATTTCCGGATCCTTATGTTTCTCGAAAAAAACGGGCGGGCAGCGATAGCGGACTCGATCTGACAGCCGCGGTGCTGCTTGCGATCAATAAATACCCTTTTTTGCCTCGATGAGCCTAACCGGATTAAAGGAGTATACAGCGATGAATGGGAAGGCATCAGCCAACTGCGCGACAAATGGAGAATGCCGGAAGGCTGCTCGACACTGGAAGCCCAGCTGATGGATTTAAGCGATGATATCGCCTATTCCACTCATGATATAGAGGACGGGATCCGAGCCGGCAAAATCCAGATGAACTCCACCTTCTTCGAGAGCGACCGTCTTGTGGAGCTTGTCGTGCAGGAAATACTGGCCGATCATGGCAATGTGGAAGTGGCCTGGGAGCAGATCGATATCAGGGCGATGGTAAAAAAGCGTTCTAGCCAACTACCTCGAGCAATGGGAGTCCATTTACGCCAAATGCGACCAGGAATCCTCGCGCACGCGGAGGGAGATGAAGGCCCGTTGGGTGAGCACTTTCGCGGAAAAGGTAGGCATAATCGACGATCCCGCAAAAGGGTGGAAAAAAGGTCACGTTCATGCGCGACGGCCGGCAGGACCTGGAGCTGCTGAGGACGATGGAAATTTTGAAAAAGCTGGCCTGGGTGACGTTGGTGAAGGATTTTCGCGTACAAAGACTGCAAAAGCGGAGCGAAGTCATGCTGCGCCGCTTGTGGGACAGCTTTAAGGTCCCGGAGTACGGACGGCTCATTATCCCGCCTGATTGGATGGATAATTATGAACGGCACAAGAATAAGTGGAGCTGGCCCCGTTTTGTCGCCGACTATGTTTCGGGCATGACGGACCCTTATGCGGAAAAGGTGCACGCCGAGCTGTACGCCAGCAAAAGCGGAACGATTTACGAAATGGATTGAACTGGAAGAGCCCCTTCTGCTAATTCTAGCGCTGAAGGGGCTTTGTTTAGTGATTACCTCGGCCAGATTAAATGTATCCCGTTATTTTCCTTATAATCGTTTCAATAATTTCCTGTATACTACAAGTTCCGTCAACCAGTAAGGTGACTAACTCCTCAGGATCATTTCGAAGCTGCTTTGATTGTAAAAAAAATTGTGTATTCTTCTCCCCAATGTTACTTCCAGTGGAACGTCCTGGTAAATAACCAGATCGATGAACTCCTTAATATCGTTCCTTTCCTGCCAAATGGTTCCTCAATAACTGTAAGTAAATTTAGCAGATCATTACTTAGTTTTGGCGTTATTATCACATTCGGATTTGCGCCTTCTTTAATCCATTTAAGTATGCTCCGGAAAGTCAGTTTTACAGAAAAAATTATGGTTTTTTAAGTAACTTTTTTTGTCGGGAAAGGTGACCGTGGGCTGGATGAATACATATGTTGCAAATGACTAGGTAAATGGGGTGAGGGAATGAAAAAAAGGAAAACCAGCCGGGAAGGCGAGGTCAGGCGCGGATCGCGAATTTATTCTTATATGAACGAGCTTGAATTGATCCAAAAAAGTGAGCAAGGAATCGGGTAAAGAAAAGTCCGAAGTTCCAGCAGAGGACGAGATGCCGGTCAGCAAAGCGGCTTCGGCCGTAAAAGAGAAAGAAAATAAGAAAGAGGAGATTCTAAAAGCCGCTAATGATTCAGTTATTGGGAAGATCCGTGAGCAGGCGGAAAAAATCACCAAAAGAACCGAAAACGGATACGATCAATCCGCAACAGCTTTTATCTACCGGAACGGTCAGAGGCAGGGAATCGTTGTGTATACGGACGATTTGGAAAATGAGGCCGTCACCAGCGAGAAGATCGCCAATTGGGCGATAAACGAACAAAAAATTAAGCCTGGCAGCGTGGGTACGAAAGCTTTAGCTGATTTTGTCGTTGACTACACGAAGCTCGCGGACGGGGCGGTTATTTCATCCAAAATTGCTCCGGGCACCATTGACTCGTCGCATTTGGGAGTTCAATCGGTTCTTGGGGACCATATTAAAGACCGTACGATTCCGGGCAGCAAGCTGCAGGATTCCAGCATTACATCGGATAAGCTGGCCGACAAAACGATAGATTCTATTAAAATCGCGGACAGTTCGATCGAATCCAAGCATTTGTCGGAACAGTCTATTACAACTGAGATCATTCAAGATCAGGCGGTTACCTCCAGAAAGCTGAAAAGCGGAACGATACAAACGGCAAACCTAGCTAACGGTATAATCAATACCGCAAAACTGGCTAATGAAGCGGTCACGACAGAAAAAAATTAAGAGCCTTGTCTGTGACGGGGGAAAAAAACTGGGACTGCAGAGTGTGGCTTCGCAGCATTTGCAGCCGGGACTGGTAGGTCAGGAGCATTTATCCGATGATTCGGTCCAAAGCAGGCATGTGGGCAGTGGACAGATTCAATCTCAGCATTTCGTTAAGGGAGCGGTGAAGGGAAATCATATCGCTCAAGAGCAAATTACGTTCATTCATTTGGCGAAGGATTCTGTGCGTACTGAGCAGCTTGTTGACGGGGCGGTGACTACCGAGAAGCTGAATCCGAGATCGATTGGATTTGAGCATTTGAAGGAAAATTCCGTTGGTAGCGGAAACCTTCAAGAAGGCTCTGTACTCGCCCGTCATTTGGACAACGGTTCAGTGGAACAGAGCAAGCTGGCGCTGAGGAGTGTAGGCACCAAGCAGTTGGAGCCTTTTGCCGTCACGGAGGGAATTATTGAGGATTGCTCGATCACATCGGCAAAATTGCTTTGGATTCGGTTTCCCAATGGCATTTGCAGCGTTCTTCAGTGACGGGGGATAACATTGCGGATGAAGCTGTTCAAGGGCATCATGTCGCACCCGGGTCGATTTCTGCCAAGCATCTTCAGAAAGGTACCGTGAGCGGGGAATATTTGACTGACAACGCGGTGACAGGGGACAAAATCGCCGAGGAAGCCGTTAACGGATTGCATGTAAAGCACGGCTCCTTATATACCTATCATTTGGCGGATCATGCGGTGATCACCTCCAAGCTGGCTTCGGAATCGGTATCCACTGATAAGTTGAACGACCTTTCAGTGACGGCGGCTAAGCTTGCGAATGGTTCCGTTACTTCAGATAAGTTGGTATCATCGGCTGTGCAGCAGCAGCATTTGGCGGCCGGATCGGTAGGAGCGGAGCAGATGCAGTACGGAAATGTAACATCGGAGCATTTGGCTGACGGAAGCGTGGTATCGACGAAGCTGGCTGCGAGGGCCGTGAAAACGGAGCATCTGGCTCCTGGAGTAATCGATTTCGTTCATCTTAAGCCTAGTGTGGTGTCAGAAGAAATTGTGCAGGATGAAGCGATTTCCACTTCGAAGTTGCAGGACGAAGCGGTCACTTCCGAGAAAATTGCTTATGGTGCCATTGTTTCTGAGAAAATTGCCAACAATTCGATTAAAGCCAGACATTTGCAGGCTAATACGGTGGAAAGCTACCACATCGGTGCGGGAGTGATCAAGCCTCATCATTTGAGCGAAGGTTCGCTGACCATTGAGCAGATCACAGACGGAAGCATCGAAGGCAATAAAATCGGGGACGCTGTGATTACGGAACGCCACATAGAGAAGGGTGCCTTGACGGGGCAATCCTTCGCTCATGGCTCAATCGGTGGAGAGCATTTGGCGGAAGGAGCGGTATGGAGCTGGCATCTGCAGCCGGGTTCGGTAAGCGGAGATCATCTGGTGATAGAAAGTATAGGGCAGGAGCACCTCCGCGAGGATAGCGTAGGCAGTGCGCATTTGACGGAAGGAGCGGTAAGGAGTTGCCACCTGCAGCCAGGAGCGGTGACAGGGGATAAGCTTGCGGAAGATGCGATAGAAGGTCTACATTTGCGGCCGGGTTCGGTAAGTGGAGAGCATCTGGAGATGGAAAGTATAGGGCAGGAGCACCTTGCGAGGATAGCGTAGGCAGTGTGCAGTTGGAGAAAGGAGCGGTAGGGAGTTGGCATCTGCAGCCGGGAGCGGTGACACAAGAGCAGTTGGCGGAAGGAGCGGTAAGGAGTAGGCATCTGCAGTTGGATTCGGTAAGAGGAGAACATCTGGAGAGTGAAAGTATAGGTCAGCAGCATCTTTGTAAGTCGAGCGTCGGCAGTGAGCAAATGTCGGAAAGATCGGTAGGGAGTAGGCATCTTCAGCAGGGAGCTGTGACACGGGAGAAGCTTGCGGCAGAAAGTGTAGGGCAGGAACAACTGATCGACGGTGCAGTGAGCGGCTCGAAGTTGGCTGCGGGAAGCGTAGGAGAAGAGCAACTAATCGACGGCGCGGTGAGTGGAGCGAAGCTGGCAGCAGACAGCGTGGGCCGTGAGCAGCTGCGGGAGGCGAGCGTAGGCAGCGAGGAGCTGGCGGACGGAGCGGTAGAGAGCCGTCATCTGCAGGCAGGCGCGGTGACCTCGGAGGCGCTGGCAGCGGGGAGCGTAGGCGAGGCGCATCTGGCGGACAGCGCAGTGAGCGGAGCGAAGCTGGCAGAGGGCAGCGTAGGCGAGATGCATCTGGCGGACAGCGCAGTGAATGCAGCGAAGCTGGCAGAGGGCAGCGTGAACGAGATGCATCTGGCGGACAGCGCAGTGAGCGGAGCGAAGCTGGCAGAGGGCAGCGTGAACGAGATGCATCTGGCGGACGACGCGGTAAGCGGAGCGAAGCTGGCAAGGGCAGCGTGAACGAG
>BBFE01000069.1 GCA_001313085.1 Paenibacillus sp. JCM 18996 | reverse complement strand
GTTCTGCGGCTTCTGGCTTCTGTCGCCGCCCTGCGGCGCTCCCTGCTGCCCGTCCTGCGGCGCTCCTTGCTGCCCGCCTTTGGCTCCGCTCTGCTTCTGGCCTGATTGACCCGGCTGCACAACTTGCACCGGTACATTGTCCGACAGCAGCTCCTGCCCTTTCACCACAAGCTCGTCTCCGATGTTCAAGCCGCTTGTAACCTCATAAGATTGACTTGTCATTTGACCAATTTTCACCAGAACCTTCACTGCTTTTCCATCCTTGACAATAAATACCGCGTTGCCGGATGGCTGGCTCAAAACCGCATCTGCGGGAACCATAATCGCCTGGCGCTTCATTCTTCAGGGAAGATTCGGCGAACATACCCGGCAGCAGCTCGTGATTAGGATCATTAAGCTTGATATCCGCTCCGTAAGATTTGGTCGCAGCATCCATCGTCGGGCGGATGGCCGTAACCTGACCCTCGAAGGTTTTGTTCAATGTAGGCACCTTCACGGACATCCCCATGCCTGCTTTGATCTTGCCGATAGAAGCTTCGGACACGTTCACAGTGGCCAGGATTTGATCCATCGAAGCCAGGCTCACGATGGCGTTCTGTGCACCGGCGTTCTGCCAGGCGGAGTCCCAATGCTCGCTACTACGCCGTCAAAGGGAGCTGTAAGCATACCGTCCTGGAGCTGCTCGCTGAGCACCTGCACATTGGTTTTAGCCTGCTGCAACTGAGCGGCGTTCACCTGCAGAGCCTCCGTGGATTTAGCCGCTTTCACAGCCTGCTCGGCCTGATCCAGCGAGGCCTTAGCGCTGTTCAAAGACGCCTGCTGAGCCCCCTGTGCGTTTACCATGCCCAGCTGGCTCTGGAAAAGCTGCTGCTGGCTGACATCAATTTGAGATGCGGCCGAGCCTTGTGCGTTAGCCAATGTGAGCAGAGCGGAATTCAGAGCTTCCTGCGCCACCTGCACGGATTGGGAGCTCTGTGCCTGAAGCAGCGCGTTCTGCAATGATGTAAGCTGCGATTGCGCCGACTGCTGCGCGGTTTGCGCGTCTTTGTATTGCGCCTGCTGAGCCTGCTGCAGCTGAAGCTGGCTGGACTGAACCTTGGATAGAGCCGCATCGATATCTTTTTTTACGCCGGATTGGGCGGCAGTGTTATAGGAAGAGAGAGCCTGCTGCATGTTAAGCTGATAAGTTTGCAAATTATTATTCTGCTGAGTCAGCAAGTTGTCCAGTGTAGCATTCAGGTTATTCTGGGCAACCGTGATCGCGGTGGAAGAGCTCGCCTGGGAATTGTTTAAAGAAGCCTGTGAGCTGGCCACCCCTTGCCTGGCTGTCGCTACGGCATTCTGCTGCGTGGTGATTGCGTTATTCAGCTGAGCCTGCGCCAAAGCTACCGCTTGTTTGGCAGAAGCTACAGCATTCTGCTGGTCGCCCACGGTCTTGTCGTATGACGCCTGCTGCAGGGCCAGAGCTTTTTTCCGCGTTGCTTACCGTATTAGCCTGATCGCTCACCGCTTTGTTGTATTGGGCTTGCGTTACAGCCACCGCGCTTTTCTGCTGATCCAGCTGCTGCTGCAGCTGCGCGGTGTCAATCCTGGCAAGGGCCTGTCCTGCTTTGACGTGGTCTCCGACCTTTACTTCCAACGAAGTTACCCTGCCGCTGATCTTCGATGACAGATTTGTCGTAAAAGCAGGTGCAATCGAGCCTGTAAAAAAAATTTGCCCGCCCGAGGCGTCCGACAGCTGGACGATCTGCGTCTCCACAGCCATTTGGCGAGGCGCACGGTTTCCTCCGGCACCTTGCTTGCCTGCCGAGCCGGCCGCCGAGCTTTTGGCGCAGCCGGTCATCGCAGCTGTGATTGCCGCAACCAACACGGAAGCCGCAATCATTCTTAGAGCAGCGTTTCTCTTCATTCCATACCCTCCACTTGATCATTCATCCGAATTGTTAAATCCGACTGCTTACCCTATTTTATCGATAACGCAATTCAGGTAAAATTTAGCACGCAAACATGAAAAAAAATATGAATAAAAAAAAGTAAAAAAAATTATAAACTCAAAAGAGAAACCTTAAGGCTCCCCAAATCAGCCTGGACGAAGTTGACCCATTGAAAATCCCGAGCGAGTGAGATGACCTGGGAAAAGAAAAAAACATTATCTCCCCCAAATTTATAACTTTCTATACATTAAGAAAGCTAAGAAACAAAAAAAAGGCCCTAATAGTTACAAGGCAGCTCATTAAAGATTTGTAGTAACCGTTGAACATCACCGTTCTAGAAATCGGCAAACGCTGGGTGCGCTGCCGATTTAAACTACCTCATCCGAATTCTTTTCAAAATCCAACTTGAAATCATACTTCGTAACAATCATCTTGATGAACGGTTCTACAAACTCAGGATCGAACTGTTCGCCCGCGCAGCGTCTAAGTTCCAGGATCGCCTCGTCAAAAGTTTTCGTCTGCTGATAAGGCCTCTCCGTAGTCATCGCGTCAAACGAATCAATGACACACAAGATTCGCGCCAGCTTTGGAATCTCTTCCCCTTTCAGGCCATAGGGATATCCGTTCCCATCCACACGTTCATGATGGAGTTCAATCAGCGGCAGCAATTCCTTGTACTTGTCGATGGCAGACACGATTTCCTTGCCCCATTCGACATGCTTCTTCACCGTTTCCCATTCTTCTGCGGTCAGCTTTTCCTTTTTTTCTTGAGAATATGCTTGGGCACCTCGAGCTTGCCGATATCATGGAACAGCGAACCCAGCATCAGCGTCTTCTTGTCCGAATCGCTCAAAGGGATATAATTGCAAAGGTCCATTGCATAGCTGAATACCCGCTTACTGTGCTGGAACGTGTACACGTCTTTGGAAAGGAAAATTTTTTTAACTGCTGCTCAATTTCCTGGATATCCTTCTCAATGTCAATGCTCTTCTGTATGATCGATTGTTTATTGTAGATATGAACCAGGTTTCGTCCCTGGGCTTTGGCATAGTACATCGCTTGATCGGCTTTATCCAGAAGAATGGATTTATCGTATATGTCTTTTTTTTATATTCAACTACTCCAGCCGAAAAAGATAGGCAGCCATGCGGAAAAAAACATCGACTCCTTCGAAATAGGAATCATTGGCCTTCTTCCTCAGCGAGTTAACAAACGAAAAAAAGCTTCCTTTTCATGCAATCCCGGTAGAAGGACCGTAAATTCTTCACCGCCGTAACGCGCAACTATATACTTGTTTTTTTTCACACTCGCTCAAAAGCAGCTTCCCGAAAAAAACTCAAGCAGTTTATCTCCTTTTAAGTGCCCGTATGTGTCGTTATATATTTTAAAACTGTCCAGATCCAGAATAGCGAGGCTGAAAGTGGAGCGCGTATCTTTGGCTTGGTTCAGTGCTTTCTCCAATAATTCCTCAAAATAGCCGTGGTTATAGAGGCCGGTCCTCTGATCCCGGATGGCTTTGTTGGAAACTTCCTCATATAATCGAAAGAGGTGTTTAAAGGATATGGATAAGAGGACGGCGATCGTGAGGAATAAGAAAAGTCCAAAGTAAAAAAATACAGCTGAAAAAATCATAGTTAACATTAGAGACATAACAAGCGTACTTATATATGCAACCACAGTGTCGTTTATGATGCCTTTTATAACTTGAAACAGATTGCCCCAATTAATAATAAGTAATAAAGTCCAACTGAGAGCACATTAAGTGTAAAATAAACTGTCAATGCGAGGATGTAAGAACCTATGCGATCGGTGTCCATTGGTCCGCTGACAGCGCCAGTTTTGATAAATATGTAGTAAGCACTGGAAATCATTAGAGAATAATTAGAAAAAAATTACCCAGATGCTTCCACCAGCTGACCTTACGTTTATAAAAGGCAAATATAAAAGTACTCACAAAGAGTACGTTTAAAGTGGTCTGTAATCCAAATGTGAACATACACGCCAAATATAAAGCGGAATCCATGGATAGACTATTTCCCTTAGGAGGAAGCTGAAATTTAACTTGATTTAGCAATAATATAGAGCCAATCAAGGAATATAATATAACCCACTCTGACTGGGATGGTGAAATTAATTTTATATTTAATAGGAAGCAAGCAGTCCCAACCACTGACAAGCTCAAAAAAATATAAGTTAGTAGGTTTTAAAAAAAATTCTGTTTTAAACTTTGCTGCTCGATCCATCTAAAATTCAACCTTTCCTAGAGAAGGTAAAGGGAAGAAGTAAAGTTACTCCTCCCCGTACCAAAAAAAAGTTATTCAAATTGAAACCCAGATGTTAAACCAACAACCAAAGAAGCGATAATTACCAGGTTAAACAAAATTACTTTTACTTTCAGTCCCATGTTTTCACCTCCTTTTTTTATGAACATGAAGAAGTGGATTCTTTTAAAGCAGATCTGTAGGATTTCTCTTTCTTACCCGATAGGAGTATATTTTGAATAAAAAAAGAATATCCCTACATTCATGACCACATCACCAACACTTATTACCTGAGTTCTGGGGTATGGACTGGACAAAGGAATAATATCTCCTAGAAACCCAAACCAGGTTTTATCCGTTAAGATTTGATGTTTGGCGTAGAGCCTTCTTTCAGCATTTGAATAAATTTGGGATCAAGCACTGCCGCCGCTTCTTCCGAAACCGGCATTCTTCCCCCGTTTGCGGCCATTACGATAAAATTCATGACCACTCCAATCAGGATTAAATGAAACCCGGTATGCTGACGGTTGACCCAAAGAAAATACAAGCCCACGACATAAATCAACAAAAAAAACGAATAATCGCTCAGTACCGCAACCCAATGCACCTTTGTCTGTAAACTGAAAATAATGATCTGCACGATAAGCAGTATTGGAAAAAAAACCCACCCGTTCTTCAAGCGAAGATCGGCAAAGCTCTTGAAGCTGCCGCCCCGAAACAGGGCAATAACGATGGAGAAAATAATGCCGTCGAAAACCATCAGATTCGCTCCATTTTGTAGTATTTTGTAGTATTTATTCGATACATTTTGTAATAATCCTCTATTTGTCTCTGGAATTTCCAAAATTTTTTTTGCAGTCAAATCAAGTTTTGTTTAATGAAAAAATGCGATATGGCCCTCCATTCGCGACAGGATATCCGCCGTTTCATTCCCGTCCAGCCTGAGCAGGAGGTAATCAGTAACCATAGCGAACAGAGGATACTGATATTCGGCGGCAAGCAGTCCCGGATTATGGTCTCTGACCTTGCCGAGCGAGATCATTTTGGCGAACACCGTCTCCATAAAAGTAAGCACCTGCCTGACGATATCATGGAGATAAATCTCCCGGGCCAGCGGATCGCGCCATTGCTCCAGATGAACGATCCGCCAGATTTTTTCCATATTCGGATCCTTGATGTGCTCCATAAAATTTTGAAAACCCCGATTCAGGAAAGCCTCGGGAGTCATTGCATCAAGAATGGCGTCCAGCATCTCCACCGGCGGCATAATTCGGGCCACATCGAGGCGGAAGTTATAAAAGATCGTTTCCTGCAGTTCTTCCTTACTACGAAAATGATTGTACAGCGAGCTTTCCTTAATCCCCGCTTCCCGGGTGATATCGCGTATGGACACGGCGCTAAAGCGTTGCACGAGAAGAGATCGATAGCGATTTGAATTATTTTGTTCTTGTTGCTGTTTCGGACAGGCTCGCCGTCCAGGTTGACAAACTGTTTGCTTTCGCTGGCTGCTTCCACACAAAGCACCTCCTCTATGATGTAACTATCGAGTGTTAGTTCCCTGCTGTCATTATATTAGATACCATTAGCAAAATCACCCGGTTTTATTTTTTTTACCACATTGAGCTGTTCCCTGTACTGCCCCGGGGTCATGCCTACATATTTTTTTTGAACACACGGATTAGATACGACGGCTGGTAGCCGAGTTTTTTTTCGGCGATATCATTGATCTTCAGGCTTGGATCGTACAGCAGCTCCTTCGCCTTTTCAATGCGCAGTTGGGTGATATAATCGATAAAATTGACTCCGGTGATATGTTTGAACGCTCTGCTCAGCGTATAATAGCTCGTACTACAAGCGTCTGCGCACTGCTCCAGCGAGATTTCCTCCAAATAATGCAGCTGCAAATATTCGGTCACCTTGTCAATCAGCCGCTTCATCTGCAAGTCCTGGTCACCGGTTAGCTGATCCATGAAAGGCCGGATCACTTTATGCTGGAACCATTTGACCATTTTCTCCGGCTCCCGCATTTGGTACAGCTGCTCGTACAAATTGCCCCCATGGTACAAATAGTGAGGATGATACCCCGACTCCAGGATCGCGTGCTGAATGCTTCCGAGCAGCTGCAGTACTCCTTCCTGCACCAGCTTTTCCTTGCCCGCCCTCTCGGCCAAAAGCTCTATGAACCGCTGCACGAGCTGCATGGACTCTTCCCTGTACCCCGTGCGTATGGCTTGTATAATTTCTTTTTCCAGCTCAAAAGGATAGTTCACTTCTTTATGCTTGCCGGGCAGCAGCTCATCGAGAAACAGGATCTGGTTGTCCTCCTGCAGGTCGCGGTACCTCACAGCCTGCCGGACACTTCGCAAGGATTCCGGTATGTCCTTGATTTCGGGAGTAAACTGTCCGATGCAGACGGTGCAGTGCACTTTGAGCAGTGCGCTTAGCGTATGCGAAAGTTCGTCCGCTAATTGAAGCACTTCGGATTTAACCTGCTCACCCGGCATATTCAGCGAGTACGCCGTAAGCAAACCGACCGACAAATCCTGAAAATTGATGACATCCGCCTGTTGCGCGCTTTTTTTTCCGTTAATTCCTGAATGACGTTGGCGGCTGCAAAAGTAACGAGCTGCTCGTCACTATCGGTAAACTTCCCCTTTGGGTTGGAAAATCCCGAAATCTGCACCAGAATGAGTACAAAGCCTTTACCCGCGGTATCCCAGCCGAAAGCTTCCATCCGTTCCCTGATCTGTGTTTCAGTCAATGAGTAATAATGACCCTGCACCAGCTGGAGCACAAATCCGGCTCGCAGGGAAGGCTGCGCTTGCTGCAGTTTATCCTGCAGCTCTCTGCTTTCCCGCGTCAGATGCCGCCATTGCCTTTCAATAAATTCAACTTCATCCGTCATTACTTCTCCCGAATACCTGGCTTCATGAAACAACCCGACCAAATGGCGGATCGGCCTGTACAGCCGCTTGGAAGCAAGCCACGACAGCAGGACAGCCATAATCAAGCCCATCAGACTGATTCCCAATATAATTCTCGACATGAGCACCACCGGTTCGGTGATTTTGGAAAGGGGCGTAGCGGTGACATACTTCCATCTCTGCCCCAAACGCGAGAACTCTCCGTAAGAGACCGAATAGCTGTTATTTTTTTTCCATGTGAACAAAAAAAGCATCGCTTTCCGTACCCCGGCTGGCCACCTCTTGCTTTAAAGCGCTTTCAAAATCGGTAGGTTGCGGCGAATCCAAACTGCCCCTGAGGATAAAACGCCCTTCGTCGCCCAGAATGAAAGAACCTCCCTGCTCGTCAGCCGACAGTTCCTTCACCATTTTGACCAGTTTGTTTTTTGTCCAGATAAATTATTAACGCGCCGTAAGGCTCGCCTATGCCCGGAAGCTTGTGCACGAGCGCAATCGCAGGCTCCCCTTTCTGGTTGACCCGCCGAAAATTATCCAGCCAGAAGGCACCTTTGGAACCTGTCAATAGCTGCCGGTACTGCTTCTTTTGATCTTCGTTCAGGATAGGACTCACTCCCTCGGAGTCCGACACGACCAGGGGAGTGCTGTGGTTCAAATATAAATACACCTGGTCGATCAAGGGATAAGAACCCTTCATCACGCTCAGCGAGCGGTAAAGATTATATGTTACGTCATACCGTTCCTTAAGATTGATATTTCGCAGCTGTTCGTCGAACCTGGGATCAAAGGCCCATTGGGTGGCTGTCAGCTCGAGATGAGTCAAATCGTCGTTGATCCGGTCGAGCGCCTTTGTGACAAGGACTTGGTGGACGTGATTCTCCGCCTTCTCGATCTGCGTTTTCCCCATGATGTACGTGGCAGCGCCAATAATCGCCGTGGGAAGGCTGGTGATGCAGAGTACAATGATCAAGCTTTTACGATAAAAGTTACTTTTTTATGGAACGTTGATTCCACCAATGCCAAAGCTGTTTCATCCGGCCGATCATGCACTCTCCCCCTTGCTTAAGTGTATCCCCATTTTACAATAATCCGGATATTTCAACAGCTTTTTTTTAAAGAAAAAAAAGCCTTCTGGCCCAACAATCGGGAAACAGAAGGCTTTTATTCGTTTGATCAGCTTAACCGCAGATTCGTCCCGAGCCGTCACCGGCTCTTTTCCGGAAGGAGGGAGGGCCTTAGCTGCCGCTTTGTTACTTTCCGGTTACGCGCTTTGCATAGGAATCGTTGATTTCCTGCGTCATTTTAACCATATCCGGATCCGTCTTGAGTTTGGTGGCAAAATCGTCCCAAGCCGTTATCGGTTCCTTGCCCAGAATGACTTTGGTTTTCAAATCCTGAATCTTTTTTATCAAGCTCGGGGCCTTTCAGCACAGCCGTTTCCGAGTAAAGTCCGGTAGCGTAATCCGGCGTGCTCGTTTTTTGCGCGTGTATCGATGATTTTCTTGTTGCGCTCGAGAGTTGCCGGATCCATACCGCTGCGGTATGCCCTCTGGTACATGTCGTACTTCCCGAAAATTTGCCCGAACGCCTGCTGTGCGACGATGTCTTTTTTTGGCCTGCTCCAGAACCGTGTACACGCCGTCTTTTTTTAGTGAAGTGTGTGCCTTCAATGCCGTACCACGCCAGCTCATGGCCTTCATCGGATGCGCCGTAATCGAGGAACTTGAGCAGGGCCTTCATTTTTTTGCTCGGGCACTTTTTTTTGGGGATCGCGAACATACCGAAGAAACCGGAATCTTTTTTTGTTGTAACCGTTCAGTTCAGTCAGTGGAAGGAAGTCAGCCTTCGGGTTCACTTTACGCTGGTTTTCCGTCGGTTCCCATGCAGCCTCCACAGTGTCGGCGAAGCTTCCCGCTCTGCCGGAATTCATCATATCCTTGCTTTGGCTTTGCTTTAAAACAGCGAAATCCTCCGGGATGATCTTCTCTTTGTAGGCGTTATTCAGCCATACGAGAGCTTCTCTCGTCCCGGGCAGAAGATTGACGTTCACCAGTTTTCCGTCGGCCAGCTTCCAGCCGCCGTTTGCCTGGTTAAAAGCTTCCTGGGCCCAATAGAAGTTGCCCATATCATTGGCGTTCACGTAGCTTGCGTTGCCGATGGTGTCATTTTTACCGTTTCCATCAGGGTCGTTGTAGGTAAATGCTTTCAACACTTTGTACAGGTCGTCCATTGTCTTGGGAACCTCAAGCTTCAAATTATCCAGCCAGTCTTTCCTTATATACAATGTCCCTCCACCTTCCACCGGACGAACCCGCGGAACTCCGTAATTCTTGCCGTCAGCCTGTTTCGTGTTTGTCCAGGTTTCCGCCGGATATTTGGAAAGATTAGGGTAATCTTTGATAAAAGGCGTGAGGTCCCAGAATGCCCCCTGCTTTACCATTTGTCTGACTTGAGAGGTAAAAGGATTATCAAGCAGCATCAAATCCGGAATATCGCCGGAGGCAAGGGTGACATTCACTTTATCCGCGTAATTGTTTGGGGAAACCCACGTGATCTTTAATTTTGTATTCGTTCTTTTTTTCCACTTCTTTTACCACAACATTGTCGGGTCCAGGCGGCTCCGGCGTATAATACATGGACATAATGCTGATTTCAAGAGGCTTTTGCGATTTCGCGTCTGCTGCCGCGCCGGCGGTGTCGGTCCCATTGTTTCCTCCGCATGCTGCCAGCATGGATGATGTTGTCAGCGTGGCTGCCGCGAGAAGTGCCAATCTTTTTTCCAAATTTCATGTTAAACCCTCCCTGTATGATTAAAATAGCGGGATTTCCTGGGAAATCGCCTTATTCCTTAACCGAACCGACCATGGCTCCTTTAGCGAAATGCTTCTGTAAAAATGGATAAACCGCAAGAATCGGAACCGTGGCAATGACGACAGCCGCCATTTTCAATGTCTCCGGGGGAATTCTTTGCTCAGAGATCATTTCCGCCGCCGCAGAACCTCCCGCTGCCGTCGACGCGTCAATCAGCATGTTCTGGAGCAGTACCTGCAGCGGATGCTTGGTAAAATCGTTGATGTACAGCAGAGCCGTAAAAAAAGGTATTCCAGTAAGCGACCGCGTAAAACAGTCCGAATGCGGCAAGCGACGGAAGCGACAGAGGAAGAATTATGCGATACCATACACTAAGGTCGTTGCAGCCGTCTATTCTTGCGGCATCCTCCAGGCTGGACGGGATACTGTCGAAAAAAATCCTTTCATGAGCAGTACATACCACCCGCTGGTCAAGACAGGAAGGATCAAGGACCATATACTGTTAATCAGGTGCAGGTCGCGGACGAGTATATAAGGCGGAATGATGCCCGGGTTGAACAATGTGGTGAGCAGGATGAGCAGCAAAAAAAAGATGCGCCGGCCCTGCAGCCGTCTTCTGGAAACGGCGTAGGATAAACCGGAAGTGATGATCAGGCTGAGTGCCGTGCCCACGATACTGAGGAACGCGCTGTTGCCTATGGCCCTCAGAAAAGCGTTCGTCGACAACAGATATTTGTAGGAAGCAAGGCTCCACTGAGACGGGAACAGGATGACCCCGCCCTTGATGTACTCGGAAGGTTCGGTGAAAGACACGACAAACACATAGTAAAGCGGAAAAAAATGTGATCAGCCGATGATGCCGAGAAAAAAAATGGCATTGGCAACAGAAAATATGCGGTCACCCAGGCTTTCTTTCATTTTCGCGGGCCTCCCCTGCAGATTAGTAAACGCCGTCTTCGCCGAATTTTTTTTGGCCAATTTATTGGCCGCGACCACCAGGATCAAGCCGACAACCGACTTGAACAATCCAACCGCCGTACTGAAGCTGAACTGTCCTTGCTTGACTCCAAGCCTGTATACATAAGTGTCAAACACGTCCGCAACATCGGAGACCGCCCCGTTCATCATCAGGAACACCTGCTCGAAGCCGACGTCCATAATGTGGCCGATTCTTAAAATGAGCAAAATGACAATCACCGAGCGAATGGCCGGCATAGTGACGTGCCACATTTGCTGGAAACGGTTGGCTCCGTCGATTTTGGCGGCTTCATACAGCTGCGGGTCGACACTGGCGATGGCGGCGAGGAAAATGACCGTTCCCCATCCCGCGTCTTTCCAGATCGATTGTAAAGTGAGGAGGCCCCAGAAGTAATTTTTTGTTGGTCAAAAAAATCGATCTTATCCATGCCGAAGCTAACGAGCAGCTTATTGATGATTCCGTCTCCCGTCGACAGAAGCAGGAACGTAATCCCTACAATGATGACCCACGAAAGGAAATGGGGCAGGTAGACGATCGATTGGACGAACTTCTTGTAAGTCATATTTTTTTTAATTCATTTAACAATACCGACAAAAAAGATAGGAAGCGGGAAGAAAAAACACCAGACTGAGCAAATTAATCGCCATCGTATTCCGGAATAACACGAGAAAATCCGGGTTGGAGAAAAAAACGCTGGAAATGCTCGAATCCTACCCATGGGCTTTGCCAGAATCCTTGATAAGGCGAATAATCCTGGAAGGAAATGAGCACCCCCCACATCGGCACATAGCGGAACAGCAGGAAATACAGCAGCCCGGGCAGCGCCAGCAAGTACAAGAACTTGTCCCTTTTGATGCCTGACCATACTGCATTCCGATTAGAGGCAGCGGTCGCGGAACGAGGTTTCTCAAGCGGGGGTTCTTGGACTGTGATCAAGTTTTGTGCCATAAGATATCCTCCTTGTAGCAATTGAGTAGTAGTGTTTGAGTAGTGGCAAGAGCTGGCGGTTGATAGGTGGCATCTGGGTAGGTCAGCATTTTAGGTAGTGAGCGTCTGCAAGCATTAGGCAGGTAACGTCGCGGTAGAGAGCATTTGTTAGGTAACATCCGGTAGTGTGCATCTGTCTTTGTCTCTATGTGAAAGCGCTTTTATATCACTGTAAGTGAAGGTCTTATTTCCGGCAATCCAAAAAAATCTTGCAATCTCCGTTTCCGCCCATCAGAAGTTTTTTTGCGGGCCAATTTCCGCTGATAACACTTTTTTTTGCGATGATTGATAAAGGCTGTGGCCGCTGGTTGGTGGCACAAAGCAGCGTCTGCTTGATGGCGCAAAGGACGAAACGGGACGTAAATGATGTACACTTGTTCCTTTACATTCAGAAAATATTGGTTAATACTGGATATACCGAGTGTCGGTCTGTGATCTTCCAGGCTGCTGCAACGATTGTTGCAAGGAGCTGCCCGCCGCTTTCCGGGTTTCATTTTATCCACCGGCAGGTGCTTCTTAACGTAAAATTTAGTTTTTTTGACGCGGTTTGGTTATACCCGAATAAAATAGGGTTAAGAATAATTCTACCGGAACCGTTTACAAATCGCTTTGTTGCATGCCCGGCATAAGAAAACCTCTACCCGAGGCGGTTCAGGGATGAGCGACCGCGTTTTAAAGTTTTGTTTTCTTGGTAAAACACGTCTCATTTGGCTATTTGTTTTTTGCGGGACGAATATCTCAGGTAAAAGGTTGTGATCGTTTTGGGTGTTAAATTCAACAGGGAGTATAAGGAAATCGTCACAGACCTGGCCAATGCCATCGGCCATATCGAGGATTGCCACAGTACTTTTGAAATGAACCGGGAAGACTGGGAGGCGCTCCAGATGCAGGACCGGCAGGAATACATTCGCACTCTCGCGGACGATCTTTTTTTTATGCGCTGGGCTCCGAACCGAAAATGAGTGTCGGCTCCGGCTCCGTGCATTATGACCCTTCCGTTCATGTGATTAAAATTTATTCGGACTCGCAGGTTGTTCATGTGGTGAACCTTAAATAGCGCGATGGTGATCAACCATGCGAGGGGCGGTGCTTCGGCATGCATGTGCTGACTGCGGAAGAAATGAAAAAAATTGACCGTTACACGATTGAACGGATTGGGATCCTGCTCTGGTCCTGATGGAAAATGCAGGCCGTGCGGTGGCCGAAGAGACCTTGAAGCTTGCCCCCACGGTTGGACCGCGTTGGTTGATCCTCGCGGGAAAGGGCAACAACGGAGCCGACGGTGTCGTGGCGGCCAGGCACCTGCAGGACGCAGGCTGAGCGTCACTGTGTTTTTTGCTGTAGATCCCGCGGAACTGACGGGCGAAGCTGCTTTTCAGCGGGATATCGCGCAGCGGCTGGGGATCCGCTGCCTGCGGTATGGTGTTGACGAACCCGGCTGGGGCGGGTACAACGGCATTGTCGACGCGCTGCTCGGCACCGGCTCAAGCGGCGCTCCGCGCGGGCCGTACGCCGAGCTGATCGCGCAGGCGAATAAAAGCGGGATGCCGATCGTGGCCATCGACATCCCGAGCGGTCTTGACGCGGATACCGGGCAGGTGTACGACCCGTGTATGCGCGCGGTTGTTACGGTGGCGCTGGCGTTTAAGAAGCGCGGCCTGGTGCAGTTCCCCGGCGCAGGCTGTGCCGGGGAAGTGGTTGTGCGCTCGATCGGCATCCCCGCCAGGGCGGCCGATGAGCATGAGGTTGGCGTGTTCGAGCTGAGCGAGAACGTGCTTGCCGCGCG
>BBFE01000068.1 GCA_001313085.1 Paenibacillus sp. JCM 18996 | reverse complement strand
GTCAGCGGGTCGCGGCTTGGGGCCGGGCGCAGCTCGGCGAGGGGGTAGATTTTGCGCTGGCCGCTCAGCACAATGGAGTCGCAGCCGACTCGGCCTTCTTTCTCCATGAAGCGCGACGCGAACACGGCTTTGCCCTCCGGATTGCGCAGCGCAAATTCAGGGTCGCAGCCGAGCATGGCCTGCTCCTCCCGTCCTTCGTCCCGCTTCATCTCTTCGGCAAACGCATTGATTGCCTGAGCGAACAGCAGACCGAGCCGCCGGTTCAACGAAGGTATCGGCTTGACCTGCAATACGCCCGTATGGCTTCGCGAAGTCACGGCAAGATAGACGAGGCCGTAATCCAGCCCTAATGCGTAGACGGCCTTGACCGCTTCCTTTTTTTTGGCCCTTTTGGAATGAAAGCCGAGCTCTTCCGTGTGCAGCTCGGAATATCCTCCCCCGCTGCTGCCTACTGTGATACCCGAACCGTTCAAAAAATACGGCGCTTTTCCTTTCAAATACGGCGAGTGCCTGTTGTTGAAAAACCGGTACTATGTACCGGCAGGGATAATCGACGCTTGGGGGAGCTTGCTTTTTTTGTCCAACCAGCGAATCCCATGGGTTCTGAGCACGGTTGCCGCCTTGCTTCTGTCAAGCGAGCTCAGCACGGGCATCTCCGGCTGCAGCAGACAAGAGACTTCGACGCCGCAAGCTTCAGGCCCCAACGAATGATGGTTTCTCCCTCCGTCTGCGGCGGCAATGTCCCGGACGGAATCCTTAAATGATCTAACAGATGCCGTATACCCGGTTCATTAGAGTGAAGCAGAAACATGGACCTCGCCCCCTAATTTCATCCTCACACAGTGAGGCCAAGCTCTGCGGTTCATTGCCGTTGCTTTTAGGCAGTCCAATGAAAAAACGCCCATTTTTACTGCAAACCCGCCGTAATACAAAAAAAAGAGGCATATGCCTCTGCCGAAACTCTTTGCTCAACATATGATGTATCAAGTTCGTTGGAGCGGAGGGCAAAGTCAGGTTCGGGTCGAATTGCAGCGAATCATTCGAGTCCAGCACGGCAGGTTGCAACCGGAACCCAGGGAGGAACTTCTGTTGTCAACTACGAAACAACCGTGCGTCAATTCAGCTCGTCATCAACCAATTCCGGATCGAGATCCTCGAAATCGCCGTCGTCCGCGCTGTCGAAATCAACGTGCTTTTCATCGTAATCCGAGCAGTGGCTGCAGACGTGCACACATACCTTGGTTTCCGCCGTCAGTTCCACCGCAAACTCGCGTTCCACACGGATAATGACACTGTTGCCGTTAGCGGATACGCTTGCTTCCACACAGTTCGGTTCCTGCGTTGCGACCGCCGAAACCTCTGCTGTGGAAGACCTGTGTTTTTTTTGTCTAGGTAAGAGAGCGGCACGACTTCTACATAAGAGACCGTTTCTTTGGCAACGTCTGTTTTGGTATTTCTGTCGTAAGAATACCAAATATTGATGTCGTAACTACCCACTACCT
This sequence comes from Paenibacillus sp. JCM 18996, assembly GCA_001313085.1. The sequence continues at coordinate 14,231 of BBFE01000068.1, read as the reverse complement.
CTACGCCGTCCCCTGAACCCACCGCTTCATATTGGTTATTGATGATCCAGGCCCCCAGGATGCTGGAAGGAGCATTCGACGGCGTCACGGTATGGCTGACGTGCGAGAACTTACGACCTTTGCCGCAGACTGCCTTGGTGATGATCTCTCTGCATTGCATGTCTCTATCTAAGGACATCCTTTCTACCTCCTCCATACAATCATTCATTTAAATTGTATGCAGGACATTCGTCTAGGGTGACAACTATTTTGGAAGTTTGTTCAATTTTCTTGACGACCCTGTTTTTTTTCTTCTTTTTTTTCTTGGCGATGGATAGGTAGTTTAGAAGTTCCAGGCGCAGCTGAAGCAGAGCGGACCGAATTTCAAACTCCACTCTGCCCGCCGGAAGCGGCATATTGAGCATATTTTCTCCCATTTCTTTTAAAGCTTGCTCGCATCTTCCCGTATAATAATCGGATTTCACGTCCTTGCTTAATTCCTCAAAAAAAATGAAAATAAGCCGCTCCGCCTGGGGAAGCCTCATATACACTTGCGAGGTTAAATCGACCATATGGTGTATTATATCGAGCTGCTGCTGCCTCATTACAAAATAAGTAATCCAGCTGCGGTCCTCCGAGATCAGCGCGTTTTCCCTGGATCTTTCGGCCAGCTTCAACCCTTTCTCTATCGTTTCGGACACTTCCAGCAGCTCTTTTCCGTCCCATATATGCACTTGGTCCTTCAGATGTCCCGCCAGTTCCTTAAATATGGAGGAAAACAATTGCTCCACCTGCCCCTTCACGTCCAGCAGCTCTTCGTCCACCTTGGGCATGTAGGTCAAATTAATGACGGTCGCAGTACCCAATCCCAACAGGAGCAAATACACTTCATTCAAAATGACCTGGAAGCTTGTCGATTGATACAATAACAAGTGGAACATGACAACTGAAGAGGTGACGATGCCTTGACTGAGGTTCAGGCGGCTGAGCAGCGGAAACGCGGTCATAATATAGAAGCCGACCACCCATGCGTGAAACCCGAATACACTGAATAACAAAGAGGCGATGAACAGCCCGAGCAGAGAGGCTCCAATCCGCTTAAGCGAAACGGTCAGCCCTCTCTTCTTGGTCACCTCTACACCCAGAATGGCGAGCAGCCCGGTCGAATTCGGAGAATGCAATCCGAAAGCCGTTGCCAAATAAATGGAAAGCACGGAAGCCACAGCCGACTTGACGATTCGAAGACCCATTTTTTTTAACCCCGCCCGTTAGAAAGTATCGTCTTCATCGTAACTGATTTCGGGCCAGGTCACAAATGCATTGCTTAAACAAGAAAAGCCCTCCAAGGGCTTCATGCTTGCTCCACTGCACCAGCTACTGCTTGCGCACGATTCTTGCCTCCAGCAGGGCAACGGCCTGGTACATAACGGTCGCGACGATAGCAATAACGAACAAGCTGCCGATGACCAGCGTAAAATTAAACACTTGAAACCCATAAATGATCAAATAACCTAATCCTTGCTTGGCAACAAGGAACTCGCCCACAATGACGCCGACCCAGCTAGGCCTACATTGACTTTTAGCGCGGATACGATCGACGGAACTGAAGCGGGCAGAATGACCGTCGTAAATACCTGCCTGCGGCCCGCGCCAAACACCCGCACCACCTTGATGTAATTGGGATCCACCTCTTTAAAAGAAGAATAAATGACCAAAGTCGTTATAATGACCGTAATTGAAAGAATGGTCGATATAATCGAAAGCATCCCGGATCCCAGCGCGACAATGAACAGCGGTCCCAAAGCGACCTTCGGCAGAGCGTTTAGAACTACGAAGTAGGGATCCAGCACCCTGGCCAGAAAAGGACTCCACCAAATGACCACTGCGATTCCCAGTCCGCACAGCGTTCCAAGGATAAAACCGGCTATTGTCTCCACCGCCGTGATTCCGACATGGGGCAGCAGCGAGCCGTCCATCAGCTTTTGCCTGAGCAGCCATCCGATCTTGCTGGGATAGCTGAACAGCAGCACATCGATCCACTTGGCCCTGCCTGCCGCCTCCCAGCTGCCGACGAACAAAAGGAGCAGCAAAATCTGCGCAGTGAGCACATACAGCGACTGCCTTTTTTCTTTTGCCCAGAAAACGTTCGTAGATAATCTGCGGCTCCGCCATTTCATTAATAAGCGGCTTCCTCCCGGATTCCATGAAAGGTCACCTCTTTCTCTCCATGGACTCGAATTCCTTCCAGATCGCGCGAAACAAAGCATGAAAGCCTTCCTGATCGCGGGACTGGACAGGAAGAGTCTCGGCGATTCGGCGCGGGATGACGACTTCCGTGCGGATTTTGCCCGGGTTCGGCTCCAGCACAATGACCCGGTCGCTCATCGCCAGCGCTTCGGTAATATCGTGGGTTACGAGCAAGGCGGTCTTGCGGTGGTCTTTTAACGTTTGAAATATAAGATCTTCCAGCTGCAGCTTCGTCTGATAATCCAATGCCGCGAAAGGCTCATCGAGCAGCAAAAGCTCCGGCTCAGTCGCCAAAGTGCGCACCAGCGCGACCCTTTGCCTCATTCCTCCCGACAGTTCGTTCGGGTATTTATGCACGTACTGCCCAAGCCCCAATTCTTCCAGCAGATGCAGCGTGAACGCCTTTTTCTCGGACGTCAGGCAGCCCATAAGCTCCAATCCTATGACTGCATTCTCGCCGATCGTTCTCCATGGGAACAGAAAATCCTGCTGCAGCATATAGCCCACCTTCGGAGTAGGCCCCTTCACGGGCTGACCCGCAATCTCAACCGTCCCCCGAGCAGGTGTAATCAAGCCGGCAATAACGGACAGCAGCGTCGTTTTGCCGCAGCCGCTCGGGCCCACCAAAGAGACGAATTCTCCGTCCGTGAGCGTCAGATTGATTTTCTCGATCGCCAGGGCGGCCCCGCTCTCATTTACATATACATGCGTAACATCATTCACATCAACGGCAGGTATCACGACCTTGCCCCCTTGTATGCTGTGATTGCCGCAAGTATGCTGCCCGGCGCTCTCGTGCATGCCCCAACCCGGACAGCAGCCCGCCTGCGGCGGTTTGACCGGTCATTTCACGTTCTTCACTGCTTTTTTTCCGCAAAAGAATTGTCGACCAGCGTCTTGAGATCCACTCTTTTCTTCAATTCCCCGGCGGCTTCCATTACAGTCTGAAGATTATCCCACTCTTTATCGTCAATGATCGGATCGGTCGCGAAAGAACCTTGATCCTTATATCGCTTCACCACTGCACGCACGATCTCGATGTCGGTGTCCGGGAAGAAAGGAGCTGCGGAAGCGGCGATTTCATTTACGCTTTTTTTTCCTGGACCCATTTCTGGGCTTTATGGATGGCATTGGTGAATTTCTGCAGATCGGCGGAGTTTTTTTTGCTTAGATAGCTTTTTTTTCGTCATAAAAGACGTATAAGGAAGCTTTCCGCTCTCGGTGCCGAAGGACGCTATCACATACCCTTTGCCCTGCTTCTCGATAATAGTCGCCTGCGGCTCGAACATTTGAACATAATCGCCGGTACCGGATATGAAGGCAGGCGGGATATTGGCAAACTCCACGTTCTGTATCAGGTTCAAATCCTTTTTTCGGGTCGATGCCGTGCTTTTTTCAGCGTGAACTCTCCTGCCATCTGGGGCATTCCGCCTTTTCTCTGTCCAAGGAAGGTCACGCCCTTCAAGCTGTTCCAATCAAAATTCGCAATCGGCTTGCGCGCTACAAGAAAAGTCCCGTCCGTTTGCGTCAGCTGGGCGAAGTTTATGACCGGATCGTCAGAGCCCTGCTGGTACACATAAATGGAAGTTTCCGAACCGACGAGCGCCACGTCAATGTTGTTTGCGAGAAGCGCCGTCATCGTCTTATCCCCGCCGGGTGTCGTGGTGAGCTCAATGTCCAACCCTTCCTCTTTGAAAAAAAAGCCCTGCGTCATCGCGACATATTCAGGAGCGTAAAAAAATTGAGCGAGTGACTTCACCTATCCGGATTTTCCGGGTTTGCCCGTTGCTTCCGGCACATCCCGAGAGCAGCACCCCCAAGCTGACCATTACAACGATGAGCAGCGATAGCCCTTTTTTTTCATACAAATCCCTCCAATAATATATGTACTCCATCCTATGCATAAGCCCAGAAAAGGTGCGGAGGGTGCCTGCCAACAAAAAAAAAAGAACCCTTGCGGGTCCCCCTCTATTTCAAACCGTACAGCGGCTTATATTTATGTTCCAAATACTCCACCAGATATTCCGGATTCAACTCCTCGTTCGTCACGGAAGTAATAATTTCGTTCGGAGTCAGCACCTTGCCGTGGCGGTACACCTTCTCAACCAGCCAATGTTTAATCGGCTCCAGGTTTCCCTGCCCGACCCACAGGTCGAACTCCGGCATATCCCTTTGCATCGTATGCGCAATCTGCGCGGCGTACATGTTGCCCAAGGCATAAGACGGAAAGTAGCCGAAATCGCCGCCGGCCCAGTGCACATCCTGCAGCACGCCTTCCGCATTGGTCTTGGGTGATACGCCGAGATAGTCTTTGTACTTCTGGTTCCACACTTCCGGGAGGTCCTTCACCTTGAACGAGTCGTTGAAAAGGCCCTTCTCGATCTCATACCGCACCATTATATGCAGGTTGTAAGTGAGTTCGTCCGCTTCAATCCGGATCAGGGAAGGCTCCACCCGGTTGATCGCTTTGTAAAAAAACGTCCACAGGCACCTGATCGAGCTGCCCCGGAAACTGCTTCTGCAGATCTCCATAGTACCGGTTCCAGAACGGAACGCTGCGCCCGACGACGTTCTCCCAGAAACGCGACTGCGATTCGTGGATTCCATTGATGTGCCCGAGCATAGAGAAGTGCTATCAAATCGGGTGACACATTCTGTTCATACAGAGCGTGGCCGCATTCGTGGATCGTACCGAACAGCGCGCTTACCACATCGTTCGGCAGGTATCGCGTAGTGACCCTGACATCGCCTGGACTCAGCCCCGTTGCAAAAGGATGCACCGTCTCGTCCAGCCGCCCCGCTTCAAAATCATAGCCCAGCTGCCCCAGGATGAACAGGGAGAACTGCTTTTGTTTTGCGGTGTCGAAGCTTTGATGCAGGAAAGAGGTGTCCGGCTGGGCAGCCCCCTGAATCTCGGACAGCAGAGGCACCAGCCTGCCGTGGAGAGCCCCGAATACGCTGTCGAGCTTTTTTTTCACCGTCATTCCTTCTTCATACATATCCAGCAGCGTGTCATACCGGTTGTCTTCGTAGCCCCAAAGCTCCACAAATTCGGACTTCATCGCCACAATTTTCTCCAAATAGGGCTGGAATACTGCAAAATCGTTATTGCGCTTCGCTTCCTCCCACACGGATTCGGCCTGGGACGTCAGTACCACGTAGGCTTCGAATTTATCCGCCGGAATTTTGCTGCTGCGCTCGTAATCCTTTTTTCGCTTCGGCCACCATGCGGCGGTCTACGCGGCTCAAGCTTCAAACTGTTCGGGCTGCGACAGCTCCTCCACATAACGGCCCATCTCCTCCGAAGTCGTCATCCGGAAGTGCTCTCCCGAAAGCATGCCGATGACCTCGGACCTGGTATTCACGCCTTTTTTTTGGGGGCGCCGGTCCGTAAATCCCAGTAAAGCAGGCCAAGCGCTTCTTCATAGTTTCTCATTTTGCGTATGTATGCTCTGAATTCTTCGATTCGGCTCACAGGCGACCGCCCCTTTCAACTATAATTATGTTCATCATAGCGGGTAACTAATTCATTCGCAACAGAAACGGATAATATGATAAAATATTGAAAAAAAGGAGGACAGACCATGCATATAACTTTTACGGATACCGCTGTTTATGAAATCAACCACTCCATTCAGGAGAAGCCGGCTTTTATGAAACTGGTGTTCGATTCGGAGGGATGCGGCTGCGCGGTGAACGGCGTACCCGCCATTTGGCTGGTGTCCCGGTCGAGGGAGTACGATATGGAGCTTGAAGGCGAACCCTTCCCCGTTATAGTGGACCGGAAGCATGAGGTATATTTTGAAGAGGAAATGGTCATCGACTATTTGCCCGGTTCTCATCGTTACGTATTGAAAAGCGACAACCAGATCTACAACGCAAACTTAAATATAATAGATAAAAGATAAACCTGTATTGGAGTGGATGACCGATGAGTTTACTGAATGAGATTGTAACGTATAACCGCCAGTTTGTTGAGAACAAGGATTACGAGGAGTTTCTGACCGATAAATTCCCGGATAAACGCATGGTCATTCTAACCTGCATGGACACCCGGCTGGTGGAGCTTCTGCCCAAAGCGATGAACCTGCGCAACGGAGACGCCAAAATTATTAAAAGCGCCGGAGCCATCATCTCCCATCCTTTCGGAAGCGTAATGCGGAGCATCATGGTTGCTGTGTATGAACTGCAGGCGAAAGAGATTTTCGTCATCGGCCATCACGGCTGCGGCATGACGGCCTTGAATCCGCAATCCGTTCTCGCCAAAGCCAGCGAGCGTGGAATCAGCGACGAGACCATCAGTACGATAAGGAACTCCGGGATAGACCTTGACAGATGGCTGACAGGCTTCGACGATGTAAAAGAGAGCGTGACCCGCAGCGTCAATATTGTCCGCTCCCATCCACTTCTGCCGAAAGATGTTCCGGTGCACGGCCTGATCATGAACCCCGAAACCGGTTTGCTTGATATTGTAAAAGAAGGCTTTGCCGAGTAACACGCTCGTACGCAAAGAAATCTTGGCGGCTGGGTACCAGAAGCGAGGTTTCTTTGTTTTCCTGCGAGAGGGGTGCAGTCCATGGCAAAACAAGGGGATTCGATCATTTTATTCGACGGCGTATGCAGCTTCTGCAATGGTGCCGTAAATTTTATTATCCGGCACGATCCGGCAGGGAAGTTCCGGTTTGCTCCGCTGCAGTCGGCTGCCGGCCGGGAGGCAGTGGCCCGCCGCCCGGAGCTGGCCAATATCGATTCTATAATTCTGATGGAAGCTGGACAGTATTACACCGAATCCGACGCAGCTTTGAGGATCTGCAGACATTTGTCAGGCTTCTGGAAGCTGATCTATCTCTTTATTTTCGTACCCCGAGCGCTGCGAAACGCTGTCTACCGGCTTATCGCCGAAAGGCGTTATCAATGGTTCGGCAGGCTGGACTCCTGTATGATTCCCACCAAAGAAATTCGAGACAGATTCATCCTCGACGAACAATAAGAGAACCGTCCCGACCTTTGGCTTGCTCCCCTTCATCGCGCTTATGCATGGCCGCTTTCCCCTCCAGCCTGGCTTTGAGGTATCCTGCAGGTATCTACTTCGGTTCATTCCGCTTATTCAGGGCCGCTCTCCCTCATTCTGGCTTTGTGCGCTATACTGCGCTGCCTCTCCGCAATCACGTCAGAGCGGTCCCTCTTTTTTATGCTTGTGGATCAAGTACTCATCGGCTAAATCGGACCGCCCGTTCCAAGGGAATCCGGACCGCTCCGCGCTTTTTTCGGCATTGTTCCAGCAGCCGGCCGTCGGCTATGGGAATGCAGATATCCGCGAATGGAGGCCGCGCATCCTCGCAAAACGCCTGAAGCCTTTGCTCTATTACTTCTATCAATCCCTGTCCGTCGATACCGAGCTTGTCCAAATGCTCACGCCGGATATTGCTCCTTGCGCCGGACATCAATTTATAGGCACCCGAGTGGTTTCCTCGCCGGTGGTGGTATAGGGAAACGGCAATCTGGATCAGAGCCAGAAAGGTTGGGCGGCAAGGACTGCCCGGATGGTTTTTCCAGTAGGCTTCCATCACTTCATGGCATTCGAAATAATCCCTCGCACCGTGAAAATAAACCAGATACTGCACCCATTCCTCGGGGTAGGTGTTCACTTGATCGCCTCATTTACACGTGTTATCTCTATTATTGTATCAGGGTGGGATAAAATCCGAAACCATAGAGGAGATTATCCGTATTAGAGTTATGAACAAACATAACTTCCCAGGAGGAAACTGACAATGTACAAAAAAATGGATCGCGCTAGTAATGGCCTTCGCCCTTGTGTTCAGCTTTACCGCGCCGGTTTCGGTTGACGCAGCTTCCTACAAATCGCCGACGCGAAGCTACAGCCTTCCGCTCCGGGCAAAGCGCCTAATACCAACTACACCCGGCCTACACCGGCGCCTGATAAAGCAGCTACCAATCCGATCAACAATTCAACCGCCAAACGCGGATTTTTTTCAGCGGCGGAGGATCTTTATTGAAGGGAATGATGATCGGCGGACTCGCCGGCATGCTTTTCGGCGGATTGTTCGGTCACATGGGGGGCTCGGCAGTCTGCTGGGCTTTATGGTGAACGTTCTGGCCATAGTGATTCTGATTTCGCTCGTTGTCGGGGTAATCAGATATTTTATGAACCGGAAAAAAATTCGATCACAAGAGGTACTAATCCATGATTTTATCGGAGCAGGAGATCAGCAACGCCATATGCCTGAATATGGCCGAACGCAAAGGAGTCCGTCCCACGGAAGTGCAAGTCGGGCTGATGTATGACGACGATTACGGGTTTTCGGCCGAAGTCACCGTGCAAGGAAGAAACCAGGTGCTTATAGCGGCCAATATCCTTGAGGCTATCGAACGCTATATGCTGAATCAACATGGAATGCGAGTGTTCAGGGACCAGATCCAGCTGAGGCTGGAGCATGAAATCGAAGCGATTGTGCAGGTGTAACTGTACGTACACAAGCCGTCTCATCTGAGGATGAGGCGGCTTTTCGTATTATCAAGATCCTCAACTAGAAAATTCCTCTTTACCGCAACCATTTCTACTCTATCTGCGTTTAATACTAGGGAGAGTAGAAACTGGAGAGGCGTGATAGATTGAAGAAGAAGGTTTTATGGATCGGCTGCCTTGCGGCATTCCTTATGGCGCAGGGCACGGTTATGGCAGCAGACAAGACGACAAATTACAGGGTCTATCAGAACGATCATCTGCTGGTTGAATTTGCGGATAAGAACAGCGCTGTGAATTATGCGAAATATTACACGAATTCCTATGTGGAGGAAATCGGCACACGCAAGTGGGTTTGGAACAATTTCCCCCGTTACCGTGTGTATCAATATGACACGACATTGCCGGAATGGCAGTTTTCCAGATTGGAAGATGCCGTCAATGAAGCCAGGCGCTGGAGCCACGCAAGTGTCAGGGATCTTCAATCAGCAGGCTGGGTGTGGAACAATTATCCCCGTTATCAAATATACCAAGGCGATATAACGCTCCCCGATTGGCAGTTCCAATCCTATGGCGACGCTTTGAAAGAAGCGGCACGATGGGCAAACTCCCACATTATCCAGCTGAACGACAATCATTGGGTATGGGACAACATTTCTTCCGCCGACAAGCAGCAGCTTCGCACGCAGGCAAAGATGTATCAAGTCGTGCAAGGAAACTACGCTCCTGAGAACTGGAAATTCGCGTATTTGGGAGACGCCGTCAATGAATCGCTCCGTTGGGGGAATTCGCACATCGTGAATACGACGGCAAACAGCGTAGTTTTTTGAGAATGAAATGCAGTATAAAGTCTACCAGAACCAAACGCCAATGGCCGAGTTCGTATCTCTGGACGAAGCCGCGGATTATGCCAGGCAGCTGTCGCATTCTTCGATTATGCTGAACGGAAAAGCCATTTGGAGCAATCATCCTTATTATGGTGTATATCAAAAAGAGGCTCTTATTGCCGACTCCAATACGATTGCCGGTGCTTTAGACCTTGCTCTCAAGTACAGCCGCAGCTCGATACGAGCCTTGGACGGCGTCACCTTGTGGACAAATTACCGCCAGCTGATGTTCTGGGGCTGGAACGGCCAATCGGATGCGAACACGGTAAAAGCGCATGTGGCGGGAACAACCGGACTGGATGCCGATTCTCCAACATTCTTCCAATTAGCTGATAAGGACGGCGGGCTTAAAGACAGTTCAAACAAAGAAGCCGTCGATATCGTGAAGAAACAAGGGATTCAGGTTCATCCGCTTATTCATAATCAATTTGACGGAAATATGACGAATTTGTTCCTGCTAACGCAGAAGCACAGAATAAATTCATTGCATCGGTCGTTGGGCGTGCAGCTGAAATCGGGGTTGACGGCTTGAATCTCGATTTTGAAGCTTTGCTCGGCAAAGACCGCGCCGCTTACACAGCGTTTGTGCAGAAATTTGCGGATGGAGCCCACGCGCGCGGCCTCACGCTCTCCATCGACCTGCCGAGAGGCAGCGTGAAATGGAACCATCTGGCGCGTACGACCACGAGAAACTGGCCCATATCGCCGATTATATAATGATTATGGCATATGACCAATATTACAGCGGCAGTGCCACACCTGGCTCCGTCGCAGGGCTGCAGTGGGCCGAGGAAGGAATTAAAGAGTTCCTTTCCTACGGGATTCCCCGAGATAAGCTGATCATGGGTATTCCTTTCTATGTACGGGAGTGGAAGCTGGACAGTTCCGGCAAGGGCGTATCGAACCGCGCGGTTTACATGAAGAGCGTTCCGGAGCTGCTTGCCGCGAAAAAAAGCGGTTCTAACCTGGGACGCCAGCTTTAACCAATACAAGGCGGAGTATGAAGAAGGCGGTTTTAAGTACGTACTCTGGCTGGAAAATGAAGAAACCGTCATGGCGCGTCTGGACATAGCGAAAAAAAATACGACCTTGCCGGAGTAGCGGCTTGGCGTCTCGGATACGATACCCTTGATCTGTGGAAAACGATGCTGCAAAAGAAATATTGATCCTTAAATGAATTTCCAAAGTGAAGTTAACCTTTATCCTCAGAATTAGTACCGCATTAAAACAGGCCGGGACGCTCACCATGAGCGCTCGGCCTGTTTTGTTGCTTTTTATAGCTCCTCAAGCTCTTCCAAATCGTTGGTCGGAGCGTGGCAGGCGAAATTCTCGCATACATATGCCGTCGCTTTTCCTCCGAGGGCTATCTTGTCCCTGACGAGAGGGATCAACTCCCTGACCGCTTCCCCTGCTTGACCGGACGGATGCAGCAGAAGAATCGCGTATGGAAGAAATTTTTTGCTGCACGGTGCGAAGCATCTCACGCGTATCTTCCTCCTGAGGATCGCCCGCGATCACAATCTCCTGGCCTGGTCCAAACGCGTAATCAAGCGCCATAAGGAAAAGAGCATGTCCCGCAGCATAAGTGTTGACCGCACCGGCAAAAGCTTCGATCTGTTCATCGGCTTTTTTTGCGACAGCCTGGCGTCGTATGTATGCTTTGACAGTCGCAGCAGATTCAAAGCAGCCGCTGAATTTCCGGAGGGCATGGCCCCGTCGTAAATCTCTTTGGGGCGGGTAAAGAGCTGTTCCGCATCGGAGCCGTAGAAGAAAAACCCTCCGTTCTCTTCGTCCCAGAACAGGCGCAGCATCTGTTCGTTCAACTCAACCGCTTTTTTTTCAGATACCCGATCTCGAAAGTCGCTTCGTACAGCTCGATGATCCCCCAGATCAGGAAAGCATAATCGTCCACGTATCCTGCAAAAGCCGCTTCTCCATCCCGGTACCGGCCAGCAGCCTTCCGTCTTCCCTGACCAAGCGGTGCAGAATGAAATCGGCTGCTTTTCGTGCCGCATCTGCATATTCACTTTTCTGCAGAGCTTTTGCGCCTTTTGCCAGGGCCGCAATCATCAAGCCGTTCCATGCGGTGAGGATTTTGTCGTCCTTATGGGGATGAATTCTTTGCTCGCGGTGTTGAAACAGCTTTTGGCGTGACGCTTCCAGTCTTTGCATGAGCTTGGCAGGCTTGATCCCCTTCTGCTGCGCAAAGGATTCCAGTGAGGTGTGGATGAGATTGGGTATACTTTGCCCCTCAAAGTTGCCTTCCTCCGTGATGTCGTACGCTTCCGCGAAGAGCTCTCCTTCTTCCAAGCCTAAAACTTCAAGAACCTCTTCAGGAGTCCATACATAGAACTTTCCTTCCACCCCTTCGGAATCGGCATCCTCCGCAGAGTAGAACGCGCCGCCTTCATCGGTCATATCTCTAAGCACGTAGGTAAAGATTTGCTCCGCCACGTCGGCGTACTTCTTTTTTGCCGGTGACCTGGTAGGCCTCCACATAAGTCATGGCGAGCAGTGCGTTATCATACAGCATTTTCTCGAAATGGGGAACAAGCCACTGCCCGTCTGTAGAGTACCTGGCAAAGCCAAAGCCGATATGGTCGTACATCCCGCCGCGGTTCATCGAATCCAGCGTTTTCTCCACCATATTGAGAGCATGAGTTTCCCCGGTTTTCTTGTAGTATCTTATCAAAAAAAAGGACAGATTGTGCGACGTTGGAAACTTCGGAGCATCCCCAAAACCGCCGTACTCCCCGTCAAACGTCGTTGCATAAATACGGTAAGCTTTCTCCAGCGTCTGCTCGGATACTTGGCCCTTCAGTTTGGCGATCAACCGCTTCTGCGTTTCGTCCACTACCTGATCCCCAATCCCGGAGACTCCCTCGCGGTCCTCTTTCCACTTCCCTGCTATCTGGGGCAGTAGCTCAATCAAGCCGCGCCTGCCGTATTTGCGTTCCCTTGGTATGTACGTTGCGGCAATAAACGGCTTTTTTTCTCGGGAGTCATCACGATAGTGAGCGGCCATCCCCCCTGCCCCGTCATCGCCTGGCACACCGACATATAGAGATGATCGACGTCAGGTCTTTCCTCGCGGTCCACTTTGATGGATACAAAATCTTGGTTTAGCAGCTCGGCCACTTCCTCGTTCTCGAAGCTCTCCCTCTCCATTACATGACACCAATGGCAAGTTGATAGTATAACCAATCATATGTTCTTATTCATAGCCCGAAGGCTAGGAATAGCCTATCGATAAGAATACAGGCTTGCTCTCCCTTGCTGCCTTACTGAACGCTTCTTCTCCCCACGGAAACCAATCGACAGGATTGTAAGCATGTTGTAGTAAATACGGCGACTTTTCATTTATCAAACGGTTAGGTCTGTGTTTGTGTTTTTTTCGGTTGTATCGAGCATTTTTTAAACAACTCCGATCTGGAATAATTTACGTCCACAATACGATCTTAGCATATCCCTAAGAAAAGGAAAAAAACCCATACCGAAATTGGCATGGGCTCGCTTCTGAAACTTATAGAAACTTGACATTTAATTGGACATTATCGTTTTCGCGGATGTACTCTATACGGCCAATCACTGCTTTCGCAAGTTCTGTTTAGGTTTTCTGCTGTAATATCGTCTGTGTTCCACGCTTCCTTAAAGGCTTTTATTGCTTTAAGTCGATCTTCGTCTGAAACGTGAGGTACGTTGAACCTCGATTGACCTTTCCAATTCATCAAGCTCAACTATCAGATTCAGAATTTCACCTTGGTATCTCGTTTGATACCGATTATACTTAGTTTTATCGAACTTGCCACGCAAGAACATGTCCTCCGCACGTTCCAGCGCTTTCTCACAATTATTTCGCACGATCTTTATGGAGAAAGATTGTTTGACGATTGGGATATGAAAACATTTTGCCAACTACTTGAATTCCATTGGAAACAATGGGACAAAAAAAATTTGATGATATATATAAACGATGATCTTAGGCTTTCTTTTTTTTAAAAGGCTCTGTTATCCTTGATTGTTGATTTGTGACCAAATAAAAAAACCGCCACATTAATCGGTTTATTCTGAACTATCGTTTCCGTCGTATTATGAGGTCAGCCAGTTTTAGCAAATTGCTGAACTATGTAAGGTGACGGATTTACGAAGCACTTTTTTTTCAAGAATATACTTGATTCTTTTCAAGTCCTTGTTATTTGCTCTTTTCATCATCAATGACATAAAAGGAGCAAATAACATTGAAAACCCAGTCGGATTACCTTGGTTTCGCAATGTCATTCGGGTTGAGTTTCCATCAACGGCTTCCCAAGTGTAAGTTGTTTTCATTGGAAAAGGTCCATCCGCAGTATTCATTACAAGCAATTGTCCTGGTATATATTCCGTTATCTCATATACATACGAAAGTTGTCTTCCCAGGAATTGTGCTTTAAATGCAACTTTAGAACCGATCATCAAATGTTTTGGTGTTTGCCATTCTGCCGATTTAATATTCACATACCATTCAGGAGCATTGTCAGGGTTCGTTGCATATTCTGAAACTTTATCACGAGGACAATTTATTATTATTTCTGTTAAAACATCAACCATACTTATTCCTCCAATAATGCTTTCGCCGTTTTGAAAATAGTACT
>BBFE01000067.1 GCA_001313085.1 Paenibacillus sp. JCM 18996 | reverse complement strand
CGCCGATCCGTGCCCGTCCGCGGCCCCTGCGGCTGGAGCTGGCGCTCCATGGCCGTCCGCGGCTCCGGCCTGCTTCGGTTTAACCGTTGTAACGGACGCCGGAGTTTTCGCATCCTGCGCTCCCGTCCATTCCACAATAGAACCGTCTTTATAAGTCTGGACGGCTTTCCAGGTGATTTGGGAGCGTTGTCCGCCACTTTTCCCTGGATATTGAATTCACCAAATTCGGTTGGTCCAAGCCCCTCACCGGCTGCGGACCATACGATGGCGGTTGTTTTGTTGTCGGCTCCCTTGGCCATCTCGTATTTCCAGCCCGGCTTCGGCTCCACCCTGGAAATGTCCACCGACTCGACAGGAATCTTCAATTCTACCTTTACTGTAGCCGACTCCTTCTCTGTTGGAACACGAACGGTGAACTTCTCATAAGAGCCCTGGCTCGTTTCTTTCGGACTAACTGTGACGTGGGCGCTTGCCACACCCGCAAAGAGACCGATGCTCAGAGCGACAGACGTGAATAACAGACCTATTTTCTTTTTTCATTTTGTAAAGAACCCCCCTGATTAATAGACTGACTCTTCTTTGCGGTACACTGTCTCCTCATCATTGCTGTCCATTACACGGACCTCCAGCTCCCACCGGCCCGCAAACGGCAGGTAAGGTCCTTCTTTCTCGTAGCTGAACTGTTTGAATCCCGGAAAGAGCTCCGGCTCCAGCCCCTTGGAAGCTTCCAAAGGAACCTCGATCGGCGCCACTTCTGGATCATCCTTGTAATTGAGATACATTTGTACATATTTAGGCATGTCCCGCTGTTCCGGCAGCCAGACGCGGACCGTGAATTTGTTGGTTCCCGGGCTGTTCGGTGTAATGCGGGCAGTCATGTGGATCTTCTCCGCCATCACATGCCAATGGAGCGGCGCATTCTGAGGCAGCGGATTCAAGTAAGTAAACACGCCGACGATCCCAACAATAGCCAGCATGATGCCGAAATCCGCTTTTACCGCTGTATGAACAGCATTTCCCTTATTCCGTTTCATAAAAATCCTGATCGCATAGCCGGCTGCAATGACAAGGATAACGAGGGCGCTTTTGGCGATCAGAAGGTTTCCCCAGGCGGTATACAGCAGATATTTCAAATGAGGGACCATGACTAAAGTCCACAGAACGCCGGTGGCAACCAGGAAAAGAATGCTGTAGAAAGCCATGTTTGAGAAAACCGGCAGAAAGCTTCGTGCATGCTCCCGGTTCTTTTTCCAATGAATGAGAAGATAGAACAGACCGCCCACCCAGAAAGAAGCCGCCATGAGATGGACTATGTCCAGAATGACAGTATTAAATACGGAATTCCCGGTGGCAATGGCATGGCCGTTGATGCTTTCGGAAATCAGCGTTCCGGCCAGCCATACCCACGAGAACCATCTTCTGCGCCCCAAATAAGCAAATGCTGCAAATGTAAGAACAAGCGATATCAGCCATGAAATGCCAACCGTTGTCGCAAATATCAGATGTCCCAGCTGGGAGGGATCCCAGTCCTCGATATAGTTGGGTAGCTGAAAGCCTATCATTGCAATCAGCGAAAGCAGCATTATCCGCAGCAGGTTCAGTCTCCATAAATCGTTGATTCGTCTGGCTTCGTCCGGTTCAGGCGGATATACCAGCCTCAATAATACCCAACCAGTGACAGTGAGAAAGATCAGATAGTACACGATTCGGAATGCAAAACCCAAAAGCTGCGCAAATGAAAGCTGATCTCGAGGCCCGTATCCGCCGAGGTGTTGCGGAGCTTGCGACTGAGGAGACGGATACCCTACACAAAAAAATGTAGGAGCTGTCAATCGGATGACCGTCCTGGGAAATGACATGATAAGAGACGGTGTAATATCCCTCTTTCAAGGCAGGAAGCGGCACAGCAATCTCTTTGCGGTCGAGGCTCATAACGGCTTTATCGGATGTGACCTTCCTGCCGTTTGAGTCCAGCACCCTGATATAGAACAGCTGAGTTTCCAACGATTCATTGAATGTTAAGCGAACCTCCGCGGGAGATGCGTCCATCCGGCTTTCCGGCCCGGGAACCGCTTTTTTTCCAGAACGGCATGTGCACCTGCCGAATTTGGAAACGTGAACAAAAAATAATAGAATGATGATAAATAAATACCGGTATCGAATTGAGACGGCGCTCCCTTCTTTCTATTCATCACTTTATCCCACAAATGGCAAAAAAAATAATGGCCCGGTTGGGCCATTTTTTATGGATTGTTTGACGAAAGCGTGAATCCGTTTCTGAACGCATAAGCCGTGAGTTGTACCCGGTTTTCCAAACACAATTTGTGAAGAATGTTCTTCAGATGGTTCTTTACCGTGTTTTCGGAAAGGCTCAGCCTCTCAGCGATACGGCGGTTGCTCTCACCCGTGGCGACACAGGCCACTATCTCCCGCTCCCTCTGGTCAATACGCCGGGATCGACATCCGAAGACACAGAACCTGACCGGAACCTGAGAAAAAGCTTGTCCGCCATCCCGCGGGAAACCTCAGCATTCTCATCCAGCAAAGCCCGGAGATACTTTATCCAATCGCCCGGGTCCATATTTTTTTAGCAAATATCCCTGTGCCCCAAACTGGATAGCGGTGAACAGATCAGCGATATCATCGGACACCGTCAGCATGACGATTTTGATATGGGGATGGGACTGTTTAATCCTTCTGGCAGCCTCCAAACCGTTCAGGTCGGACATGCGGATGTCCATCAACACCAGATCGGGCTCCAGTTGTCCGCATAAAGCCACCGCCTCGCTGCCTCTGGATGCTTCGCCGATGACCCGGAAGGAGGGATCGTCAGTAAGCAGGCTTTTTTACAGCTTCTCTGGCAAAAGGATGATCGTCCGCAATCAAGACCTTGTACATCGTCATTGTCTAAGGCGCTCCCTTCCGCGAATGCAGCCGGATTATGGTGCCTTTGTCCCGCTTTTTTGCCTATATTAAAATCCGCCTGCAGGTCGCCTGCCCTCTTACGGATCATGGATATGCCGTATTGGTTGGCCGAGCCCGGCCGTTCAAGCCCAATGCCGTCATCCTCGATTGTCAGTTCCCAGCTGCCGGCGGTTCCTGTTAGCGTAAGTCGGGCGTTCTCAGCTCCGGAATGCTTCCGGATATTGGTAAAAGCCTCCTGGATGATGCCGAACATAAGCATTTCCTCAGACGAAGTAAAGGTCCGGTCCGTGATGCCGATTTCACGCTCTACCTCGATCCCCGCCACCAAGCTCCACTCTTCCAGCCATTTGTGCAACCTATCCTGGAACTTGACCTCGGAATCCGGTGGCTGCCTCAAATTAAAAAAATCGCCTGCCGCAGATGGTTGTCGATCTCCGAGATGGCGGAACGGGCTTCGTCGATATGGCCCATCTTGAGCTTCACATTGAGGAAAAAAAAGAATTTGCGCAATATTATCGTGTAGTTCCCGGGCTAGCCGCTCTCTTTCTTCATATACTGCTCGCTTGGACTGTTCCGCGGACAGCTTGGCGTTGTTCGCTTCAATCAGGTTGAACATCCAGTTAGAGAACAAATAAGAGAGAACCAACGTGACCAGGACAATAACAAAATTGCCCGCTTCCATGGTCAAATACGGCATGAGAAAGCCATGCCGTATAAACTCGAAGCTGCCGATAATTATCGTCGGAAGCAGAACTGTAAACAGCTTGAGATACCGATTCGACATGCCAGCCCCGCGACCTTCAAACTTTACTCGTTCAGGCAATATTGGCATCCCATTCATGGATCTCCAATGTCCTGGCGCCTTCAATAATATAAGGGTCCTTCTCGGCGATCTCGCGGATATCTTCCAGTGAATTGCTTTATAAATAACGAGGCCGCCCGCGCCGTCGACAAATCGCCCGCTGGCAAAGAGAGTGCCTTTAGAACGCTGCTCGTCCAGAAAGGCAGATGCTCCGGCCGGTACTGCAAGCTTTTGGCTTCATCGAACATTTTCAGGAAAACGGCAAAATATTTCATTCATGAATCCCTCCTTAAGCAGGTATGTATATCCTTTCTAAGCATATCATGAAATGGCATAATAATGAAAACAGAACCGGCTCCGCTGCGAGAACCGGTCCTGGTGAGTGACCCGTTTATATTAGCGACATTATGAGCGACTGTGGAATACAACGACTTTTGCCAGTAATTAAACGTGTTCGGCATGGGTCCATTGGGTAGGAGTGCCCGATCTCAAGCAGTTCGGAAACACTTCGCCGGCCTGAAGCATAATGTGCTCAGCCGTATCACTGCTGTAGCTGCCGGTTTCCGTCACGATCTCTCCGGTGTTATGCTTGTGTGCACTATGTCTCCACGTGGTGTTCTTCCCCGTCACTGGACATGCCGGAAAGGTATCTCCATGCATCAATTCCTGCGCCTGACCTGCCTCACAAATGTACTTTCCCGTCTCAGCAACAACATTGTCAGTGTGATGCAAACCCTTTGTGTTGATCATAATGTTCACATCCTTAAAGGTTCTCAGCAGCAGAAGGAAAGCTGCGTATATATGAATAACCTCATTAGGACGAATTGAAACCCATTTGATGAAGTTTATTTATAATATCGATAAATATTTTGATCAAAACTACTCTACCTGAACCGCCTGCTTTTGCGCGATCAAGCATAGCTCAGCGGCTTTAAAAGCGTGCTCCTGCGTCATGGCGTTCTCCGTACGGTTGATGCAGTCCAGAACGAGCTGCCCGAAAAAATGGGAATCCCACTTGGCCGCCCAGTTCAAAATGCTTCTCTCCTTCGTGGTTCACCAGGAATAGATGATCTCCCTTACGGTCCCTGGCGACATCAATGTATTTGCGCATCTCTATGTATCCACCGGTTCCCAGGATGATCGTCCTTCCGTCCCCCCAAGTGCCGAGCCCGTCAGGCGTCAGCCAATCCACCCGGAAATATCCTGTTGCGCCGTTGTCGGCAATTAGCGTGGCATCGCCGAAATCCTGCAGCTCTTTATAATCCTTGCTGTTATAGTTAGCCACTTTGCTGTGCGCGACGGTCGCGTCTTTGGCACCGGTGTAATACAGGAATTGCTCGATCTGATGGCTTCCGATATCGCAAAGAATTCCGCCGTATTTCTCAAGCTGGAAAAAAACCATTCCGGCCTCGACGGCGCATTTAAACGGTGGGGGCCTGTTCCTATCACCTGCACCACACGGCCGATGGCCCCTTGTTCGATCAACTGGCCGGCGAAGACAGCGCATTCAACATGAAGCCTTTCACTATAGTAAACCATATATTTCCGGCCGGTCATCTTTACTTTGTCCCTTGCCGCTTCCAACTGCTCAAGTGCCGTAAAAGGAGCTTTATCCGTAAAGTAATCTTTTCCGTGCTCCATCACTCTCAGTCCCAGCGGGCCGCGTTCCGATGGAACAGCCGCAGAGGCCACCAGAAGGATGGAAGGGTCGCTCAGAATTTCTTCCTCCGACGCCGCGGCTCTGGCTTGCGGGAATTTGGCGATAAAAGCCTGTACTTTATTGGGGTCCGGGTCGTATACCGCTGTCAGTTCCGCACCTGCTTCCACTAATCCGTTGCACATTCCATAAATATGCCCGTGGTCCAATGCAACCGCCGCAAACCTGAATTCGCCTGGCTCAACCACTCTGTTCGGCTTGCCCTGCGGCGCGTAATTCATACCGTCATTCTTGTCCATAGTATGCTCATCCCCTTATTCACACCGTTATAATGAAAATGCTTTCTTTTTTTCTATTATACTAGTTTAACGTGTGCATGAAAACAAAAAATTTAGCCGCAATAGATCGAGCGTGCTGCGGATACGAAAGCGGTACGCCCAGTATAGACGAATGGGGTCTGACAACCCGCCGTGCAGCGCCATAACGCGCGCCGGGAGAGGCGGACGTGGGAAAAGAACGTGTGGACTAGGACCAAAAAAAGAACTGTCAGGAACAGATCATCCTGACGGTTCTCCTTATCCTCTTTGCAGAACCTTCTGAAGCATTGTTCGGTGCTGCGCGTAATTCGTATGCCAAGACAGCGCTTTTTTTCCAACACATGCGGGGTTTGCCCGCCTCTGGTTAACGCTTCATTGTAGTACTCCAACAGGGGCTCACGGTACATAGGATGTGCACAACGTTCAATGATGAGCTGGGCGCGTTCTCTCGGCGCAAGCCCTCTTAAATCGGCATATCCCTGCTCTGTGACAACGACATCCACATCATGCTCCGTGTGATCCACATGCGAAACAAAAGGCACGATACACGAAATGTTCCCTTCTTTCGCGATGGATTTGGTGACAAAGATCGCAATACGGGCGTTTCGGGCAAAATCTCCCGATCCCCCAATGCCGTTCATCATTTGCGTCCCCATCACATGCGTCGAGTTTACGTTGCCGTAGATATCGAACTCCAACGCTGTATTGATTGCGATCAATCCCATCCGGCGTATGACCTCAGGATGATTGGAAATCTCCTGCGGCCTCAAGATCAGCCTGTCCCTGTATTTCTCGAGATCAGGAAACACCTGATCCATCTTTGCAGCCGAAAGCGTAATGGAACAGCAGGAGGCAAAGCTGACTTTACCGGCATCCATTAATTCGAACACAGCATCCTGCAAAACTTCGGAATAGACCTTGAGATCCGTAAACTCCGATTCCAGGAAACCGTGAAAGACCGCATTGGAAACGGACCCAATCCCTGATTGCAGCGGGGCAAGGCTGTTCGTTAAGCGTCCCTCCCGCACCTCTCCGCGAAGAAACTCTGTCAGATGCCGCGCTATCGTTTCCGTTTCCTCGTCGGGTGCGGTGATTGTCGACGGCGAATCGGCCTGGTTAGTAAAAAACGATCCCCCGTATTTTGCTGATATCAACTGCTATCCCTGTAGTCCCCATGCGGTCATCCGGTTTCGTCAGCGGGATAGGTGAACGTTCGCCTTGTTTGCCTGGTTCGTACAAATCATGTATCCCTTCCAATGACTGCGGTTGAGCCAGGTTGATTTCAACGATCACCGATTTCGCGTACTGTGCGAATACCATCGAATTCCCTACGGAGGTCGTCGGGATAATCATGCCGTCCTCCGTTATTGCAATCGCTTCCACTATAGCGAAATCAATAGGGTCCAAAACACTCGCGCGTACCATCTCCGAAGTTTTGGATAAATGCTGATCTATAAAATAAAACTCGCCCTGGTTTATCTTTTTTTCTCATCGTAGGATCTGCCTGAAAAGGAAGACGTTTGTGCAGCAGGCCGACTTCGGCGAATAATTTGTCAATATCCGATCCAAGCGAAGCTCCGGTATACACATTGACTTTCAGCTTGTCGGTTTTTTGCGCGTTCAGCTAGCGCAAAGGGAACCGCTTTAGCGTCTCCGGCCCGGGTAAAGCCGCTTAGGCCCAATGTCATACCGTCCTTGATCCAGGATGCAGCTTCCTGCGCAGATACGACCCTGTCTTGTAAGCGGTGATTTCTGATTCGAGTGCAAGCGTTTTCCATCAGCTCCCCATTCCATTTGTGCTTTACATTATTTTAACCTATGTCAAACGGAAGGAAGCCATTTGTGGATGAAAACGGGAAAATACCGGGCGAAGCATAGTTATTTCGGCATGAAGCACAGAAATATATTCAGAA
Source organism: Paenibacillus sp. JCM 18996 (assembly GCA_001313085.1). Next base: position 9,503 of record BBFE01000067.1, on the reverse strand, counting down.
GCCAAGTAGTTTTCGGAAATAACTGACATACGATTGACTTACGGAAATCTTCGCCCCGTTCTTCATAATCAGCACGAGGCTCGAAGTGTCCGGATAAATTTCCTTGATATGGTTCACATTCACTATAAACGAACGATGACAGCGAACAAAATGATCTTTCGGCAGCAGGAAATCAAACTCGTTCAGTGTATATTTATGAATGCCGGTCAGCTTCTCCGCTGCGACATACGTTTTGCGGTCGCTTGCTTCCAGATACATGACATCACTGTAAGGAACCGGAACCCAACCGTCCTCATATTTCACGGTTACCACCGATTTTCCTGTCGTCAAGGTGGGAAAAAAATGGCCGAGACACAGCCTTCCGTCCCACCACCGCTGAACAAAGGGACAGCCATGCCGTAATAAGGGACTCCGAAGATATCCCGGTCAATAAACTCGGAGATTCTTTGCTGGGCGGCTAACGCTTTATGCGTTATCGTCCCTTCCTTTATAGGATCGCCCTGCTTTATTTTAAGATTGATCCTTTTGCTGGGCCGGTAATAGATGTATTCCTTTGTATTGGAAACGGCGATAGAGGTTTCGTCTGAAAACAATTCCCCGATAGCGTCAAAAATCGATTCCATTTTAAATGGTTCCATGCGGGGCACCTGCCTTGCGTTTAAGTGTATTCTTGGGTGTCAACCTAGCAAAACGTCCAGCGCCTTGCTGTATTTTTTTCCAGCCGCTTGCGGTCTTTGTCCGTCATTTTTTTTATTCGCGTCAAATCCATATTGTCTTGAAGGTCCAGCACCTTTACTCTCCGGGCGAGGGAGTTTTCCTTAATACGCACAATAAAATCCTCGTACGGCTCCTTTTTTTTCTTTTGGACAAGCTGTCTACCGCCGCCACGATTTCCTCGCTGAATCCTTCATTGCGCAAATCATCCAGTGTAAGCGTCGTATCCTCAATGGTATCATGGAGAACGGCGACGATCTGCTCCTCTTCCGTCAAAGCTCTCAGCATTAAGCGAAACGGATGAAAAAAAACATAGGGATTGCCGCCTTTATCCGTTTGTCCTTCATGATTTTGAGCCGCTAAAATAATCGCTTTAGCCAGTGTAGCCATGAACATCCCTCCTTTTACTATATTAACTTTGAAAATTCATAAAAATTTTAAGCAGTTCTGCATCTCTGTTAACAATTGTGCTGTAGCTTTAGATAGATGCCGCCATATTTTTTTGGTCAGCGCAGCATTATATAGTAGGAACAAGTCAACCAACAGATAGGCGGGTCGGAACAACCAATGGAACAAACCTTTATCACGCTGATCGGGGAATTCGGATATCTTGGAATATTTGCAGCTATGGCGCTCGGTATCATTGGTCTGCCTTTTCCTGATGAAATCCTTATGACCTTTGTCGGGTATATGGTTCAGCAGGGGCTTTTATCCTATGAAATGTCGCTTCTCAGCGCCTGTCTGGGGGCGATATGCGGCGTTTCAATCAGCTACTTCCTCGGGATGAGGCTCGGTCTGCCTTTTCTGAGAAAAGTCGGCCCTTACATCTTCATCACCGCGGCGAAAATTGAGAAATCGCAGCTTCTTTTCCAAAAAAAATACGGCTTCTTTATTATATTCGTAAGCTATTATGTGACCGGACTGCGCCATATTGCCGCTTATTTGGCAGGAATTTCGCGTATGAACTTCCGGAATTACATGTTAGTGGCTTATACCGGCGCCAGCCTGTGGTGCTTCACTTTTTATCACTGCGGGAAAAATACTTGGAAAACACTGGAAGCGGATGCAGGAATTTATGGACCACCTCGGGATTTTTTTATACCTGTTATGATCGTCTGCCTGCTCGTAATCATTCTGGTTTTCATTATTGTAAAGCGGAAAAAAATCGAAGCAAGAAAAAAAATCAAGACGCTCATGAATCCGGGCTGGAATGATATAAGAACGATTGAATCGGAAGCTGGCAGCCTACTTGAATGCCAGAGCCCGGATCGGAGAGCCGGATCCCTCTTTGATTTTGAGAGGAAAGGCAAAAAAAAGCAGCGACTCTCCCACGATTTCCTCCAGCCGTGTCAAATTCTCGATAATGTTGATTCCGCTGCCAAGCAGCGCATAATGAGCCGGGTTTGCACCCGAATAAGAGCTGTCTATAGCCAAAGTGTCGCATCCCACGGCTTTGATCTTTTTCCCGGCAAGGTATTGTGCGGCTTCACCGCTAAGCCCGGGCCAAAAAACGGGTATAGCCGAATCGGCCGAACGGGGTACCCAGTAGCGGTCCCAGCCGAACCGGAACAGCACGATGTCCCCCTCTTCGATGGCAAAATTGCTGTTCTCCCACAGTTCAATCTCGTTTTGTGAGACGGGGTCCGTATCTCTGTAACTTGAAAAAAAATCCAATGTCAGCGCCCGGCCAAAAAAAACCGGTTCACCGGAGTATCCGCCATATCCCTGTGTTCAGGATGGTCCTTCCGCAAAAAAAATGCGCCGTAGAATCCATATGCGTTCCGCAGTGTTCATTGATGATCAGCTGATACACCATAGCCGGGCTTCCGGTTTCAAAGCTGTCCCACAGCGTATGAAAATATCTCGAATGCGTGGGATACACGGGCATATCCTCTTCCAGCACATGGGATAGATCGATGACCTTCATTTGGGCCAACTGCTTGTACATTGACATGATATGAGACATAAGTGCACCCGCTTTTTTTTCCATTATTAAGTATTATTGCAGCAGTTTCTTTCCCATCACATGATCAAGAGGAATGAATCCGAGCTCTCTGCTGTCCAGGCTGTTGTTGCGGTTGTCGCCCATTACAAAAAATGTGGTTTTCCGGTACGATCCATTTTTTTTATCCGAAGCATAATTCATCGTTTCTTTGAGATACGGTTCATTGAGAGCTTCACCGTTTCGGTATACTTTATGATCTTTGAATTCCAAAGTATCCCCCGGCTTGCCGATAGCCCTTTTTTACAAAGAAAGTGTGGTCCGCAGGCCCCGTCATAAGCTGTATCAAGGGATAATCCATAATATCGTCTTTAAAAGAGCGGCTGCGGTCTACACGGCTGTCGATAATGACGATATCCCCATATTCAGGCAGGTAGGCAAAAGTATGCGGCAGTTTCGAAACGTAAACCCGTTCCTTGTCGTGCAGGGTGGGATCCATGGAGTGGCCTTCTATTTTATAGGGTTGAACAAGAAAGACGCCGATGAAGAGCGTGAAGACAAAAGCAATTCCAATGGATGTGATCCAGCCCCAAATTTTTTTTGATGGTCATCATGTCCCCAGCTGCCTTTCAAAATGGTCTGTTTTCCGTATTGTATCATATCCAGGAAGCCTTTTCACCGCTTGCAGGTGACTGTCGGGATATATCTTACCGCCTTATTGACGAGTGATAAGCAGACTCGGCGGCTTGAACCGCCATCTCGTCGACAGGCAGCGTATTTCCCTGCTGCACAGACAGGATCCGTTCCACTACCGAGACCGACTGAGCACGTGTTGTGGCTTCTTCGGGAGCAAGGCGGCCTCCGGTCAAGCCTGCAGAATGCCTTTGACGACAGCATTAAACAGGACATAATCGGTACTCATCAAGGTCTTCGGCTTATGCAGCGAGGAATCGACTGCCCGGAGGGCGACCGCGCTCATTTCTTTCCTGCTGATCGGCTGGTTCCAATCCCCCTCGAGATCCCCTTCCTGAACAATGCCTTCAGCCCGGGCCGCATTGGCATATCCTTGATACCAAGAGTCAGCCTGAATCAAAGGCTCGGCGGGAAGCTGTAAAGCCGTGGCCACCATTTTTATAAATTCGGCGCGGGTAACCCGGTCTTCCGGTTTGAAAGAGCCGTCGCTGTAGCCGTCGACATAACCTTTTTTGAGCAGCTTTATATATCGATTCGCTTGCCCAATGCCCTGCCAGATCGGTGAATTTGGGGCCGATGCCGCTAATCTGGACCGGTATCCGCCGATTGCTGCGCGTACCGTCCCCCAGCTGGCCGGAATAGTTCGCTCCCCAGGACCAGAGAGTGTCGCCCTTTACAGCGAAACTGGACGAACCTCCGGCCCGGATCTTGTCTATATTCGCCAAACTGTTCACTGGCGCGGGAGTGCTTTGACTGGCCGCCGTACCGATGCCAAGCTGTCCGAAGGCGTTGTAGCCCCAGCTCCATACGCTTCCGTCATTTTTTCAACGCCAAACTGTGGTAGCCCCCGGCGCCGACCGCCTTAACATCCCAAATTCCGCTGACCTGCACCGGTTTCAAATGATTGCTTGTATTATCGTCGCCGAGCTGGCCGAACTGGTTATATCCCCAGGCCCAGACGGTACCGTCACTTTTAAGCGCAAGAGCATGATTTTTTTCCCCGCGGAAACCGCTGTTACGCCGGATAATCCGGTTACCTGCACGGGTTGGCGTCTGGAAGCTAACGTTCCGTCCCCGAGCTGGCCGTTGGTGTTGTCCCCCCAAGCCCAAACCGTTCCGTTATTCTGCAATGCCAATGTGAAATTCGCACCGGAAGCAATCGATACGATATTTCTTAACGAAGGAACGGACAGCGGCAGGGACCGGCTTAACGAATTGCTGTCATCGCCAAGCTGGCCTAACGTATTGTCTCCAAAGGTCCACACCGTTCCATCATTCAACAGAACGACCGAGTGGTTGTTTCCCGCCGCTGCTGCAGCGACACCTTTAAGGGAAGGGATTTGGGATGGCGAGGTTCTGTTATCGGTTGTCCCGTCTCCCAATTGACCGAAGAAATTCAGACCCCAAGACCATACCGTCCCGTCCTTTTTTGACTGCCAAAAGATGAGATGCCCCTGCCGACACGGCTGCCGTATCTGTGAGCGATATAAGCTGGGGAGACACTTTGGATGCATTTGTCCCGTCTCCTAGCTGTCCGAAAACATTATCTCCCCAAGTGTACACCCGCCCGCTTGTCACTGCTGCTGCTGCGCTATCACCTGCGGCCAAAGGTACGGCGGCAATTCCCGACAGCAGTGCCGGACCGGAGCCTGGCACTGGAACAGCAGCGGAAGCCTGATCCATTGCCGTCATGGGAACCGGCGAACTCTGATTCAAAAGGGTAGTGTCTCCCAACTGCCCGTAAACATTGCTGCCCCACGAGGAGACCGTGCCGTCTTTTTTTTACGGCAAAGGTAAAGTTAAACGCAGCGGTTACGGAAACCACATCCTGCAGCTCGTTCACTTTCTGCGGAAATATATGACCGTCTACTGAACCGATCCCAAGCTCTCCGGAGCCGTTTGTTCCCCAAGTGAGCACCTGACCGTCCTTGGTCACTGCCGCAGCATGGGAGTTGCCCGCGCTTATCGATGCAATCTCTCCTAACCCTGTCAGCATGGTTGGAAGCTTTTGGTCATTAGTACTTCCAATTCCAAGCTGTCCGGAGCTGTTGGCGCCCCAGCTCCATAGGGAGCCGCTTTCCGTAAGCGCAAAGGAATAATTATAACCTGCGGCAACCTGCTTCACCTTCGACACATTCGTGACCATCACAGGGGTGTTTAAAGTATTGGCGCTGCTGCCGTAGCCAAGCTCGCCGAAATAATTGTCTCCCCAGGCCCAGACCGTGCCGTCTTGAGTTAACGCCAAAGTATGGTAAGCCCCCCCGGATATCGATTGAATGCCTCCAATCGTTCGTACCTGTACGGGGGATGCATGCTTGTCTGAACTGCCGTCTCCGAGCTGGCCGTAGCTGTTGTCGCCCCAGGTCCAGACCGTGCCATCTCTCTTTAAGGCGACGGAGTGATAATATCCCGCAGCTACGGCGATGACATTATTCAGCCCGGGAACCTGCGCAGGAGAACTGCGGTCCATCGCAGAGCCGTCGCCAAGCTGCCCAAACGTATTCTGTCCCCAGCTCCACACGGTTCCGTCATTCTTCAGGGCAAGCGTATGGAAACCTCCCGTCGAAATGGCCGTGATGCCGGATAATGATTTGATTTGCGCGGGTTTGGTCCGGTTTTCCACTCCGCTTCCAAGTTTGCCCCGCAGATTGTCTCCCCAAGTCCAGACTGTGCCGTCTTTTTTTCAGGGCAACGGTGAAGCCCTTTCCGCCGACAATTTGCAGCAAAGCGTGGGATTCCGCCGCAAAGGCCCGGCCTGACTGGAGCGGAACGGCAAACCAGGCCGCAACCAGACAGCACAACAGGAAAGAAAGGGTTCTTGTCAATAGATTCATATCCAATCTCCTCGTAAACTATTATGTTTTTCAGAGGCCTGTTACATCGCGACCTTCGTCTCTACCGGCAGGTTCTCGACGGGTTTTCTGTTGAAGCGGCGTTTGATAAAGTCAAGCCCTCCGTCCATCAGCGTATACACCACAGGAACAAGCACAAGAGTAACCATCGTAGACAGCGTTAATCCGAACGAAACTACGGTTGCCATCGAAGCCTGAGTTTCCGCTCCTTCGCCAAACCCGATAACAAGCGGAAGCATGGCAAGCACCGTTGTGCCGGTCGTCATTAGGATCGGCCGGAGACGAACCTTGCCCGCTTCGATCAAGCGTCGAATAGTGTCATTCCCCTGCCGCGAAGCTGATTGGCATAGTCTACAAGAACAATCGCATTGTTCACCACGATGCCCACCAGCATGATCATCCCCATGATCGAGTTCATATTGATTGTCCTATGGGTAACCGCCAGCCCGAGTATAGCTCCGATGAATGTCGGCGGCATGGAGAACATGATAATAAACGGGCCGTACAGCGATTCAAACTGGCTGGCCATTACCATGTAAACGAGCACCAGCGAGAGAAGCAGCATAAAATATAAGCTTTGAAACGACGACGATTGGCTGGATGCCTGGCCTCCGATCGCCACAGTATATCCGTCGGGCGCTTGGATGGCATCGATCTTGTCTTTTACCTTTTGCTGGACTTCACCGATGGACGCTCCGAATACGGATGCCTGTACGGTAGCCACACGCTGCTGATCCTGATGGCGGATTTGCGCGGGGCCTGTTCCCGGTGCCACTTTGGCGATCTGATTGAGGGCTACCTGCCCTCCGCCTGAAGTGTTGATTACCACGTTGTTCAAATTCTCCAGCTTATTGGTAAACTCGTTTGGATATTTCACCAGAACGGAAATCTGTGAATTGGCGGTTTTGAAGTTTGTCGCGACGTTTCCTTGGTATGCTGTCCGAAGAGCGGTCATGACTTCCTTGACGGATACCCCATAGTGAGCTGCTGCGTCACGGTCAATAGTCAAATCGTATTCCGGAACCCGTCTGTCGAGTGTGTTCTGGACGTTTCGTGTACCATCCACAGAATTGATTTCCTCTACGACAAGATCACCCAGCTTTTGAAGAACGGCCATGTCCGGGCCTGCCAGGTTGACTTGGATGTCCGAACCTCCAGTTCCTCCGCCTCCAAGACCAGGCAAACGGACACTGCCTGAGGGGACGTTAACACTGATTTGTGCCCCAGGGTTGCTGTGTCAGCGTCCTGATTTTTTTTCGGCAACCTGATCCGTCGTCAGCTTCCGCTGGTTAAGCGGTTTAAGAGTGACCTGAATATTTGCGCTGTTGGTCGCCGAGGATTGGAAAGCCCCGCCGCCTTGGGAACCGACGGAAGTGAACACAGTTTCGATTTCCGGTATATCTTTAAGCTTGTCTTCAATTTTGGCCGCAAGCGCATTGGTCGATTCAAAAGCCGCCCCTTGAGCCAGATTGATATTGACATTGACTTGGCCTTGGTCCGTCTTCGGAGTGAGCTCCGAGCCTACAAAGCGAAGGGAGTAGATACTTGCCGCAAACAAGGCGGCAGTCAGCAGCACGATCACCCACCGGTGAAGCAGCGACCAGCGCAGGAGAGCGCCGTAGCCGTCAGTCAGCCGGTTCACGCCCCTTCCGAACCAGACCAACGGGTTGTAGCTCCTTCCGATCGGAAGCTCTTCTCCCACCTTTCCACGGAGCATTTTGGCCGCAAACATAGGCACCAGCGTAATGGCCGCGAACAAGGCGGCAATATGCGAAAAGCTGACGGTAATCCCCATTGGAGCGAAGAACTGCTTGGATAAACCGTTGATAAACGCAGTCGGGGCGAAAACCGCAATTTGGCAGAGAGCCGAAGCCATCACGGCCGTCCCGACCTCCGCCGTTCCCTGTTTGGCAGCGTCAACCGGGGATAGACCTTCATGGTGCTTACGGAAAATGCTCTCCAATACAACAACGGCAAAATCAACGAGCGAACCGAGACCAAGAGCAAGACCGCGAGAGTGATCGTATTGATCGTCTGATGTCCGAAGTACATCATGCTGAAAGTAGATATGACGGATATTGGAATGACGACGCCGATGATAAGCGTCGCCCGTATGCTGCGCAGAAATAGAATGAGCACGATGACGGAGAACAATGCCCCGAGCAGAGTGTGGTCAATAACGGTATTGATCGACTGCCTGATAAATTTGGCCTGATCGCTGAGCACGGCCACCTTTACACCATCGGGAAGCTTGGATTGTATGCTTTTCAAAGACTTCTGGATATTGTCCGAGACGGAAACAGTGTTGCCGTCGGACTGCTTCAAGATGGATAAGGAGACACTGGGAATCCCGTCCTTGCGCGATTCCAGAGTAACATCCTGGTAAGTGTCGATGATCTGGCCGATTTCGCCGAGCGCAATCGTCTGCCCTTTTCCTATCTGCACTTGGACTTTGGCAATTTCTGCTGTCGATTTAAATTCTCCATCGATGTGCAGCGGGATCAGCTGCTGCCCTTTATTGACAAGACCCGCATCTATGGAAGTATTGTCATTGCCGAGAGCTGTCACGATCGTGTTAAAAGAGATGTTATATTGGGATAGCTTGCTCTGGTCCACCAGAACCTGGATCTGTCTTACCCTTCCCCCTGTGACCCCCACTGATGCTACTCCGTTGACTCGCTGCACTTCCGGGCTGACCACGTTATCCGCCAGATCCCGCAGCGTAACGGGATCCGTCTTTCCGTACAAAGCCAAGCTCATGACGGGGCTGCTGTTGGGGTCGACACGCGAGACTACAGGCGCGTCGGCATCTGACGGGAGCTGGCGCCGGACGCGGTCCAGCTTATCCCTCATGGATAAAGTCGCCTGATTGATGTCTGCGCCATAATTGAACTGAACCGTGACGTTACTGCTGCCGTTTCTAGAGCTTGACGTGATGCTCGTCACGTCGCTACAGTCGCCATTGAGGCCTCGATCCGCTTGGTGATCTGCTGCTCGACCTGTGCCGGAGAGGCTCCGCTCCATGAAACGGAGACGGAAGCGGTCGGGATTTCCATATTCGGATACAAATCCACAGGCAACAGAGGAACGGCAATTACTCCAACAATAACGAGAGCGATCATGACCATGAAGATAGTGACAGGGCGGTGAACCGAGAAGTTGGCTAATTTCACTTTCCGGCCCCCGCTCCCGCAGCGCCCGTACCGGCTCCGGCAGCGCCCGCGCCCGCTCCGGCGGAATTATCGCCTGCAGGACGCTGGCCTGTTTGTGAGCCCTGCGGACGGCTGCCATGCCCGCCTTGC
>BBFE01000066.1 GCA_001313085.1 Paenibacillus sp. JCM 18996 | reverse complement strand
CCGTGACGAGGTCGGCCAGGCCGTCGCCGTCCACGTCAATAAAGGCCGGTGCGGCGCGGTAAGCCTGCCGCACGGGCTCCCCGAGCTGAATGTAAGCCGGGTCGCGCCTCAGGCGGATGGGGCCTTTGGCATCCGACAGATGGGTTCCGCTGCCGTAGTAAGAGCCCGGCAGCTCCCCGACGAATGAAGGGTTCCCGGTGCTTCCTTTATTCAAATGGACAATCAGGCTTTCATCCCAGCGGCCCCACTCGTAGGAGGAGCGGACGAGGGAATAGGATGGAATCTCGTCGTGCTTTTTTCAGCATGTCCGTCCATTGGATCCCTTTACCATCCCGTATCGCCCCCAGCTCCTCAAAATGATTCTGGAACGCCATAGCCGGCCGGCCGTTGGGCCCAAGCACTTTTTTTCACGCTGTAGCCCCATTTTTCTTTGGAAACGAAGCTTGCGTACTCGTCCCTGAACACGCTGTTCGCCGCCGCGAAAGCAAAATGAAAGTACGGCTCCAAAGGAATCTGCTTCCTGTCAAAGTAAGCCGCGCCCTCCACCTTCTGAATCCCGCTGTTGTACTTGGCAATCAAGGCCCCGATCCCCTGGGCCGGATCCATGCCGCTTCGCAGGTCGTAACCCGTAATAAAATACCGGCCCGGCAGGAACGTACCGGTCAGCAGCACGGTTCCCGCTCCGTACCGGTTAACGGTGTACAGGGCAACCTGATTCCGGGTTACAATCGGCGCCGCCGTGGACGGGATCACCCCGTATCCCCAGTGAAAATCCGGCATATCGTTCGAAGCGCCATGCTTCTCGAAATTTTCGCCGAACCGCCGGACGATCTCCTGCAAACCGCGCACGTTCACCGGAGCTTCGGGAAACTCGAGCTTGAGCGTTTTGAGCGTCTCATTAGGCAGCTTTACAAGTTCTTTGGCCCCCAGCAATTCTTTGGGAAAATCCTCCGCAAACCCGTTTTCCAGAAACAAATGGCCGCCCTGCTCAACATATTTTTTTGCAAAGGTGCACTTTGGAGATCAGCCTTGGCGTGGAGGCCGGGATCCAAATAAACGGCGTCATACTGCTGCAAGGCGCGCAGGGACAAGCCCGCCAGCGGCTTCTGATCCACCTGCAAATTCGCGGTCAAAGCCTGCCGGAAATTGTCGTAACCGGACGAGTCGTAAGAATTGCCTTCCGTTGCGTAAAGCAGCCGGACTTCCTGTTTTTTTGCCTGCCGATCAGCAGGACCGAAAGCATCACAAGAAAAAAATTGCCGCGATATAAAAAAAGGCGTTTTTTTTGGAAACAACCAAAGGAATCCCTCAATTGCTCTTTTTTTTAGTAAACAAATGACCCCAACATTATAGCACTGTTGACCGGGTTTGTTAACTTCCGTCGAACCGGCGGGGAAACCATCGAAAAGTGAAGAAACTGCCGCACAACAGTTGTCGGATTATGTCGGAATTTGTTTCGCCATTTTTTCGCATTTTGTTCCGTCTTATTTCACATTTTTTTATTCGACTTATTTCGCATTATCATTTTCACATTAAATAGTAAAGTATGGATTAGTACCTTTAGGTGTGTTGTAGTATAGTTAATGGTGGTGGCGGAATCGCGTAAACAGCGCCGCTTTGCCTTTTTTTCACGTTAAAACGTAACATGAGCTTACAGTTTGGAGGAATGACCATGCGCAAAATACGCAGAGAAGATATAGAATTGCTCGCTCCCGCGGGAGACTGGGACTGCCTTAGGGCGGCTGTGGCCAACGGGGCGAATGCGGTGTTTTTTGGAGTCGAAAAAATTCAATGCGAGAGCAAGGGCCAACAATTTTATTACGGATGAGCTGCCGGAAATTATGTCTTTTCTCCATTTATACGGGGTCAAAGGCTTCCTGACGTTCAACATCCTCGTATTCGAACAGGAGCTGGAAGACGCGAGAAAGCTGATTGAAGCTTGTGTCGACGCGGGTGTCGATGCGGTGATCGTGCAGGATTTGGGCCTGGTCAAAATGATCCGCGAGATCTCTCCCGACTTCCCGATCCACGGTTCCACCCAGATGACGATTACGTCGCCCGAAGCTGTAGAATTTACGAAGCCTTGGGATATCGAACGGGTCGTGCTCGGCAGGGAGAATAACCTGAAGCAGATCAAACAGATCGGCGACCAGGCCAAGCTGCCCATGGAAGTTTTCGTCCACGGCGCCCTGTGCGTTTCTTATTCGGGCCAGTGCCTGACCTCGGAAATGTGGGGCGGCCGTTCGGCCAACCGCGGGGAGTGCGCGCAGGCTTGCCGCCTGCCTTACGACATGGTCGTGGACGGAGAAGTGAAGCCGATGGGAGATATCGCGTACTTGCTGTCTCCGAAGGATCTGGCTGCGCTGGAGCTCGTGCCGGAGCTGATCGAAGCGGGCGTGACCTCTTTTAAAATCGAAGGAAGGCTGAAGTCGCCCGAATATGTGGCCAATGTGTGGGCAAGTACCGCAAAGCGATTGACCGGTATTTCGACGGGGAAAACCCGAAGCCGACCAAGGAAGAATTGCGCGAGCTGGAGCAGAGCTTCTCCCGCGGCTTCACCTACGGGTTCTTGAAGGGGACGAACAACAAGCAGCTGGTGAAGGCACCTATCCGAAAAGCCGCGGCGTATTCCTGGGCAGAGTGAAGCAGATTCTCCGCGATGGCGTGATATGTGAGCTGGAAGCCCCTCTCAAGCGGGGAGACGGCATCGTGTTCGACGCAGGCGATCCGACCCAAAAAAAAGAAGAAGGCGGCCGCGTCTACGATATCCGCAGAAAGGGCGTCAAGCTGGAAGGCGAAGCGCCGGGAGGCATGATTGAGATCGTGCAGGAAGGAACGATGTCAATTTGGGACGGCTGCATGTCGGCGACCGGATTTGGAAGACGAACGATCCTCATCTGGATAAAAGACTCCGCCAAACGTACGAGACGGACAAGCCTTACCACACTTTTCCTGTCCGGGTGCAGGTCACGGGAATTTTGGGCGGGCCGTTAAAAAAACGGTATGGACTGATGTATTACCCGGTAACACCGTGACGGTGGAATCCGAGCTGCCTCTGGTGCAGGCGGAAAAAAAGGCCAATGGACACGGCACTGTTCGAAGAGCAGTTCGGCCGTTTGGGCGGCACCATCTTCGAGCTGCAGGACGTGCAGGCGCACCTGAAGGGCGAGCTGATAGTTCCTATGCGTGAGCTGAACGGCATCCGCCGGAAGGCTGTGGAGCTGCTCGAGCATGCCAGGCAGAAGCCGCCGATATACCACAAGCGGCATGCGGGGCTTATGACGATGCTTTCACCGGCGCTGAGCCTGTCCAGCCTAAGGAAGCGAAGCTGACGGCTTTATGCCGCAACCTGGATCAAGTCAAAGCGGTAGTGCAGACGGACATTGACTTCATTTACGCCGATTTCGAGTTCATCAAGCAGTTTCCCGCTGCTGTGGAGGCCGTCCGTGCCGCCGGCAAGAAGATCGCGCTGGCTACGCCGCGCATCCACATGCCGGGGGGAAACGGGATACTTCCAGAATATGGTCAACCTTCGGCCGGACGCCGTGCTGATCAGAAACACGGGGGCGCTGTACTGGTTTATGAAAAGGAAACAGCTGAAACCGGATGAGTATATGCCGGAGCTGATCGGCGATTTTTTCCTTAAATGCCGCGAACCACAAGACGGTCGGGCTGCTGCTGGAAGCCGGTCTGGAGCGGATAACGCCTTCGTATGACTTGAACATTCAACAAATGGTCGATCTGCTCGGTAAAGCCGATACATCCAGGCTGGAGGTCGTCATTCACCAGCACATGCCGATGTTCCATACGGAACACTGCGTGTACTGCACATTCCTGAGCGAAGGCACGGATTATACGAACTGCGGCCGTCCTTGCGAGGACCATCGGGTGTCGCTTCAGGACCGAGTGGGCATGTCGCACCCGGTGCGTGTGGATGAAGGCTGCCGCAACACCGTGTATAACGCGATTGACCAATCGGGCGCGGAGTACCTGAGCCATTTTATGGAGCTCGGCGTTCCGTCTTATCGGGTGGAGTTTCTCGAGGAGTCTCCCGAGCGCGTCCGAGAAGTATTGGAGCTGTACTCCAAGGCCATCGCCGGACAGATCAGCGGAACCCAGGTGTGGAAGACGCTGAAAGCGACCAATCAATTGGGGGTCACCCGCGGGCAGCTGGTAAAATAGTGAAAAGCACGTTCTCTCCGGTTTGGAGCGGGACGTGCTTTTGTTGAATATTAGTGGGCTGGAATGTTATAACAGTTGTAGATTGCATTTTTTTTAAGCTTCTTTTCAGATTTGTTTAAGGTAATTTTTTATAAAAGGAGCGCTATAGTGGGTTAGGTTAAAAAAGGAGCATTTTAAATTACTGGAGGGTCATAGATGCTGGAAGTCAAGGAAGTCAGTAAGCTGTATGAGAACCAGCGGGGAGTCAACCACATTGATTTTTTCGATGAGCCGTGGAGAGATTGTTGGATTTCTGGGACCTAACGGCGCCGGTAAAACTACGACCATGCGGATGATCACAGGGTATTTGAATCCGACCAAGGGCAGCATTTATGTGGACGGGCTGTCGATGGCGGACCATCCGGGCAAAGCAAGGAAAAAAAATCGGATATCTGCCTGAGACGCCTCCTCTTTATCCCGATCTGTCGGTGCAGTCCTATCTTAAATTTGTGGCTGATCTGAGGGATGTTCCGGTGAGGGAGCAGAAAGTGCGGATCGGCGAAGTGATGGATAGACTGGGCCTCAAAGGCCGTGAAAATCAAATCATCCGCAGCCTTTCCAAAGGCTATAAGCAGCGTCTCGGCTTGGCGCAGGCAATTGTCCATCAACCGGATCTGCTTATCCTGGACGAGCCTACTTCCGGTCTGGATCCGAAGCAGATCATTGAAATCCGGCAGCTCATCCGTGAGCTGGGCGAGAATCATACTGTGCTGCTGAGCACCCATATCTTGCCGGAAGTGAACGCGATCTGCAACCGAGTGCTTATCATCAGTAGCGGACGGATTGTGCTCGATGAGGCACCGGAAAGGCTAAGCCACACGATGGGCGACACATTCCAGGTGAAATTGGAGGTCAAAGGGCCGAAAGCGCTGGTGATCGGGGAGCTGCAGGGTATCCCGGAAGTCGCGAGTGTCACCGAGCTCCGGACCGAGAAAGTTGCCACGATGGAAATGGGAACGCAGAGTGCCGATCAGCCTCAAGCCTCCGCCTTGGCTGCATCCGAGGGGGTACTCTCTGCTGAAGCGGCCTCCTCCGATACCGTGAAGCTTCTGGTAACGGCCCAGGACCGCAGCGACTTCAGGGAAGCGCTGTTCTTCCGCCTGGCCCAAGCCGGCTACCCGATTCTCGAAATGAAAAAAAAGAAATGTTAAGCCTGGAGGATATTTTCCTGAAGTTGACTACCGAAGAATCCGCCGAGGCGCGTACGGAAGAGGTGAAGACGGATGCGTAGAATGCTGGCCATTTGCAGAAAAGAGCTCAATCAATATTTTTTACTCGCCGACGGCTTATGTCGCATTTGCCTTTTATTTTCTGCTCAGCTCAATCATGTTCTATTTGAATTTCGTATTGACCCCGCAAAGTGTCGTGGATTTACGCTATGTTGTGGGATCGATTACTTTTATCTACCTGTTCATTATTCCTCTGCTGACCATGAGGCTGGTTTCGGAAGAATTCCGCCAAGGCACGGATGAGCTTCTGCTCACTTCCCCGGCGGGCATCTCGGAAATCGTGTTCGGCAAATACCTGGCGGCTCTCGCCGTGCAGCTTCTGCTGGTTGTCGGCAGCCTGCTGTACCCGTTGATTCTATCCCGTTTCGGCACGCTGGATCAGCCGGTTCTCTGGTTGTCCTATCTCGGAATGTTCCTGATCGGTGCCGCGATGATGGCGGTGGGCCTGTTCGCGTCTTCCTTGTCTGCCAACCAGATGGTATCGGGCGTGATCACTTTTGTGCTGTTGATTTTTTCTTTGGATCATTGATTGGCTGGGCAGCGGTCTGGGCGGCAAGCTGAAGGAATGGGTGGTACAGTTCTCGATCAACGGGCGTCAGGCCAACTTCCAGAAGGGTGTTTTTTAACCTGGCCGATGTTCTGTTTTATGTCATGCTCATTGTGGTTTTTTGTCGTGTTAAGCATTCAGGTTCTGGAAAGAAAACGCTGGAGATAGGAGGAAGATGAAGTGAATAAATGGCTAAAAGGGGCCAATGCGGCTGTTCTGTCCGCTGCGGTGCTCGGGATTTTTTATTATCGCGACGATCTTCCTGTATTCCGCCAAAGGGCTTCAGTGGGATCTGACCAAGAACAAAAAAAATTCACCCTGTCCGACCAGACGGCGACGACGTTAAAAGCTTTGAACCAGGACGTGCATATCATCGCTTTTGACGGGGGCGACGCCAATCCGTTGATGACCCGCCAGGTATTGGATATGGTGCAGGAATATAAGAAGCGCAGCGGAAAAAAATCACTTTTGACGAATACGATATTGTGAAGCAGCCAACACTTGCCAACCAGTATCAGGCGGATCCCGGAGGATGCTTGTTTTTGAAAGCGGCGGACAGAAAAAAAGAACGTGTATTTCAACGAAATGTTCCAAGGCGGCCAGCAGCAGGGAGAGTACCAATTCACCGGCGAGCAGAAAATGACCCAGCAATCGCCAATGTGACTTCCAAGGACAAGCATCCGGTCTACATTCTGCAGGGGCATCAGGAAATTCCTTTGGCTCAGCTGGCAACGCTGAAAAGCGAGCTTGAAGGCGAGAACTACGTGGTAAAAGAGCTTAATCTGCTGAAGGAAGGCAAAATTCCGGATGACGCCCAGATGCTGCTCCTGCTGGGACCGCAGAACGATTTGAACGACAAGGAAGCGGAACTGATCACCCAATATGTCAAAGGCAGAGGCAAGCTTTACATGGGCTCGGATTCGATAAGGATATGACCACAAAGTGGAAAAAATATCGACGCCTTATGGCCGCTTTGGGAGTGCAGGATCAGCATGCAGTAGCCATCGATCAGAAATCGACGCTGGATCCGCTGTCTATTGTAACGGAATACGGCGCGCATGAAATTACCAGTAAGCTTCAGCAATCGAATTTAATTACGATCATGTCCCTTGCGGTTGCAATTAACGCGGATCCGACGGCTAAAGGCGACTATACGTCCACTTTGCTGCTGAAATCCTCGCCTAACGCCTATGGGGAAACGGATATCAACACGTTGTACATCCAGCATCAAACGAATAAGGATGATAAAGATGTCAAGGGTCCTTTGAACTTGGGCTATACGATTGAGGACAAGGACAAGAAGCCGAAAGCGGTAGTGCTGGCAAGCTCGACCTTTGTGACGGAGCAGCAGCAGGGCGGGATTCATACCGCCGGAAACCGCGACTTTGCTTTGAACAGCATCGGCTGGCTGACCGGACAGAAGGATACGATCACGATCCGTCCGAGAAATGAAGCGGCTATCAGACCGTGACTTTGATGCCGAGCGAGGCGAATACAATCTTTTTTTCGGCGCGGTTGTGGCGTTCCCGCTCTTGTTCCTGCTCATCGGAGGGTGGATTTGGTGGAGGAGGAGAAGAGGATGAAGCTGAAGAGCTATCTGCCTACTCTCATTCTCGTCATCATCTGCATCGGGGCTTTCCTGTACGCGTCCGCACACGATTTTTTCAGGGAAAAGAAACAGGACAAGGCTCCTCTGGTTGATTTTAATACCAGCGACGTCAGCAGCTTTTCAATCCAGTCCGTAGGGACGGTCATAGAATTGACGAAACAGGGGCAGGACAAATGGGCGATGACCCAGCCTTCCCCGGTCCCTGTCAATCCGTTTTCCGCAGGCTCCTGGGTGGATGCGCTGCACTCGGTTACCGCTGATAAGGGGGTTGAGGACAACGCGTCGGACCTCGCCAAGTATGGGCTGGATAAGCCGAAGCAGGAATTCCGCGTCAAACTGCTGAACGGCTCCGACGCGGTTCTGCAGGTTGGAAACCCGATGCCGATCCAAGGCTTCTACTATGTGAAAACTCCGGGATCCCCCAAAGTATCGGGCGTTAGCGAGCAGCAGATTTCCGCTTTAAATAAAGCCCAGCTGGATTTCATGAACAATAATCCTTTTCAGTTCGAAATGGATAAAGTGACCAGGCTGACGGCGGAATGGAAAGGACAGAAGTGGTCCTTGGACAAGGCGGACGCTGATAAGCCGCTGAGCGAGGCCAAATGGAAGCTGAATGATAAAGAAATGGGCGGCAATGATGCGCTGCCGATCGTCAGCGACCTGCAGAACAGCCTGATGACGGACCGGCTCACCAAACCTGCTGCGCAGGTTACGACCGATGCGCCGGAATTGAAAATCGAGCTTACACTTAAGGATGGCGGTACCTCTGTTTATGAAGGAAAAAACGGAAGATTCCGCGGTCTGGCTGAAAAAACAAGGCGGGGAATGGGCTACGCCGTTCCGGCTGCCAAGATAGACGACTTTTTTTAAAAAAAAGGAATTAAATAAACTTGCTTGCATCACGCTGCTTCTGCTGCCGTCTGTGCTTATAGGGACGGCAGAGGAAGCGGCGTTTTTTTTGTTTGGTTCAGTTACATATTTTGGATAAATCCGGGGACCCTAACTTTAACTGAAAGGAGGATAAGCATCAATGGCAACGCAGCAAAGCCGCGTCACTTCCAAAGAGTTGAACTACATCTCGGATTCCTTCAAGAACGAGGATCTGCTCGCCAAGCTGTGCGTACAAGGAGCGGTCGAATGCCAGGATCCCCGTTTAAAGATGACACTCACGAGAATGGCCCAGGAAAGAGTACAGAATGCGGGCGAATTAATGAACATTTTACAGGGACAAAGCCACATTACCCATTAACGGAGGAGAAGGAGGATTCCCAATGAACCAGGAACAGGCATCGACTTCGTTCGGCGCTTCAAGCACCCATATACACTTGCCCGAGAAGGATATGGCGAACATGGTGCTGTCCGAGCTGAAGCGGATTTCCGGTGAGTATGCCACGGCGGCTCTGGAAGCGAACGATTCGAATATCCGGCAAGTATTCAAATCCCTGCTGTTTAGAACATTGCAGGATCAAACGGAGCTGTATGCCGTCCTTTCGGAAAATGACGCCTACCGCGGTGGCTTGTCGATGGCGTCCCAGCAGGATGTCCAGAACGAGCTGCAAAATCAGGCGCAATCCGTTAACGCGCTGAGGTGGTTCGTGGAGAAGCATCTGCAGAGCGATGAGATCACGCGTTCCACGATCCATCCGGCATATGCCGGGCAATCTCAAAGCATGCAGAATCCGAACAGGGAGCTCCAGCACGCTTACAGTTCTGGTGCTGCCGATAGAGCTACCTGAAAGGATTGGCCGATCAGCGGGCCAGCTTAAGGACGTTCGAGAGCTATGACCAGACCTACCGCGGCGATCAGCGAGGGCAGTCGAGTGAACGGACGTTCGAGAGCTACGAACAAACCTATCGCGGCCAGCATCCCGCACAAGGAGAGCAGCGGAACTATGCCCAGCCGCATGGACAAGGATATGCGCAGGAAGGCGGCTGCGCCGTGAGTCTCAGCCTTTTACCCCGCAAGGCATCGCCTCGCATTACGGTTTCAATCCCCAGGCGAACCAGCCGGGGCAAGGCCGCCAATTAGGCGACTACTTCGGAGGGACGAAGCATGCGGCGCGTCTCGCACGTTCCGCCTCCGGCAGCCTACCGCGGAAGCGGCGCAGTCCGGCCGAGAAGAGGCAGGCCCGAAAGGCAAAGAGGGCTCCAATCAGTCCGGCGGCTATATTTTATAGATACACGTCCAGGCAGCCCCGTTCGGAAGCTCTATTCAGAGTCCGCGGCGGGGTTTTTTTTCTGCTATAGAAAGCTTCTTCAGTCATGATTTACTTTTATCGGACATATACAAGATTAGGAGCTTTGTCCTAAAAATGATGAAAAGGGTGTTGATATGAATCATAAAACGGTTGCAGTCATCGGCACATTCATTCTCGCTATCGGGTTAAGCACCGCCTGCAGTTCCACCTCCAGCAATCACGCTGTACACAGTTCCGTGAAAGCCGACGCCACTGCCAGTGACAAAGATCAGGCTGCCTCGCCAAACCTCTCCGCGCAGATCGTCAAGCAGGAAGGAAACCGGGTCCAGATCCAGTTCCAGGTCACTAATCTGACCTTATCGGCGGACCATTACGGTAAAAAAAACATGTGCCAGGCGAAGGCATTTGCATTTAATGGTCGACGGAGTCAAGAAAGAAGCAGTGACCCGGCAGGCTCCGATTACGATTGAGAATCTTTCGCCGGGCAAGCATACCGTTGCATTGAATCTGCAGAAAAAAACGACCACACCCCATATAATGTGGAGAAAGCGTTCGATATTGAAGTGAAAAAGCCGTGAGGCGTATGACTGCGGTGATTCTTGTTATATCGTTTGCCGGAATTGCGGTGCTATTAGGTATGATGAAAAAAGCATCATGTTCCTGCAGCCTCTTCTCTGGACGGGCAGCAGGTGTACAACCGCAGCTGTGTGTCCTGCCATGGGGGCGTGGGACCCGGCGGAGGGATGCTGCGCAACACTTTTTTTTCAAACCGGAACGAACTGAAGAAGTTCATCAGCAGCTCGATGCCGGATAACGCTCCGGGCAGCTTGTCCGAAAGAGAGTATGACGCGGTTGCGCGTTATTTATGGGATCTGAACAAACGCTGAATGAGGCTGATGCTGTCAGCCTTTTTTTCTTGTTGTATAGGAAATTATGATTTTCAGCGGCTGTGGATAAAGTGTTGATAAATTTGTGGATAAGTATCGGTTTGGATACATTCATCCGCTGGGAGATGCTTGTTTTGCAAATCCCCTCTTTTCCAATCCAGAAGATCACCTTTGCGTCCCCTTCGTTATAATGGTGTTGGACTCGATTCAGCTTCAGCGGATATTCCCCTGCTATAATGGTCTGAGCACCCGCCGTGCAGTGTCGCAACGCCCGGAGAATCGCGGATTGGAAAAATTAAAGGGAAATCGTCACAAGACAGTCCCGGTCCTTAGAAACACGTCTTTATTCACCCGCAGGGTGATTTTGTTCTTGATAACAGGCTCTCGGCTCCCCAAATTTGTATAGCGAACGAATGTTCCTTTTTTTGTTATAATGGAGTTAGCGAACTGAATCGAAAAGATGGAAATCAGAAGATTTGACAGGCCTCCGAACGTATTTTAGACTGAGGATACACAATGATGCGCAAGGAAAGCAAGAGAGCGGAGGATGGAGTTTGTCATTCGTCAATTACCAAGACTGGAAGCATGTATTTAAGCTGGATCCGGACAAACCCGTCACCGATGAGCATTGGAGCGTTTGTGCATGTCAGGGACCGATGCCATTGTCGTCGGAGGCACTACGGGAGTCACCTTTGACAACACTGTCGATCTGCTCGCCCGCATCAGGCAGTATGAGCTCCCCTGCGTTCTGGAAATCTCCAATCAGGAAGCGATCGTGCCGGGTTTTGATTATTTTTTTTCGTACCGGTGGTTTTCAATGCTCAGGACCCGGATTGGATTATCGGCCAGCATCACCGCGCCATCAAAGAATATGGGGCTGTACTCGATTGGAGCCTGATCGTACCCGAAGCTTATATTATACTCAACGGCCAATCCGCCGCAGCCAGGTTAACCAACGCCCGGACCGATCTAGGGAGCACAGATGTTACGGCCTTAGCCCGTTTGGCGGAACGGATGTTCCATATGCCATTGTCTATATTGAATACAGCGGTATTTACGGAGACATGAACCTCGTACGCAGTGCGGTTGACGCCCTGGATAACGCCCGTTTGTTTTACGGGGGGGGCATCGATAATGCGGAGAAAGCGCGGGAAGCCGCCCGCTGTGCGGATACGGTTGTGGTCGGCAACATTATTTACGAGAATTTGGAGCAGGCTTTGTTGACGGTGGCCGCGGTTCACCAACCTTAGCTATAATTATATAAAGTAGGAAGGTATTACCTATGAATGGAACTATCGATATTTTTGAAGCTGTCAACCGATTGAACCCGGAGCAGAAAAAAGCGGTCGAAGCCGTAGACAGCCCGCTGCTCATTATGGCGGGAGCGGGAAGCGGGAAGACGAGAGTGCTCACCCACCGCATCGCGTACTTGATCGCCACGCGCAAGGCGGCTCCCTGGAGCATCCTGCCATTACTTTTACGAATAAAGCGGCAAGAGAGATGAAAGATAGAGTTGCCAAGCTCGTTGGGCCGTCCGCTGAGGATATTTGGGTTTCCACTTTTCACTCCATGTGCGTGAGAATTTTGCGTAAAGATATCGGCCGGATCGGATTCTCATCCAATTTTTTTCCATTTTGGATTCGGGCGACCAGCTTTCTGTAATCAAAGCTTGCATGAAAGAGCTGGACATTGATGCCAAGAAGTTCGAGCCCAAGAGCGTCCAGGCCGCAATGAGCGCCGCCAAGAATGAAATGATTACCGCCGAGCGTTTCGAAGAGAGGATCGGCGATTATTTCCAGGGGATTACCGCCAAGGTGTACAAGCTGTACCAAAAGAAGCTGAAAAGCAACAACTCCCTTGACTTCGACGACCTCATCATGACCACGATCCAGCTGTTTAAAGAGGTTCCGGAAGTTTTGGAATTCTATCAGAACAAATTTCAATATATTCATGTGGACGAGTATCAGGATACGAACCGCGCGCAGTATCTCCTCTGCCAAATGATCGCCGATAAACATAAAAGGATTTGTGTGGTGGGAGACGGCGACCAGTCCATTTACAGATGGCGCGGCGCTGATATTTCCAATATCCTGAATTTTGAGAAAGACTATCCGAACGCCACTACCATATTATTGGAACAGAATTACCGTTCGACCGCGAACATTCTTAATGCGGCTAACAAGGTGATCGCGAACAACACCGGCCGCAAAGCCAAGAACCTGTGGACCGACAAGAACGAAGGAAACAAAATACGTCTTTATCAGGCCGATTCGGAGCATGAAGAAGCTATTTTATCGCCGGAGAGATTAACAAGAATATTGCGGGCAACCGCAGCTATAAAGACCATGCGATTCTTTACCGCACCAATGCGCAGTCCCGTGTGATTGAGGAAATTTTGATCAAATCCGAAATCCCCTATCAGATCGTGGGCGGAATCAAGTTCTACGACCGCAAAGAGATTAAGGATATTCTTGCTTACTTAAGGCTCGTCTCCAACCCGGATGACGACATTTCGCTGACACGGATCGTCAATGTGCCGAAGCGGGGGATCGGCGATACCACGGTGGACCGTCTGACTGAAATTGCCGGCAGGCGGGGAATTTCTATTTTTGCGCTGCTGGAAGAAGTGGATTCGCTGGAGATCACGGGCAGGGCGAAAGGCCAGCTCGCGGAATTCCATGAAATTATTATGAATTTGCATCGGATGGTGGATTATCTGTCCGTCACCGAGCTTACCGACAAAATGTTGGAGCTAAGCCAGTACAAATTGGAGATGCAGAGGGAGAATACGCTGGAAGCCAAATCCCGTTTGGAAAACATAGATGAGTTTTTTTATCCGTTACTATGGAATTTGAAAAGCGCAATGAGGATAAATCGCTGGTGGCCTTTTTTTGACCGATTTGGCTTTGATTGCCGATATCGACACCATGGATAGGGCAGCGGACGAAGACGAGTCCAATGCGGTGGTGCTCATGACCATGCACAGCGCCAAAGGCCTTGAGTTTCCGGTTGTGTTTATTGTCGGGATGGAAGAAACGGTGTTCCCCCATTCCAGAGCGCTGACGGACGACGAGGAATTGGAGGAAGAACGCCGGTTGGCTTATGTCGGCATCACTCGGGCGGAAGAGGAGCTTTATTTATCGTGCGCAAGAATGCGCACTTTATTCGGCAGGACCAACGCGAACGCGCCATCCCGTTTTCTCAAGGAGATTCCGGAAGAGCTGATGGAGGTGTTCTCTCCCGGCGGCTATACAAGATCAGGAGGAGGAGAAGGACGCTTCGGCGGCGGGTACGCTAATAGAACCGGATTCGGCGGCTCTGCCGGCGGATTCACCCAGTCGTCCGCTGCAGGAAAGCCGAAAGTTACGGTAAATCAGCCGAGGGCAAATCCCGTCCTGGATTACAGCGTGGGGGACAAGGTTGCCCATGGCAAATGGGGGACCGGCGTCGTTGTCGCGGTAAAAGGAAGCGGCGACGACACGGAGCTTCAGATTGCTTTTCCGGCGCCGACGGGTGTCAAAAGATTGTTGCTAAGTTCGCCCCGATTACGAAACAGTAATGGTAAGGACCATTGTTTAGAAAGGAAGTAACAGGATGGCGGATGCGTTACAAGAAATGAAAGCTTTAATTGAACAGATTGAGCGGCATAACTATCTTTATTACACTCTGGATCAGCCATCGATCAGTGATAAAGAATATGACGCCCTTTATGATCGGCTAACCCTGTTGGAAAGCGAAACAGGCACCGTGCTGCCTAATTCGCCCACACTGCGTGTCGGACATGAGCTTCTCAAAGGGTTCGATACCCACAGGCATATGTCCAAGCTTTGGAGCCTGGATAAAGCTCAGAGCAAGGAAAGTCTGCTCGCATGGCATACCCGTGTCCATAAGCTTGTGCATGATTACAATCAGACGCATCCCGACAATCCGCTCCCTCACCCGACGTTTGTTGTGGAATTGAAGTTTGACGGGTTGACGCTTAACCTCACCTATGAGGGCGGCAAGCTCGTCCAAGCAGCCACAAGGGGCAACGGTGTGGTGGGGGAGGCGATCCTTCCTCAGGTCAAGACGATTAAATCCATCCCGTTGGAAATTCCTTTTCAGGGCGGCAGGATTGAAGTCCAGGGTGAAGGCATGATGAATCTTTCCACTCTGCAGAAATACAACGAGACGGCGGTGGAGCCGTTAAAAAAACGCCCGCAATGCGGCCGCGGGAGCTCTGCGCAATCTAAACCCGCGTGTCACGGCGGAACGGAAGCTGACAGCTTATTTTTTTATAACATTGGGTACAGTGACGGCATTGCCTTCGAGAATCACAAACAGATGGTCGACTTTCTGAAGGACAATCGGCTGAAAGTGAGCGCATATATCCATTATTATGACCATATTGAAGATGTGTACGCCGAGCTCGAGCGGATCGAGGAAATACGGCATACGCTGGATTTTCTCATTGACGGCGGCGTCGTCAAAGTTGCCGACATGCGGACGGGAGGTCCTTGGCTACACGGACAAGTTTCCGCGCTGGGCGGTGGCTTACAAATTTACCGCTGAGGAAGCGACGACGACTCTTCTGTCGGTTTCATGGGAAGTGGGCCGGACAGGCAAAATCACCCCGCTGGCCAGACTTGAGCCGGTTGATATTGCGGGTGTAACCGTGCAAAACTGCACTTTGAACAACATTGGCGATATCGAACGCAAAGGCTTGAAATACGCCATCGGTGCGCTGGTTTCATACGCCGTTCCAATGATGTGATCCCGGAGATACTGGGTAAAGTGACGGAGGAGAACGATGGGGAAGAGATCGTATATCCTAGCCACTGCCTTCCTGCGGTACTCCGCTTGAGATCAAGGGAGCTCACATGTTCTGCTACAACCGTCTGGGCTGCAGGCCTCAGACCGTGGGGCGGATCACGCATTTCGCCACAAGGGATGCCATGGACATAGATACTTTCAGTGAAAAAAACGGCTGAGCAGCTCCACCAGGAGCTCAATGTCAACGACCCTTCCGACCTATACTATTTGACCTTTGACGATCTGGTCAAGCTGGAGCGCTTTGGGGAAAAGAAAGCGACCAAGCTGCTCGAAGCCATCGACAAGAGCAAAAAAATTGCGATTTATCTTCATTCCTGTTCGCATTGGGAATTCCAAATACCGGAAAGACCACAACCAAGGTGCTCGCCGGGCATTTTGGTTCATTGGAAAAAAAAGTGACTCAAGCTTCCAAGGAAGAGCTTGTCCAAATCCATGATGTGGGAGATATTGTGGCGGACAGTATTTATTCGTTTTTTTCCGCGATCCTTTGATTCTGGAGAGCATCAAACGGATGCTTGACGCGGGTGTGAAGCCATATGTCGAACAAAGCGCGGAGGTCACCGCGGATAGTCCTTTCTTAGGGAAAACTGTCGTTTTGACGGGAACGCTGTCGTCAATGAGCCGGGACGAAGCCGCGAAGCGATTGGAAGCGCTGGGAGCCAAAATCTCGGGCAGCGTATCAAAGAAAACGGATATCGTCATTGCAGGCGAAAGCTCAGGCAGCAAGCTGACCAAGGCGCAAGAATTGGGCATCCGCGTCATTGACAACGAAGAGGAGCTGCTCAGAATGATGGAGGGTACCTGATACAGGTACTCTCTTTGCTGGTGGAGGGTTGGAGGATGATTGCCGGATAGGAGAGGGGCTGCGTGCTTCATATAGTAAACGGAGATAGTTTTGCTCGTGTGTTGGCCGCATCGGGCGTTTCGGGAGAGATCCTTGTATGGAGGGAATCGCTGTATGAAGGCCCGCTCTCATTCAATATGGATGAGCCTGCGATTCGGCGGCAGCGTGCGGAATATTTTGCAGGGAAAGGTGTACCTCGGCAATTGTTTGAGCAAAACCGGCAGTTGCAGGAGAAAGCTCTCACGGGATTTCAGGATCATAATGAGATAGTTCTGTGGATGGAGTATGATCTGTTTGATCAGGCGATGCTGATGTTTTTTCTGGATTGGTTCTCAAAAAAAGGGCTATGGGAAATGTCCGGTTATCGCTGTTGAATATTGACTCTTTCCCCGGGGTGCTGATTTTCGGGGTTTAGGAGAGTTGAACTCGGACCAGGTGAGGTCGCTTAACGGAGAGTGGCAGCCTGTTACCTTGGAGCAGTTGAACTATGGGAGCGAGGCTTGGAAGGCCTATACCGCGCCGGATCCTCAAGCAATAGAGCGGTTTTTTTTGAATCTGGATGATCCTAGTGTGCCTTCACTGGTTGGGGCTTTAAAGTATCACTTGACCCGGTTCCCGTCGGTGTACAACGGATTGAGCGGGGTGGAACAGGATATTTTAGACGGCATAAAGCGGGGCGAAAACGGCTTTGCTCTTCTTTTTTTAAGAAAATTAGCTTTCATCATAAAAAATTATGGGCTTGGAGATGTGCAGTTTTGGGGATACTTGACCCGACTGGCCAATGCGGCTTCGCCTTTACTGCTCATTGAAGGCCCTCGCCCGCTGCCGGGTTATTACGATGACCGACCAGTTGATTTAGAGCAATGGAGATTTTATCTCACTGAGAGGGGAATGAAGGTCGGTCAAGGCCTGCTGGATAATGTATGTGTAAATGGCGTAGACCGCTGGGTGGGCGGTGTGCATCTTTGGGGCAGTCAAAACCTATGGAGGTGGGATTCCTCCTTACAAAGACTGTTGATTGTTTGAGGCAGCAGCTGGATAAATTTGTTTGTTGTTTTGAATGGGTACATATGATAAATTATTTCTTGTCGCTTCTGAAGCAGGCGAACACAAGCAAAGATCCGGTTTAAAAAAAGATGTTGCTTTTTTTGAGAAGAAACCTGGTATTATATATTCTTGTGACCGACAAGAGTTGATAAGAAATTGTAAAGTCTTGCTCGGATGATAAGTTCTTTGAAAACTGAACAAATGGATTTTAAATCAGCCAGCCGACTCGCTTTACGAGTTTGCAACAAGTTTT
>BBFE01000065.1 GCA_001313085.1 Paenibacillus sp. JCM 18996 | reverse complement strand
CAGCAGCTGGCGATTGCTCGGGCGCTGGTTTCCGAGCCGAAGCTGCTGCTGCTCGATGAGCCGATGGAAGCATCCAGCCTTCCATCGTGATGGAGATCGAGTCGGTCATCGAGTCGATCAAGCAAAGCAAAGAGATGGGCGTCCTGCTCGTCGAGCAGAGCCTCACTTTCGCCACCGCGGTCGCGGATTACTATTACGTGCTTGACAAGGGCACGATCGTCGACGAAGGCACCGCGGCCGAGCTGGACGAGGAGAAGGTGCGGAGGCATTTGGTGGTGTGATCACGCAATTTATTCCAGAACAGACCCTGATTCCTCAATTCAAGGTCTGTTCCGTTTTACCGCACCTGCTGCTCCATCGCCGGCTCGGCCTTCGTCACCATTCTCGCCTTCTTCCAATTGCCGAAAAAAAATAGTACAGCACGTTCAGCACCGCGGCCACAGTAAAGCCGATGGGAAAGCTCCACCAGATTGCGCTGAAGCCAAAGGCATGGCTCAAAAAAAAGGCCAGCGGCACCCGGAAGAACAGCAGCGCGATGAAAGTGACGACAAGCGGAACTACAACCGACCCGGACGACCGCACCACACCCGCCACAACATTAAAAAAAATGCCGAAAATAATAAAGGACCATAGCGTAATATTATTGATCTCAATTCCCACATCAATCGCCTTTCCCCCGGCAGGAAGGAACAGCGCCAGCGCCTGGCGGTTCAGCAGATGGACAAGCACCACGAGAAAGCCGGTGAGCAGCACGTTGAAACCTACTCCAATCCAGGTGATCCGGGACACACGGTCCCATTTTTCGGCCCCTATATTTTGCGCCGCCATCGACGTGACAGCCCCTCCTATCGCCATCGCAGGCATTTGGATGTAGCTTGAAATCTGGCTCGCCACCCCAAAAGCGGCCGCCGCTTCGGAGCCATATGAATTGACCAGCTGAAACAAAAAAAACAGATTGCTCAGGGAGACGACCACCATATTCAGGCCCATTGGAACCCCTTTGCGTATGGTGGTGCCGATGATACCCCAGTCCAGATGCAGCAGGGGGATATCCTCCCGGGTAATGCGCAGAAAATATTTCTTCCGGTACAAAAACAGAATGAGCAGCACAAAACTGACAAACTGGGCAATCAAGGTAGCCACCGCCGAACCGGAAATCCCCATCTTCGGGAACGGGCCGATGCCCACGATAAGCAGCGGGTTCAACGCCACATCCAGCACCGCCGACAAAAGCAGGAAGTAAAACGGAGTCTTCGCATCGCCCGAGCCGCGGAGCACCGCCATAATCAGGTTAAAACCGAAGATGAACGGAACTCCCGCAAACATGATCCGGGTGTACAAAACCGCCATTTCCTTTGTGTCGGCAGGTGTGTTCATCAAATCGAGGATCGTCGAAGAAAAAAAATCAGGCCGATGCCCCCAACTATAATGGAGAGGATAAGAAAAAAAACACCGAGCTCGTCCCGACCACTTTCTTGGCTTCGTGAATCTTTTTTCGCTCCCAGATTTTGCCCGATCAGAATAACCGAAGCCATAGCGATCCCGAAGATCGCGCTGATGAGGAAGAACATAATTACGTTGGCGTTGGAGGTAGCGGCGAGAGCCTGTTCCCCGAGAAACTTCCCGACCCAGACGGAATTGATGGAACCGTTCAACGACTGCAGTACATTCCCCAACAAAATTGGCAGGGAAAACATGAAAAGCGTTTTGGCTATCGGTCCTTCGATTAAGGATGGCCGTGCTTTGGTATTGGTTGCGAGCGAATTCATGACAGTCCACCTCCATTGACTTCTTCCCACTCTATGCCTTGCACTTTGGGTTTGCACCTATGGTTTGCACTTCTGACTTGTACTTTATATGTACAAACTGCGGCTTACAATCCTGTTGGCTTGCAATCTATGGCTTAAAAGTAATGGCGAGTTCAATAATTTCCGAACGGCTGCCGATGCGGATCGGCGGCCCCCACGTACCGTACCCCGACGATACGACTGCGTGGAGCTGCCCTTTGCGCAGATAGCCCCAGTCCAGCTCGAACAGCCTGCGTGTAATCCAATGATTTGGCGCCATCTGCTCTGTGGGTATGCCCCGAAAGCATCACATCGACGCCGGCGGACTGCGCTTTGTCCAGTTCATAAGGCTGATGATCCATCAGGATGAGCGGCAGCGAACGATCAAGCCCCTCGAGCAGACTTTGCAGGTCTTCCCGTTTGCCTTTTCCAAAGCGCTGGACCGCCCTGTCCTTTCTTCCAACCAGATAAAAGCTGTCATGAATTTTCACCGAACGGTCCAGCAGCACTACGACCCCGATCGCTTTCATCTGCTTCACAAACTCTTCGATGTGCCCCCCGATGTACTCATGGTTTCCGAGCACCGCGTAGGTTCCAAACCGTGAATGCAGATGCTTCATCACCTGAGCCATCTTCTTCCGGATAAAAGGCTCAATATCGTCATCAATAATATCGCCTGGCAGCAGAATAATGTCTGGCGTTAGCCCGTTGATCCGCTCGACCAGCAGCTTCAGATGTTTGTTTCCCACAATGGTCCCGAGATGAATATCGGACGCAACCGCCACCCGCAGCCCCTTTAAAGGACCGGCGGCTTTGGCCACAGTCAGCTCATACCTCCGCACAATCGGGTTCCAGGCGTTCCACGAACCGAAAGCAAACACAACCAGCAGAATCAGCAGGCATGCCAGGCCGAGCATGGTATGTAAAAAAAATCTTTGCTCACGCCGCACAGCTCCAGCACCAACCCGCAAATATCGGCAACAGGCAGGAGAAGGATCGAATACAGCATAACAGCCATCCAGTAGGAGCCTGTCACCTTCATAAAGCCGGACATCGATCCGGGGAGAAACCGCGACCCCACTCTGGCGAGAATATACGAAAACGCTGCCAACCAGAAAAGAGCCCAGTACCAAGTCTTGTGTGATACATGAAAAAAATATAGCCGAGCAGCAGCGCTCCATGCCATCCGATGTAGTAATTTATACCCGCATAGACAAGAAAAGCCGCAGCGATGCCCGCAATCAGTCGAAACCTCAAGATGAACACTCCTTATAAGAATACAGTCTCTACCATTAGTATCATATCTGCGCAGAAAAAAAGACAGCCTTATCCAAGCTGCCATCTCCCTTAAGAGAATTTACGTGAAACGGGGCTTTTCACGCTTCCTGCCACAGACGGAACTTCGGCCCTTCGTTTCGGCTGCACCGCTGCTACATTGCCGGCTACCCGACCGTTCCAGCCACCCGACTGCCAGGGCCGCTTCGCCCTTCACTCGCAGCGCCGCTCTCGGTTTCCCTGGCCTCCTGCGCTGCCTCCGCCTTGTGTCCCCGTTGAAGCTGGTACATTTGGAAATATCGGCCCTGAAGCTCATCAATTCCTCATGGTTGCCGCGCTCCACGATCTCGCCCCGGTGCAGCACGAGAATTTGATCCGCACTGCGGATCGTGGAAAGCCTGTGCGCGATAATAAAAAGTCGTGCGCCCCTGCTTCAGGACATCCAGCGCTTTCTGGATGACCGCTTCGGTCTCCGTATCGATGCTGGCTGTCGCTTCGTCCAGGATAAGAATTGCGGGGTCAAAAGCCAAAGCCCGCGCGAATGATATCAGCTGCCTCTGTCCGGCGGACAAGGTGCTTCCTTTTTTTCCAGCACCGGTTCGTCCACGCCGCCGGGCAACCCGGCAATCAGCGGCCCCGCTCCCACGTCCTCGAGTGCCCGCTCTACCCGCTCCCTGCTAATCGCAGGATCGTCCAGCGAAACATTGCTCGCCACGGTCCCGGTGAACAGGAAAGGATCCTGCAGGACGATGCCCATATGCTGGCGCAGCCCTTGCTTCGGCCACTCGCGGATGTCGGTGCCGTCGATGCGGATCGACCCCTGCTGAGGGTCGTAGAACCGGAACAGCAGGTTCATGATCGAGCTTTTGCCCGAACCCGTATGTCCGACCAGCGCCACCGTTTCGCCCGGATTTGCTTTAAAGGAGATGTTCTTCAGCACCTTCTCCTTTTCCCTGTAAGCGAAGGACACAGCATCAAATTCGACGCGGCCTTTATACCTCGGAATCCTTTCCTCCGACACGTCGAGCCCCGGCTCATCCATCAGCTCGAACACCCTTCCGGCCGACACGAGAGACTGCTCCAGGTTCGCCAGCTGATTGACGATACCGACCACAGGATTGAACAGCCGGTTCAAATAGTCGATAAAAGCGTACAGCACTCCAAGCGATATCACCGTGGTCCCCGTCAATGAAGCTCCGCCGAAATACCAGATCAGGGCGATAAAAGTCAGATTTTTTCAGCACACCGACCAGGTTATGGCCTGTCAATGAGTTAAGATTCAGCATTTTATTCTGGTAAGTGTAATATTCTTCGTTCAACTGCTCGAACTCGCGCGTGGTCTCCTTCTGCCTGCGGAACGCGCGGATAATCGGCATCCCCTGTATGGACTCGTTGATCAACCCGTTGATGTCGCTGTTGCGGGCCCGCAGCACAATATTATACTGGGTGGCAAATTTCCGGTAGACCACGACCCACAAGGCAAGAGCCGGCACAATCAGCGAACAGAGCAGCGCCATCCGGACATCGAGCAGAAACAAAGCGCCAAGAATCCCAAGAATATACACCATACCCGTGAAAAAAAATTGGACAGCACGCTGACGAACAAATCTTTGACCGCTTCCGTATCGTTCGTCACCCGGGAGACGACTTTTCCCGCCGGCAGATTGTCAAAGTATGAGATCGGCAGCCGCTGGATCTGCTTGTAGACGTCATATCTCAGCTTGCGGATGACCCGGTTTGCCGAGGTCTGGAACAAATACCGCTGGCCGTAATGAAAAAGGGAAGAAACTCCGATAAGTCCCATATAAATGCCGGCCAGCTTGTAAAGCCACGGCAGCTCCGGCTTGTAAAAGGCGAACAGTTCTCCGGCGCTCAGCTTCCTCGCTTCATAAGTTTCCGACCTGTCTTTATTTGAAATCGTCAGCTTGCCGTTTTTCCAGTCGCGTTTGCCGTCGAAAGCGAGTGCTCCGTCCACAAATACAAACTGCCGCCCGACCTGCAGCACCCGGACCTCCTTCCCTTTGGCTTCGCCCGGCTGGAAGCGGTCCTCTCTTTTGTACCCCTGGCCGTTATAGCTTACGCTGGCCGCGTCCGGCGCCGCTGCATACCAAGGCTTTTCTATGCCGACTATGTTTACATCAATCATTTGTTTGGCGATAAAAGGTCCCGCGAGCTCCGCGCCTATAGAAACGCAAAGCATCAGAAAAGCCAACACGAACGCTCTTTTAAACATCCAACCATAATGAAACAGCCTTTTGCCTATACCCACAATTTCACTTCCTTTCGGACTTTTATCCTAAATTGGCCTCCGCCTGCTGCCTCACGAACTGCTCCTTGTACCAACCGCCGAGCTCCATTAGCTCTTCATGCGTTCCACGTTCGGCGACAGCTCCGTCCTCCATCACCAGAATAAGGTCCGCGTGCTGCACGGCAGACAGGCGGTGCGTTGCGATGATCGTCGTTTTTTCCCTGCCGCTCCCGGCGGATGCTGTCGACGATTCTTGTCTCCGTTCGGGCATCGACCGCCGACATGGCGTCGTCCAGAATGAGGATTTCCGGCTGGGAAATCAAGGCTCTGGACAGCGACACCCGCTGCTTCTGGCCTCCGGAAAGGGCGACCCCTTTCTCGCCGACCAGCGTATCCAGCCCTTCGGACAGCGTGCCGATATCCTGATTGAAAGCCGCCCATTCCATCGCCTGCCAGATGTCGTCCTCCGTGCCGTCCTGTTTGCCGAACAGAATATTTTCCCGGACGGTCTTCGAGAACAGGATCTGCTCCTGCGGCACATAACCGATCCAGCCGTACAGCTGCTCCATAGGCAGCCGGTCTATCGGAATCCCGGAAAGGGTCAGCTCCCCCTCTCCTTTCGGATATTCCCTCAGCAGCTGCTTGATCAAGGTCGACTTGCCGCTTCCCGTCCGGCCGACGATGCCGAGTGTGGATCCGCGCGGCAGCCGGAACGAGACGCCCCTCAGATTCTCCGTAGTGGAAGACGGATAACGAAAGCCCACCTCACGGAACTCAATCCGGCCCGGCTGCTCCGCTTCTTCGGGCTCTTCGTGCTCCCTCACATCGGCTTTATAGGCAAGCGTCTCGTTTACCCTGTCGAGAGAAGCGTCTCCCCGCGTCATGATGTTAATCAGCTCGCCCATGGCAAACATCGGCCAAATCAGCATCCCCAAATACACGTTGAAAGAGACCAGTTCTCCAAGCGTCATATCGTTATGGAATACGAGATAAGCTCCGTATCCCAGGCCCACCATGTAGCTAGCTCCCACAAGCAGCTTGATCGTAGGCTCGAACAAGGCGTCCACCCGGGCGACGGCGGCATTCTTCTCATACACGTCGTCCGTCAGCGCGCCGAATCGTTTTTTGGTCCGCCGTTTCCTGCACGTACGCCCGGTTCACCCTTACCCCGGATACCGCCTCCAGCACATGGTCGTTCAAATCTCCAAAGGAGTCCTGAGCCGCGGTGAATCTTTCGTGTATCTTTTTTTTCCCGTAAAATCTGATCGCAAGCGCTATAAACGGCAAGGGCAGCATCGAAGCGAACGTCAGCTTCCAGGAGGTCAGGAACACCATAGTGATAAGGATCGTGCACATAAAGATGCTGGAGTCGACAAGCGTCAGAATGCCGAAGCCCGTCGTTTGGGACACCGCTTTCAAGTCGTTAGTCGCGCGCGCCATCAAGTCCCCCGTGCGGTTGCGTTCGTAGAATGTAGGCGTCATCCGCAGCAGATGCCCCATGAAGCGGGAGCGCAGTATCCTTTCTACGAGGAACGATCCTCCGAACAACCGGTACATCCAGAAATAAGTGATCAGATAGAGCGCGGCAAGCAGCAGTCCGTAGAACAGCAAAGTCCCTCCCAGATCCCACCTCGTGAGCGTGCCCTGCGAAATTTGGTCCACCGCGCGGCCCAGCAGTTTGGAGGAATCATCTCGAGCATACCCGCCAGGATCAATAAGCCGACCGCCGTAATATAACGGGTGCGGTACATCGAGAAAAAAAACCATTTTAATTTGAAAAGAATGCTGAACACAATCCCCACTTCCTCTCGTTAATGAAAAAAAGAGACAGGCCGGCGCGTACCGGAATGCCTCTTCTAATCCCTGGTCTTTAAATGGTGCAAATTCGGTGAAAAAAAAGGGAATGTCATGGAGTAATGACGCTTATGTATAGCGGATATGAGCTGGGCAGAGGCAAACCGATATTCAGTTGTCGGTCACAAACATAGCCGATATGGAAGTGAATCATCGGTATTGCCCTCCTTTTTTTTGTAAATTGTGGCGGATACTATGTGATTCTAACATCGAAGGTGAGGCCAGTCAATAAGACAGAACGATTATAATGTTTTTAACCTCTTTGTTTTGGTATCCACAACCGAACAAAGCTGAGAAGAAGCAAAGGTTGTGCCTACTGCAACGACAATACGTCTATACCACTTTGCTTTGTTTTCAAGCATCTTTCTGAATTGATGCCAAGACACTTCACTAATCGCTTTGGCAAGTTTGTGGTTTTTTCATCATGTTCTTAACGTGTCAAAAGGCACGTCTTATCCGAATCCGATTCATTTCATTATTAAAATCACGAGTGTTCTCGGCGAAACATAAAGTTGCATGCTTGCTAATACATTAATTAATGGGAAATTTCATATACAATAAGGAGGCTTGTCAATTATGAACGCTCCGAACAAACCCGGTTTTGTTTCGCCCGCTTCCACTAAGCCCAACCCGCCCGGACCGCCAGTCATTTCGCCGGCTGGGGCGAATCCTCCGGCACCGCCGCTCGTTTCGCCGTACGGAGCGAATACGCCGCCGATGGTTTCACCTTTCGGGCCTAATGCTCCTTCTCCGGCCGTGTCGCCTTACGGGCTAATGCTCCGTCCATGGTCTCGCCGTTCGGGCCCAACGCTCCGTCCATGGTCTCGCCGTTCGGGCCCAACGCTCCGTCCATGGTCTCGCCTTATGGGCCAACGCTCCGTCCATGGTCTCGCCTTATGGGCCCAACGCTCCGGCTATGGTCTCGCCATTCGGCCCAAACGCTCCAGCTCCGGCCGTGTCGCCTTACGGCCCGAACACTCCGCCATGGTTTCGCCTTACAGCACACAGCCTAATGCCAAAGCAGCGCCCCTCGGCGGCGGTCTGAACGCCCCTCCAGCGGGAGCGCCACTGCCGGGAGCCGGATTCCCAGGCACAGGTATGCCTGGAGCTGGTATGCCTGGAGCCGGCTTCCCAGGCGCAGGCTTCCCTGGAGCGGGCTATCCCGGAGCCGGTTATCCGAGACTGCCTGCTGGCCCGCATACAGGCGGCATGCCAACTTCCCCCGGCCATCATCCGTCGGCTGGCGCAGCCCCGGGCGCCATACCATTCGAGGAATCCTATATAGAAAACATCCTCCGTTTGAATCGGGGTAAAGTAGCGACGGTCTATATGACATTCGAGAACAACAGCCAATGGAACGCCAAAATTTTCAAAGGCGTAGTAGAGGCCGCCGGGCGCGACCATATTGTCATAAGCGATCCTCACACAGGAATGCGCTATTTGCTGTTGATGGTAAATCTGGATTACATCACGTTCGACCAGGAATTGAAATATGCTTACCCTATGCGGGACTCAAGCAGCGAATAACAATACTTAGCGGTTTTCCTGCCTCTGCGAGGGGCGTTTTTTCTTCGGCCGCAGGATGCAGGCTCATATCCTCGAAGGGCTATTCCGGAACCTGGGATAGCCTTGGTTTTTTTTCCGGGCTTCGGGCATAGCTTTGCTCTGCTGTCACGAGCCTTCATTTTACTGCTCCAAAATGCCATATGTTCAGCTTGTCCGCGGAAACCCACCGGTGAAGCCGCCCCCAGTCCGGATGTGCGGGATCAAGCCTCATTTTCTTCACCGTCAAATAGTCCACATACTCCAATCCCTCCCATATCTCCATGAACAAGCCGCTGATCGGTTCCTTCATACAGCTCTGCCGACCCCTGCAGGGAAAGACTGCTTTTCATCCATGAAACAAATTCCTCGCGGTCTTCTGCAGATATTTTATATTCCAAAAAAACTTTTCCCATAGTGTGGCTCCTTTTATTATTTTTTTGGGTAATAAATAAGGATGCTGCCCAAAGTCATTCTAACACGGGTATAATGAGTTATAAACGCTCGGTTTTTTTGAAGGAGGACTGTTCATGGACACAGGAACACATTTGGTCATCGGCCTGGGGCTGGCAGGGCTTGCAACCGTCGATCCCGTCGTAACCACAAGCTCCGGAGTATTTGCCGCCGTACTGCTGGGAACCGTGCTCGGCTCTCAGGCTCCCGATTTTGACGGTCTGACCCGGTTCGGGGGGAATGCCACGTATATCCGGAACCATAGGGGGATGAGCCATTCTTTGCCGGCGATTGCAATCTGGACCGCGGCGATCACGCTTTTGCTCGAACTTATTTTTCAAGGCCTTCCGATCCTTCATGTGGCAATGTGGGTGTTTATCGCTGTCGCTTTTCACGTGTTCACCGATTTGTTCAATACTTACGGCACCCAGGCTTTCCGGCCCTTCACGGAAAAAAATGGATTTCCTGGAACATTATGCATATCTTCGATATGTTCATTTTCGCGGCGCATGTGGCCGCTTTGGCGCTCTGGCTGTTCCAGCTTGCCCGGCCCCAGGTCATTTTTTCCCGCGTTATACGTTATTATCGGATTCTACTACATTTGGCGCTCCCTCATTCACTACAGGCTTGAAAAAAGGCTTGAAGGAGCAGGACCCGGCTTATGCGGAAGGCGACGTCTATTACCTGCTGCCGACATACGATGTCCGAATTTGGAATGTGGTGAAAAAAAGGCCGCACGGGGAATACCAGCTGGGAGAGCTGAAAGGCACCCGGCTCAAGTGGGTGGACAGCACCCGCTGCTCTGACCACCCGGCGATCGAACATTCCAAGTCCAATCCGAACGTGGCGGCGCTGCTGTACTTCTCGTCGTTTGCGTGCGCCGAGGTGAAGGAGCATCAGTGGGGCTACGAGGTGCGATGGAGCGATATCCGCTACCGGTATCGCAAAAAAAGTACCCGTTCGTGGCGGTAGTCATATGGACCGGGATTATAGAACGATCGATTCCTACGTCGGCTGGGTCAGCGAATCCAAACTGAACAAGAAGCTGAAAGTCGATTTATACTAAAACCCGCATGCAAAAAACAAAGCTCAAGGGCGGCAAACCCTTGAGCTTCTATTATGCTAACTTCTGGTAAAGTAAAGATTAACGAAACCCGCCTGCAAGCTGCTCTTCAGCTATTTGAATCATTCGGCGCACCATATGGCCTCCGATAGCGCCAGTATCGCGCGTAGCCATATAACCGTAGTACCCGTCTTGAGGCATTTGGATACCTAATTCTTGAGCGACTTCATATTTCAACTGCTGCAAAGCTTGGTTCGCCTGAGGAACAACCAGAATGTTCTGATTTCCGCCGCCTTGACGTCCTTGACCTTGACCCATTAGAAAGCACTCCTTTCAATCTGTCTCTGATCTGAGATGTATTTGCAAGCTTGCAAGCTTATTATGTTACCTGAAGCAAAGAATATACACCGGTTTCATGAAAAGTTTGATATAATTTATGGACTACTTACAGAAAGAGTTGAGACTGATATGAGCTCACGGCTAGCGCTATTCTTCTCCATCGTCGGAATCATGCTGCTCACCGGCATCGGCATATCCTTAAGCTACGGCAGGCCGTGGCTTGTCCTGTTTTTTTTCCGCGGCTGCGCTGTTTTTTTATCGGATACGGTTTTATCCTGAAAGCGAGACTTCGGAGGAAGGCGGAAGCCGGAAAGAAGTCCGATTGACACTCCTCACGCCTAAAGGCGTGGATTCTTGGGTAGTTAGCGACCTCAATTCATTTCTGCTTCGGACAACTCCCAAGTTCAGGGTTGTGCCATCAGCCCGTCCTACGGCAGAGTCCTATAGCTCCGTAGGCTGGCAGAATGTTGCTATGTGCCACAGGTGTCTATTTCGCTCGAATGTTTTTTAAGTCTTTTGCTTGACGGACTCCATAGATTTTACGCTCGAAAAGTCTGCTTTAAGTTCCAGCAAAGTTCAACTAAAGTTTGAAATAAATACGGCTACGCATCAAGTTACAGTAAAAGCTTCCTCTAATCTGTTTTCTTAGCTGTATGTATCGGATTGAGCGGAATTTTCTTCCTGTAATTTCGCACGTTGAGCCTGCAGGAGACATTTTCCACAACATTAACGGGAGCTTTTCCAGCAAAAGAATCCTTCAGAGCGCATCAGGGCAAGATTAGCAGGAACTTTTCCTGTTCGTATTGTCAGGTGTCATTGCGCTGAAGTGGGAGCCGTGCCAAGCCGCGCAGATGGCTGCAGAGTAATCAAGTAACACGTGTGTTTCACTGAGTTCAACTTATATAGTTGACTGATTACGCAAAACATCCCGTACCCGCCGGATGAGCGGGACGGGATGCGTTATTCTACAGAAGAAAGCCCATGCGCTCCCGGGCTGTGCGCAGCACTTGTTCCGCGACCGGAGCCGCCTTCTCGGCGCCTTTTCGCAGGATATTCGGCACTTCGCCGGATTCGCGGATCTCGCGGTACTTTTGCTGGATTGGCTCGAGCACGGATACGACTACCTCGGCCAGCTCCTTTTTTAAACGGCCCGTAGCCTTGGCCTTCGTACATAGCTTCGATCTCCGGAATGCTTTTGCCCGTAAAAACGGAGTAAATGCTGAGCAGGTTGCTCACTTCCGGTTTGCTGTCCGGATCGTACTTTACTTCGCGCCCGGAATCCGTTACCGCTCGGCTGATCTTTTTTACGAATCACCGCCGGTTCGTCCAGCATCGCAATATAGCTGCCTGCGTTCGGGTTGCTTTTGCTCATTTTCTTCGAGGCATCGTCCAGGGACATAATTCTTGCGCCTACTTCAGGAATATAAGGCTCAGGAACGCGGAACGTATCGCCGAAGCGGTTATTGAACCTCTGCGCCAGGTCGCGGGTCAGTTCGATATGCTGCTTCTGGTCGTCTCCTACAGGAATCAGGTCAGCGTTGTACAGCATTATATCTGCGGCCATAAGCGAAGGATAAGTGAACAGCCCTGCCCCTACGGATTCCTTGCCTGCGGATTTATCTTTATACTGCGTCATCCGCTCCAATTCTCCCATATAGGTGATCGTCGTCAGCAGCCATCCCAAATAGGCGTGTGCCGGAACGTGCGATTGCAAGAACAGAATCGCCCTGTCCGGATCGAGACCCGCCGCCAAATAAAGCGCGGCCAGCGATTCCGTCTGCTCGCGCAGCGCCGCCGGATCCTGCGGCACAGTTATCGCGTGCAGGTCTACCACCATAAAGAAACACTCATAGTCGTACTGCATCTTTACATGGTTGCGCAGCGCCCCGATATAATTGCCGATGGTCAGAAAGCCGCTGGCTGGATGCCGGATAATACTCTTTTGTCCATTGATAAAACCTCCTTGTCAGTGATTCCCGGTAAATACAAAAAAGGCCTTCCGCCGAAAGGGACGAAAGACCGTGGTGCCACCCTAATTGTCTCCCTGCCAAGCCGGCCGGGAAACCTTGAGCTCCTGTAACGGGGAGAACCGTGCCGCCTACTTCCGCGCCCGCCGCGCCGGCGGACAAGCCGGATTTCGGCTTTAAGCTCGGAGGCCCATTCAAAGGCTCAGTCCCGCCGGTTTGCAGCGCCACCGGCTCTCTGTGGAGACTTTGCTGCCCTTTACTCTTCCTCGTCATCGCAATTTGTATTGTTACATATTATACCCGACTTCCAAACAATGTCAACTCTGCTTCCCGCCGGAAATAGTTGTCCTCTATTCCCGGCAAGCCGCATAGCTTATAATAATGATTACAAGAAGAAAACCCCTTCCAGACCTTTCAGAAAAGGAGTCACGCTCGTGCAAACTACTATATATCGGATTGGAATCAACATCAGCGCCGCGGTATGCCTGCTGCTTTTCCTTATTTTGACCGACCGCGGAATTTCCCTGCCCTCCTTGCCTTCTATCGATCTGCAGACCTTCAAAACCCTTTTTTTCTCAGCATCATCCTTGAAGCCTTCCCGTTCGTGCTGCTTGGCGTCGCCGTTTCCGCGGTGCTGCAGGTATTCGTCTCGGAGGAGACCATCCAGAGGTTCATTCCCAAAAAAATCCGGTGCTTGGCATTTTGTTCGCCTGCCTGATGGGGATTATTTTCCCTCTCTGCGAATGCGGGATGATTCCCGTCGTCCGCAGGCTGATGAATAAGGGAATGCCCGTGTATATAGCAATCGTCTTCATCCTTGTCGGCCCGATCATTAATCCGGTCGTATACGCCTCAACCTATATGGCTTTCCGCAGCAGGCCCGAAATCGCCTATTCCCGTATGGGACTGGCGTTCACGGCGGCAGTAATCATCGGGCTGGCCGTGTACCGGTTTGGTAAAATCATGCAGCCTCTGCGCACCGCAAACAGCGGCGGATTTTCCGGCAACGGGCAGGCGCGGCACCATCAGCACGAGAGCATTCACCCGCATTTGCACGCTCAGAGCGGCTCTCGCCCAGGCGACCCTCAGGCTCACACTCACGATCGCCACCGCCATTCGCACGCTGGCGGAGGGCAACACGCCTCGGGCGGCCATTCGCACGCTCACGGAGGCCGTCTGTCAGGGCTGCTGAGCCACGCCTCCGATGAATTTTTTCGAGATGGGCAAGTATTTGATGTTCGGAGCTATTCTCACCGCCCTGATCCAAACCTGCGTTAACCGCGAAAGCCTCGTCTCCGTCGGACAGGGACCGATCGTTTCGCACCTGTTCATGATGGGCTTCGCCTACGTGCTGTCGCTTTGTTCGACTTCGGACGCTTTTGTGGCGTCATCCTTCAGCACTACGTTTACGGCCGGCTCCCTGCTAACCTTTCTCGTGTTCGGCCGATGCTGGATATCAAAAGTACACTCATGCTGTTGTCGGTATTCCGCACCCGTTTCGTGCTGCTTCTTTTCCCTCTGGTTGCCGCGGTGGTATTAGCCGGATCCTTGGTCTTCGAAAGGTTTGTCCTTCATTAATTTGTCAGGAGTGGTACAATGTCCGCCAAAACTTTAAGCCTTCATCATCTTCTCAAAGGGGCCATCCTGCTCGGATTTGCCGTATACATCGCCTATCTTGCCAAAACGGACCGTATCCTTTACTACATAGCCCCACGGATGGCGGATTATGTGAAATGGTCTGCCGTCGCCTTTTACGCAATGGCTGTTTATCAAATCTATAGCGGGATCATCTCACTGTGGGGATCAAGAGAGCCGGACTGCGACTGCGAGCACCTTCCCTCCACTTCCGCGCTTAAAAAACACGCTGCTGTACGGCCTGTTCGTGCTCCCCCTTGCTTTCGGCTTCCTGCTGCCCGACGCCTCTATGGGAAGCTCCCTCGCAGCCAAAAAAGGGATTAACCTGAACAGCGCAAGCAGCGTGAAATCCTCCTCCGCTTTGCGGCCGCAAAGGGGGAAATGGAGCGCCCGACGGCCAGTCCACAAAAAAAGCGCGGCTTCCGGCGCTTCGGATTTGGATGCCAATCGCAACGAGCTTTTTCCTTCGGACAAATTTACGGAGCACTACGCCAAATTTGCCATGCAGCTCTACCAAATGGGCACAGCCATTCCCGTAAAAGATGAGCTCTACATGGAAACGTTAACGACGATTGACCTCTACTTGAACCCTTTTATCGGCAAAAAAAATGGAGATCAGCGGTTTTGTACACAGGGAAAATAATATGTCTCCGAATCAGTTTGTAGTAGGCCGCTTTGCCGTCTCCTGCTGCTCTGCCGACGCTTCGCCGTTTGGCGTACTGGCAGACTACAGCCGCGCTTCCGCCCTTCCGAACGACACGTGGGTGAAAGTTACCGGGACCATCGGGAAAACGAACTTCGAGGATAACGAAGTGATGCAGCTGAAGGTGGAAAAAAGTGGAAAAAAATCACTCCTCCCACCACGCAGTACGTATATCCGAACTATGATTTCGGCCGGTAATTTCATATAATGGAAGCGTTATTCATACTTTATTTGGCAAAGGAGTCTCTATAGCTGATGATCAAACAAGACATTTGGCAAGGCACCCCCGTGTACAAAATAAGCAATGAACTGCTGACCGTAACCTTATGCCCCGGCATCAACAACAACGTGATTTCCGTGTACGACCAGGTGTTGGACAGGGAAATGCTGCGCGTCCCGCCTTCCCCTCAGGAACTGAAGGACAATCCCATCCAGTACGGAACCCCGATCCTTTTTTCCCCCGAACCGGATTCGCCAGGGCCGCTTTTCTTTCGACGGCAGAGAGTATCAATTTAACGTGAACCATCCGCAAGGCAACCATATCCACGGGCTGTTCCGCACTCAGCCGTGGCAAGTGACGGGAACCGGCGAGCAATCGGGAAGCGCTTCCATCACCTGTGAAATCCGCACCCGGGATTATGAGAATGTGCTTAGACAGTATCCACACTCTTTGAAGCTGGAGGTCACTTACGAGCTGAAAGGATCTTCACTTGTGCAAAAGCTCGCCGTTACCAACGAGGGAGACGCCACAGCACCGATCGGATACGGCTTGCATACATGGTTCCTGCTGGGCGGCGAGCCCGACCGCTGGACTTTGCAGCTCCCCGTATCGGGAATATGGGAATTGGACGAACAGAATATTCCGACAGGGCAGATTGCCGGGCTGGGTATGTACGAGGGACTTGCACAAGGATTGAACCTCAAGGGACAGAATATGGATACCGTTTTCCAAATCGGGAACAATCCGTGCCTGGCCGTCCTCTCCGGTCCGGATTGTGATATCCGTTACAGCGGCTCTGACGATTTCAAGCATTGGGTCATCTACACCAAGGGAGAGGCCGATCAGTTTATTTGTCTCGAGCCCTACACATGGGTAACGGATGCGCCGAACGTCGATCGGGACTATTCGACTACCGGAGTTATCGGTTTAGAGCAGGGCGCTTCACGGCTTTTCGAGGTAACCTTGGAAGTTGTACATAAGTAAAAGACATTGTTGTGTGCCGCGCTGCAGCCGCCAAAATCCTGCCGGGACAAGCTCAGCAGTCAGAATACCTTCGGCATCATACCCGGACTTTTGGGCATCGGGCAACAGCCTGCTGAGACAAACTCAGCAGGCTGTTTTGTGCAGGCAGTACCCGTTCGTCATCCCGCCAACGTATTGGGAGCTGCGGCAGGTACATCTTTTTTTTCTCCCTGAACAGGGCAAAACCGAACAAAGAAGCCAGCATCTGCTGAAACAGCATTCCGATAATGACAGGCATAGCCACAGTGGGCGGAAAATACGCAATCGCGAGGACGGCACCCGCGCTGATGTTACGCATGCCGCAGTTAAACGTCATGGTGACGGCCAGCTCCCTGCTCCATTTTAGCGCCCTCGACAGCAAGTAAGCCCCCATATATCCGGCCGCGACAACGGCAACAATCAGAATCCCCGTCCAGACCAGTTTCGCTGACATTTGGGTCAGATAAGGCGAGATTACCGCGCTGTTGATGATAATGACCGCCGCCAATCCCACCTTTGATAAAGGAGCCAGCGCGGGGCCCCAACTCTTCTTGATCTTTCCGGCCGTCCATTGATTCAGCAGCATCCCAAGTATGGAAGGCGCGACAACCATAATGAGCAGGCCTTTCATCATTCCCCACACGTCCATCTGCACCTCGGCCCCAACCATAATGGACAGAATGCCCGGCACGATAAAAGGCGACAGCAACGTGTCGATCAGAATAATGGAAAGCGTGAGGGCAATATGACCTCTATAGATCGAAACCCACATAAAGCTGACGATGCCGGTAGGAACCGCGAGCAGCAGGACGAGCCCCGTTACGAGCAACGGATCCCCAGGCAAAAAACAGCTTGCCCATCCCCCACGCGGCAAGAGGCATAATACCGTGAAGCAGCATCAGCGATACTATAATGGGAAAAGGCTGCTGCAGCGCCCGCTGCAAATCCTTAAAATTCAGGCTCAAGCTTCCGTTCAAAGTAATAAACCCGAAAATCCACGGAACCAGAAAGGTCAGATGTTCGATCCGATAGGCCAAAAGGATTCCGATGAACACACTGCTCGGAGTAATCAGCGGCATCCATTTTTTCAAGCGTTTTGTTCAGCTTCTGCAGCAATGGATTCTCCCCATTCCGTTCGTTTTTTTCCATTATCTCACACAAAGGAGATAAGTAAAGGGAAAGATACACCGGCTTGTAGCGTGTTTCAAAAGTCTATTCATCTTGCCCCAGTATGGTCAAAATTACCAATTTCTTATATGAGTAACATTTCCAAACTGGTTTATACTACCTATCACAGGAGGTGATTATAATGGGTCAAGGTCAAGGGCGCCAAGGTGGCGGCGGCAACCAGAATATTCTGGTAGTTCCTCAAGCTAACCAAGCTTTGCAGCAGTTGAAATATGAAGTTGCACAAGAGTTGGGTATTCAGATCCTCAAGACGGCTATTACGGGTACATGGCTACTCGCGATACAGGTGCGATAGGTGGTCATATGGTACGTCGTATGGTCCAAATCGCTGAACAACAACTTGCTGGCATGTTCGCCAGATAGTCGATTCCTCCATACTTAACGTTCAAAGTGGCCCTTCACAGGCCACTTTCT
Source organism: Paenibacillus sp. JCM 18996 (assembly GCA_001313085.1). The sequence goes on along the minus strand of BBFE01000065.1, from coordinate 80 downwards.
TTCATGGACAAAACTCCCAAATGCGGATTGATGCCATGGTCCCACTCCCCTACACAAAAAAAAGCCTCCTCACCCTGATG
>BBFE01000064.1 GCA_001313085.1 Paenibacillus sp. JCM 18996 | reverse complement strand
AAAAAAGCGGATGTGAAGGTTAAACCGGCGGCGGCACGCAGCCAGAAATGTTCACTAGGAACTTTAAGCAGAAGTACAATAGTCATGCAAATGAGAAAGACGAAGTAATAACCTGGTGCTATTCGCACTGCACGTCGGAATAGATAGTATTTTATATCAGGGAGACCCTTCTGGTCCAAGTAGTTCCGCCAGAAAGGAATAGACAATAAAAAAATCCGCTTAAGACGAAAAAACACGCTCACACCCGCATTGCCCGCAAGCAGCAAAGACTGTATTTCTTGAACCCAGCCGAATTGTTGCCGCATCGACAAACGTTGGGCGATATGATGAAAGATCACCGCTAAGCATGCCAGCGCTCTCAGTCCGTCGGCCCCGCCCAAATGAAAATAGTCTAGATTTCCGCTTTTGTTCATCAAAGCTCATCCTTGTCTCCCTTCCCGTTAAGCAGTTGAGTCATATATTCGCCCCCTTTGCTAAAATACCTTCAACTACGGCCGGCTCATGACGAAGCCCGTAACTCCCTAGTGGAATACGGGCTTCTAAATATGGTCATGTAAAGTTAAATCGAAAATCTAATGGCTGTATGCCGCTCATGCAGCGGGCGCTGAACGGGATCTGAATTCACAGATTGCAAACATACGTTCTATGTTATACAATAGAATTATGGGTAACAATGGGAGGTGTAATGGTTTTCATTGTCAAGTATCAAACGGTGCGTGCCCTGGACGATTATTAAAAGTATGGAGCATGGTAGAAACGAACAAAAAAATCAATTAGAACCTAAGGAGCTGAATAATCATGACACTACGATTGACCCCCTATTTAGTGATGGATGGAAATGCTAAGGAAGCAATTCAATTTTACGAAAAAAAGCATTGGATGCTAAACTACTCTTTAACCAAACTTTCGGTGAGATGCCGGAAAACCCCGAATTCCCTTTACCGGCAACTGCAAAGGATCGTGTGGCACACGCTATGTTAAAAGTTGACGAATCGGAGCTTATGTTTTCTGATACATTTCCAGGTCAGCCCCATCAAAGTGGAAATCAAGTAACTATCTGTCTCTCAACTAACGACGCGGAAAAAATCAAAACGAATTTATGAAGCCTTGCAGCAAGGTGGTCAAGTGAACATGCCGCTGCAAGAAACTCATTTTAGCCCATCTTTCGGTATTGTAACGGATAAATTCGGTGTAACCTTCCAAATTTACACAGAGGGTCAACAATAAATTATTGTAAGCTTTTCTGTTCAACATTACTCCTGTTCGTAATATGAGTCACCAGATCTTTCTGGTCGACCTCATTTTTTCATGACAGGAATTCAGATTAATCAGTAAAATCCACATTGTAGTATACTTGTTGAACGTCTTCCAGCTCCTCTAATGCATCTATCATTTTTTTCAAATTGTGCCTGGGTGTCTTCCGGAAGTGTTACGTAATTTTGTGCGAGCATTGTTAGTTCCGCTACCTTAAATTCAGTTATTCCGTCATTCTTGAATGCTTCTTGCAGTGCTTGGAACTGGTCAGGTTCAGCATAAACGATAACGGACTCATCTTCTTCAAAAAAATGTCCCGTACGTCTATATCCGCTTCCATTAATATCTCAAATACTTCATCTGTGGTTTTACCCACCAGGCCAATGACAGCAGTTTGATCAAACATATATGACACTGATCCGCTTACACCCATGCTCCCGCCGTTTTTTATTAAAAGCAGAACGCACAGCCGAAGCGGTACGGTTCACGTTATTTGTGAGTGCATCTACTATCACCATGGATCCATTTGGTCCAAAGCCTTCATATCTGAGTTCTTCATATATTTCTTCTGAACTTCCTTTTGCCTTCTCAATCGCACGGTCAATGATCGCTTTCGGTACATTGTACGTTTTGGCTCGCTCAAGTACAATTTTTTAGGGCTCGATTAGATTCTGGATCCGGCTCTCCCTTCTTTGCCGCTACATAAATTTCAACTCCAAATTTGGCATAAATTCGACTCGTATTTGCGTCTTTTGAGGCTTTCTTTTCTTTAATATTGTTCCATTTACGACCCATGCTGTTCCCGCTTTCTTATTTTTTACTTGTTCATCGGTTATGACTGCTGCCATCTATAATATTAATACATTATGGAAACCAAAGTAAAACTAACAATAGCAGAGTACTTACTATCGCCATCTCCTCCACTGGATTCCTTTGTTAACTTAAAGTGACAAGACCTAATTCTCGACCTCAAAAAATGGAATCAACGATAATTGGAAGATTGTCTCTTACTGACACAGCCCCGAAAACATCAGCACAGTGAATATCCACGAATTTTAGTTGTTTGGCAATACTTGGATTGTTTTAACACCTAGTCATGCAGATGGTAAGGCACTGTCGTAATAATTACATCTTTATGGCGAAAAAAACCAGGAACGGATCAATAATGCACTTTGATTATGGAGAATATGGTGCCACCATCTTCTCGGGATAAATTGCGGCATGATCAAATGAATATGATCCGGCTTGCCTTCTTTTACTTCCAACCGGTGTATATATCGGCTTAATGGGCCAAGGATGGAACGGAACTCGCTCCGAAGCGTGATTAACTTGCAAGGATTACCCCATTCCTCCCATTTTTTTCTTCATCCTCTCGATCGATTCATCGTCAAAACCGACATAAAGGGCAGCAACCTGCGTATCCAGACTTTTGGCAAATGATACGGTGTTATTTACTACTCGATGCACACCAGACACTAAAACAATGGTGACAACACGGTGCGGACTCGGCAAAGTGGTTTTCGGATCTATGCGAAGCTCCTTTGCGATACAGTCATAATGCTTGCGCACGGCGACCGAGAAGCCAATAATGAATGGCAATATGATTAACACAATCCACGCGCCGGCAAGAAATTTTGTAATGGCCACGACTACCGTCACCAAAGCGGTGATTATTGTACCTATCAAATTAACTGAGAACTTGGCTTTCCACATAGGGCCTTTCACCCTTTTCCAACGGATGCATAATCCGATCTGGGCAATGGTAAAAGATAAGAAAACGCCGATGGCATACAAGGGAATCAATGCGTTGGTTTGCGCTTGGAACACGGCAATGAGAATACAGGCGAATCCGGCGAGCAGCAAAATACCATTTGAATAGCCCAACTTGTCGCCGCGATTGGTGAACGCTCTTGCAAGAAGCCGTCTGCCGCAACAATGGCGGAGAGTTGAGAAAATCCGGTGAAAGTCGAATTGGCAGCCAAGATCAGACGATAAAAGTCGACCAAATGATGATTTGATATAAAATTCCATGGCCAAAATAGTGTTCTGCGAGTTCAGACAGCATTGTCTTGTCCGGATTAATTTGAATGCCTTGGACATAAAGATGATAAGCGATTCCCATTAGAGTAAGTCCGGTTATTGCTCCCAATGCGATGTATGTCTTGATGGCACTTTTTTTGCTGGGGATCGCGGAACACCGGAACAGCATTGGATATCGTTTCTATTCCCGTCAATGCCGAACAGGCGGAACTGAAAGCTTTTAAGATCAAAAGCATCGTGATGCCTTCCGGCATAGTTCCAAAAATTGGAGTTGAGGGTTGGATAAAGCCGAATCGAAGTTCATCAGCGAAGCCCATAAAAAATGACGAGCAGCATGCTTCCCATAAACCAAAAGGTCGGCCAGGCAAAGATGCTGGCAGACTCCGCCACGCCACGCAAATTCACGATAACTAATAACATGACACACAGCAGCGCCAACGTAGTTTTGTAAGGTGCGATCACAGGATAGGCCGATGAAACCGCCTGAATTCCCGCCGACACGGAGACAGCTACGGTTAAGATATAATCCACAAGCAGAGAGCTGGATGCGACCAAAGATGCCCAGGGTTTCTTGAAATTATCTTTAGCGATGGAGTAAGCGCCCCCGCCGCTCGGATAGCAATAATCCCCATAATGTAAGAAACAATGAGTATAGCCAATAATAAAACGGTTGAAGCCGTAATTGGCAGAATGAGCCATTGAGCTGCACTCCCCAGCCTCAGCAACTCCGTCATTCCGGCTTCGGGACCGTAGGCAACAGAAGAGTATAAATCTGCAGAGAGTATTGGTAATGCGATGACCCAAAACAATTTGTTATGTTTTGCGTAAAGTTCACTGGTTCGCATCGGACGGCCAACCAACACCCTTTTGAAGGAAGTGAAGTTAGACACGGCATACCAGATTGCCAGAACTGCCAATAAAATAAAGACAGCTTCCAATAGTTGTACATGATGGATCATATCGAACCCCCAGCTGCAATTAACGTAGTTTTCCAACTTTCCCCATCGTCTCTGCTATTTCGCATAACAAATAACCACAGAGGTATCCCCTGTGGTTCCAATCGGAGCCCAAGTTGTTCACCCTCTCTAACAACGCTTACGAGGTTAGCTGTCGGATTCGGGCGTTCAGAGTCGCCCTACATTGACGCTCTTAATAAGTGTCAATGATTCACCCCAAATGACGAATGATCATTCATTCGCTCATCAGATGGTTCCCCCGTTTTCCGCTTCGGAAATTCAGCGAATAATGGCTTTGAATTTTTTTTGTTACGTGGTATATCATAATCCTATATCGAGAAAAGTGAAAACAGCAAAAAAATACAGTGATATGAAAAAATAATTATTATTTTTTTTATCGGTTAAGCGTATTCAGTTCAATATATCTTTTATTATCTGCCTTTTTTTCACGCTATTCCTCTTGAATCATGATTAAGTACAATTCACAGAAGACCGATTTTTTTTAAGCCGAACATTATACCGTCTTCGTGAACAGGTTTTGTTACAAAGTCTGCAGCTTGTTTTAGAGCAGTTTCGGCGTTTCCCATCGCAATCCCCACACCGACTAAACCCAGCATTTCTATATCGTTATAACCGTCGCCAAACGCAACAGCCTCGCTTGCAGAAATATCCATCATTTTTTTAACATCGCTGTAATGCCCACGGCTTTGCTGACGCCTTTTGGAAGAATATCCAAATCAAAATCATTGTAACGGATCCGGTCAATTCCCATTGTTTCGAACCTATATAATTCCTCTTGTTGCTGAGGGCAATGTAAATATATTTGATAAATGTCCTCATTATCATAGTCCAGGTGTATATCCTCCGGAACACTTACATTAAAGTAACCGAAGTAATTCGTTAGTCTGGCGTCCTCTCTGACGGAGGGTGAAAAAAACGGAATATGAAGCCTGCAGAACGCTTAAGTGTGACAATTGGACACATTTGCCGATAATTTCACGCACATACTCCATCTCTAATTTTTTTATGAAAAAATAATTTCATTTTCATGGTTTGCAATTGAACCATTAAAAGAGACATAGGAATGAACGCCAAGTTCTTTTGCGACCGGAGCCGTGAAGTACGGTGACCTGCCCGTAGCAAGTACTACTTTGATTCCTTTGTTCAGCAGTTGATTGACCGCAAGCCTTGTACTGCTTGGTATTGTTTTGTTTTCAGTGAGAATAGTGCCATCGATATCCAGAAAAACCACTTTCACTGCCACATACAGTCCTCCTTTTTTTGTTCATTTTATTATTTTAAAAGTTTAAACTCTTTTTTTATCAAAACTTTTTTTATATAAATTTTTTTTGTAATGCCGGCGAAGGAACACATCATAGAAAAAAACCGCACCGAATTATATTCGATGCGGCTCACAACTTTGCGTTATTCCTCCATCTGTACGCCGGGAATCGGTTGCCCGGGTCTGCGTCAATCACAATCATACGCGCACCACAGCTCCAATATTTACGGCTTCCTTCGCCAATATATACATCGCGCTGCTCCAGCCAAGAGGTGTGTTAGGATTCGGCACTGCCGTCCCTGCATAATAGAGTTCCGGCAAAATCCCTCCTTCTAACGCTACTTCCTCGGTCCGGCGGATGTAATGCAACGCTTTTTTCCGTGTCGCCGAACGTATGACAACACAGAGCCAGCCATGGCAGCCCGAACGTCCATTCCGCCTCTGTTCCGTAATAGAACGATTTCTGTTCGTACCGTCCGTGCGAGCTTTCTAACGTAGAGTAGTAGCTGTCTCCAGCATAACGGATAACTCCTCGTTTGCGCAGCAAACTCGATTCCACCTTCGCTATAATCCGTTCGGCCACGTCCGGGCCGACAAGGTTATAAGGATAAATTAACGATAACTGCGCCAAGTCCACGTCTTTTGATGCACTCTCACGGTCACCAAGCTCTCTCAGCGCCGCTATTCCGTTATCTATTATTTCCAGCGGAACTTCTACAGTGTTAATCAGGCTGATTAAGCCGGCAACGCACGCGCCGATTGAACTGGCGTGGAGTTCCATGTCCTCCTCCCACATTCCGTTGTCGGGACACTGCCAGTATTCTATACATGACAGGTACGCGACAATTTTGGCAACGATTCGTTCATCCGCATTGTTCCGGAGCATTTGCTTGCCTGCGGCAAGTCCGGCGCCAATGCCGAACAGGAATGCGCCGATGGCATCAAGCTGATTATGTCCCCAAGGCTCATGCGTGATCTCCCTGACATCATCCGCAGAGAAACGGGAATGGATAAATTGCCACGTACATTCAGGCTTTACCTTGGTATGGTATTCGATTTTATCTTCGTATTCCGCGAATAGGTCGAGCAAACGGTGATATGTCCGTTCATAGGTATCGCAGGGTTTATCTAGGTAAGGCATTGACATGTATACGCTATCCCGGATCCATACATAGTTATAGTGCGTTGACGAAGATGCCAGGTAAAGTCCGTGTGGCAACCGTAAGCTATCGAGTATTTTGTAACTATCCTTTAACATTGGAACCCCCCCTGATTTTGGTAAATATTCCTGTATTTCTTTTATAACCACTTCGCTTGCCTTCGACACCTATCCCGCCAAATTAGTTAGCGTTGCTCTCTTCATACTATGGCAGCGGGGCACTCTCTTGTTCAAAAAAAAAGGCCGCGATATACGCGACCTTTGATCGGATAATGTGTCCTTTTTTAAAGTTAACTTTCTATGGTTTGTTTGATCTGTTTGCTTCTTAATTGTCCGCACGCCGCATCGATATCCACTCCATGTTCAAGTCGAACGGTACAACTGATACCTTGCTTTTTTCAATGTGTCGTAAAATGCGCGCACCGCTGACTGCTCGCTTCTTTGATATTGACTGTGTTCATCCACAGGATTATACGGAATCAGGTTGACATTGGCCAGATGCCGTCTTTCGCCAATCAATTCAGCCAGCTGCTCGGCATGTTCCCTGCGGTCATTTACATCCTTCAGCAGAATATATTCCAACGTAATTCTCCTGTTTGTTTGTTCCAAATAGTAATCGATCGATTTCATTAATTTTTTTCAATGGGAATGGCACGATTTATTTTCATGATCCGCGTTCGAAGCTCGTTATTTGGCGCATGCAGCGAGACCGCCAGGTTGACCTGCAGATCGGTGTCGGCGAATGCAATGATTTTATCGGCAAGACCGCTGGTTGAAACAGTGATATGTCTAGGACCGATAGCGAGCCTTTGTGGTCCTTGATCACCCGCAGGAAATCCACCAGGTTTTCAAAATTATCAAAAGGCTCTCCAATCCCCATAACGACGACGTGGGTTACTCTTTCGTCTTGCTTCTCCTGGTCCAGATGCAGTTGTACTTTCATAATTTGTTCTACAATCTCGCCACAGGACAAGTCACGGCTTTTGGAAAGCAGCCCGCTCGCACAGAAGCTGCATCCGATATTGCAGCCTACTTGAGTTGTGACACACACCGACAGACCGAATTTATGCCTCATCAAAACCGTTTCTATCAGATTGCCATCCTGCAGCTTGAATAAAACTTGATCGTTCCATCCGCAGATTCTTGCTTAATATGTTCGTTTAAGGTTTGAATGACAAAATGGTCCGCTAATAAGTTAATAACTGCTTTATTGACATCGACCATTTCCGAAAACTCTGTTACCCGCTTCCTATAGAGCCAATCCCAAACTTGCAATGCCCGGGATTCTTTATGCCCATATTTCATAAGCCATGCCGTCAGTTGATCCAACGTCAATCCGTAAATCGATGCTTTATTCATTCGGTACCCTCTTTTCAATCCGTCCTGTTCCACTTGAGCCGCCGAAACCGACCATTTGTTTATTGTGCCAAAAAAATTTACATTAAAACAAGCTGGGTTATTGATCAACCGTCCATTATTTATTTATAATCAATTGGAAGGAGTGATTGTATATTGTTGGTAAAAAAATCAAGCGTGAAGAGTTCGACATTTTAGATGACGGGTCTCTCGGGTCGGCGTGCTTTCAACCTTTGCTCCAAGCCTATAAGGATATACGGACACGTAGGGATGACGAGATCCGGTTTTATTCAGCACTGACCAAAGGACAGCGATCGCTTTTTTTATCTTCCGTGCTTATCATGAACACGTGAGTAAATCTCCAGCCGACTTATATTGGTGGAGCGCCTATTTTATGGCTCAAGCGGGAAGATGGCCGTCGTTAAAAAAGGGGACTGAGCTATTTCGAGGATCATGAAGCGGTAAGTTTTGTTGAGGATATAGAGAAGGTCCTGATAGAAAGCGGCCACCCCGCAAGTGTGGAAAATTTCAATCTCTCAGCCCAGGACCTGCAGAATGATCCGGACATGTTGTCTTCTTTCAACTCTTTTTACGCCAGGTACCAACAAATCTCACCGGCAACGATCCAACGCATAGGGCAGTATATTCGCAGCAATTCCAGCGAGTTTATACTTTATGAAAATCAATAAATCATTGCGCGCTGAGATAAAGCCGCTTAGTATGATTCATTTCTGAGGGCTTTATCACTTTCTTCGTTAAAAGGCTATTCGGCGGGCGGTGACAAAGGTCTGGTCCCAATAGCTTGATCCAGCGGGGAGATCACTACCCCGAATTCAGCAGCGGCAGGTGAAGCATGAATCATCTTCATGTTGCCAATATAAATTCCGACATGGTCAACTTCCTTGTTGGTTTTGAACCTGTCGGCGACACTGAAAAAACAGCAAATCACCTTTACGCAGCTCGTTGCGTCCCACTGCAACCCCCTGGGTTGCCTGTGCCCTCGATTCCCGTTTGAGGATCACGCCAAATTTCCCATATACATGCTGAGTGAAGGAAGAGCAGTCGAACTTCCTAGTTTCAGCGTAAGGACCTGCACCGAATTCATAAGGCGCACCCGCGTATTTTTTAGAGGCTTCAATCAGGTTATCCATTTGAGTGCGTTGGGCCGCTGAAAGTGGAATCTTCGGATCCTCCGCAAATGCCAATCCTCTGTCAGCTGCCCGCGCCTCCGTTTGGCCATTTCTGTCTGTGTCCATTCGGTAGCTTCCGCCGAATTTTTCTCTCCTGACCTGTTCCTGGATATGCCCGCTGTAAAAGGAGGGATTGCTGAGCAGCCGCGCCTGATTTCCGGCGATACTAAAATTCACGTCATCACCAAAAAAAGCTCCTTTAAAGTAGTGACAGGCAAATAGAGCTCTCCATCCACCAATCTGGGCGCTTTGCTCATAGTGAGCGTTTTATCCGCTTTGCGGGCTTGAAGGGAGTCTGCTGCCACTTTAAAAAACCGGATCATGGTTTCCGAGCTCATAGGTTTTCGTTGCCGCGTCCCACTTGTCCATATAATTCATCGCTCTGGCAAAATCTCTGGAGTGGAAATACGGAACACCATTGATATTTCTCAAAGACAATACGTAATGATCGCTGCTTAGATCAAACACATTGCCATGATCTGCGGCCTGCTGCTTCGTTTGAGAGGCTTTATTTTGAGGCTTGCTGTGCGAGCAAGCTGTTGAAACACACAAAGCGGCTAGAATTGCTGCTGCTGTTTTTTTCGATTGAGCATACAAATCCCCTTTCTAGGTAAAAGATTCCCTAAAGGATTTATATCTATTCCCTCAGCAGAACGGAGAAAAAAAATTGGGGACAAAAACAAAAAACCCGCCGGTGCGGGTTTTTTTTATCATTATGTGTACAATACTATATTCTTTGAACGCGCTTCAAAAAAAGGCCTACACCACGAAAGGATTCGTTCCTATGTAACGGCGCCACTCTTCATTGGAGGCAGGCTCTTCATTTTGATGTACTTCGTTACCTTCAGCAATTTCTTCGGATAACTCCATACTAGAGGAACCGTCGTAATACGTGGAAAATTGATTGCTGGACATATTTTCACCTCCCCAGGTCTATTGAAGCAGCCATAGTGTTCTAGAATCGTTTCGCGGCGTCTTTTGCTTTTGAAATGGCGTTCTCTTTAATCGATTGGGCTTTGTCGGGCATGGCCGCCATACCTTCCACAAAAAAATGCCCTCAAAAGAAGGAACACCATGGAAATGCATGATTTTCTTCAGATAGCTGTGGCCACTTTCAAAGCTGGCAGCAGGTCCTTCACTGTAGACTCCGCCGCTTGCTTGGATGTGGATCGCTTTTTTTGCCGCCAAGCAAGCCGACCGGTCCGTTTTCGGTATATTTAAACGTCTTGCCCGCAATACAAATGGCATCGATATAGGCTTTAAGCGTCGGCGGAAATGAAAAGTTCCACATTGGAGACACAAAGACATATTTGTCGGCTGCAATGTATTGCTCCACCAATCGTTCAGGCGGCCCACTTTTGATTTTTTTTCTGCGGCCGATAGTTGGTCCAAAGAAGATCCGGAACGAAGTTTCCCCCATCCGCTAAAAAACATCTGCGTCAATATGCGGGATATTCATTTGGTACAAATCCAGATGGATCACTTCATCCTGTGGATTGGCTTCCCGATAAGTGTCTATGAATTCTTTTCCCACAGCCATGCTGTAGGAGGCTTGATGATCGTGGGGATGTGCAGTGATGTACAGTACAGTCGCCATCAGTCGAAACTTCCCTTCTTATTATATTTTAGAATTTAGGACTGCCGCTGATGCTCGGCTTCATCCTTGATTTCCGAACGGAAAGCGTCCAGACTTTGGCGACGGCGCTCATTTTTTTGATTCAATCTGTTGTCTTTCCTGCGGACTGATTTCTTCTGCATGTTCGTTGAGATACTCTTCCGCTTCTTCCATGTTAGCGATCGTATGGTTAATGCTCTTCTGCAAATGTTCCACATTGTCTGCACGATTATCTGGCTTTGCCACTGTATTCACGCCTCCCTAAGTGTTTTAAACTGAGCGCAGTGTAACCGCGCCAATAAATACGTTGTCACAACAGACGTCAAAATATTCACCATAAAAGTTTCTCTATATATTCCCCAGGTTTTGCAAAGTCTCCTGATCCTCTTCCAGATCTGTCTTCGCTTGATTGACCGCCATTTGATCGCGGTTCGTTTCAGCCTGATCGACTGCTCTTTCCGCCCGTTGCACCGCGGTTTCCGCTTGCTTGATCAACTGTTCGCCGGGATGGCTCTGCGCTTGGGTCACAGCATTGTGTGCGGTGTTCACCGAATTTTGCGCTTGAGATAGCTGACTTTGCGATTGTAAGCTGGAATCGTTGCTGCTCATTTTCCGTTCGCCTCCTATTCTATCCATACCTTTGTTAATGTGGATGAAAAGCAAGGTTTTTTATACCGATAAAAAAAAGAGGGATCATGAGGAGATTTATTGTAACTTAGGAGGGCAGCGATGTTTGGTCGCTTGTTCAAAACCGTAGGCTACCTTCATCAATGTCGGTTCGCTGAATGCCGTGCCCACAAATGTTACGCCCTGCGGTCCTTTTGTCGTATAGCCGCCTGGGGTGGTTATTCCGCTCGCGGCATATCCTGCAGGAACGGTAATCAAGGGATACCCGGCCCTTGCTGCAAGATCGGAGCCGCCTTCATTTCCCAGAAACAGGAGTGCATCCAAACGATGCTGCTCCAAGGCATAGTCTATCCCCTGTGCGCGCGACATTTGCATATTTTTTTTCATTTTGCTGTCCAGATAATCTTGTTCCGTCAGTTTGCCGCTTGTTTCCTCCGACCAGATCAGTGTGGCTTGCCCATACTTCAACGCTGTTTCCGCGTGTTGTATATTAAATGCTATAACCTCTTTCAATGAATGGACAGGCACGGTTGGATCCAGCTTCTCTAAGTAATCATTGAGATATTTTTTTAAATTCATAACGCAGCACATTCCAATCCCATTCCGTCTGTTCGCATGGAGCTCAACCGGATCTACAATCGTCGCGCCTGCCTTTTTTTTCAAAACTGCTATGCCGTCTCAGCAACAGCAAGTCTGGCCTCATCCAAATTTTTTATCGTCATGTTGGTTTTTTGCAAGTAAAACGGCCCCTGCTGAACGCAGTGAGAAGCGAACGGTCCGCGGCTGCCTTTCTCTTTTCGCTCTTGATCCAAAGACTTCGCTATCTCCACTGCGTCCGGATTGATTTCTAGAATAGTATTTATTTTGGGATCATATTTACGGATACGCTCAATGTAGGCCTGGACAAGATTTGCCGAACTGAATAGGCCTGCTTCCATAGCTTCCTGCATTTTGGCAATATCCGCTTCTACTATCCATTCATCAACTTTATTATTCACTCAACCATCCCCTGACATAATTGCACTGCCTTTAACTTATCACAGATCCTTGACCCATTAGAAGGAAAGTTTACTTATAGTGATTTACAGCCGGGGCTTGATGCTCTCGCGGGTATAAAAAAATGTTGTTTTGTAGACACTACTGCATGTCCCCCACAAAAGGACACTTTGGCACCTCGAACGTTAGTTAGTCAACTTCAAGGAAGGATGAACTTAAAATGCAGGGTTTTCTTCGAATATCCTTGATTTTATTATGTATTCTTTTCACTGGCTGTGCTCATTCTGGCGGCAGGACTGGCAGCCCCTCGACTAAAAGCAATAACACCCTGCCGGTTTCGCCGCCAGCAACAGTATCGGATAAACATCCTACATCTCCTGCTAAAGATATGGCGGTACCGAGAACGTCTGATGAAACCCAGGACCACGACCAATAAATCCCGGTATCATATAGTAAAAGATTTATCACTGAGTCCAACTTGACAGCTGGGCTTTTTTTGATTTCAAAGCTCTGATAATACAATTTCTCATCCCTATAATCCTTGTATTTCAAATTATAGGCTTCATACAGGCTGGTCCAAAATTTTATCGCCGCCTCATTTTGGTGAAGCTCTCCGAGAAGATACTTGCCCGGGTAACGCCTCCACAATTGCTGAACGGCTTGCTTTCCGACACCTTTTCTACGGTATTTCTTTAAAATGAAAAAAAATTCGCTTAAATAATAATCCTCCCCCGTTTTTTGGGGCAAACTGGCCCGTCTCCAGGAGGATGAAACCGGCTAAAGTATGGTTGGCCCGAATTAAGAACGGCATGAGCCTTCGTTCTGCCAAAATGAATCAAGAAAGGAAATATCGAATAAGCCGTTGGCATCCACATCTGCTGCCGTAAACGCAGACAGGTCGTGCAGATATAGCGGATATAAATTCTTGACTATATGTTTCTCCCGGATATTCGCTTGAACGACTTGCACATTGTATGCATTCATCTCCATAAAAGTTCTCCTTTACCCGGCTTTGTTATATCGTACCCAGTTTTTTTGGAGAAATCATGAATGACTGCTTGCATGTAAAATTGCTTGTAAACCTCCTTTCAAACGATAAAAAAACCGTGTAGAGTCAAATCTACACGGCGTGTCTCGGGGAACCTGCATCTCATACCATCTCACTTAGAATGATTTCCTTTAGATAATTCGTACATTTCGAACGAACATTCATTTTCACTTTTTTTCTATCCTGCCGTTTATCTGTATTTTCGCTTTGTGGTTTACGCGACGTAGTAACAACGTTGTCCATTTCTACTTCGCCGGCTAGATGTCCTTCCGCTTCTGCTCCTGTTTTGCCGTCTTCAGCTTGCTCGACCAGAGTCAGGCGAGGTTTGTTATATTTCGTGTTCTTTTCTTCTGCCGGATGTCCTGCTTTAGCTCTGCTGGTTTGTGTGTCTCCTGTTGCCATTTTGTCAGCACATCTCCTTTGGTCATTGGATTTACTTAAAAGATACCGTCTCACTCTTTAACCGGACAAGCAAACTTTGAAACCCGACAGGCAAAAAAAGATCCCCGCGGACGGGGACTCGGAAGTCTAAATATTTATATTATGGCACGCTGTTGCGGCCTCTTCTTTACATGTACATCAATCAAATTGATAGGTCCAGAAACGTTCTGTTCCAAAGCGCCGCTGGGTTTCTTTTTTTATTCAATTTGCTGCTGCCTAACAATTCAGCGGCTTGAAACTGGGATTGATGAGCTTGTATCGATTCCATTTTTTTGCTGCACAAAATCTTTTACGTCATTCACGACATCAGGCTGCCCCAGAACAAGCTCACAGTCTTTTGAAAAGGCGATGCAATGGACGGTCGGCCTTTGGTCTTTGGGCAACTTTTCAATCGTTCGGATCACAGCCTCCCCGCATGCATCATGGTCGGGATGAACGCTGTGCCCCGGGTAAAAGGTGACGACCAGCGCAGGATCAATCTCTTTGATCAGAGCCTCTATCCGTTTGTCCAGCTGCTCATGATCCTCGAATTCGATCGTTTTATCATGAAAGCCGAGCAGCCGCAAATCCTGGATGCCAATGGCCCGGCAGGACTCCTCCAGCTCTTTCTTGCGTATGGCCGGAAGCGTTACGCGATTGGCGAACGGCGGCACGCCCATATTCCGTCCCATTTCGCCCAAGGTCAAACAGGCATATGTAACTTTAGCTCCGCCCTTTATGTGCTTGGCCAGCGTTCCGGACAGACCGAAAGCTTCGTCATCCGGATGCGGCAGTATAACAAGAATGCGTTGTTCCATAGTATTACTCCTCTCCTTCTAGAAGGCTCGCGGCTTATTTGCAAGGATACTACCAGCTTGCCTTGAGTGTCATGGCCGGCCAGAAGCAGTGTTTCCGTCTGAGTCTCGTCCCAATGGGTAAGCCCTTCCGAGTATACCCAGCCCTGCGACATTCTCAAGCCGACACGGTAGGGCCCGTTTCCGGCAATTGTCCCTTGGGAATAGCGAATAACTGCATTAGTAATAAAATTGGCTGCCGGATGTTTGGAGCTGTCGTGGTGCGAGGCGTACGCTCCTGTGGTCATTTCAAGATGAATATAAACGTTCTGGTCTTTCAATGCATCGATCTTTTGCTGCACTGTTGCTTTATTGATGAGCTGCATCTTTTTTTTCCTCCAAGGATGACGACAAGGCCTATAAATTTTCAATCAATGAACTCATTCTAACATATTCAAACTTAAAGAAAAAAATCGCTTTTGTAAGAAATTCCTATCAATATAGGGACGCGATCAAGGAAAAAATGAAAAAAAAGGCCAACCGGAATTACGATTGAGCTAGTGCGTGCAGCAACCACATCGTTTGTAATCACGTTCATTTATAAATATAATGGTTCAGAGGAAAATTTTTTTTCACAAAGAAAGAAGAATGGATAAGGGAGAGTGACGAGAATGAAGCTCGAGAACAAAACCGCCATTATAACAGGAGCAGGTAAAGGCATCGGCAAGGCAACCGCGATCGCTCTGGCCAAAGAAGGAGTCCGTCTCGGTTTGTTAGCAAGAAGCAGTACCGATCTTGAAGCTTGCAAGGTGAATTAAAAAAACAGCTATGGTTTAGATTCGTACTTTGCCACTGCGGACGTTTCCAACCAAACCGAGGTTAACTCGGCGATTAACAAGCTGATTGAACAACTGGGTTCCGTCGATATACTGATTAACAATGCCGGCACCGCCAAATTTGGCACATTGCTTGACATGGATCCTGCAGAGTGGGAACGTATCGTGCAAGTGAATCTGATGGGAACCTACTATGTGACTCGCGCTGTATTGCCGACTATGCTGTCTCAAATGCAAGGATATATCATCAACGTGGCTTCGACGGCCGGAGAAAGAGGCGCTGCTACAGGTTCCGCCTACTCCGCTTCCAAATTTGCCGTGATGGGATTGACGGAATCTCTTTTCCATGAAGTCCGGAAATCCAATATCCGCGTCACCGCCTTGACCCCAAGCACTGTAAATACAGAATTAGCGGCCAACGCCGGGCTCAAAATAGGCGATGATGACCGCATGATGCAGCCTGAAGATGTCGCCGAGCTCATTACAACTACTCTTAAGCTGCCGCCGCGCGTTGTCGTGAAAACGGCAGGGATCTGGACAACAAACCCGCAATAATATGGACGTGCTTCGGAGAGGATCTCTGTGTTTTAAAAGCTAGAGGAAGTCCACTATAGCGATTAATAATAAGCAATTGAATGTGATGTCAGACATTTTATTAGCAATGGATAGAGTTTTCAGAATACATCTGAATCTCTATCCATTCTTTTGTTGAAGGTGCGCTTTCCTATGGGCAGCGGCTCCAATGACGTTAGTTTGAGCCGGAAGCACATTATAGCCGGTGTGGAAGCGAGCCTCTGGAGGCTGAAAAAAATAAAATACTTTTTTTCACCGCACATTTCCCTGTTGAGAAGTGGAAATTTTGGTGAATAAGTCTTTGAAAATGCCGTCCCTGTTCATACTCCAAACGTAACGGATAAAATGTCGTGAAGCATCAAAGCTCCAACGGAAATCCTCGGAAAGCAGCGGGCTGTTAACCAGGGAACTTGACGCTAAACTCTCGTTGTTTAAATAAGCGATAGTAGCAATGTCCCAAATGACACGTGTGTAAGCAAAATGGTCTTTATTGCATTTTTTTTCATAGGTTTCGTATAAATATTGGCCGATTTCGCCATGTCTTTCACATAGTCTCTCAATTCCGACAAAGAGGTTTGCAGATGCGAGGACACGCCCATGCATGGCACCAATACTAAGGGCACGCCGCTGTCCAAAACGATTCTCGACGCATGCAGATCTTGACGCAGGTTAAATTCCACCGTATTCGGCCAGTGAAGGGCATGTCCCCCCAGCCAGACTATGACGATTTTCTCTATCACTTTCGGTTCCATTAGAATGGCCGACGCCACGTTCGTGATCGCTCCTATGGCTGCCACATACAGCGGATCATCCTCCGGGGAGGCCATAGCTCGTTCAACCAGGTCACGTGCCGCCGCGCTGTCTACAGGTGTAGCCGAATCCGGCAAATAAGCCTCCGAACCCGTATACACGGGATATTCTCCCTCCAGGCCCATGACGCTCAGAATTTTCTTCAGCTCTTGGTAGCTTTTTTTTCCATTCCGTCTTTGGGACCTGATGACAATTCATTATGAAAAGGTGCGGCGTAGAAGGCTTCAACCTGCAATCTCTCCTTGGAGTGCAAAGCATAAATCACGGCGAACTGATCGTCTATCTCATTGAATGTATCCGTATCCAAAACCATTCGCACTCTGCCTGAGGGTAAACGAGCCTATGAAGCCGTTTCTCCTGAGACATGGGAGGAAAGTTCATACCAATCACTCCCCCATCGGATAATCCACTACAACGACATTGTCCAGCAGCCCATCCAAGGCACTTACAAATTCCTGATGTACAGGATGTGGTCCGTACTCTTGAAGCGCTTCCATATTTTCGAAGGTGACACGCAACCCCAAGCTGTATCCGTGTCTATTCTCCACTTCTCCCGTAACGTTCAGACCTGCGCTAAGATCGACGATCCCTGGAATTTTTTTCCCTTAAAATCAAGCAGCATCCGCAGGAGATTCTTTTCTGCGTCCTGCGAAATGGATTCCTTGAATTTAAAAAACTACCAAATGTTCAAACATAGCATGCTCCCCATTTCTCTTATGTAATAAAGGCAACGCTTTCATCATATCACAACAGGGTGTGCTTAGCATGAGAATTTGCAACTCCGTCGATTTTTTGCCTGAACGGGATCCCTCTCTGCTGAATCTACTTTCAGACATCGCAAAACGCCCAACGTGGAGCGAGCCAGGCGCTTAGAAACTTAAAACGGTCTTTTTTGGTTTGAAATCCGCTTTTACCGCAACATAAGCAGCGAATAAAACAATGAAAATTAGAGATTTAACAACTTCCTCTTCCACTTTATTTTCTCCTCTCCTAAATTTATTTTCATATTTTATCGTATATCATTAGAAAAGTTGCTCGAACGCCGTTGTCGAATCAAAGGATTTTTTTGTTATTCAGCAATTTGTGACAATCGAAGAAACGGGCGAGAAGCGGTGAGCATGCTCTTTTTTTTGAGAGGACTCCGCATCGCGTCCAAATACAAAAAAAGAGACCCGCATCAACGGGATGCGGGCCATAAGATATATATTTTAAAAGGGGGGTCTTAGTCCTTATTATAAACTGCACTCATTACATTCAGGTGAACAACATATTTCATTTTCATTACAAAAAAATCGTCAGCGCGATAACAGATTCTTCATCGATTGTCTTGCTTGTCGTTCTTAATTTGCTTGCAGATGTGTACTTTCGGCGACCAGCATTTGAACTGGTATTTTGGACTGGTGGCGTAGCCCAATCGGCCGCAGAAAAACTTATCCCGAGTGTCTTTACGAATTTCATAATGGATACAGGTTGCACAGCAATGATAATCTTTCATTTTGGACCGGTCACTCCTTTGTACTTATTGTATCACGTTTAAACGGTAGTAAAAGAAAAAAAGCCGACCGCATGAGCGATCAGCTTCCTTTGATTTTTTTAATCCTTAATCCACGTTTATTTCCACACTAAGTATGTTGTCAACCGAAATCCAATCCATCCCTCTCTCATGGGAAAAAATTGATTTTGTGATGGTCTTGGTCGATGCTCTTTACGATACCGGTTATTTCTTTATTGCTATTTTCATTCGACAATCTAATGGTAAGAAAGCGTTGATTGTAAAACGACTCCGATGCGATTGACTCGATTACCCGGGTATCCTGGTCACTATGACCTTCTTTAAAAAAAAGTATCAACTTAACCCCTCCCCAAAAGTATCTAAGTACTGGCTGCTGTCTTACCAAGCCTGCGGTGCAGAAATGGAATTTACAACAAAAAAAACACCTCTCCTATGAGCAGGTGTTTTTTGTGCTTGGCGATGTCCTACTCTCCCGGGACCCTGCGGTCCAAGTACCATCGGCGCTGAAGGCTTAACGGCCGTGTTCGGTATGGGTACGCGTGGTTCCCCTTCGCCATT
>BBFE01000063.1 GCA_001313085.1 Paenibacillus sp. JCM 18996 | reverse complement strand
AATAACTCATCATCAGTTGGTAAACCTCCTCAGCCGACATCTTTGATAATGAGTAAATGGTACTTGTATCATTTATGTTGCGGTTTCTTTTATAAGATTCGCTTCTGCTGCCAGAAGTAGAGTATAGTAGGAGTAGTTGAAAATATATTCCAGGAGGCTACAGCCATGTCACAGGCGATTTGGATTAACCTGCCGGTCAAAGATGTTGAGAGGTCAACTGTCTTTTTTTTCAATGAGATTGGATTCCATGCGGTGAGCGTTGGCAACGAGAGAGCCAAGCTTGCCATAGGTCAAACAACGATTCTGCTGTTCCCGGATGCGGCGTTTGAGAAATTTACAGGTTCAAAAACCGCAGATACTTCCCATAGCGCAGAAGTAATATTTTCCATTGGCGCTGAAAGCAGAGAAGAAGTAGATGCCTTTATTCAAAAAAGTAGAGTTTGCCGGAGGAAGCATCTTTGGCAAGCCGAGTGAAATTGACGGCTGGATGTACGGCGCAGGATTTGCCGACCTGGACGGTCACCGCTGGAACCTGCTGTACATGGATGAGAGCAAAATGCCGAAACGCTAATATATGGAAACGCCGGTCACCTGCTTAAGGTCACCTGCGTTTTTTTTACACCCCGTATAATCTCATATCTGTCATTCAAATCAAAATCGTTGCTTAGAAGGAAAAAATTCCTGGGTTAAACTAATACAAATCACCTGGGTTAGCCCGTGTTAATTTATTGGTCTTACATAAACTATATTAACACATATTGGAACCAACCTGCCCGCTAGTTCAGCTGGTACATAGTGGCTCCATCCACCGGAGAAGTGGCTCATTATTTCCGGAGGGGCCGCTCATTACCTACCGGAATGATGGCTCTTTTAGACCGAAATATTCAAAGAACAAATAAGGTGGGCAATTGTCAGGATAGCCCACCTTATTGCATTTTTTTTATTCAATTATGCATAAGTAAAGTTTTCTAACGAATTCTGAAACATTTCTAACGAATTACGGAATTTCACATAAAAAAAAGAGCGGCTAGTGCCGCTCTTTATTAGCTGCAGCGGCTGTAGCCGCAGTTGGTGCAGTTTTTGCATCCTTCCATGTTCACAAGTGAAGCGGATCCGCAGGACGGGCACAGGTCGAGGGAAGTGGCCGCCTCGGTTGTTGCAGCCGAGTGTTCCTCGACTTCAGCCGTTTCGGCGGTTTCTTCGGTTGCAGTGACATACTGCGGTGTATTAGCCGAATAATCCAAATGCATCTCCAAAGCTTTCGCAACCGCATCAGCGATAGACTCCACTCGATTAGCGCCGAAGCCGATGGCGCCAGAGCCTCCAATGCCTTTGAGGTGCTTGATCAGCAGCTTCGTCTTGTTGCCGTGATCTCCGTAGCGCAGGAACAAAGAGCATACGCGTCCCAGCGCTTCAGACATCGCGAATACGTCGGAGCCTGCTTTGCCCACGTTCAGGAAAATTTCACTTGGAATGCCATCCAAATCGTTGATTGTAATATAAGCCATGCCAAATGGCGTATTGATTTTGTAAGTCGCTCCGCGAAGAACGTGCGGGCGCCTCTTGTATTCTTTATCCAGGACGCGGTCAGCCTTCTTCTCTGATGCCGCGCTTATTGTGTTGGTCACGCCGGCAAGCACAGCAGCTTCTTTCGATTCCTCTTGCACAACGGCGGCTTCCGCTTTCGGTTCTTCAGCGTTGTCTGTGGATTTCTCTTCTTTTGCAGTACTCAGCACCTGCACGTCGCGGCTGCCGTCGCGATAGATCGTTACGCCCTTGCAGCCAAGATCGAACGCCAACTCGTAGAGCTGCTTCGTATCTTCCACTGTGAAGTCCGCCGGGCAGTTAGCCGTCTTGGATATGGAGCTGTCTACCCATCTTTGAATGGCCGCTTGTGCCGGATATGGTCTTCGGCAGATAAGCTCATAGCGGTAACGAAATAATCCGGAAGGTCTTTGCCCGGGTTCCTGTCCTTCCACTCCTGGGCGATAGGCACATACTGCTTGTCGAAGCCGAGACGGCTTTGGCGGAAATATTCGAACGCGAAGTAAGGCTCAATGCCGGTGGAAGTTCCCACCATGGTACCGGTCGAGCCGGTAGGCGCTTGAGTGATTACCGTCACGTTGCGCATACCGTTCTTCTTAATGGCCTCTCCCACTTCAGGTATGTACCGACCATATTCTTCATAAATCCGCTCTGCATGAAAGGCTCATAGTCATAGTGCTTAAAGGAGCCCTTCTCCCCGGCGATTTCAGAGGAAGCCAGGTAAGCTTCTTTAGCCATAAAACCGTACAGCCGGTCAAGGAAATTGAGCGATTCCGGGCTGCCGTAACGGATTCTCAGCTTGATCATCAATTCCGCTAATCCCATCGAGCCCAGACCTACACGGCGTTCTCCCTGCTGATTGATGCGGTTCTCTTCGAAGTGGTAAGGGGTCTTGTCGATGACGTTATCCAGGAAACGGGTAGAATAGCGAACGACCTTGCCCAATTCTGCCCAATCGACGTCATGCTTCTCTTCATCATAGAATTTGGACAGATTGATTGCTGACAAATTACATACGCCCCATGCAGGCAGGCCCTGCTCTCCGCAAGGATTGGTACAAATAATCGGATTGAAATACCAGCTGTTCGACATCTGGTTGTAATATTCCATGAATACTACACCCGGCTCAGCCGATTTCCAGGCGGATTCAATAATCGTATGCCAAACGTCGCGGGCTCTTACCTTTCTGAAGGTCTTGACCGCCTTGCCCAATTGTTTCCATTTATCAAGGTTTCCGTCCCATATATCGTTGTAATCGGGATCTTGAGTGTCCGGGAACACGAGCTCCCATTCCAGATCCTCTTTGACGGCTTTCATAAATCCATTGCTGACGCAGACCGACAAGTTGGCGTTTGTGATCTGGCCCATAGTCGATTTCACGGTAATGAAATCCAGCAGATCCGGATGCCAATCGTTGATCATCAGCATCAACGCTCCGCGGCGGCTTCCGCCCTGCTCAATCAAACCCGTAGTATAGCTGAATAATCCGCCCCAGGACACGGCCCCGCTGGACGAACCGTTCACGCCTTTAACAACGGAACGACGCGGCCTTAAGGAAGACAGATTGATGCCGACTCCGCCTCCGCGGGACATGATTTCCGTCATTTCCGACAAGGTGGCCATAATGCCGCCTCTGCTGTCGTGGGGAGAAGGAATAACGTAGCAGTTGAACAACGTCAGCTCATCGCTTGCATCCGCTCCCGCTGCAATCCTACCGCCGGGAACAAGCTTCCAGTCGTCAAGAATATATCTGAATTTGTCCGTCCATTCTTTCTTCTTCTCGGGAGTTGCCTCGACGGAGGCCATCGCGCCTGCCAGGCGGTCCCACAGTTCTTCTGGAGTTTTCTCGATGTTCAGCGTAAGCTTCTCGACGTCCGATTCGACCAGTTCGCCGCTGCGCGTCTTGACCGTGACTTTATTGCCTTCACGCGCCAGCACTTCCCCAACTTCCTTGGCAGGGAATTTCGGATCGTCTTTGGTAAGAACCAACACGGTGTCGCCCACCTTGGTTTGACTTGTATCGGCGTTCTTCAGCGCGTACCGGTCCAGAAATATCTTCTCGCTTAACCCTTCCAATCGTTTCAGCTGCTCTGTTGTCTCCAAAAAAAAACCTCCCAAGTAATAATTCTATATAGCGCCAAAAAAAGGACTAGAGTACTAGGATATGTAAGCATTTGGCACAATATATTGTGTGCGTACTTCATTATACAATACAATATGTTGTGCATCTAGCGACTCGTGTCGGATTTTGGCACATTTGTCCAAACCATGCTTTTCTTTTCTTCTATTTGCTTGGTTTTTTCTCTATTTTTTTAATATACTCGTTTATCAAATAATATCATTCGGCTGAGGAACTAATGGACAAATACACGGCTATTTCAAAAAAAAGCTCTGCCAGTATTTGCATATGCCCTGCTTCTTTGTTACTTTATATATTATCACCATATAAGATCAAAAGCAAACACGTGTTCGCATATATTTCAGATACAATCCCGAAAAAAAATATGGAACGGAGGAAGATCCTTGATCATTTACAAAGGCGCTCTCATCCCTGAAGAAGATTGCTCGATCTCGCCCGACGACCGCGGTTATTACTTCGGCGACGGAGTGTACGAAGTGTTTCGGGTATACAACGGCCAACTGTTTGAAACAAACCTTCATTTTGAACGTCTCCAAAAAAAGTGCCGCTTCCGTTCAGCTTCAGCTCTTACGGGATGGACGAGATGGAAGAGAGATTGAAGGAGCTTATTTCCATAAACGGATTGAATGAAGGCACGGTATACCTGCAGATCACACGGGGAGAGGCTCCGCGGAGTCATGCGTTCCCGAAGGACACGACGCCTGTCGAGCTGGCGTTTACGAACGGCTATGCCCGACCGCTTCAATCGATGCAACGCGGGATTCGCGCCATTACAATGGACGATATCCGCTGGCTGCGCTGCGATATCAAATCGCTTAATCTGCTTCCGAATACGATGGCCAAGCAGCATGCTTTGGACCGTGGGGTGGACGAAGCCATCATGCACCGCAGAGGTACGGTGACCGAATGCAGCGCCTCCAACCTGCTGATCGTACAAAATGACACCGTCTATTCGCACCCTGCCGACAATTTGATTTTGCATGGAGTGACCCGGGCTGTAATCATACGGCTGGC
Organism: Paenibacillus sp. JCM 18996; assembly: GCA_001313085.1. The sequence continues at coordinate 15,981 of BBFE01000063.1, read as the reverse complement.
CGGTCAGCTTGGAATCCCCTTCAAAGAAGAAGCTTTCCACATCGATACTCTGTACGGAGCGGATGAGGTGTTCATCACCGGCACTACCGTCGAGATAACCCCAGTCGTCGAAGTGGACGGGCGCCAAATTGGAACAGGTGCGCCCGGCTCCCTGACCAAACGCCTGCAGGAAGCCTTCGAATCCCTGATCCGCCAATCCTGACCGAACCTTAGGATCACCTCCTAAGGTTCCATTCTTTGCTGCCGTATTTCTCCTCCGCCAGACGCTTAGCCAGTGCCCGCTCGTAGTCCGTCAGGCCGCCTTCCTTCAGTTCCACGCCTAATCCCCGCTCAAGGCCGCCTCGAAAGGCCGGCACCAGGTCGGACAGTTCCAAGGCAGGCCTTGCCAGCCCTCGGAGCAGATCGTTAATCGCTACCGCCTTGCTCCTGAACGATTCCTTCAGCCTCTGCTCCAGCCGCTCGCTGCGGAACCTCAGCAGCCTGAACAGCTGATCGGCATCCAGATCCAGCAGGATCGAGCCGTGCTGCAGGACTACGCCTTTCTGCCGTGTCTGGGCGCTTCCTGCGATTTTCCTGCCTTCCACCACCAGCTCGTACCAGGATGGGGAATCAAAGCACGCGGCCGACCCCATCGATTCGTACTTGGCCTTCTCCTCTTCCGTAGCAAGATTCACCATCCGGCGTCCAGGCCCAAAGATCGGAACCCGAGCAAAAGCCTTCGCTCAGCACGCGATATGCCTCCGTCACCGTACTGGGAATGCCCTCGTGTTCCTCCGACACGATAATGCTGTATGTCAGCTCCCGGTCATGCAGAACGGCCCTTCCTCCTGTCGGGCGGCGGACAAAGCCGATCCCTTCCCGCTCCAAAGCTTCAAAATTGACTTCTTCTTCCGCTTTCTGAAAATATCCGATAGACAGCGCAGCAGGCTCCCACTCGTAAAACCGCACCGTCGGAGGAACCCGTCCCTCGCTGTGCGCGGTAAGAATAGCTTCATCCAGAGCCATGTTCCCCGCCGGAGAACCGGCCCTTGTATGTATAAATCTCCAAACTGATGACATAGCGCTACTTTCCTTCCTTTTTTTACAGCCAGCCTTCTTGCATGGACCATGTCCGGTATCGTAATCTCCTGTGTTATTTGAGGATGATCGTCGGTGTTCAGGAACGCAATCGTGCCGTCCTCGCCGAGCACCGCGAACCGGTCATTGGTTTGGTCGACCGCCACCGGCTTGTGGTCCCAGGATATATGTTGCTGCTTTCGGAGCTTTATGTCAAGCAATGACAAAGACGGATCAAGGTCTGCGCGCGCTTCGGACTGGTCCAGGCGCGTGATCAATATTTTATGGTTCATTGCCGTAATATTGTTTGAATGACTCTTCGTATTGGACACAAAGTGCTGATCAGGCCGTAGCCCGCGTCCTGCGGCTTATAAACAAATATTTTGTTGGAAAATTCAGATTGCGCCCGCTGTGAGATCATAAAGTAAACCTCGCCCGTCTTCTCCACCGCAACCGTATCTACAGGATATCTTCGCTCCTCGCCAATCAGTTTGGTCATATCCCCTGCACTCATATCCGTCCGATATACATTTGCGCTCGTAAGTTCATTATTGGACGCAGCAAAATAAACCTCCTTGCCTCTGCCTTTTACGTCATCCACCCTGCCCGGAATGGTCCACTCCTTCAGCCAGGTCCGCGTAGACAAATTCATGATACCCACCTTGGTGTAGCCGGCTCCGTTCTGCTGAATAAGGTCTGAACCGGCCAGAAACAGATAATCTCCGGACAGGTAGCAAAATTTGGGACGTATGGACGGGGTAGGCACTGGACTGAAATGCTCCTCCTGCTTGACGCGCAAATAGAAGCCCTTGAACGATTTATCGTCGCCCGGACTTACGGCTACCACCATATAATCGGAGGAATACCCAAGATCGCTGATCGGCTGTGCCGAAGTAAACACGAGCACCGGCGTTCCACCCGGGCCGCCCGCACTGTATACGTTTTTTCTCATCCGCTACAAGCAGGATACCGCTCCCGTCCATCGCCGACACGGCTTTTTTTTCCATGGGAATCTCGGGTTTTCTTAACAAGCCGCACCCCGAGACCAGCAACACCACGGCACAACCAAGCAGCCCTGCCAAAAGCCTCATCCACTGTCTTCTCAATGCTGATCACCTCACGCTATTACATTAATGATAAAACAACCTCCGGCAGAAAACCATACTTTTATCCTGAAAATAGAAAGGAAGGTTATGAAAGAATCCCGATTCGACCATACTAAGAAAAAAACTTTCATGAAAAAAATAACCGCTCAGGGAGGCCATATATGCGTAGAACAGATCTGCAAGATCCTATTCGCCATATCCATGAACGTCTCCAGCTTCATTTTGACAGGGAATGGTTGGAAGAGATGATGCTGAGATCCGAACGCAACGGCCCCTGGGACCATTGGACCTTATACCAGCTTGCCTACCAGACTGAGCAGACGGGCTTGATTCATAGCTTTGACGAGCTCCAGTGCCTGAAGCATATTCCTCAAATCGTGCCGATGCAGCACCAGATCGAGACCGCCCAGAAGGTTCTGAACGAAATGCGGGGACGGGCGATTCTTGCAGATGAGGTGGGACTGGGCAAGACCATCGAAGCCGGGCTTATCCTGAAAGAATATATACTGCGCGGCCTGGTCAAAAAAGGTGCTGATCCTCGTGCCCGCCTCCCTCGTGCTGCAGTGGGTCCGTGAGCTCAACCAGAAATTCGGCATTCCCGCCGCCGCCCAGAAGAAAGATTACATGTGGAAAATCGCCGATATCATCGTCGCTTCCATGGACACGGCCAAGAGGAATCCCCACAGGGACATGGTCATGGGCATGCAGTACGATATGGTGATCATCGACGAGGCGCACAAACTGAAGAATAAGAAAACCACCAACTACCAGTTCGTCAACCAGCTGAAAAAAAAATACTGCCTGCTGCTGACCGCCACTCCGGTGCAGAACGATCTGAGCGAGCTGTATAACCTGATCACCCTGCTTAAACCCGGCCAATTGGGGGCACAGGGAAATTTTCAGGCGAACTTCGTCGTCGATAAGCGGGTACCCAAGAACCAGGAACAGCTCCAGCACGAGCTCTCCAAAATCATGATCCGCAACCGGAGAGGCGACGGAAATGTGGAATTTACGAAGCGTATGGTGAAAAAAATATCATTCTGCCGCTCTCTCCTGAAGAGCAGAAGCTGTACGATGGGGTGACGAATTTTGTAAAAGGCAGATATGAGGATGCCAAGGGAGACATCACCTCCATCCTCGCACTGGTGACGCTTCAGCGGGAGGTGTGCTCCTCACGGGACGCGGTGTTTATCACCTTGGTCAACCTGTTCAAGAAAACCACGGAGGATTCCCCGGTGCGTGCCCGCATTTGGGAGCTTGTGGAGATGATCCGCGGAATCAAAGCCAATACCAAGGGCGACAAAGTGCTTGAAATCATCCGGGAGGCCGGGGAAAAAAGTGATTATATTCACCGAATACCGGGCGACCCAGGAATATCTAATGAAGTTCCTCAAGGACCATAATATTTCCGCCGTACCCTACCGCGGGGGTATGAACCGGGGCAAAAAAAGGACTGGATGATGGATTTGTTCCGCAACCGCGCGCAGGTGCTGATCGCTACTGAAGCCGGCGGCGAGGGAATCAACCTGCAATTCTGCCATCATATCATCAACTTCGACCTGCCTTGGAATCCGATGAGAGTGGAGCAGAGAATCGGGCGCGTGCACCGGCTGGGACAGCAGCAGGACGTGCGGATCTATAACCTGTCCACCAAAGGCACCATCGAGGAGCATATCCTTTCTTTGCTCCACGAAAAAAATCAACATGTTTGAGCAGGTGATCGGAGAACTGGACACGATTCTGGAACGCTTTGAAAAAAAAGAAAACGTCCTTCGAAACCCAGCTCGCCAGAATGGTGCTGGAATCCAAGGACGACACCGACCTTCGCAGGCAATTTGACGAGCTCAGTGAAAACATTCTATCCGTCCAAGCGGAAGTGGAGCAGGATCAGAGCGGCAGGGCTCCTTTGCAAAATATATTGAATGCGGTCGGACGGACGGTTGAGGTGAAGCCGTGAATATTGAGGAAATTCAATCGCTCGTCCTCCAGTATTTAGAGGCGATGGACTGCCAGATTCTGGAGAAAACTCCCGCTTATATCACGGTCAAGCTTTCAGCGGAAGCCGATAAGGACCTGACGAACCGCGCTTATTACTGGAGCTTTGTGGAAAGGTGCGGTATCGAGCCCGAGACACTGACGATGAAATGGGTGCTCGACCCCGCCAAACTCGATAACGGCAAGCAGCCGCCAAAACCGGCCGTCGCGCCGCCTGCTGGATCGAGTCCTAATTCGGACAGTGTTCTCGCAGGTACTTCAGCCACGTTCCGACTCCCGTCATTGCCCGGGTGCCGACGGATGAAGTCACCTACGGAAGCCGGAGATTGGAACAGATTTTCGCCTCCATCAAAAGCAAGGGACGTTTCGTCCAGCTGTTCGAGGAACCCGAGACGGCGCGCCGAGGCGCAGCCTCCTCCCGCGGATACGAATCCTGGCTGAATATGAATGTGAAGGTCGAGTTGGCCTGCGACATGAAGCGCAGCGAGATGCACTCTTTGGGCATCAATCTTTCCAGCGGAGCGATCCGTGAAAACTTTTTTGAAGAGATGCTCGGCCGGAAGCTCACGCCGCGGCTCCCTGCCCATGTTCATATCAACCGCGGCCAATATTCTTTGGAAAGAGCCGTATATTTGGCGGAGGAATATTTGCTGCGGAAGCTTCAAGCTTATGACCACAGCTGGTCTTATGAAGCCCATAACCGGCTTGAGGAAGAACTCCAGCGTGTGCATGGCTATTACGACAGCCTTCTGAAGGAGACAGAGGATCCGGAGGTGAAGCTTGCGATCACCGAACAATGGAACCACCGAAGGCACGAATTGGAATGGCAGTACAGTCCGCGAGTGGGCGCTTTCGTCATTAACAGCGGTTTATTTCATTTGAACGGCCTGCCGCAGCAATGAACCGCGTCAGCAGGACGGGACTCGCCATAAAGCGGCAAGATCGGCTGGCAGAAAAAAAAGTTTTCGACATGCAAGTTCTAACAAACTTTTTTCAGACATATTGTTTACTATTAAAGCATAGAGCTTGCAGTTCTCCTCTATGCTGAATCGACACGTTCCCGAAACGTCCAAGCAGGTGACAAGATCATGAAGCAAAAAAAATGGATTTGGCTGACATCCGCCCTGCTCGCTGCAGGTATTGCCGTTTCCTTGACCTTCCCTTCCTTTGCGATGGAGAACAGTCCAGGCAAGGCCCCGCCGGATAAGCCCCCGGCGCCGACCACCGATCATCCTGCGGGCGGCAGGGATCTGGATACTTTCATAAAAAAAAGTGGATGGATACCCTGCAGCTGCAAAAAAAAGGCTTTGAAGCCTGGCAAGGGGCCATAACTCGCGTGTATCCTTTGGGACCCGGCGTACACGGCTGGATCGTCCATATCTCCAAGGATGGCAAAGATGCGGGATATATGGTGATCAACGCCAGGGAAGACGGCACCTTCGAGCTTGCCGAATACGGCACAGGAGAGCATCCTTTATTCAGTCTTATCACGCTGTATCAATCTTTGATGCAGCAGGCAATTATCCCTTCCACAGTCACTTATGCACAGTTTGCGTCGTTCTACAAAGCGGAACGCTGGTACAAGGACGCTTTCCACGCCTTGTGGAAGCTTCAGCTGGACGGAAAGAATCTGATCTTTGACGCCAAAACTGCGGAACAGCTGCCTTTACAGGATAAAGAGATCCTTGCAGAAACGCCGGTCGAAGAACCACCATCCTTCACACCGGATCCGAAGATCCTGGAAACAGCTTCCGTCGCTTCATTCGACCTTACGAGAATATGGCTGGGTAGTCAAGCCCCCCGCCGTTATTCATAATTTCGCACAGTTAAAAGAAGACATGCAGCGGTTTCAAAAAAAATTGCGCTGGTGAGTCATCCTTTTTTCAGGCAGAACCACTTTAGCTTTTGCCCTGACCGGCTATCAATTGACGGACAGCGGACTTTACCTGCGGTTCGAACAGGAGGGCAGCAGATTCGTTCCTTTCCTCACCTTCCTGCGGGGAGGGCAGTTTTATAACCTATAGTTATTCTCCTCTCTTCCTATATAGAAAAGCTTCCGGCCCCCTCTTTTCCGTTTGCGTCAGCGGAAAAGAGCCCGCGAGCTTTTCTTTTTTTTTGGGTGCATTGGGAAATATAGCGGATTTTCGGGGCGTTGTTGACTGTATCAAGCAAGTTCACCTGTAAACACCCGAAAAGATATAAATGCTTTAATGTCAAACGTCAAACAAGGCTGCGAGTGAATCCCAAGATTCACTCGCAGCCTTGTTTGCTGCCGATATTTACTTCAAAAGCTCCTCAGGAGTTTCTCCGCGGTTGCACCATGCTACGCAGTTGGTCAGAACCAGCTTTTTTTCGCAAGAGAAGTCAAGCCTTTGTTTACCATCTTCAGGACCATTTCTTTCATTTTCAACACCTCTTCTATCATATTTTATAATAATCTACAAACCGCTGCGCTGAATTAAGACAGAGCAGGGATTGCAGAAAAAAACACCCACGAAAGAACAGGCCATTGGAGAAAAAAAGTTGACTGAAACAATCAGTACGGCGATGATTCGAAGAATGTAATAATGCTCTTCCTTGATCTTGCTGATTCCGTGGATTCCAGCCGGAGCTCTAAGCAGTAAAATGGCAATAGAAGCAAAGGTAAAAAAAGAAGGCCGGTATACCAAAAGTCGATAGGAATGTAAACAGCGATGAACATTAATACTGAGGAGAAGGCAATACAGCTGCTGGACGATTTCAGATGGATGCCGCCGCTGAAATATTTCAGAATTGGAAATCCGGTCACGGCAATTAACCCATCGATGAAATGGCCGGTTAATGCGCAGATCGTCAAAGTAATGATATTGACAAAGATTGCATTGAAAAGATTCTGCAGCGCGTACTTCAGTACGGCAATCGAGGAAGCATCCTTAACGTTGTTGTGTATGTAGACAGATATTCTATTAGCCAGGAATTCAGACATAGGTTTATTGAACCCCAATCCTATTTGGGATACCTGATTTTGATAGACTTCTTATTTTGAATATAAGAATAACAAAAAAATTTGAGAGAAATACAAACAAAAGAATCCATAAAATAGTTCCATTCAAGGAAAAAAAATTTCTGTTTTATAAATGATAAACTGGAAAATGATTATACCGGACATGAGTATACTGGCCCACATAAAATTATACGACTTCAGAATCTGCTTGTTGGAAAATCTCCTGATGATAAAAGAAAATCCGATGTCAAATTTCCGCAATACAGCCGAGACCGCCAAATAAAAGCCGCATAAAAGCAGGCTCATAAACGCATACTGCGTTTCCGGATTAGCGACCCAGTCATGATTCGTCAAATTTAAGGCCATTATGGCATAATCCACTACAACTTCAATTACGACATAGATAAAAAAAGGAGGTTGTGCAAAATACAAAAGAATAAAAAAATGGGATAGTTGTTTGTGATGGTGATCAAGCAAATGAATGAAATGAGAATAATCAACGAAAAGATCGGCGTCTGCAGTAAATTTTTTTTCACAAAGAAATTAATCAGGCCCAAGGAAACTCCAAGGACGATTATCCTGTTCTTGTTCTCCCGTATGCGGACGCGAAAAAATGCTAAAACTCAAAATAACCACACAACTGTACAAAATGAGCGAAACAAACAGGCTGATCAACAATTCCATTATGCGTAAGTACCTCCTGATGTTAAAATCGACAATTAATATTATACTTGTATTCTACAGGGATGTAAGGACAAATATGAACTCTTTATGACATAAAGGCTATGCATTCTATAACCATGATTGCGGAAAGTTAAGGATAAACCACATTACAACACAAAAAAAAGCCATAGACATAAAAAAACGTCTAGTGGCTTATTTGTTTGAGTGATGCGGTCGAGAGGACTCGAACCTCCACGGGGGGTTAGCCCACACGGACCTGAACCGTGCGCGTCTGCCAATTCCGCCACGACCGCAAATCGGGAAATATCTCGTAGCCGACAAGAAATATAATATCACGGCTGAAGATTGGAAGTCAAGTTTTTTTTATTTAATAAATTTTCTCGAACTCTCTCGAGTCCGCACTCCCTACTGAACCGTGTAGGGTTCCCCCTCAATCCTCCATAATGAAATCCGCCTGTCTCGCTTCTTCAAAAGGCTGGTATTTGTAGCTGCGGTCCAGTTTTACGATTTTGCGGTTCTGCTTGCGGATCAATACGGATTGATTATCCCAGGCGACGACAATTCCCTTCACATCGTTCTGCTCATGGATGTCCCGGATGATCCGGAGCTTGGTGCCTTCCACGCGAAAGCGGTCCAATTGTTCGTCAGTGATCATGATTGCTCCTCCTTTTATTTTACCTTTACTTAGAATACAACAACATCGGTGCAGAAGCTACGCTCGTGCAGCTCGGCCCGCTTGCGGGGATCTGCCGGTTCATTTTACACAAAGATGGTTAGTATAAAGAAAAAAGACCGAGGAGGAGTCTGCCATGGATAAAAAAACGTATTACATCCGCGTAGGTTCGGGAGAAATACTCGAGGATCCCGAAGCTGCCGAATTCGAGTATGAAATTAAGGCTACCGACGCAGAAATCGACAAGCTCAGCGCTTTATTCGAACAGCGCGCCGATACCGACGATGCATCATTCTTCCGTGCGGGTACACCCTACAAAGAATATCATAAAGATAATCCAAACGTGGAATACGATGAATATCTGAAAGAAATTTACCAGATGATCCACGATCTCGGAGACCAAAAAAACGAAACGGCACATCGAACAGATGAATATACTATAACCCCGCAAAGTGACGCAGACTTCACAGCTTTTTTTTATACCTTGTTTCAACGAAGACGTAAAAAAAAGCCCGGCGGCCGTATGAACGGTTTGTCGGGCTGGATTTATGAACAGGATCAGCTTACGTGCTCTTTGGAATCGTTCTTCTCGTACCAGCAGTCCAGCACCTTGCCGGACATCACGCGGGATTCAAGATATTCCACCTGCAGCGACGAGAACTGGCCTTTCCATTCCAGGGAAAGTTCATTGCACAGCTTGATAACCGTCAACAATTCGGACCAGGCAACGTAACGCTTATACCAAAAAAAACTGTGGATGCTCAATCATATAGGGATATAGATCGTCAAACTCTGTATGTTTACAATCGAGGGCACGTTCGAAATGAATTTTGGCCTCTTCAATTTGGGTTTTCATAAAATCGGCTGAAATCAGTTCGCTTCCCATAACGTTCATTGCCTCCTTAATGTTACATAATTTTATTATAAAGGAAAAGCTAATGATATGGAAGGATTATTCGAAGGTAATCTTTCCATTCTCAAGAGATGAGATTCTGACCAGGGAGTCCACTCGGATCCCTCTTTCGCGGATGGTTCTGCCTCCGGCTTGGAACGATTTCTCGACGGCGATTCCCACCCCCACCAATTCGGCTCCGGAGATTTCGACAATTCGAATCAACCCTCTGGCGGCGTCCCCGTTGGCAATAAAATCGTCGATGATCAACACGCGGTCCTGCGGCTGCAGAAATTCCTTGGAAACCATAATATCCGTTACAATTCCTTTGGTGAAGGAAGGCACTCGCTCGCAATAGGTGTCTTGATCCGTGGTTAACGTTTTTTTGCGGCGGGCGAAGATAAAAGGAACATGAAGCTCATATGCCGCAGCCATGGCCAGCGGTATTCCTGACGACTCTACCGTTAACACCTTGGTAACATCACATTCTGCGTAAAGAGAGGCAAATTCCTTGCCTAAAGCCATGATCAACGCGGGATCCACCTGATGGTTCAATATGGCATCCACCTTCAACACTTGATCGGATAGCACAACGCCCACTTCTTGAATACGCTGCTTAAGCAAATTCATCTTCATTCCTCCACCTTGGCTTTGCTGTTTAACTTATCATAATCCCAAGGAGCGTTTCAAGTGGAACGGGCTTTTCTTTACTTATGTATGAAACTTTTTTGGCAGAAAGAACCGTCTATATAAATATTAAAAGCACTTTCTTCAAAATGAAACAACGAGTTAAGTCCAAATGCAGCGCGCCATGAAACAACGAGTTAAGTCCAAATGCAGCGCCGCCAGCTTTACCGATTGGCTAAAAATGGGCATTGTTTATATGGATTTTCAAGATTATGATAGTACAAGCTGCCAAAATTTTCAGGCATGGTCGAACACTCATCCGGAAGGACAGATAAAAGGTGAAACTAACTCCAAAGCCGATCGCTGCCGCCCTATCCGCCTTTTTTGGCCGCCGCTGTGCTGCCGGGCTGCGAAGTGACGGGACTGCATAACTCCCCGCTGCCCTCCGCCCTTTCGGTTTCCGCAGCCGCTTATCAACTTCCGTCCGAAGCTGAGGGTCAGGGAAATCCGCTGCAGATTTCTTCTCCTTACGCGGCGGTTCCCAAAACGCAGGCAGACACTGTCGAGACCAAGCATGGTTCTGCGCATCCGCTGCCTGAAGCAGGCAAAACCGCCGGCAAGATCCGGATCGACCGGCAGAACGCTTACAGCGCGAGCAGGCCCGCCCTGGTCGGAGCGCAGCTGCTAACACATATCGAAACGCTCCGCCGGCAATTCGGCAAGCCGCTTCAGGAATACGTCATGAATAACGGGAAGGATTCGATGACCGTGCTGGATTACGGGGATTTTTTCTCTCGGCTTCAATCAGTTCGAGCTGCTGCAGTTTATTACTATAAGCTCATCCGACATCGACCCCGGATTAAACGGCCTGCGCCTCGGCGAAACGACGCAGGACGCGGTCCAAGCGTTGGGCACCCCCGACACGAATACCAAATACGTGCTGACCTACAAATCACAGGGAACGATCCTCAAGCTGGACGCCGATCCGGACACCCAAATCATCCGAGCCATTACGTTGTTCTCAATCTATTGAAAAAACCCGAGAAGCCGCGAGGCTTTCGGGGTTTTTTATTTTGGGGCTCCCCTAAGTTCCTGCTATAACTTGGGAGTTCCACTCACTTTGGTGGTAAACTTACAGCATCTAGTTGCTCCAACCAATCAGGGGGTTAAGAGGTTGTATGCGAGAGATATAGGGATTTTTTTGAGGCGTTGAACAAAAAAAGCCCATGCCTGCGGACATGGATGAATTGCCTACGAGCAAGGGGTGTGATCAGACAGCTTAATTGTTCAGATCTTCAACCTGTCAAGACTCGGACTTCTTTTTTTTACGCATACGCCAGTACAGATACAGCCCCGCCCCGCCTGCGACCGCAGCTATCGCGACAGCGGCTCTCATGTACCGGTGAACAAGCGGCATCACGTATTGAACGCTGCCGCCGATAAAATGTCCCAAAGTGACAAACGTGGCAGCCCACAATAAGCCCCCGGACCCGGCGTAAAGCGCATACTTCCATAACGGAACCCGGGTTACTCCGGCCCAATAGCAGGTCAGCTGCCTTAATCCGGGAACAAAATACCCGAAAAAAAACCGTCCACAACCCATATCGGTGAAACCATCCCTCTGCCTTGTCCAAACGGGCCGGAGTCAGCATAACCCATTTGCCGAACCGGTACAGAAAAGGCTGCCCGATCCGGTAGCCGAGCAGGTACGATACAAGCATGCCCGTCATAGCGCCGCAATAGCTGATCACAAGCGTAGTGCCGTATTTCAGCATGCCGCCTTCCGCGGTCAAAGATCCGACAAACGTCATTAACGTTTCGTCAGGCAGAGGCAGCCCGATGATTCCTATAACCAATAAAATATATAATGCCAAATAACCGTGCTGAGAAATGATCTCGACAATGGATTGCTCCATACGCACACTCCAGTTCTTTTTTTCCAGTAGCCCTATTCTAACAGATTCTTCCCCTTTTCCCAAGCGAGCTTGTCATGGCCGTCGCCGGCTTTTCATACGTTGTAATATTAGAGCTTGGCTTGCAAAGGGGGCGGCAACCCATGAGACATCTGGGCAAAATAGCGCAGGTATGCTTCACGTATGTGGGTACGGTGGTGGGAGCGGGGTTTGCTACGGGACAGGAGATCCTGCAATTTTTTACCCGGTACGGCTGGTGGGCGGTGGCCACGATAACGCTTGCGAGCCTGCTGTTCGTTTGGCTGGGCACGAAGCTGATGGTCCTGGCTCACGATATGAAGGCGACAACTTATGAAGACCTCAACTCGCTGCTGTTCGGCAAAAAGCTCGGAGTCTGGATATCCACCTTTACTCTCGTTATTTTGTTCGGGGTCACCACTGTCATGCTGGCGGGCGGCGGTACGGTATTCCTGGAGCAGCTTCATCTTTCCTATCAATCGGGCCTCCTGATTACGCTGTGCCTTGCTTATTGGGTGCTGTCCAGGGGAATTCAGGCGATTGTGGCCGTGAACTCGGTGGTCGTGCCGCTGATGATCTGCTTCAGCCTCGCCTCTGTGTGGAGCACTACGCATTTTCCGGGGGAAAGCAATTGGCTTCATCTAAGTTCGGACTATTCGGCCGCCACAATCTGGTTCTCGCCCTTGCTCTATGCTGCTTTTAATTTGATGACGGCCCAGGCCGTCCTCGTGCCGCTAGCTTCTACGGTAAAAAAGCAAAAGTGTTCTTTATTGGGGGGGCCTGCTCGGAGGCTTATGCATCGGTTTGATGCTGCTTGCCGGCCACTACGCTTTGTCGGCGCGCATGCCCGGTATCGTTCAATTTGAAATTCCAATGGCTCATATCGTGGTCGATTTGGGCAGGCTGGTGCAGATCCTGTTTATACTTGTGATTTACGGGGAGATTTTTTTACTACTTTTATTGCCAACGCCTACGGATTAGCCCTGCAGATCGGACAGCGTTCGGGCATCGGCCTGCCCTTCCTGATTCCCGTGATTCTGCTGTTAAGCTATATTTTCAGCCTCATCGGGTTCAAAGCGCTGCTGTCATCGCTGTATCCGTTCTTTGGCTTCCTCAGCCTGATCTGGCTCGCCTGATGATTTGGAGAAAGAACTCCACCCGTCCGTAAAAGAGGCCAAGCTGCAAAGATGAAAGCATTTTTTTGCCTTTGGACGCGCAGTTTGGTACATTTTTTGGGTAAAGATATCGAAATCATGGGAGGTGTGGGCCGTGTACCTTAAAACCGTTGCCGTAACCGGAGGAGGCCAAGGAATCGGAAGGGCGGTTGCGCTGGCTTACGCGAAAGAAGGTTACTGCGTATCGATCGCGGACACTGACAAGGAAGCCGGGCTGGAAACGATCCGTTTTCTGCGGCAGTATACGAATAAGGCCATGTTTATGCGGGTGGACGTATCCAGAGAAGATGAGGTCAGACGTTGGCTGGAGCTGACTGTAGCCGATTTCGGCAGAGTGGACGTGCTCGTCAACAATGCGGGCATCATGCATAACGGGCCGGCGCTTGACCTGCCTTTGGAGGCATTTGACCGTGTGCTCTCGGTTAATCTCCGGGGCACGTTCATCTGTTCCCAACAGGCGGCAAAGCTGATGAAGGATACCGGGGGAGGCTGCATCATCAATATGTCCTCCACCAGGGCGCTGATGTCTGAGGCGAATACGGAGGCCTACTCCGCTTCCAAAGGAGGCATCTCCGCATTGACCCACGCGATGGCCGTCAGCCTTGGGCCGTACGGCATCCGGGTGAACGCGATACTGCCGGGTTGGATCGAAGTGAGCGATTGGCAGCTTTCCTCGCGTGCGCAGGAGCCTCATCATTCGGAGCGGGACAAGTCCCAGCACCCTGCAGGGAGGGTCGGAAGACCGGAAGACATTGCGGAAGCCTGCCTTTTCTTGTCTTCCTCGAAAGCGGGCTTCATAACCGGGCAACATCTTGTCATCGACGGCGGGATGACGATTAAGATGATCTACGAGGAATAAGGGTGCTGAACGCCGAAAAGTAAACTTTGAAGTTGGTACCTGGTACTTTGCGGGGGACCCAATAAACATCTAGCCGGTTGGAGGTTTCGGGGAAAATCGCACCCCGGCAGGACAGTAGAACGGGAGTCAGCGAGGTGTGTGGCAAAATTTCACAAGTTGATGCCGGTATGGCCGGGTACCCATCTGACCGCAGCATCCCGCACGTGAGGGTGGCAGGTGAACAGAAGGATCTGATGCTTTTCGGACATCGACCGGAGCAGAATAAGGCTGCGTTCCATCCGTTCCCGGTCGAAATTGACGAAAATATCGTCCATCACGATCGGCAGCGTTACCGTCCGCGCATATTCATCCGCCAGGGACAATCTCATGGCCAAATACAGAGCTTCGGCGGTTCCTCTGCTGAGCAGCGCGGTATCGATCAACCGGCCGTCCTGCACGGCCATCAGCCGCTGCTCGTCCATCGGCACGACAATGCGCTGGTACCGCCCGCCCGTGAGCTCGGCAAAATAGTGCGAGGCGCGGACCAGCACTCCGGGCTGCCTTTCCTTTTCGTACACTTCTCTCGCCTTGCGGAGCAGGTTCAAGGAAAAGGACAAAATCATCCAGCGGTCCGCAGCCGCCTGAAGCGACGCAAGCTGCTCCTGGTACCGCTGCAGGTTCTCGCCGTGTTCTCTGCCTGCTTCCAAAGCCTCGATATCACGACGCACTCTGCCTCTTCTGTCACGAAGCTCGCCGCATTCCTGCTCCAGCGCAGCCAGGCGCTCCTGCAATGAACGCGCTTCTTCCTGGAGAGTGTCCAAATCTTTGGACTCAAGACAGGCGGCGAGCCGGTCCAGCTGATCCCTGCCCACCGTCGTTTCCAACGCTATTTTAAGCTGCAGCAGTTCATGCTTGAGCCGCATGCGGCGGGCATGGACAGCCGCCCGCGAACGCAGCTCCTCCTCGCCTGAGGCGCCTGCTTCTTCGAGCAGGCGGGACATTTTTTCCGGCGTTTCTTTCAAAGAGTCCGTTCAAATCCAGAAGCTCACTCTCTATAGAGGAAAGCTCTGACTGCAGGTTGGCCTGAAGCTCAAGAAGCCGGACCTGCTCTTCCGCAGCTTCCTTCCACTTCTTCAGGGCGGTCACGGGGTCGGATTCCGCCTGTGTCCCCAAATATTCGGCCGCCTTCTGTTTGAATGCTTTTTTGCTCCGATTCCAGCAGCCGAAGCTTGGACAACGCGTTGTTCTCCAGCTGCATCGCCTGCTGGCCCTGTTCGACGAGCAGGAACACTTCTCCCGCCGTTTCGGGCGTCAAGGAAGGCTGGAGGCCCATTTGTTCCAGCCATTCCATCCACTGGCTCCGCACCTTGGCGAGCTCCTCTTCAGCCTGTATCTCCTTGGCTCAAGCTCGCCCAGAATTCGCGCCTCTTCTTCCAGAGCTTCGTTCATCTCCGTCAGCCTGCTTTCCTGATGGGCCAATTCGCCCTTCTCCCGGCGCCAGTCCTCCACAAGGCTCTGCCATTCATCCAGAATGGTTTCAAAGCGGCCGCCATCTGCGGCGGCGTCCGAAGAAACCGCAGCTTCCAAAGCTCCCGACAGCCACTCCGTTTGCGACTGAAGCTCCTGCTTCAAAAGCCTGGCTTGATTTTCCTGCTGCTGCACCCTTGGGGACACTTCCGGACTGCCGCCTCCGCCGAAGGGCCTGTCCGAGCGCCCGGACGGGCCGGCGGAGCGCGGAAACAACACGGCGGCCGCCGCAGCTAAGAGGATGAAGGCCGTGAGGGCCGCGGTTTTTTTTGTCCGAATACGAGCAGCGAAGCCGGCAGAAGCACGGCGGCAGCCACCGTCCACATCACCGGGCGATGAGTCCGCGAAGCGGGCGGTTTGGCTGCGGCTCTTTCATTCGCCAGCAGCTCCTCATAGCGAAGGCGGTCCTGCTCCCGCCGCCTCTCGCTCTGCAGCTCGTCTTCCGCCTGCCGCCACTGGCGGAACAGCTTGCGGGCCTGCCCGATCGCAGCGGG
>BBFE01000062.1 GCA_001313085.1 Paenibacillus sp. JCM 18996 | reverse complement strand
GGAGGCGGAGCTCCACAAGGTGGTGGATTTTTTGGCGGCGGCGCACCCGTGCAAGGAGGCGGCTTCTTTGGCGGCGGCCAGAGTCTCGGCGGAGCTCAAGCCTGCCTCAAGTTGGAGGGGGCGGCTTTCCTTTTGGCGGTGCAGCAGGCGGTGCGGCAGGCGGCGCTTCTTCGGCGGCATCCGGCATCAATTTCGAGCAGATCAAAGGATTCGTCGACCGGATGGGCGGCATTGACGGGATACTTTCCACCATGACCAAGGTGCAGAAAATCTTTGGCAATGTTCAGCAGATGGCGCCCTTGTTCAAGCTGTTCTTCAAAAAAAGGCGCAACAACCAAAACAACCGGCACCAAAGACGACGCCCTCTCGAGAGATTTTGTTCCCCGAAAACGCAGAAAGAAAACCCGTGCCGGCTCTACAGCAAGCAGAAGGCGCAAGACGAAAAGATAATATTGCGCACGTCCCCAATTTAGCCACGGAAACTATGTCGCATATGTACGTTCTAATCCACGGTGATCGTTTCGCATATGGGGATCCAACAAAAAACAGCCGGCCTCTCAAGGGGGCGGGCTGTTGTATTACTTCTGTCCACTCTAATTTATGACTTTGGCGCGATATCCGTCCTTACAACGCCCACATCGGACGCATTGATGGCAAAGGCATTCCCTCCCTGGCCGGTGCTGGCGCTGGTGGATTGCCTGACAATGACCGTATTTTTTTGCCGCGTGTCTTATGGGTATGCTTCTTTGTTTTAGACATCATTTTCACCTCCCTTTTATGGGAGCTTACGTACGGCGTCTGAGCAGCCGCCCTACAGCACCGCAACGTGCGCCGGGACGGGATTCAACGCTTTTTTTGTTTTTGCTCAGAATTTTTACATTGACGGCATTGCTGGCGAGAGCGTTGCCGAGCTTTGTCCTGGCGACAGCGGATTGAAAGATCTTGATGACCAGGTAATGGTTTTTTGCCAATGCGGTGCTTATATGTTTTCACGTAGGTTCGGAACACCTTGTTGACCCCCTTCTCAGCAGCTATTACATGTTATGTACAACCTAAGGGTCCCGACTCGGCGCATATCAGACATCCCGCTTTCCGGAGAGCAAAAAAAGCCCGCCTGATGGCGAAGCCCTTGCCGCAAACCCTCTATGTCACATCCCGGTTCTGAAAAAAAACGAGTGAAGCCGCCGTCATAAGCAGCAAAATATACAGCACTATGACAGCCAGCGAGAAGCCGAGCGTCATCCCTTCGTACAGCGGCATTTGGCCTCGGTTAATGAGCGGATTCGGGTCGTACATCTGCAGGTTGGTATTGGCAAAAAAATAACGAACTGCGACCATCTGTATCTGCTGATGAACAGCATCAATGTGCTGCCGATAAAATTCGCGATAACGGCTGTGATGATGGCAAGCGGAGAGCTTTTGAACACCGTCGCCATGAAAAAGGCCAAGGTCATATAGAACAGCGCAGGCGGAATGTCGTACAAGTAATATTTTAGCGTCGTACCGAACGTAAAGCCGTCTTTGTCCGACGTCCCGAAGAGGGCCGCACCGATCAGCGACGCGGACACCAGCAGCACCGCAAACGCAGCAGCCGTCATAATTACGCAGGCCGCATATTTGGACAAAAGCACCGTCGTTCTTGACGGAGGCGGATCAGCAGCTGCTTGATCGTGCCTTCCTTGTATTCGTCCGTAACGGTCTGCGCGCCGATAATGATGGAGAACATCGTAATAAAGATACTTAACCCCATAAAGATAAGCTGCGGGTATTTGGCATAGTTCAGTTCGGCCGCCACGGACGGATACCATACTTTAATGGCGATGGCGATAGCAAAGCAACGATGAACAAAAAAAGAGGAAGAACCGAGTGCTCCGCTTTTTTTGCTGTTCATTTTCATCAATTCGTTCCGGACCAGCTGGATGAATTTCATAACGGCGCCTCCCCTTTGGTCAGTTCGAGGAAAGTATCTTCCAGCGATTGCGTGCGGCTGTGCACTCCGAATACCAGTACGCCGTCAGTCAAAAGCACCCGCAGCACAGCGGGAATCTGTTCTTTTTTTCCAGCGAAACGACAAGCATGTCGCCTTCCGCAGCCGGCTGCATAGCCTCGAATGAGGGAACGTCTTCGCCGGAGGCATCCCGTTCTTTCAGGAGCTGAAGCGCACGCTTGCTGTCGTCCACCTCAAATTCCACAGGACGAGCCAATGTAGTCGGAGCCGGCCCCGTAATCGAGATCTCATCGACGAGCTGCCCGTTCTGGATAATCAGCACCCGGTCGCACATCAACTCCACCTCTGACAAAAGATGGCTCGATACGACCACAGCGATGTTTTCTTTTTTTTGGCGAGATAGCGGAGATGGTCCCTCAGCTTGCGGATTCCCGCGGGATCCAGGCCGTTCGTAGGCTCGTCCAGTATGAGAATCGAAGGCTTGTGAAGCAGCGCTTGAGCGATGCCCAGCCTCTGTCTCATGCCCAGCGAGTAGGTTTTTTACTTTATCGCGGATCGCATCGGTCAGGTCGACCAGCTCTACGATTTCATCCATGCGCGCTTTAGAGATCGGCTCCGAACTCATCCGGGCAAAATGAATCAAATTCTTCATCCCCGACATATATCCGTACAGCTCGGGATTCTCCACAATGGCTCCCACATGCGCCATCGCTTCCGACCGCTCCGTTTTGATATTGTGGCCTTCTATGTATATGTCGCCGTTCGTAATGGAGATCAGGCCTACCATCATGCGGATCGTCGTCGTTTTGCCGGAGCCGTTCGGGCCGAGAAACCCGTACACTTCCCCCCGGTTCACCGAGAAACTCAGGTTTCGGATGATGGGCCTGCCGCCGATCGTTTTGGATACGTTATGCAGCTCGACAACGGATTCTTGCGGTTTTGCCATCCAGAGCCCTCCTTGCTGAAATATTACCTATCCTTACCATTATGGCGGGAATTGATACTATTGTCCATGCATGGGCACACCTGTGGTGAGGAAGCATATTTTTTGTCCGGATTGAGAAAGACTAGCTGTAAAAAAAACGGCTGGACAAAGGCGGGAGGAACCCCAATGAATTCCTTAATGCGATTAATTGAACATTACTGGTTGCCGGTCGTTCTGGTTGCGGGAATCGGCTATGCGATTTATAAGGTATATGAAAGAAGGCGGACCCTTCTGCTGAAAAAATAACGATGAGCCTTGATGTGGCTGCCTTCCACTCTTGCATACTGTGTGGTAAACTTTTTTTATCATCAAAGTTGAATGCGGTTGCAATGAGATGGGAGGATCGGGGCGGTGCTGTATGAACCTTTTGGCATATCCAGATCGGGAGAGATTATAGAAAAAAATGGCGTGTGATCCGGAAACCCTCTATCTGGGCCGAAACGGGAAACCCGTGGAAAGAATCTCCATTCTTAGAAACGGAAAACCGGAAATAGCGATCGTCAAATATTTGACTAATTACGAAAATATAGGAAGAGAAGCGTGGGTGTATGAGTCGATTTTGGCGCGGCTGTCGACGCTTAGGTTCCCTGAACTGTTAAGCGTTTCCAATACTACAGATCCTGAGTCCTATTGGCTGCTGTTCGAGGATTTAGGCAATCTGACCCATTCGTTTGAAGCCGATTTCCTGTGTCGGGTCGCTTCTTTGATGCCCCAGTGGCATTTATTGCCCGCAGCATTAGTGCCGGATCTATATGAGGGGCACACCCCCAAATTACAGCCTGTCCATCTGGAGCTGGCATCACGGCAAAGTGAGCTGAGGTCTGTACTTCTGGATTTGCATCTGGACACTCATCTTATAGACCGGCTCCTTAATGGCATGCTGCAAGAAGACCCTGACCGCATCGCTGGACAAAACGTAATCTGTCACGGGGACCTAAATCCTTTAAATATTTCATTCAAAGAACAGCAGCTTATCGTATTTGATTGGGAATACATCCAGAGGAACAGCGTATTCTGGGACTTGTTTAATTTGATCGACATCACCAGTCCGGTTTACCGCAGGAAGGTTCTCGATATCGATGCCCGCTGCAGGATTTTAACCGCGTATATAGACGAACGCAAAAAAAACTGAACCGGCCCGTAGATGGTGACTTTGAAAGGGATTATCATATTTTTTTCCGCGATCTATACCGCTTGGATTCTACTGTTAATCGACGGCGATCTGCGGCACGGCCGCTTTGAGAGGGACTCTCTTCTCCTGCAGAGAGAAGAAGCTTCAGCTATTCTGCGGAATCTGCTGGGATATTAAAGCTTTCTACTTGCTTTTTTAGTTGGTGAATATTTCCAGGATGTATCTGGAAATAAAGGTAGCGTCGATTAAAAGCATGCTATAGTTTTAGCTCAAACGAGCTTCAATGACAGCGGAGATCCCTTGTTTCTCTTCAAACAGCAGCTCGATTGACAGCGTGCCCGGGTCAAAATTATGATACTGGTCAAGGTAAATAGCCGCACCGTCGATGATGTCCTGTTCCGACAGCTGTATTTTTTTCGTCCGTTCCGACCGCTCACTTCCGCCCAAATTCCCCTGCCTTCTTCAAAAAAACAGTTCCCCCTGCAGATCGTGCATGTTCTCGTTATACCGCTGGGAAGCAAAAAACACATACTGCATTTGTAAGGTCTTGTTCATTAAATAAAATTTTCATTTATTTCCCCCCCAGAATCTGCGGAATAATTTATAGGCAATAAACAGGATGACTCCCCAGAAAATAAGACCTAGAATTGAAAATCCGCCTGACCCGGCGTACCCGTCAGTATAACCGGTGCCATAGCCCATTCCGCCAAAAGGATGTAAAATATGCCCGAGAAACGCTCCGGCCGCCATTCCTCCGAAAAAAAGCTTCCCCATCCATGCTTCGGTGCAGGCTGCGGTACAGGCTGATTCACTGACGGGTATCGTGGACGGGTTACGTCCGTGGAAGGAGCTCTTGGACCTGTTCTATATCCGGGAGCCGGTCCCGTCCGATTTCCATCTGTGGTGCTTCCGCTTGGTGCTTTGTAGCTCCCTTTACCTGAGGAATATGCTGCTGTTTCCTGGGAGCTCTGTGCTTGGGCCTGCAGTTCTGGGTTTTGAACCGGCGTGTTTTGCAGCGATGTTTGATTAGCAAAAAACCGTGGTCATATTCAAGGATACGCACAGGGCCATGACAAGTGAAAGTACGAATTTTTTTCATGATTTCCCTCCGTTCCGAATTAGAGATTGACGCTTGCGGCACAGCTTTCGAGAGAATTCCTTCTGTACAGTCCCTTTAACCCCGTTCTCCAAAAAATGAAGCAAAATGCAAAGCAGCTTCCATGTTTTTTTAGCCTGCAGCCGGCGCTGAATTCAAATGAGCCTTGAGTTTTGGAATGAGGTGTTTTGGAATGAGGTGTTTTGGAATGAGGTGTGGTTCAAAGCATCTGCTATAATCCCATAAAATGGTTAAAGGGACGTGGCGCAACGGCTATCGTAGTGAATAAAAGCGGACACATTTTTTTTATAGAGTTCATTGAGATCCAGGAGAAGATGGGGAAACAGCAAGAGAATGTGCCTGAGCAAATTGCTCTATGGGATACTATAGAGGATATAGGCTATAACGATTTCCGACTTCCGCCCCTGCGGGGCTTAAGAGCAACCAGGCCAATACTCGCAGCCATAGCTCTTAAGCCCCTAATTGGATTGGAGAATACCAAGGGAAATAAGGTACACTTTTCATAGGGAGGCGATCTACATGATGAAGCGAAATAAAGTATTCGAAGAAGTATGGTACAAAGTGTTCATCGAGCAGGGACATCCAGTAGTCATGGTACTGCGTTTGGCGGTGTGGCCTCCTCCACTTACTATGCCCGAATCCATCCCTCCCGCCCGTCGAAGTCTCTAGCGGAAAGCCGCCGCGGACGTCCTGTAAGCGCGCACTCCCTGACCCGAGCGGGTCGGATCATAAGCGACGCGCAAGTCAAAGACTGGCTGATGGAGTTGGTGTCGGGTGAGGAACATATTTACGGATACCGTTTGTTGGCAGAATGTCTGCGCAGAGAGCATGATCTGATCATAAACGATAAGAAAGCC
This sequence comes from Paenibacillus sp. JCM 18996, assembly GCA_001313085.1. Next base: position 14,851 of record BBFE01000062.1, on the reverse strand, counting down.
TACCGTCTGTGTAAGGAACTTGGCATCCTCCAACCCCAGCGACGCAAAGGATAGTACCACTAACTCTCCAGAATTAAGGGGCCGAACCGTATATTTATTGGCGCGAGTCAAATTTGAGAATAACGGAAGAAAATTCCGTTAGCTGAACTGCTCACTTACACCAAAGCTTTCTTCGCTATATCCGTACGATAATGCTTGCCCTCAAAGCGGATGCGCTCAATATCTTCGTACGCTTTAGCTCGCGCTTCGGCAATGTCCTTGCCGAGGGCGGTGACACCGATCACGCGGCCGCCGTTCGTTACAATCCGGCCGTCGGGGGACATAGCCGTACCGGCATGGAACACGGTTGAGCGCCGGACAGCGTCCAGGCCTCAATCGGCAGCCCCTTGGCATAGGAGCCCGGGTAGCCGCCGGAAGCGGCGATAACGCATACCGCTGCTTGCTCGCTCCATTCGATATCCACCTGATCCAGACCCCCGTGTACTACCGACAAAAAAAATGTCCAGCAGGTCCGATTGCAGCCGCGGCAGCACCACTTGAGTTTCCGGATCGCCGAAACGGGCGTTAAACTCAATCGTTTTCGGTCCCTGTGCCGTAATCATCAAACCGGCGAACAACACGCCCTTGAAGGGACGGCCTTCCTTCACCATGGCTTCCGCGGTTGGCTTGATGATAGTCTCAATCGCTTCATCCACGACAGCCTGCGGTATGTGAGGCACCGGAGAGTAGGTGCCCATGCCGCCTGTGTTCGGGCCTTCGTCGTTGTCGAACACCGGCTTATGGTCCTGCGCCGGCACCATGGGGCGGACAGTATTGCCGTCTACGAACGACAAAATCGACATCTCCTGGCCCTGAAGGAATTCCTCGATGACAACCCGGTCGCCGGAATCTCCGAAAACTTTATCCACCATGATGCCGCGCAGCGCCTTCTCCGCCTCTTCCATAGTGCGGGCTACAACGACGCCTTTGCCTGCGGCAAGCCCGTCCGCCTTCACGACGACAGGAACCTGCTGCCGGTGCAAGTAAGCGAGTGCCGGCTCATATTCACTGAAAGACTCGTAGGCTGCGGTCGGGATACTGTATTTTCTCAGCAGGTCCTTTGTAAATACTTTGCTGCCCTCTATGATTGCCGCATTCGCACGCGGGCCGAACACGTTCAAGCCGTGGCCCTCCAAATGGTCGACAATCCCCTCCGAAAGAGGGTCATCCGGGCCAACAACCACCAAATCAATTACTTTCGATTTTGCAAAACGCGCCAGCTCTTCGAACTGCTTTTCCTCAATCGGTACACATTGCGCGAGCTGCGCGATTCCCCCGTTGCCGGCGCGCAGAAAATTTCCGCTGCTTTGGGGCTCTTTTTTCAATGCCAGATGATCGCATGTTCCCTGCCTCCACGGCCAATAACCAGAATACGCATGGATACCCTCCTAAACGAAACTTCACCTTTTCCAATTACACGGGGAACTGCACGCACGAGGCTCTGTTAAGCAGTATCTTAGTGTTTAAAATGCCGCACGCCCGTCATAATCATTGCAATCCCGTTCTCGTCAGCCGCTTTGATCGATTCTTCATCCTTGATGGAGCCGCCAGGTTGAATCACCGCGGTAATTCCAGCTTTGGCTGCCAGCTCCAAAGTATCGCCCATCGGGAAAAAATGCGTCTGACGCCAGCACCGCGCCTTTCGCCTTGTCCCCCGCCTGCTCGATGGCTATTTTAGCCGCGCCTACGCGGTTCATCTGCCCCGCTCCGACTCCTACGGTCATATCGTCTGCGGCCAGCAAAATGGCGTTCGACTTCACATGCTTAACGACCTTCCACGCAAAAAAGCAGCTGCTTCAACTCCTCTTCCGTCGGCCGGCGTTCGCTTACTACCTTCAAATCCGCTTCCGTGAGCGAGTAAACATCGCTTTCCTGTACCAGTGCACCGCCTTCGACGGTGGTCAGCACGGGCTGCGCTGTCTTGGCCCCGCCTGACACAGCCACTTTCAACAGCCGGATATTCTTTTTCCTGGTCAGAATCTCTTTTGCTTCCTCCGTAAAATCCGGGGCCAGCACAATCTCAAGGAAGATTTCGTTGAGCAGGATCGCTGTCTCCTTGTCCACCGTACGGTTAGCCGCAATGATGCCTCCAAAGATCGACACCGGATCCGCATTGTACGCTTTTTTGGCAGGCTTCAAGAATCGTCGTCCCGATCCCTACTCCGCATGGATTCATATGCTTAACGGCCACGACAGCCGGTTCGTTGAACTCTTTTACAATTTGCAGGGCCGTGTTGGCGTCATTGATGTTGTTGTAGGAAAGCTCTTTTCCGTGCAGCTGCTCCGCTGTAGGGATGCTGCCGGCTCCCGCCAAAGGCTTGCGGTAGAATGCGGCCTTCTGATGGGGATTTTCCCCGTAGCGCAGGTCTTGCACCTTTTCGTAAGTTACCGTGTAGCTTTCAGGCCACCGCTCGCCGACCTGCTTCGTCAAATAGTCGGAGATCAGCGCGTCGTAAGCCGCAGTGTGGCGGAATACTTTGGCCGCAAGGCGTCTGCGGGTCTCCAGGACCGTGTCTCCGCTTGCCTTCACTTCTTTCAGAACGCCCGCGTAATCCGCGGAATCGACCACCACCGTCACGAAAGCGTGGTTCTTCGCCGCAGAACGGAGCATCGTCGGGCCGCCGATATCGATATTTTCGATGGCTTCCTCGTAGGAAACGTCAGGCTTCACAATCGTCTGGGCAAAAGGATACAGATTCACCACCACAAGGTCGATGTAATCTAGCCCAAGCTCCTTCATCTGCCGCTGATGCTCCTCATTGTCGCGAACCGCCAACAAGCCGCTGTGCACCGCGGGATGCAGGGTTTTGACCCGTCCGTCCATAATTTCGGGAAACCCGGTCACTTCCGAGATACCCATCACAGGAACGCCGTTTTTTCTCCAGCAAAGTTTTGGTTCCTCCTGTGGAAATCAGCTCAACCCCCTGCTCAGCCAAGCCGCGCGCAAAATCCACCAATCCGTTTTTTATCCGATACACTGATCAATGCCCTTTTGATGGCCACGGTTCTACCCCCTGCGTTTTTTCAAAGTAATTTGTATTCTAAAATATTAATGCGCGATTACTCATCCCTGACCCTTACAACCCGTCCGTCCAAAAGTACCCTGCCTTCACGAATCCATTGGATTACCTGCGGCAGCAGCTCGTGCTCCACACGATGAACACGATGTTCCAGATCCTCCAGATTATCCCTCTCAAAGATCTCGAAGCTGCGCTGCGCAATGATCGGCCCGCTGTCCAGACCGCCGTCGACATAATGAACGGTAACCCCCCGTCAGCTTCACTCCATACTCCCAAGCTTGCTCTATCGCCCGAATCCCCGGAAAAGCCGGCAGAAGCGACGGATGGATATTGATGAGCTTGCCGTAAAAAAGGCTCCACGAGCGTGGAAGTGATAATACGCATATAGCCCGCCATGACAACCAGATCGATCTTCAGCTCCCGCAGCCGATCCAGGATGATCTCTTCGTACTGCTCGCGCGATGCGTAATTCTTCGGCCGAAAAAAACAAAGGCGGGAATCCCCGCCTTCTCGGCCCGCTCAACGACCTTGGCCTGCGGCCGGTCGCAAACCAGCAGCTCGATGCTCGCATCGAGCCGTCCCGCCGCGGCGCGTCCACGATCGCCTGGAAGTTGGAGCCGCTGCCTGACGCGAACACTGCGATACGGAACGGCTGCATTACACGTCAGCTCCCGTAAAGGTTACAGCACGGCTGCCTTCCGTAACGCTGCCTATGCGGTAGACCTTCTCGCCCAGCTTCTCGGCAATCGCTGCAGCTTCTTCCGCCTGCTCCTCCGCCACGATAACGACCATCCCTATACCCATATTGAACGTGCGGAACATATCGTTATTGGAGATGCCGCCCGCTTCCTGCAGGAGCTTAAACACCGGGAGGATCGGCCACGAACCGTACTCGATGTCCACATTCACGCCGTCCGGAAGGACGCGCGGAATATTTTCGATAAAGCCTCCGCCTGTAATATGCACCAAGCCCTTGAGCTTCACTTTTTTTCCATCATCGCCAGCACCTGCTTCACATAGATGCGGGTCGGCTCCAGCAGAACATCGCCCAGCTTGCCGCCGAGTTCATCGATTTCCTGCTGGAGACTGTAGCCTTTCGTTTCGAGCAGCAGCTTGCGCACGAGAGAGAAGCCGTTGCTGTGCACGCCGCTGGACGCGAGTCCGAGCACCGCGTCGCCGGGGCGGATGACGGAGCTGTCGATCATCTTTTTTGCGGTCTACAATGCCTACGGTGAAGCCTGCAATGTCATACTCACCTTCTGAGTACATGCCCGGCATTTCCGCCGTTTCCCCGCCGATCAGTGAACAGCCCGCTTGCAGACAGCCGTCCGCGATGCCTTTGACGATGCCCTCGATCTTCTCTGGAATAACCTTGTCGCACGCCAGATAGTCCAGGAAGAATAAAGGCTCCGCTCCCTGCACGACCACATCGTTGACGCACATCGCCACCGCGTCGATCCCGATCGTATCATGCTTATCCATGGCAAAAGCCAGCTTCAGCTTCGTCCCCACGCCATCGGTGCCCGACACGAGAATCGGCTCCTCGTACTTATCCTTGTTCAGGCCGAACAAAGCGCCGAATCCGCCTAATTCGGTCATCACTTCCGGGCGGAACGTTTTCTTGACGTGCTTCTTCATCCGCTCTACCGCTTCGTTGCCCGCAGCAATATCGACTCCAGCCTGTTTGTATGCATCAGACACGCTATCCAGCTCCCTTGTCTTTACTTTTTTTTATTTCATCCGATCGTCGTCGCGGTCGGCAGGCCCGCAGGGCCGAAGGCCGGCCCAATCAATCGCAGCCGCAGCCGATCTTGGCGTCTTCCCCGATCTCCGTCGGATACCGGTTGTCGAAACATCCCATACAGTGCCCGCGGTTAAATTCCACAGAGGTTCTGCCAATCGCTTCCAGCAGCCCTTCCTTGGTCAGAAAATGAAGGCTGTCCGCATTGATCGCCTGGCGGATCTCTTCAACCGACTTCTGCGCGGCGATCAGTTCCTTGCGGTCCGGCGTATCGATGCCGTAGAAGCAAGGATTCTGGAACGGCGGCGAGGAGATGCGTACATGCACTTCCGTCGCTCCCGCTTCCCGCAGCAAATTTACGATCCGCAGGGAAGTCGTGCCGCGCACGATCGAGTCGTCGATCATGACGACGCGCTTGCCTTCCACGACCTTGCGCACCGCGCTGAGCTTCATTTTGACGCCCTGTTCGCGCAGCTCCTGGTTCGGCAGGATGAAGGTGCGCCCGGTGTAGCGGTTCTTGATCAGCCCAAGCTCGTAAGGGATCCCGGTCTGCTCGGCAAAACCGATGGCGGCCGATATGCTCGAATCCGGCACGCCGGTCACCAGATCCGCGTCCACGAACGCTTCCTTCGCCAGCTGCATCCCCATCCGCTTGCGCGCGGAGTGGACGTTGATCGTGTCGATGTCGCTGTCCGGCCGCGCGAAGTAAATAAACTCCATCGCGCAGATCGAGTTCTGGCGCTTCTCTGCGAACCGGTCTTCCTTCAGCCCGTTCGCGTCAAGCACAAGCAGCTCGCCCGGTGCCACGTCGCGGACGTACTCGCCTCCCACCGCGTCGAACGCGCACGACTCGGAAGCGAACAGATAGGCGTCGCCCAGCCTGCCCATCACAAACGGGCGCAGCCCGTTCGGGTCCAGCGCCGCAATCAGCTTATCGTTCGTCAGGATCAAGAACGCAAAACCTCCGACGATTTGACCCAGCGCGTCCTTCACCGCTTCGACAATATCGTCGTGCTCCGAGCGGGCGATCAGGTGAGCCAGCACTTCCGTATCGCTTGTAGTCTGGAAGATCGAGCCCATCTTTTCCAGACGGCGCCTGATAGCGGGCGCGTTCACCAGGTTCCCGTTCGTTGCAATCGCCAGATCGCCTTCCCGGTACTTGAAGATGAGCGGCTGGGCGTTAGCCAGCTTGCTCTCTCCGGCGGTGGAATAGCGCACATGGGAGATTGCGGTACTGCCGCGCAAGGACGAAAGGTTGTCGTTGTTGAACACTTCCTTCACCAGCCCATGCCGCGGTGATAATCAAAATACTCCGCATCCGCCGTACATATGCCCGCGCTCTCCTGCCCGCGGTGCTGCAGCGCATGCAGGCCGTAGTAACAGAGGGAGGACGCATCCGGATGACCGTACACCCCGAATACTCCGCACTCTTCCTGCAGTTTATCCATAATGCCGTCATGGCTGTTATTGCCTTCGTTATAGAAACGTCCTGTCCATAGCTTACTCTCTGACTTTACTTCATTAGACATGGAATCGCATCCTTCCAAACCTTCTCGAGTTGCCGCACAGATAGCTGGATGGCAGGCTTGGCGTTCACGTCGATCCGCAGTTCGTTTCCTTCCACTTCGCCGAGCACTTGATAAGGGACACCCCGGGCCCCGGCAAGCTGCTTCAACGCATCCAGCCGATCAGGCGATACGCTGAGCAGGATGCGGGACTGGCTTTCGCTGAACAGCGCATGATCGGCCCTCACCCCGCATTCAAAGCTCACACGCGCCCCAATGCCGCCGCTGATGCAGCTTTCCGCAACCGCTGCAGCCAGTCCGCCTTCGGACAAGTCATGCGCGGAAGCGACAAGCCCCTGCTGAATCCCGTGCAGCACCATATCCAGCAGCTTCTTCTCCGCTGCCAGGTCCAGTATCGGAGGACGGCCCTCCGTCACGCCATGGATAACCTTTTGAAACTCGCTGCCGCCCAGCTCTGCCTTCGTTTCGCCAAGCAGGACGATCACATCGCCTGCCTTTTTTGAACCCTTGAGTCGTAATATGGCCCACATCATGCACCAGGCCGACCATCCCGACCACCGGCGTAGGATAAATCGCACCTTTGGCATTCTCATTGTACAAACTGACGTTGCCGCCGATCACCGGCGTACCCAGCACCCGGCAGGCTTCCGCCATACCGTCTACAGAGGTCTCCAGCTGCCAGAAAATGTCCGGCTTCTCCGGATTACCGAAGTTCAGGTTATCCGTAATCGCCAGCGGCTCCGCGCCGGAGCACACAATGTTGCGGGCCGCTTCGCTCACCGCGATCCTGCCCCCGACTTCAGGGTCCAGGTAAACGAACTTGCTGTTGCAGTCCGTTGTCATCGCGAGCGCCTTGCGGGTGCCGCGAATCGTCACCACAGCGGCATCCGATCCCGGCTGAACCGCCGTTTCCGTGCGGACCATGTAATCGTACTGGTTATAAACCCATTCTTTGCTGGCCACCGTAGGGGAAGCCAGAACCTTTTCCAAAGCGTCATTCAAATCCGTCACTTCCGGATAACGAAGCGTATCAATCTTCGCTCCCTGCTCATAATAAGCAGCACTTTAGACGGCTTGTTGTAAATCGGGCACTCGTCCACCAGCGCCGTCACCGGCATATCGCCGACCACTTCGCCGTTATGGAACAGCTTCAGACGGCCGTCGTCGGTAACTTTGCCTACCTTATAACACTCCAGCCCCCAGCGGGCGAAGATCGCTCTCGCCTGGGCCTCGTCCTTCGGCTCGACCACGAACAGCATGCGCTCCTGCGATTCGGACAGCATCATTTCGTAGGCGGTCATTCCCGTTTCCCGCTGGGGCACCTCATCCAGGTACAGCTCCATTCCGTTGCCCGCTTTGCTCGCCATTTCGGAGGAAGAACTGGTCAAACCGGCCGCGCCATATCTTGAATACCGAGCACGATGCCGGAGTTGATCAGATCCAGGCAAGCTTCCATGACCAGCTTCTCCATGAACGGATCGCCGACCTGTACCGCCGAACGCCTTCCCTCTGTCTCCTCCGTCAACTCCTCGGACGCAAACGTTGCGCCGTGGATTCCGTCGCGGCCCGTTGCCGGTCCGACGTAAAACACCGGGTTGCCCACGCCCTTGGCCACCCCGCGCTGGATCTTGTCGTGGTCGATCAGGCCGACGCACATCGCGTTTACAAGCGGGTTCCCCTCGTAGCTCTCATCGAACGTAACCTCCCCGCCCACCGTAGGAATCCCGATACAATTGCCGTATCCGGCGATCCCGCTGACCACATGCTCGAACAAATATTTGACGCGGTCGCTCTGCAGCCTGCCGAAACGCAAAGAGTTCAGCAGGGCGACAGGCCGCGCGCCCATTGAGAAAATATCCCGGATAATCCCGCCCACCCCGGTCGCCGCCCCTTGATAAGGCTCGACTGCAGACGGGTGGTTGTGGCTTTCGATCTTGAACACGACCGCCTGGTTGTCTCCGATATCGACGATGCCCGCGCCTTCGCCGGGTCCCATCAGTACGCGGGAGCCGGTAGTCGGGAATTTGCGAAGCACCGGCTTGGAGTTTTTTTGTACGAGCAGTGCTCGGACCACATCACGCTGAACACGCCAATTTCCACATAGTTCGGCTGCCGGCCCAGAAAACCGCAGATCAGATCGTACTCGGCATCCGACACGCCATCTGCTTGTATAGCTGCTGTTCCGCAATCTGCTTAGCGTTCGGTTCCTTAGTTGATAGCTGCTGCTCCATGTCTTTCCCTCCAGGTGTTCAAGATGGATGTGAACATCCGCTTTCCGTCGACGGAGCCGAGCAGCTCATTGACCGCGCGCTCCGGATGGGGCATCATGCCGACCACGTTGCCTTCTTTATTGCAAATCCCCGCGATATCTTCCACCGAACCGTTCGGATTCGCACCCGCCTTATACCGGAATACGATCTGACCGTTCGCTTTCAGCTCCCGCAGAGTAGTATCGTCACAGTAATAGTTGCCTTCGCCATGGGCGATCGGAATGTTGATCAGCTCGCCCTTTTTTATAGTCCTTCGTAAAAGGTGTCGAATTATTTTCCACTTGAAGCAGCGCCGCATGACAGCGGAATTTTAAAGAATTATTGCGAAGCAGAGCCCCGGGAAGCAGCCCCGCCTCGGTCAGAATCTGGAATCCGTTGCAAATCCCCAGGATGTACTTCCCGTCGGCCGCAGCCTGTTTTACCGCATTCATCACCGGGGCAAAACGCGCAATCGCGCCGCAGCGAAGGTAGTCCCCGTACGAAAAGCCGCCCGGTATAAGAATCGCGTCATACTTGGAAAGATCCGTTTCCGTCTGCCACACATAATCCGCCGTTTGCCCGATCGTATCTTCTACCGCTTTATAACAGTCCACATCGCAATTCGATCCCGGAAATACGAGTACGGCAAATTTCATTGGACTGACCCTCCCTGATCTCGGATTTTACTGTATCTCAAAACGATAATCTTCCACAACCGTGTTAGCCAGCAGTTTTTTTCGCACATTTCTTTCAGCCGGCTTTCCGCTTCGCTGCGGTCGTTCGTCTCCAGCTCTACTTCGAGGTATTTTCCCACACGCACGCTCTGTACTTCAGCAAACCCCATAGAATGAAGCGCTCCTTGGACGGCGTTGCCTTGAGGGTCCAGAACGCTCTGCTTGATCGTCACGTAAACCGTTGCTTTTAACATGGAAAATGTCCCCTTCCGAAATATTTACCCTGTTCCCTTTGATTCTACCATTGGTTGAAATCGTTTCCCTTATGCCTGCTCCGCCAAAAAAATTTATAAATCTCTTTATATCTCCGGGAAGTTTCCTCCACAACATGGGCGGGAAGCTCATCCGGTTCGCTGTTTTTGTCCCAATCCGAATTTGAAAGATAGGTCCTCACCGGCTCTTTGTCCATACTGTCGATTTCCGTGTCCAGCTCATAATTCTTTTTTTGCCCAGTAGCGCGAGGAGTCAGGAGTGAAAAGCTCGTCGATGAGAATGACCTCCCCGTCCACAATACCGAATTCAAACTTCGTGTCCGCCAGAATGATGCCGCGCTCCTCACAGTAAGCATGGGCGAAGTTGTAGAGCTGAATGCTTTTTTTTCCTGCAAAATGTCCGTAATCTCCGCGCCTGCAAGCTCGCGCATTCTTTCAACCGAAATATCTTCATCGTGGCCCACATCATTCTTCGCCGAAGGAGTGAAGATCGGCTGCTCCAGCCGCTGGTTTTTTGCGCAGCCCTTTAGGCAGCTTCCGCCCGTTGATCCCACCCGTCTTCTGGTACTGCCTCCAGCCGCCTCCGGTGATGTAGCCGCGCACGATGCACTCGATATCAATCCGCTCCGCTTTCTTGGTGACCATAATCCGATCCTTCATCAACTCGGCATCCGTAATCACGTCACCCAGCCTGGCCGCATCGGCGTGCACCAAATGGTTCGGCTGAAAATGGGCCGTTTTCTCAAACCAGAACTTGCTGATCAGATTCAAGCAGTTTCCTTTATCCGGGACGGCAGGCTTCAGAATATAGTCAAAAGCCGAGATCCGGTCCGTCACCGCGATCAAATAGTGCTCGCCGAGGTCGAACAGCTCCCGTACCTTGCCTTTGTACAGCAGCGGGGCTTTTACATAGTCCACTGCGCTTGAAATCGCCTTAGATGCCATCTTGCGCCCTCCGTTTCAGGTCCAATCCTTAACATACGTATGATAAGCCGCACGAACGCAGCGCTTTAGATCAATTCCAGGCGCTTAAAGATCGTATCCACATGCTTCAGATGCCAGCTCGGATCAAAGCAATCCGCGATCTCTTCGGCAGTAAGTACGCTCGTAATCTCAGGGGTGTTCTCTACGATGCCGCGAAAAGGCTGCTGCGTCTCCCATGCCTGCATCGCCCTGGGCTGTACCGTGTCATATGCCTGCTCGCGGGAAAAGCCTTTGTCGATCAGCTTCGTCATGACCCGGCCGGAGAAAGGAACTCCGTAGGTGCTCTGCATGTTGCGCTTCATGTTCTCAGGGAACACAGTTAGGTTCTTGATGATATTGCCCAATCGGTTCAGCATGTAGTTGAGCAGCGTCGTCGCGTCCGGCAGTATAATCCTTTCCACTGAAGAGTGGGAAATATCTCTTTCATGCCACAGCGTCACGTTCTCGTAAGCGGAAACCATATGGCCGCGGATGACGCGGGACAGGCCGGATATGCTTTCGCAGCCGATCGGGTTGCGTTTGTGCGGCATCGCGGAGGAGCCTTTCTGGCCTTTGGCGAACGGTTCCTCCACCTCGCGGAACTCGCTTTTCTGCAGCGCGCGGATTTCCGTGGCGAACTTGTCCAGCGAGGTCGCTATCAGCGCCAGAGTGGCCATATATTCGGCATGACGGTCGCGCTGGAGCGTTTGCGTCGAGATGGGAGCCGGCTTGGTGCCGAGCTTTTTTTTGCACACATATTCCTCGATAAAAGGATCGATGTTCGCATAGGTGCCTACCGCGCCCGAGATTTTACCGAACTGAACACCGTCCGCGGCGAAGCGGAAACGCTCCAGGTTGCGTTTCATTTCCTCGTGCCATAGCGCCATTTTCAGGCCGAACGTGGTGGGTTCCGCGTGTACGCCGTGCGTTCTTCCCATCATCGGAGTGTCTTTGTAGCGGATCGCTTTATCTTTTAAAATATCAATGAAGTTAATAATGTCCTGTTCCAGGATCTCATTCGCCTGTCTCAGCAGGTAACCGAGCGCCGTGTCCACCACATCCGTGGAAGTCAGGCATAATGCACCCATTTGCGCTCATCCCCCAAAGTCTCCGAAACCGCTCTTGTAAAAGCGATCACATCATGGCGGGTTTCCTGCTCGATTTCGTAAATCCGGTCAATGCTGAACCCGGCGTTTTTTTCTCAGCTCCTGCACGTCTTCCTTTGGAATGACTCCCAATTCGGACCAGGCCTCGCAGGATAAGATCTCCACTTCCAGCCAAGCGTTGAATTTATTCTCTTCCGTCCAGATGCGCGCCATTTCCGGCCTGCTGTATCTAGGTAGCATCGGTCAGCCTCCTTGTATGTGTTCTCCTATATAAAAGGCTCCGCCTCCGGCCAAGGCTCCAGCGCCTGTGACTCCGCCGCAAGCATCGCTGCAAATCTTGTTCTCTCCGCGAGCACCGTCGCCAGCCCGGCTTACTCCTGCTCCCGCCAAATCCCGGTTCTTTCAATCCAACTGAACGCTTTCTCCACTTCCCCTGTCAAAAGGTTAACATGGCCCATCTTTCTTTTCTCCTTGGCCTCTTGCTTGCCGTAGAGATGGATCTTCGGGGAAACCTCGGCGTCCTCTCTGGTTTGCCTCTCCAGCCACTCGAGCAGCGGATTCACATGCTCACCCAGCACATTCACCATCACTACAGGAGACATAAGCTGCGTCGAGCCTAAAGGGAGGTTGCAGACCGCCCGGACATGCTGCTCGAACTGGGAAGTCCGGCAAGCTTCCATCGTATAATGGCCGGAGTTGTGCGGACGGGGTGCGAGCTCGTTAACGTACAGCTGCCCGTCCTCCGTTACGAACATTTCGACAGCCACGAGGCCAATTACTTCAAGCGCTTCCGCAATCCGTACCGCCACTTGTTCCGCTTTCTTCCGCAGCTCTTCGTCAATGCGCGCGGGCACGATAGAGAGGTGAAGGATGTTTTCCTTATGGATATTTTCCGCAGCGGGAAATGCTTTGACCTCTCCTCTGGCAGAACGGGCGGCAATCACCGAGATTTCCATCCGGAAACGGATAAATTGCTCCAGAACAAGCTCCGTTCCGGCTTTCTTCAATGTTTCATAAGCTTCGCCCGCTTCATCCATGGAACGGATAACCCACTGGCCTTTCCCGTCGTAGCCTCCTGTGGCGGTTTTCAGCACGCAGGGCGTTCCAAAGTCCGCCAAGGCTTCCTTCAACTGCCGCTCACTTTTAATTTGCACATAGGGGGCCACTTTCACTCCCGCGGCTTCGAGGCTCTTTTTTTTCCCGCAAGCGGTGCTGGGTGATGTACAGCAGCTCGCTTCCCTGGGGAACGTAGGCCTCCTTCATTAAGATCGAAGTCACCTCGCATCCACATTTTCGAATTCGTAAGTAATGACGTCGGACAGCTTCGCCAGCTTCCTTGCCGCTTTTACATCATCATAAGGAGCCAAAATCTGCTCTTCCGCCACCTGTCCGCAAGGCGCGTGCTCTGTAGGATCCAGAGTAATAAAACGGTAACCCATGGCCCGTCCCGCCAAAGCCATCATTCTTCCCAACTGCCCGCCGCCCAGAATACCGATCGTGGAGCCGGCAGAATCGTCCGGTGGGTCTGACCACCCGAACCTTGTACTTCATTCCTGCTGCCGTTCTCCGCCATTTCGCCGTTCATCAAGCCAGATCACTCTTTTCCATCACAGTATCGCGGATCCTGCCGCGCCTTTCCCTGATTTTACGCTGCAGCTCGGGGTCAAAAAGCGGCCAAAATCTGCGCGGCAAGCAGCCCGGCATTCGCAGCTCCCGCATGGCCGATTGCGACCGTAGCGACAGGAATGCCTCCGGGCATCTGCACAATGGACAGCAGCGAATCCAATCCGTTCAGCGTCGAAGTCTTCACCGGCACGCCAATGACCGGGAGCTCCGTCTTTGCCGCGACCATCCCCGGAAGATGCGCCGCGCCCCCCGCCCCGGCAATGATCACCTTCAACCCGCGGTCTATCGCAGTCTGCGCATATTCAAACATTAAATCCGGAGTCCTGTGAGCGGATACCACCTTTTTTTCTCGTAAGGAATTTCGAGCTCCTCCAACATATCGCACGCATGCTTCATCGTTTCCCAATCGGACTGGCTTCCCATAATGACGCCTACTTCGACAGACATGTTATAACCTCACTCCCTTGTAAAAGTCCGGTGCATTCCATAGTCTTTCCGAAGCGGGAAATTTCCCCGCACAGTTCGATGCCGATTCGGAGATTTTCTGAACCTGTCGCATTTGATTCTCAAGAAAAAAAAGCCCGAAGATAGAATCAAAAGTGATTTATCTAACGGACTACAGAGCTTGGAAGAATCGGCGGGCACGATTAAAAAAAAGCATCCCTGCGGGATGTGTTAAACCGATTCATTCCTTACTCGTAGTCCAAAAAAATTTAAGGTTTTCGGGTAGAGACTTTCGGGCCATATTCCCGACGATATACGAGCCAAATCGACATGTTTTCTCATTTGCATTTACAACTACAGTTTAACAGCCCTGCTTGGGAGATGTCAACAAAAGACGAACATTTTATAAAATATTACTTATTAAAGTTCGTTTTTAATTCAATAGATCAGCCAAGTACCTCGTTTACACTATGATTGGATCACAAAACACGGGCACTTGATCTGCCCTCCAACCAAAAAAAGCCCATCCGACTCACCGGAGCCGGCTGGGCTTTGCTCTTGCATTGCACGCTGTACGCCCTGGAATTGGTACGCAGACGCTTTTCTAACTGCCGGGAACCGGCTTTTCCTCCACCCGTTTACGGATAAAGGGAATCACGACCAACGCGCCGGCCACAAAAAAACAAAGCAGCTGCTTCATACAACAAAACCAACGAAAACGATTGTTTCAGCACTCCGAGCGACATCGTCACCACCATAGCTCCCATAAAACATGGATTCAAAATCCCGTTTACTCTTCCCACAAATTCCTGCTCCGTATCTTTGAGGATCGTCGTGTTGATACCGATTTGAATCATCGGCATAACAAAGCCGCTCAACAACTGCAGCGCAAGGGTTAACCACAAAATGGTGGATAGCCCGTACCGGCTATAGTTACCGCGCTCACGGCCATCCCGATAACGAGCATTCCCAGCGGCGGAATTTTCTTTGACAGTCCCATGGTGAGGCCTCCGCCTGCAATCATGCCAATCCCGTTAGCTGCCATAAGCCATTGGAAATATTCTTTGGGCAGATGCAAAAGCTCCAGGACTACAAACAATCCCATCGGTTGAATTAAACCTATCGCCAATCCCGCGGCAATAAAGCTCGCAGTTTATCGGAGTTGTTACCACCGAAACGAATGCAAAAAAA
>BBFE01000061.1 GCA_001313085.1 Paenibacillus sp. JCM 18996 | reverse complement strand
CCGGCTGCGCGGTCATGCGCCTTGGCGCGTACACGCTGCGCCAAGGCGGTACATCAGCGATCACGATCGTCTGATCGCTGATAAGCTCGCGCATGTGCTGGCAGGAGGCCAAGTTCCGGCGGGAACTTGGGTGACGGAGCAGCACATGCTCGAGCTCGAGCGCGAAGCGTTCCTCAGCTTATGCGGCGAGCCCAAAACCCAGCAGCGGATGTCCCACATGCTGAGCAAAGGCAAACCGCTTCGCAACTAGCGAAGCGCACACGCAAAGCTTGACCGTCGTCCGCACCCGAAGCTAGTGCCGTCGCCCGCACCCGCACAATGCGCGTTCTTCTTGACTGTCAAGCTTCAGAGGGTACCTATCGTGCCAATTTCCCATAGCCGTTGTTATTCAAAGCACAAACCGATAAAGAGGTGATCAGAGTGAGAGAAGCAGTCATAGTATCGGCGGCCCGTACCGCCGTCGGCCGCTCCGGAAAAGGCAGTCTGGCGCAAACCCGCGCCGAGGACATGGGCAGGACGGTGCTGAATGCGGTGATCGAACGGGCTCCAGGCGTTTCGAAGGAAGAAGTGGAGGATGTCATCATCGGCTGCGCGATGCCGGAAGGAGAGCAGGGGTTGAACTTCGCCCGCATCATGTCTCTCTATGCCGGTTTTCCGGATACGGTGCCCGCGTTGACCATTAATCGGTTTTGTTCGTCCGGGCTTCAAGCTATCGCTTTCGCAGCGGAACGGATCAAGCTTGGCGGAGCGGATGTGATGGTCGCGGGCGGAGTGGAAAGCATGAGCCATGTGCCGATGACCGGCTTCAAACCGGCGCCCCATCCACAGATTGTAGAGCAGATGCCGGAGATTTATATAAGCATGGGCACACGGCCGAGAATGTCGCTTCCAGATTCGGCGTCTCCCGCAGCGACCAGGATCAATTCGCACTGAACAGCCACCGGAAGGCGGCGGCCGCGATTGCCGCAGGCAAATTCAAGGAGGAAATTGTACCCCTGAACACCGGCCTGAAGGGTATGGACGACAACGGCAAACCGTGGCAAAAAAAAGTTTAGCTTCGACACGGACGAAGGCGTCCGGACCGATACGAGTTTAGAGGCGCTCGGCAAGCTGAAGCCGGCTTTTGCCTTGAATGGAACTGTCACCGCAGGCAATTCCTCCCAAACCAGCGACGGTGCCGCAGCGGCTCTGCTTATGAGCAAGGAGAGAGCGGAGACGCTGGGCCTGAGGCCGCTGGCAACCTTTCGTTCCTTTGCTTTGGCAGGCGTTGAGCTGAAATTATGGGAGTCGGACCGATCAAGGCGATTCCAAAGGCTCTCGCAATGGCCGGGATTTCGCAGGAACAGGTAGATTTGTTTGAAATTAATGAAGCGTTCGCTTCTCAATGCCTGCACGTCATTCGCCGTCTGAATCTCGATGAAAGCAAGGTCAACGTCAACGGCGGAGCGATCGCTCTCGGCCATCCGCTCGGATGCACCGGCGCCAAACTGGCAGCGAGCCTGATCTACGAGCTGCGCCGCCGTGGCGGAGGGATAGGGGTCGTGTCCATGTGCATCGGCGGGGGCATGGGGCCGCCGGTGTGTTCGAAGTTCACGCCGATTAACCGATTACTGGTTGCTGACCATGCCAACGCACTGGCTCTGACCACCCGCCGTGCAGCGCCGCAACGCGCGCCGGGAGAGGCGCGCGTTGCGAAGGTAACCGGCTTCCAAGTGAAACCATTTCCAATCCAAGGAGAGATGAACGATGTCCGATAACCAGACCGCCCGGAAAATTGTTGGAGGAAGCTTCGTCATTGAGGAATTGCCCGCCCATTTCGTTACCGTTCCCGAAGATTTTACAGAAGAACAGCGCATGTTTGCCGACACTACCCGCGAATTCGTCGAAGGGGAAGTGCTCCCTCACGATGAGCAGCTGGAAAAGCTGGACTACGGGCTGACTGTGAAGCTGATGCGCAAAGCCGGTGATCTCGGCCTGCTGAGCTCCGATATACCGGAGGAATATGGCGGACTCGGCCTCGACAAGGTCAGCTCCACCATTATCAACGAAGGGTTGGCCAAAGCCTCCTCGTTCGCCCTGTCCATCGGCGCGCATGTCGGTATCGGAACGCTGCCCATCGTCTTCTTCGGTACGCAGGAGCAGAAGGAGAAATATTTGCCGGACCTGGCCACAGGCGCCAAAATCGCGGCCTACTGCCTGACCGAACCGACCTCCGGCTCAGACGCTTTGGGCGCCAAAACGACAGCCAGGCTGAGCGAAGACGGCAAACACTATGTACTGAACGGCTCCAAGCTGTATATCACCAACGCCGGTTTTGCCGACATTTTCATCGTTTACGCCAAAGTGGACGCCAAAGACTTTACTGCTTTTATCGTGGAAAAGGAAATGGAAGGCTTCACCCTTGGCCCGGAAGAGAAGAAGATGGGCATCAAGGGCTCCTCGACGCGTCCGCTCTTTTTTTTGAAGATGTAAAAGTGCCTGTCGAGAACCTGCTTGGCCAAATCGGCAAAGGCCATCTGATTGCCTTCAACATCCTGAACATCGGCCGTTATAAATTGGCAGCAGGCTGCCTTGGAGCCTGTAAAGAAGCAATCGAGCTGGCCTCCAAATACGCTAACACGCGAACTCAGTTCAATACTCCAATCTCACGCTTCCCGTTAATCGGCAAAAAAAAGCTGGCCGAAATGAACATTACGACCTACGTCATGGAAAGCATGGTATACCGCACAGCAGGCCTGATCGACAGTATTTTGAAGGACATCGATTACAGCAGCCCGGATGCCGGCACGTATGCCGCTAAAGGAATTTCAGAGTATGCGCTGGAGTGTTCCATCAACAAGGTGTTCGCCACCGAAGGGCTGGATTTTATCGCCGACGAAGGCGTGCAAATTCACGGCGGCTACGGATTTATCCAGGAATACAAAATTGAACGGATTTACCGCGATTCCCGCATTAACCGGATTTTTTTGAAGGGACGAACGAGATCAACCGCCTGCTCATTCCAGGCACACTGCTCAAGAAAGCGATGAAGGGAGAACTGCCTTTGATGCAAAAAAAGCCCAGGCGCTGCAAGGCGAGCTGCTTATGCTCGTTCCCGGCCAATCCTTTGAAGGCACGCTTGAACAAGAGGCACATCTCCTCCAAATGGCCAAGAAAATCTTTCTGATGACAGGCGGCGCCGCCGTGCAAAAGTACGGTACCGGCCTCGACAAAGAACAGGAAATCCTGGCAGCCCTTGCCGACCAGATGATCGAAATCTACGCGATGGAAAGCGCCATGCTGCGCACACGCAAGCTGATCGACCGCTCTGGCGAAGTGAAGGCGCTAGGCGCGGTGGAAATGACGCAGGTTTACATTCACGAGGCGTTCAGCCGTATCGAGAATATTGCGAAAGAAGCTCTCTCCGCAATGGAATCCGGCGATATGCTCCGCACCCAATTGTCCATCTTGAAAAAAAACTAACCCGCAGCACCCCGGTGAATACGTTTGAGATCAAACGCCAAATTGCCGCACGCGTAATTCAGGAGGAAAAAAATATATCGTCTGACAGCCAATCAGAAACTTGCGGAAGGGATTGGTTTGGAATGGATTTCTCACGACCATGGCTGCGCCACTATCCGGAAGAGGTAGCTTCTTCCTATGAGTATCCGAGACACAATCTGGCCAAGTTTCTTATCAATTCGGCAAATAAGCTCCCGCACAATCCGGCTGTTTATTTTATGGGCAAAAAAAATGAGCTACAGCCAGCTGCTTTCCGCTTCATACCGGTTTGCCAACGGACTGCTTGGATTAGGTATCACAAAGGGCGACAGGGTGGCGATCATGCTTCCCAACTGCCCCCAAGCGTGATCGCCTACTTTGGAAGCTTGTTGATGGGCGCTGTGGTCGTTCAGACGAACCCGCTTTATATGGAAGGGGAGCTCAAGCAGCAGCTTGAGGATTCCGGTGCTGTCGCAATGGTCACCCTTGACGCATTGTGTCCCAGAGTCCTCAAGGTCCAGCCTCACACCTCGCTGCGTACTTTGATCATTACGTCCGTTCAGGACTATCTTCCTTTTCCCAAGAACTGGGTCAACACCTTAACGCAAAAGAAAGCCGGAATCGTGCCCAAAGTGGAGTATGGAAACGGGGTTCTTGCTTTTGCCAAGTTTCTGTCGGAAGCTTCGACAGCCCCGATCTGCGCAGAAGTGGTTGCGGAAAAGGACCTCGCCGTCCTGCAGTACACAGGAGGAACGACGGGCGTGTCCAAAGGAGTGATGCTCACGCATTACAATCTCACCGCCAATACTGTGCAGAACGCGCATTGGTCCTACAAAGGGCGGTTTGGCAAAGAACGATATTTAGCAGCGCTTCCATGTTTTCATGTTTTCGGGTTGACCGTATGCCTTCAGCAGTGCGTCTATAATGGGGGAATGCTCATTCTGATCCCCAGGTTCGAAGTGAAATCGGTTCTAAAGACAATCGACAAGCTGCGTCCACTGTGTTTCCGGGAGCTCCGACGATGTATATCGCGTTAATCAACCATCCTGAGCTGGCGAGGCACGACCTGTCGTCCATCCGCATTTGCGTCAGCGGCTCCGCCCCGCTTCCTTTGGAGGTGCAGGAAAAGTTCGAAGCCATCACCGGCGGCCGGCTGATCGAAGGCTATGGCTTGACTGAGGCTTCCCCTGTCACTCATGCCAACAACATTTGGGAGTACCGCAAAATCGGCACCATCGGCATTCCTTTTCCTGGCACAGATGCCAAGATCGTTGATGCTGCTACCGGGAAACCTGTGGAAGCAGGGGAAATCGGCGAGCTTGCGGTTAAAGGGCCGCAGGTTATGGTGGGCTATTGGAACCGGCCGGAGGAAACGGAGAAGGTGCTCCAGGATGGCTGGCTGCTCACCGGAGATATGGCGCGGGTAGACGAGGAGGGCTTTTTTTTGCTATCGTGGACCGGAAGAAGGATATGATCATTAGCAGCGGCTACAACGTATATCCGAGAGAAATCGAGGAAGTTCTGTTCGAGCACCCGCTGATCCGTGAAGCGGCCGTAGCCGGCATCCCTGACGATTACCGGGGGGAGACGGTGAAGGCTTATATTGTGCTGAAAGACGATGCGAAGGTCACCGAGAAAGAGTTGGAAAGCTGGTGCAGAGAACGTCTCGCCGCCTATAAAATCCCCCGGAAGTACGAGTTCAGGGACAGCCTTCCCAAGACCATTGTCGGCAAAGTATTGCGCAGAAAATTGATGGAGGAAGAGCTGGAGCGCAGCAAGAATATCGGCTGATTGCAGGTCTTCTGGGGGATGCGTTGCCTTCCGGCCTTCTCCCGCGTACTGCTGCTTTACATTACATCTTTTATTTGATATACCTTAATGAGCCGGATACATTGCTGTACAGGAGAAGCCGGACAGGAGGAATGGAAAGTGGAGAATGGGATGGAGAGAGAACAATATATAAAGAAGCTGTCGGAAGCCGCCAAGCACACGTTCTGGGATTATCTCGGATGCAGTCTGGAGAGCCTGTCCGACAACAAGGTTGTAGTGACCTTGGACATAAAGCCCCACCATTTGAATCTGATGGGAATCGTTCATGGCGGAGTCACTTCTTCCCTGCTCGATAACGCGATGGGCATCGCCGTCATGGCGGCGCGCCCGAATGACCAATGCGTAACGACTAACTTGAACGTCCATTTTGTATCTCCATTGAAAAAAAGGCCGTCTGACGGTGACCGCAGAAATTATCCACCAATCCCGCAAAATGATGACCACTTCAGGAACAGTAGCAGATGAAGAAGGCAGATTGGGCACTTTGGCAACGGGAACGTTCCGGGTGATCTCCTGAGTATGCTGGGAGCTATGCCTTTATACCAAAACGCTCACTTCTTTCGATGTGCATGCTGAACGGCAAATATGTCCTCTTCCCGGTTTTTTGACGTGAGAAAAGCCGTTAATTGCCGGGCCCGCCTGATTTCAGATAATATCTGGATGGCTATTTAACCTGCTCTTCTTTCCGGTTATTGATCGCTTCCGCCATCGTCTTGTCGGTCAGGTGCGCATAGATCTGGGTCGTATCCGATGAAGCGTGGCCCAGCTGCTCCTGCGTTTTGTACAGGTCGTTCTGCAAATAATAGTCCGTGGCAAAAGAGTGCCGCAGCTTATGTACGCTTAAATAAGGCTTGCCGAACCGTTTGGCGTATTTGATGACCATTTCCTGGATCGCCCGTTTGGACATCATCCGGCCTTCCTTCTTGCCGTTCGGCACGGTCAGGAAGAGGGCTTTTTTTCCTTTTTTTGGAGGTTTGTACGTCGTGTTGCGCAGCTCCAGATATCTCTGCAAATCTGTAAGCGCCTCTTGACGGAAGAATACTCTCGTTTTAAAGGAACCGTCGTTGTTTCCCTTGCGGTAAACGTACACGGTCCTTTTCTTCATATCCAAATCATCGACCGTCATATTTACAACCTCGGAAACCCGCAGACCGGAATGCAAAATAAGGCTGACGATACAGGCGTCGCGGTATTTATTCTGCTCAAATGCGTACAACGCCTGCTTGTTGTCGGCAATATCCGCTTCGTAGCCGGAACGGATATAGTCGATAAACTCGACGATTTCGGATTCCTGCAGAAGCTTGCCCTCCAGCTTGCTGGCCTGATCCTTCGCTTTGTTGGTCCGCTTGATTTCGACTTTGGCCATGACGTTTCTTTTGAGCAAAGGATAAAAGTTCTCGTCTTCCGCGATTTGGCTCAAATAATGGAACAGAGAACGAAGAGAGGAAAGCTTGCGGATGATGGTTACCTTGGCGTTTCCGTGATCTTTGCGCGTGGCCAGAAACGAGCGGAAGGAGTCCACATTTTCCATATGAAGGTTTTCCAGATCCGTCAGTTCTATCTCTCTTATCGAGCTTCCGTGAGCTAGCCCTTCGGCCAACAGCCAGGAGAAAAAAAGTCTCATAATCTCTTGCATATTCGAGCAGCGTGGAGGGGGACAGGTCCGGCAGCTTATGATGGATAAAGCGGTCCACATACCATGGCATATGAAGCAGCTTTTTTTGTCCAGTTCCTGGCGGTCTTTTACTTTCTGAATGTTCACAGCGCACCTCCTCCTGCCTATTGTAGCACAAAGCATAATGGGCATCTATGGAAGGAGTAAGGCGTTTAATCCCGATCAAAAAAAAGGTAATGATGAATGATATTGGATCATTTTAGGGAATTCTATGTAAGCGGGTTCACCTAAAATCCCAAAATATCAGGAGGTAATGCTATGCCACAAACACCTTTCGACCCGTTCAGGCATCTGGACCATTGGAGAAGGGACGTAGACAAGTTTTTTCTCGGGCTTCGGTTTCCAGTCGGAATTCGGTTCTCCCCGTGTGGATGTGCATGAGACGGAGAATGAAGTCGTTGCCACGTGCGAGCTGCCCGGATTGGACAAGAAGGAGGATGTCCATATCCATGTAGATGACAATATGCTGACGATTCACGGCAGCATTAACCGCAGCACCGATGTGAAGGACGAGCAGATGCACCGCAGGGAAAGGTCGTACGGCCGCTTCCAGCGGACTCTTGCTCTGCCGCATAAGGTGGAAGCGCAGGGAACGAAAGCCGTATACAAGAACGGCATCCTTGAAGTCATCATGCTAAAGTCGAACCATGAAAGCCACAAACGGATTGACGTTGATTTCCAGTAAGCCGGGCTTCCCCGCAACCGCGGGGCTAACCCGGCCCGCCACTACCGACCACGCAGAATGAATAAGCTGCCGAGGAGTGATGAATTTTGAATATTGCCATCCGTTCCAAGAACGTTGAGCTGACTTCCCCGATCAAGGAATACATTGAGTCCAAAATCGGCAAGCTGCAAAAAATATTATGACGAGCTCGCAGACGCTGAGGCACAGGTGCTCGTTTCCGTCAAAAAAAGAAGACCAGAAGATAGAAGTCACCATCCCGTTAAAACAGTTGTTTATCCGCGCGGAGATTACGAGCAACGATATCTATTCATCCGTCGATCTTGTACAAGAGAAGCTGCAGCGACAGCTCCGCAAATTCAGGACGAAACTCTATAAGAAGAACCGCAAGCAAGGCCTCGAGGAGACGCCAAAGATGCTGGCAACGGAAGCTCCGGCGGAGGAGGAAGAGGAGACGCTCGTGATCGAACGGACCAAATCTTTTGACCTCACTCCGATGGATGATGAAGAAGCGATACTGCAGATGAATCTATTGGGCCATCATTTCTTTTTTGTATCTGGATGAAAAAAAATCGATGCGGACCAGTGTGGTGTACAAACGCTCGGACGGAAGCTACGGTAAAATTCTGGCCAGCTGATTCCGCCCGCCGTAGATGAGAAGGACTTTCCTGTAAGCGGGATTTGTTAGCCGTCTGCTTACGGGCAGGTCCTTTTTTTCGGCTAGAAAGGAGATTGTTGAAAATAGGCGCCCGCTCTCTATGAAATACTTGGAAGAGCCGATATACTATATGAAAATAGTATTGGAGGTGGATTGATGTTAAGAAAGTATCCGGTCAGGAAGGATCCCAGAGACCTGAGGGACATGCAATTTATGAGCTCGGTGTATGCGTCTCCGGCAAGCCTTCCCCCGTCTGTCGACCTGCGGAGCAAGATGTCGCCGGTTGTGGACCAGGGGCAGCTCGGAAGCTGTACGGCCAACGCGATAGTCAGCGGATTGAGAGAGTATTTGATGTTGCAGCATGGCGGGACCTATACTCCCTTATCCAGACTGTATTTATACTGGCATGAGCGGCAGCTGGAGGGAAATGTGAACGAGGATGCCGGAGCCTATATCCGGGACGGTATGAAAGTGCTGCAAAAGAATGGGGTATGCCCTGAGGCCGATTATCCGTATGTTCCTTCCCATTTCCGGGAGGCTCCAACCCCGCAGGCCGAGAGCGGCGCGCACTTTTTTTCTGATTGGCGAATATCACCGTGTTGCCGACCTGTACGCGCTCAAAGCGGCGCTAGCCGAGCAGCAGCCTGTAGTCATCGGCATGCAGATCTATGAAAGCTTCGAATCCGAGGAGGTTGCCCGCACCGGACGGGTGCCTGTCCCCAAGAAGTCCAGGGAGCGGATTTTGGGAGGACATGCGATGCTGGCAGTCGGCTACAAGGACCGGACCTCCTCCACGCCCGGCCAAGGAGTGGTCATAGTCCGCAACAGTTGGGGAGAGGGCTGGGGAGACGAAGGCTACTGTTATATTCCTTATAAAATGTTCCAGGATGCCGCATTCATGCTGGATATGTGGACGGGCAAATAGTATGGGATTCTACAGATTTTTTTGAGAATTATTAGATAAATCACAGACATAGGGTGTTTTAAAAGGGAATAATTGGTTTATATAGTAAATAGCAGTATTTCAAAATGAGGTGATTATTAATGAATAATCGTACTTTGTTGGAGAATATCGAGTTTACTAGAAACCAATTATTGAGTCTTTTTTGATCAAAAGAAAAGCTTGCTTGATCCTACGGTGATTAATATAAGTCAGGAGCTCGACAAATTGATTGTGCAATACCAACAAGCGGTGTGATATCTTGGCTGCTGTGTGATTGATTCATTGATGTCAGTGAAAAAAAGGATGATTGAGACAGCTCCCGGGAGTGCTCTCAATTATCCTTTTTTTTAATTTTAGCGGGCCGGACCGACAAAAGAATTGCGCCCCGCACCTAGTCCGACAAAGAGAAGGATGACACTGACGAGTACGAGTGTCGTCAAAGGAACAGACCAGGCATGGGTCAAATCGTGAAGAAACCCGAATAACATTGGTCCGAAGGCCGCGAGCAGATAACCGACCGACTGGGCCATGCCCGATAATTCTGCCGCTTGACGGGCGTTGTGCGTCCGCAGTCCGAAAAAATGTGAGTGCGAGGCTGATGCTTGATCCCCCGGCAATTCCGATACATACAATCCACAACCAGGATAACGCGGTTCCCCCGCTTAGCAGCCCGATATATCCAATGAGGTAAAAAAGCGATCGTAATCACGACAATTCCTCTCTGGCTTGGCCGGCGGCTCGCTATAATAGGAACGATGAAGGAAAGAGGGAGACTGACGAACTGAAGCAAGGACAGCATCCAACCGGCCGATTCGACGCTCATTCCTTTTCATGCAAAATTTCCGGAAGCCAGGCGGCAACGATGTAGAACAGCAAAGACTGCAGCCCCATAAAAAAGAGTAACCTGCCAGGCAAGGGGGGAACGCCAGACGGACCCTCGCCCTTTTGGCATTTCCGCGACATGATGATATCTCAGCTGCGGCAGCCAGAAGAGCAGAGCCAATGCCGCAAGCACGGCCCAGCTTCCAAGCGACCAGCGCCAGCCAAGACCGGCTCCGACGGAAAGCGGGATGCTGATGCCTGAGGCGAGCGCGGCAAAAAATATTCATCGACACGGAGTAGGCTCCGGTCAATATTCCGACATGAGCCGGGAAATCGCGTTTAAGCAGACCCGGCAGCAGTACATTGCCCACCGCAATGGCCAGACCTATCCCGAGTGTTCCCAGGAAAAGCGCCGGCAGAGAAGGGGTAGAACGTATAGCAATCGCCACCGTAAGTACAATGAGGCTGATGAGCAGGTGTATTCCATCCCGATCCGTCGGGCTATTCTGGGCGCGAGCGGAGAAAGGAAGGCAAAAGCAAGCAGCGGCAAAGTGGTAAGCATGCCCGTTAATGTATTGGATAAGCCAGTGTTGGAGCGGATCATCCCGACCAAAGGTCCCAAGCCCGTTATGGCTGCGCGGAGATTTGCCGCAATAAGCATAATTCCTATGATAAGCATAATATTCCCTGTCCGGGACCGGGTAAGTTTAGGTTCCACTCTGTTATTGATCATTGAGGCATACATCCGCTTTCTATGTTGTTTTGTTGGTATAATATACTGATTTTTTTTGCATGAAAATAATAATAGAATATATCTTCTGGCAAGGCAAATTATATACTATAATACGCACCGCTTACGAAGCGGCCTATGAGGCTCTGGCAGGCAACGCGCTGTTTTACTACAATCCCAAAATTTCCACCTCCAAGTGGGTTCAAAGCCGGACGAAAACGGTTAAGATCGGCAATCATATTTTCGCAAAATAAATCCTCGAGAAAATACGCGGCCGTCACGACTTTTACATAGGTTCCTATTTAATTCGGTGCTTTGTGTCGATCAATCGATGCGCAAAGGCCGATTTTTTTTGTGAAAAAACATAAATACGTATTTACATAAAATGGATATAGATGCACAATAAAATTATACGTAATTACGTTTTTTTTACGTAAATATAATGAAGGCGGCGATGCATGTGTCGAGAGACTTAGAAAAAGAAATCGATGCTCTGACCGAGCAGGTTGCTGGGCTCCAGCAGATGGTGCAGCATTTTTTGCCGGCAAAAAAGAAAACCCTTTAACTGAACGTTCACCCATACTGAACCCAACCGAAGAGTTCGAAGCAGAAGAAGCAGGCGCCGTTTATTTCTCTGGGTTTTATCGAAACGGAAGGAGCGGCACCCGCTGGGAGCTTAAACAAAAAAAAGATGTTAGCCACTTATTGGAATTAAACGGGGAGAAACTGGCCAAAGTGCTGTCGGCGCTTGCTCACAAGCAGCGTTTGGATATTCTGAGGGCCGTCATGCAGAAGCCTTTAACGGGGCCGGAGCTTGTCGAACGCCTAAATATGGGAACGACCGGCCAGCTGTACCACCATATTAAAGCGCTTGCTGCCGCCGATTTGCTGGCACAGGAGGAAAGGGGAGGACGCTATACGCTGCCTGCCCGCAGGATGCTGCCGATGCAGCTTTTGCTTGCTGCCGGATCGAATCTGTTGGATTCCAGCTCGTACATTGGTATGGAGGAAGCGAGGAATCAGGCTAACCTTTATCTTGGGACTGAGACCAACGGCGGCTATGATATCCATGTGCTGCTTTGGGCGGTATTGGAAAACAGCATCCTGGAGCACCGCGCCGGCCACTGCACTGAGGTCAGCCTCTACTTGCATGAAGACGGAAGCGTGACGGTGTCGGACAATGGCCGCGGCATTCCGGTCAAGGCGTTGCCAGGGTATCAAATTTCGAATGTGCAATCGATTCTGACCGACATTGAATGGTTAAGCAATACACCGGTATTCGTCGCGCCAGGGGCCGAGAAGGGGATCAGCATCGCAGTAGCCAATGCACTGTCCCGGAGCTTGAGTCTAGAAATCCGGAGAGACGGCCGCATCTTCAGGCAGGACTATAAAAAAGGGATCCCGCAAACAGGCTTGATCACTGTGGGAGCAACGCAAGAAACCGGCACGAGCGTGACTTTCCTTGCGGACCCGGATCTTTTTTAAAAAAACACATTTGACGATAACGAGTTAGAGCGGAAGGTTGCTGAAATTTCATCCAACTATTCCGGATTGCGTTTGTCGCTCTACAAGAATGCATAATTTCTGCCGGCGGCACCTGTCCGCTCATTGCTGTCGAAACTGTAAAACAGCGGCAATCTAAGGTATACTGGATTTACATTTAATCTGTGATGGGGGTCCGCAATACGATGAGTCAGCAGGTGGATTTGGAAAGTCTGGGACGGCATTATTTACAAAATGAAGCTTATGGTGCGGCGGCTTTCTGTCTATACCGCGCCGTACAGCAGCAGCCGGGGAACGGAGGAGCCTGGAACGGCCTTGTTCTGTCCTTAAGCCTCATGCGTAAGGAAGAGGATGTCCAGACCGTGCTGGCCAGGTTTGGGTCAATGGATCTTTTGCCGTTCGACAGGGATATGGTCACCTTTGCGATGATGATGTGGCAGCACAACCATCGCGCTTTGGCGGAGTGGATCAGGCTGTTTCCAAAAGAAAGGGCATCAGCGCACAGGACAGCAAAATGCTGGCCCAGATGGCCGACAATCTTGACAAAGCCTATCAGGAGCTGGTTGACCAGTATGGCGAAGACACGCTTAAGGCGCAGGGAATGCTCCGTCTTTCGGACTATGCCGAGCGCCGCATAGAACTGGATTGCTCACCGAGGTTTCGCCGGACGAGATCTTCGCACAGGTCAAACAATGGCTTGAGAACCCCGAGACCGTGCTCGTCGCGGTAAGAATGCTGTGCATGCTGCCCGATCCGCGCAGCGAGAAGCTGCTTCGCAGGGTATGCCGGGATGAGAATGTGGCCGGCAAAGTAAGGACGCACTCGCTGCTCGCGCTCAGATGGCTTGGAGTCCGCGGTAATGCCCGCCTTCATAAGTTCGGCGAGTCCTTTATCGTCGACCTGGAACATCCCGTGCCGGAACTGACGGTCTCCGTGCCGGAAATTTTCAAGCCTGCACTGGACCGGATGAAGCTGTGGATTGCCATGCGGCAGGGATTCGTGACGCCTGAGGAATACGAGCGGCATGCGGCGACCGACGAACCTCAAATGTCGGAAGAGCTCGCGGCCAAAGCGGATGAAGCGCATATTCCAAGCGTGCTGCAGGAAGTTGCGCATATGCTGCTTCGCACCGCTTACGACCAGTATTATCCGCTTGTGCCTCGCGTAACCGGGACACGCCAATGGAGCGCGGCGCTGCTGATGCTGATCAAGGATTATGCCGAAGGAATAGGGGAAGAATGGCCCTACGGCGATCCGGAGAGCGATGAACAATCGCGGCTTCACCGGAATTGGCTGATAAGCGGCAGCCCGGATTACTATAATTCGATCAAAGAAGCTGCGAGAAGAGGGCCATGGCCCGACAGCAAGACTGAAGCGTGAGCAATGTTGCGGTGGTGCAGGAGCTGATCCTTCGCCGCCTTTCTTTATATACACGACCACCCTCCAAACCCGAGATTAATCCCGCCCTTTTTTCGGTTAAAATTCAGTACCTGCCACAACGCGCGCCGGAGGGGTGCAGATTTGGCAAAGTCCATTATTTCTGAAAAAAAGGGGAAGATCGGCATGCTGAAGAAATACACGATATCCAAAGCAAAAGAGGTCAATTTGGACAATTTCGATCCGGAGGATACGGACCGTTTTACAGACAAGTCAGAAGTCACTGACGAATTTATGGAAATGGAAGACACGCTGAGGGACTACCAGGAGAAGCTGTTTGCGAGCAAGACCCATTCAGTGCTGATCCTTTTTCAGGGAATGGATTGCAGCGGTAAAGACGGGGTGATCAAGAAGGTTCTTTCCATTCTCAATCCGCAGGGGTTCCGGCTGAGAGCTTTAAGCGGCCGACGGAGGAAGAGGGAGCGCACGATTTTCTTTGGAGAGCCATAAAGTGACGCCTGCCAAAGGGTATATAACAGCATTCAACCGTTCTTATTATGAAGACGTTCTCATTACCAAGGTTCACAAAACGATCACCGATGAAGAGGCGGATAAGAGAATGGAGCAGATCCGGCATTTTGAGAACATGCTGTCGGACAATGGAGTGCTCCTTATCAAAATTTTCCTCAATATATCGAAGTCTTTTCAAAAGGAAAAAAAATCAACGAACGGTTGACGAATCCCGACAAGCATTGGAAATTTGACCCGAGCGATTTGCAGGAACGCGAATACTGGGATCATTATATCAGGGCCTATGAAGACGTGTTTTCTAAAACCTCCGGGGAGGAGGTCCCTTGGCATATCGTGCCCGCTAACCATAGATGGTTCAGGATTATCTGGTACTCAAAGTCATCGTTTCTTCCATGGAGAAATTATCGCTTTCTTACCCGAAGGTGAGTATCGATCCGCATCTATTATTGGAAAAATGATCCAGCGGCAATGGAAAAAAAACGTCTGCAACATGATTTGGCGGCGGGCAGCAGAGGCTCCATTTATCCGTGTCACTGGAAAGATTGACAGCTTGGACAGGAGCCACGCCTCAGCGCACCGGAGTTTCAGCTACGCAAAAACCGATTGAGCGGATTGCGCGCTTTCTTGCCGGTTGGGAGAATCCATCCGATTTTGCGCGGCCCGTTAAGATCATCGAAAGCTCGATGGAAAAGCAATTCAGCCTGCAGGTCACCCTGCCGGAACAGACACTGCTGTCCGCAGACAATCAGGAAGCAGTCTGGTGTCCGCAAGATTATGATTGACAAGTGGAATGACATTCCCGTTCAGCAGTCAGAAGCTGCTCCGGTGCTGAAGCGGCTGGGAGCGCAGGTGGACCGCAAGTCCCTGGTGATTTGGCCGATTTCTTTAGTGAAAAGTGGAGGAGAATAGATGCAGCAAATTAAAATGATCGCAAAA
Organism: Paenibacillus sp. JCM 18996; assembly: GCA_001313085.1. Next base: position 6,190 of record BBFE01000061.1, on the reverse strand, counting down.
AGAAGAAGCGGAAAAGTTTTGGAAGCTAAGATTGGAAGCGCTGCTAACGAACCCGGAGGCGTTCGGATCAACTTATGAGGAATCAGTGAATAGAACGATTGAAGAGGTAAGATGCAGAATCAATACGACAGACGAAAATTACATTTTGGGGGCTTATTCACCGTCGGATGAGCTTGTTGGAATGGTTGGTTTTAAAAGGGAAACCGGCAGGAAGCTGCGGCACAAGGGTAAGATATGGGGCATGTACGTAACGGAAGCCTGCCGAAAGCAAGGTACAGGACGTATGCTTATGCAGGAAGTTATTTCCAGAGCATGGGAATTGGACGATCTCCTGCAAATCAATCTGACCGTGGTATCGACCAACGAAGGCGCCGGAAGGTTATACCGGTCTTTAGGATTTGTAGTGTATGGCATTGAAAAAAAACGCATTGCGGCACAACGGGCAATTTTATGATGAAGAGTTAATGTGTTATTCGCTTAAGGGAGGTCAAAATAGCAAGGATTATTGAACAAATTAAGCTCTTTGAGCGTCGCAGAGGGTCCACCTAACTGGTACATAAATCAAAGATGGGGAGTGGTACTCGTGGAGAATAACCATCTAACACATAAATCACCGGAAGCCATTCAGTCCATTGTTTCTGCAATTAATCAGCGCCTGACAGGACGAACGAGTCCTATGGTGGTGTCCTTGGACGGAGGAAGTGGAGCAGGCAAATCTACGTTGGCTGCTGAGGTGGCTTCTCACTTGGGAGCAACAATCATTCAGTGTGATGACTTCTTCGCGGCAACTGTCACAGATAATGAATGGGACACATGTACATTGGAGCAAAAGTGCAGCCGTTGTATTGACTGGCAGCGTATGCGCAATGAGGCTTTGTTAAAACTGGTGGCAGGCGAGAAAGCTGCTATCACCCTTTTTCCTTTACTTCTGGAAGCGGTTTGGCATCAAATTGGGTCACTTTAGAGCCTTCAAAAGTAATTATCCTCGACGGAATTTACAGCTCGCTGCCTGAACTATGCGATGTGCTTGATTTTACGGTTTTAGTGGATGTGTCACCCGGGCTTCGCCGCCATAGGCATAATCTTAGAGAGGGCAGTGACGATGCGGCTTGGCATATTCGATGGGATTCTGCTGAGGATTACTATTTCTCAGTCCTGCGTCCACCGGCATCTTTCGATTTAATAGTGGTGAATGATTAGTTCATAAAGGAGTGGTTCGGCTGCTTTACCATTTTAGCGAGAATCCGAATATAGACATCTAAATCCCGCAAGCCAAGCAAAATCGGACAGACATGCCGCCAGCAATATGGCTATTGATGAGACGCACTCTGTAAATTTGCCGGGAAGGAAGGCGAAACTTGTAAAAGATATATATAGTGAGGCACTGCTAAGCGAGGAACCTGTGCCGGACTGGATGGAAAAGCTGGCGGAAACTTTCCGGGATTACGACCCTATCCGGGCGGCGAGTCCTCAAGCGAAGCGATGCACAGGGGAGTCCAGGTGATTAAGGAATTGGAAAACAGGCCTGCACAGAACTCAGCAGTGGTGACGCACGGAAATCTTATGTCTTTGATTCTGAGCCATTTTGACCGGGTGTACGGACTTGAGCAGTGGAAACGTTTAACCAATCCGGACGTTTATTTACTTCCAATAAATACGGAAGGCACGTCCACTAATCGATTATGGAGGTAACATTGAGAGATGACAACAGTTGTTTATATGATAAGGCATGCGGAATCGCCATATACCTCGGGTAACGAGAGAGAGCGCGGCTTATCGGCAAAAGGGGTGGTCGATGGGAAGCGGCAGCCGATATTTTGACGGAAGGAAGGATTGAGGTGCTCCTATCCTGTTCGTATGAGAGTGCAGTGCAAACGCTTGCAGCATTATCAAATAGATTGGGCATTGATTCGAAGTGGTTGAAGATCTGAAGGAGAGACTTCTCGCAGACGAGAATACGGAAATTTCAGATGAACAATTCCTGGCTGCAATTGCAAAAGTGTTTGCGGATGTGGCCCATATGGCAAGATTTGCCACTGTCGGACAGCTTCCCAAGGTCAATCGAAAAGAGGATAGGCCGTTACAAATACGTAGAATACCTTGTAATGCCAGATCATAATATAGATTCGATCTCCATGGAATGAGGTGAACTAATGGCCGTAGTGAAGGCAAGGGCAAGAGATGTAGATCTGCTGGCAAGGCTTCTGCGGGCTGAAGCTGAAGGAGAAGGCATTCAGGGCATGCTGCTTGTAGGCAATGTCGGGATAAACCGGATTAGAGCCAACTGCTCCGATTTTAAAGGGCTCCGGACGATCCCGCAAATGGTATACCAGCCGCATGCGTTTGAAGCGACGATCCACAGCTTTTTTTTATCAGAAAGCAAGAGACAAAGAAAGACGCCTGGCCCAGAGGTCGATCAACGGTGAGAGCTTGTGGCTGGTAAGTTCAGCTTGTGGTATTTCAGGCCTCCGGGGGATTGTCCTCCGACCTGGTACAATCAGCCTTTTGTAGGCCGATATAAGCTGCACTGCTTTTATGAACCCACGGCTGCAACATGCGAAAATGTATATAATACGTTCTGACTTTAACAGAAACTCTGCATGGGCGAATGCAGGGTTTTTTTTTCTTATTGTATAGAAAATTATGATTTTCGGTGGCTGTGGATAAGTGTGCGTCAGATACATTCATCCGCTGGGAAATGTTGTCTTGGTAAATCCCCTCTATTCCAATCCAGAGGATCACCTTTGCGCCCCCTTCGTTATAATGGTGTTGGATCGATCCAGCTTCAGCGGATATTCCCCTGCTTTAACGGTCTGAGCACCCGCCGTGCACTGTGCAACGCCCGGGAGAATCGCGGGTTGGAAAAAAATTAAAGGGAATTCCTCCATTTAATTTGACTTCGATTTGGTTACAGATGCATTTAACTGGAAAAGTGCCATCAAAATCAGCGGTTATTCTAATATTTGGCCGGAACGGGTTGAATTAACAGGAGATTTTCCATGGATATGGATAGGAAGGCAATCGAACTGAGCAAATATCAGCATATTTTCCTGTTAATCAAATTAATCCAGCTTGCCGCAGGGCCGGCACATTCCGGGCAACCCTTCTACCATTGCCTCGCAAAAAAAGGGAGCAGCCAGCCTTCTTTACATAACTTTTTTCCTCATCAAGACCGCCGTCTTATGATCAATTTTTAAAAAAAATGACGCTTTACAACCATTCTGATCATTGCGTCAACGGCCGGGCTGATCATTGCGTGGATCCTGTTCCTGTTCTTTTCCAAGGTGCTTATGCGCATGAAAGGGTTATGTTTATTCTTTATATTATTGCCGGCATTGTTGTAATCGTTTGGTTCTGCTCAGCACTATGATCAGCGCTTATAAGAAGGTACCGCCCAGATGCTGAAGAGCTTTGACGTCGTCCCCCAGCAGAACATGTTTTCCAAGCAGGGCATCGCCTTAGTATTGAAGCGGTAGCCCAAATCAAGATCAGAAGTGACCCAACCGCCATCCTCACCGCCAGCGAACAGTTCCTCGACCGCCCGGACAGCGAGCGCGAAAGCATCATACTGCACAGCATTGAAGGCCACCTTCGGGGGATCATCGGGCAGCTGTCCGTAGAGAGCATATTGAAAACCCCGGAAGAAATCAACAGCAAAATGCGCGAAACCTGTTCCGAGGACTGGATAAAATGGGGCTTGAGGTCGTCTCGTTTACTATCAAAAAAGTTAAAGACGACAACGGGTACATAGAGAATTTGGGAGTGCCGGAGATCGGACGCGTAAAAAAAGGAAGCTTCAATCGCCCGGGCTGAAGCGGAGAGGGATGTGATGAAGAAAGCACCGCCCGGCAAGCAGGCGGAATTGTAACAAGCCTGCCGCCGCGAATTCTCACGGCGGTTTTTTTGGCGCCCCGGGCCCCTCTGTTTGAGTATCTTGCTTACGTGGTAAGAATAGGTAAAAGTCTATGCAGAGAACAAACCACGAAGCTGGAGGGGGACATAATGGATCAACAGAAACATACGGATAACTCAGGGAAACCGCCGGGAAATGACGGAAAACGCAGAAAAAAAATTCCCGGTGTTTCGCGTTACGGTGCTCGCTTTTATCGTTGTGGCTGTTATTTGCTGCGGATGGGCGTGGACCGTTTTTTTACATATCTATAGAAGCGCCGATATTTCTTTGCTGGGAAAGGAGCCTCCGCGTTCGACGATCTTTTATGACCGGAACGGCGGAGTGATTACGGAAGTGACCAATTCCAAAATGGAGTACATGCCGATCAACAAGTTTCCGAAGACCATGCTGGATGCTATTACAGCCGTAGAGGACTCCCGGTTCTATGAACATAAAGGCGTTGATTTCTACGCGATCGGAAGGGCATTATACCGCAACTTCAAATCAGGCGATACTGTCGAAGGCGGCAGTACGATCACCCAACAGCTTGCCAAGACGATGCTTTTTTTTCCACGGAACAAACCTACTCCAGAAAAAATCAACGAAGCGGCAGCCTCTGTAAAAAATCGAACGAACCTATTCCAAGGAACAGATACTTGAGCTTTATCTGAACCATATATATTTTGGGGAAGGGGCGTGGGGGCTTGAGAGGGCGGCCAAGATCTATTTTGGCAAGAGTACACCTGAACTCAGTCTGGCGGAGTGTGCAATGCTCGCGGGGATCCCGAAATCTCCTACCAATTACTCGCCGGTGGATAACCCGCAGAAGTCCAAGGACCGCAGAGACCTCGTTTTGAATTTGATGGCCGAGCAGGGAAAAATTACTGAGCAAGAGAGGGATGCCGCGAGGAACAGCGAAATCAAGCTTGCGGATAAAAGCGCCGCAAAGGCGCCAGGCAAATATGCTTCCTATGTCAATCATGCGATTCAAGAAGCGATTGACAAGTACGGTTTAACCGAGCAGCAGATCCTGACAGCCGGTCTGCATATTTATACCAACCTGGATCCGAAGGTGCAGGAAGCGGCGGAGGCGGTGTATAAGGAAGCTTCCTTTTTTTCCCGGAGGACCGTGGAGGGCTGCAGAGCGGAATTGTGCTGATGGATCCAAAATCGGGCGCTGTGCTGGGCATTGTCGGGAGCAGGAGCCAAAACCGCGAATTTCGTGGATTCAATTATGCCACTCAGGCAGAGCGCCAACCGGGGTCGACGATCAAGCCGCTCATGGTTTATGCTCCGGCTTTGGCTGAAGGCTACGGACCGCAGGATATGATCTATGACGAGGAGACGGATTTCGGGGGCGGCTATAAGCCGATGAACTACAAGAAGCAGTTTCATGGGTGGGTGACGATGGAGGAGGCTTTGGTCCAGTCCTACAACATACCGGCGGTCGCGCTGTTGAAGGAGATCGGGATCAATAAAGGCTTTGAATTTGCGAAAAAAGGCGGGACTGCCGCTGCAGAATTCAGACAAGACTTTGGGTATAGCGCTGGGAGGCATGCAGAAAGGAACATCTCCTTTGCAGATCGCCCAGGCATACACTATTTTTTTGCGGGCGGCGGCAAAATGTCCAAGGCTTTCGCGGTGACGAAGATTACCGATAATAAAGACCATCTGGTGGCGGAAGCCAAGCCTGAGTTTCAACAGCTTTTAGACCGAATGTGCCTATACGATGACGAAGATGATGGAAAAGGTCGTTACGGAAGGAACGGGACAGAACGCTATGATGGACAGGCCGGTGGCGGGAAAAACCGGAACGACCCAGCTTCCGGACATTGCCGAATTTAAAGATAAAGACGGAAATGTAATCGACGGCTCCAAGGACGCCTGGTTTGTCGGCTATACTCCGGACATCGTGGCTGCCGTATGGCTGGGATACCAGAAAACGAATAAAGACCATTATCTTACGACGACGGGAGGCAAGTATCCGGCTTCGATTTTTTAAAGAAGTCGTAAGTCGTGCTTTGCAGGATGCTCCGGTGACGGCTTTTTTCCGAGCCTGCATCTTATGTGGCGGCGCTCGGAGGGGATAAACGGATCAACGGAGACAAGGATACTCTGTTTGCCGGCTCGGGCGCTTCCAGGAAAAAAAGAATGTATCGAGCAGCACTGATGATACCGCCCGTCCTGTGCCTTTGAAAGACAATCAGCCGGACGCTTTGAAAGAGAAAGGCCAGCCGAAGCCTGCTGACAGCAAGGACGCTGGTGTGCAGCTGCAGCCTGCGGCAGGAGGAGCGGCAG
>BBFE01000060.1 GCA_001313085.1 Paenibacillus sp. JCM 18996 | reverse complement strand
CGAGCGAGCAGGCCGGAGCGGGACGAGGCGGTTTGTCCGGTGCGTTCGACCGACTGGAGGAGCGCGTGTCGTATATGGAAGCGGAGGGCCGTTCGCTGCGTGAGGTGCGCAGTATGACCGCCGAAGCGGTTTACGGGGCGGGCAGCCTGCTGAGCCAGACGCTGGAAGCGGAGCTCGAGAAGCTGCGCAAAAAAGCTGGAAGGAGATAATAAATCGAAATGAACAAACTGTATAGATCGACGAGTGATGCGAAAATAATGGGTTTATGCGGCGGCTTGGCCGAGAAATGGCATATGGATGCCACCCTGCTGCGGCTGTTTGTTGCAGGAACGGCTTTCTTCTCAGGCGGCACCGTGATCCCTCTTTATTTTATCGCCGCCATCATTATTCCTAAAGAGCCAAGCCTGAATTATTCCTATGGCCCAGCGGCTGGAGAGCCTTACGGCCCTCAGTTCGGGTACCCCGGCAGCGGCTTTGGGGATTGCAAGAACGACTGGAACCGGCAAGGAGGAGCCGCACCTGATAATGGTAATGGAGCTGCCAAAACGGACCTGGACAGTATGATGAAAGACCTGGAAACGAAGGCAATGAAAAAACAACTCGAAGAGCTGCGCGTCAAGCTGGCCCAATACGAGAATAAAAAAGGAGACGAATAAAATGGGAGTATTTACAAGAATCAAAGATATGACTAAAGCATCGGTCAACGAAGTGCTTGATAGAGTGGAAGATCCGGTCCTTATGCTGAACCAGTACCTTCGCGATATGGAGGAGGAGATCGCTCAAGCGGAAGTCGCCGTAGCACAGCATATGGCCAGTGAACGCATGCTGAAGCAGCGTGCGGAGGAGTCGGCCCGCATTTCCGCGCAGAAAGAGGCTGCCGCTACCCAGGCTCTGCAGAGCAACCAGGAAGGAGCTGCAAGACAGGCACTGGAGGATAAGCTTTATCACGACCAAAAAAAAGCTTCCGAATATACCGCACTGCGCTCTCAGGCTGTACAGCAATCCCAGGAGCTGATCGGACAGCTGCATGAAATGAAGGATGAATTCTATAAGCTTCGCAGCAAGCGCAATGAGCTGATCTCCCGGGCGCAGCTGGCCAGAACAAAGAAACAAATGGCCCAGGTGACAAGCTCTCCGGTCATTGAAGCAGGCCATGCCGCCCGGGGCTTCCACCGGATGGAAGAAAAAAATCGTCCGCATGGAAACGGAAGCGGAGGTCGCCCGCAGACCTTATGTGTATGGCGGCCAGACAGGAGCTGTAAATTACGCTCCTGTGGATCCGGCGAAGCAGCAAAAGATTGACGAGCAGCTTGAGCTCTTGAAGCAAAGAGTGGGCGGCCAGAACGCACAGGCGGGAGAAGCCAGCGTGAGATAGTGAGGACCCTCCCGCCATTACACTGATATAATACAAAAGCTATAGAGCGGAAGTTTCCGCATCTATAGCTTTTGTTGATTCTGGAACCTGGAAAAAAAACCACTTTTCTCTATATAAAAGTGGCTAAATTCCATGTTCCTATTAAGCTTCCTCTCATATAATTAGGCTATTACACCCCATTTGAATGGCCGAAGAAGTTCTAAAGAGAAAAAAACCTCGAATTACGGGAGGCACCTGGATGATACGTGTATCAGCTTTTATTTGTATGATGTTTTCCACGTTTCCCATAGTCGGCTTTTTTTCTGCCGGCGTATTTACAAAGCAAGGGCCTAGAGCCAACGTTAATTGGCATAGTAATGGCGTGCGGCGCGATGATCTCCATTATCGCGCAGCCATTCTGGGGTTTTGTCAGCGATAAAAGAAAGACCGTCAGGAATGTGTTGATTCTCCTTATTTGTAGCAACTTTTTTTTGTCATCTCAGGATTTTTTCTTAATGCAAACTTTCATATCCATCGTAATTTTCTTTACACTTTTTTATGTTTTTTCAATAGCGCCACTGGAGCGCTGACAGAGACGCTAGTCATCTCTTACGCTCATGAGAACAATCTCGAGTATGGCAGGATCCGTCTGTGGGGCGAGGTAGGCGTAGGCTTGTCAGCACTGCTGCTTGGCATTCTTATTGAGCGTCTGGGTTTGGGTTATATACGGTGGATTTACTTCATCTTGCTTGGCATATCGCTGCTAATAGTTCTAACAATTAAGGATTCTCTGGCAACGCCGGTGCCGGTCAATTTCAAAGCACTTGGTAAGCTGTTCATGCAGCCGAAGCTCTTATGGTTTCTGACGCTTGTCATGATGGTAAGCATCCCTCATAGAATGAACGACATCCTGCTCGCGTTATACCTCTCCAAGCTGGGAGCTCCTGAATCCAAGCTTGGTATGGCTTGGGTTGTCGCAACATTCAGCACTGTACCCGCTTTGCTATTAGTCGGAAGGGTGATGAAACGGTGGAATGAGATGGTAATTTTCGTTATCGCCGCGCTGGCCTACTCGATCCGGTGGGCTATCTACGGCTTGACGGACGACCCGATGGTTCTTATCGCGGCGCAGGCGCTTCATAGCGTCACGTTCCCATTGTTCCTTGTTGCGGCAATTCAGCATCTGGCCATCATCGTGCCGGGAGAATTACGGGCCAGTGGACAAGCAGCCTTTGCCGTCACGTTCGGTGGTCTTGGAGGAGTGCTTGGAAGTACGGGAGGAGGGTACGCGTTCCAACAGTTCGGTGCTCAAGTTTCGTATGGTATCGGCAGCGGACTCGCCCTCCTCGCAGCAGCGGCAACATTGATTACGTATCTGGTGAATCGACGCGCGGAGAACACAATAAAAAAAATGGTCGGTTTAGGAAACTGACACGCCGGGTTTAACCCGTTAACCGTTAGAGGAGCATCATGAGCGATGCTTGAATTTAGGGTGGTACCGCGAACACATTCGTCCCTGACGAGTGCGTTTTTTTTTCTTATAAAAAAAAGCGGAGGGGCAGCCGATATGCGTCAAGATAAATTGTTGATACCTACTTTACGGGACCCCCGTCGGAGGCGGAAGCGGTCAGCCATCAATTGCTGCTGCGCGCTGGTTTTATCCGCCAGGTTGCAGCGGGGGTGTACACTTATTGGGTATCGGGAAGACAGCTCGCAGTAGATCTAACCAGGGAATGAGTAGGGGGTGTCAAAGGCGGAAGCGGCCACTTTTGAAGTCGTATTTTCAGTCCAAGGGAAATGAAACCGGATTTAATTTTGACATTTTCGTAAAATTTTACTATAGGGTTCAAATCCGATTGGATTAGTGGTATTATGTTGGATACGATAACAAAGGAGGATAAAATAAATGAGCACAACAGAAGCAAAACTTTTTTAATCCCGGCTCGTCTGTTTTGAGAGAAAAAAACCGAGCGTGAATCGCCGAATCACGTTCATTACACTGGCGTTATTCATACTCGGATTCTTCTTTCTAGGCAGCGCCGTTTCTTATAAGCAAGCTTCCTTATATTTGATTGCGGGTGTGCTGGGTTTGACCTTATATCACGCACACTACGGTTTCACGAGCTCTTTCCGCAGCTTCCTTGAATCCGGACGCGGCGTGGGTATCCGCGCTCAAATGGTTCTGTTTTTTAATGGCCAACATTCTGTTCCTGCCGGTGCTGACGGGAGCCTTCGGAACACAGGCTGCGGGATCTGTATCGCCTGTCGGCTTGTCGGTTCTGGTCGGCGCCTTCATCTTCGGGATCGGGATGCAGTTAGGGGACGGGTGTGCATCCGGCACACTTTACCATATCGGCGGAGGCGACTCCCGGGGCATTCTGACCTTGATCGGATTTATTGCGGGGTCTGTCATAGGCAGCGCACATTACACTTGGTGGATGGCTGCTCCAAATATCGGCAAGGTGTCGTTCATTCAGACGTTCGGCGCTTTTGGCGGGTTCCTGTTTAATCTCGTGCTGCTGGCACTGGTTTTTGCCGTCACCTATTACATTGAGAAGCGCCGCCACGGAAAGGTCGAATCGCTCCGTCCGGACCGCAAGAGCGGCTGGAAGGCGATTTACAAAGGGCCTTGGTCCTGGATTGCAGGAAGCGTGGTTCTGGCGGTGGGCAATGCGGTCGTTCTGCTTGTTTCCGGCAAGCCTTGGGGCGTGACCTCCGCGTTTGCTTTGTGGGGAGCTAAAATATCCCAAGCACTGGGCATCCAAGTGACGGATTGGGGTTACTGGCAGATGAAAGCAAACGCCGCGGCGCTGAACAAAAGCGTGTTGACCGACATTACCTCGGTGATGGACATTGGAGTCATGCTTGGCGCACTGCTGGCGCTGGGGCTCAGCGGAAAGCCGAACCGGTTCCTTCGGAATATGCCTGTGCGCATGATTATAGGGTTGCTGGTCGGCGGAGTCATGATGGGGTACGGCGCGCGCATCGCGTTTGGCTGCAACATCGGCGCTTATTTTGCGGGCATCGCTTCCTTCAGTCTTCATGGTTGGGAGTGGATGGTAGGCGCTATGCTGGGAAGCGTGATTGGAGTGAAGCTTCGCCCTGTGTGCGCTTGGCCTCAAAAAAATAACCGTCAGCGCTAGCACTCCCTGTTCGAACAAATATTTTATAAATAAAGGTTTCCAATACTTGACAACTGCTTATATTAAATGTAAATATGTAATCAAACACAAGTTAAAATCGATGACGAGAAAGAGTACGTTAGGACGCTGTTCCCCAGAGAGCCGGCAGCAGGTGCGAGCCGGTGTTCAGCCTTAGCCGAAAATCATCTCGGAGATGCGAAGCCGAACGTTCGATAACCAGTAAGCTTAGCCGGGGTTCCGCCGTTAAAAGGAACACGTATGATGGTACGTAGTGAGTGCTATGACGTTTCTTTCACGACTCGTTATAGAACAAGGGTGGTAACGCGAGATCAGACTCGTCTTTCGGGGACGGGTTTTTTTTGTTTTCAAAAAAAATGGAAAGGGTGAGCGATATGCAGAGAGTGGATGTGAAGGAAAACGCCAGGAACCGAGAACTTCGAGTGCTTGCTGAGTGGAGGGACAAAGGAACCTTCCGAAAATCCATTGAACAGAGGCAGGGAAGCCCGAGTTTCGTAATGTATGAAGGCCCGCCGACCGCGAACGGAGTTCCGCACATCGGGCATATGCTTGGACGTGTCATTAAAGATTTTATCGGCCGCTATAAAACGATGACTGGACATCAGGTGATCCGCAAAGCGGGCTGGGATACACACGGCCTGCCCGTCGAGCTTGGTGTGGAAAAGCGGCTTGGCATCTCGGGCAAGAAAGAGATTGAAAAATACGGCGTGGCCGAATTTATCCAGCGTTGTAAAGAGAGCGTATTCGAGTATGAGCAGCAGTGGCGCGAGCTGACCGAAGCCATCGGGTATTGGACCGATCTGGACGATCCGTACATTACTTTGAACAATGACTACATCGAGACGGTGTGGTATCTGCTGGCAAACATTCACAGGAAAGGGCTGCTGTACAAAGGCCATCGGGTAAGTCCCTATTGCCCAAGCTGCCAGACGACGCTCAGTTCCCATGAGGTGGCACAGGGGTATGAACGGGTGAAGGATCTCAGCGCAACTGTGAAGTTTAAGCTGAAAGACAGAGAGGAAACCTTGTTGGGATGGACCACCACACCTTGGACTTTGCCCGCTAACGCTGCGCTTGCCGTAAATAAGGACATCCGGTATGTAAAGGTCAAGCATCAGAATGAAATTTATATTGTCGCGGAAAAAAAATGGCACCGGGCGTGATGAAAGGCGACTACGAAGTGGTCGGGACTTTAAAAGGAGCCGAGCTCGTCGGCACCCGTTACGAGCCTCCTTTCCGATATGTGAGGGCAGGGCGCGATTTTGCGGTGATTGAAGCGGATTTTGTCACCGATACAAGCGGCACCGGAATCGTCCATATTGCCCCCGCGCATGGCGAGGATGACTATAAAGCGTCCCGGGAACACGGAGTGGTGATGCTGAGTGTGGTGGACGCCTCGGGCCGCTACGTCAATGATGTAACGGATTTCGCAGGCCGTTTCGTAAAAGACTGCGATGTCGATATCGTGAAACTGCTCGCACAGCGGGGATTACTCCATTCCAAAGAGAGGATTGAGCACAGCTATCCGTTCTGCTGGCGCTGCAAGTCGCCGCTCCTTTATTATGCGACAGAGAGCTGGTTCATCAAAACAACAGCGGTCAAAGAGCAGCTGATCGAGGGCAACCGGCAGATCAAATGGTATCCCTCTCATTTACGCGATGGCCGGTTCGGTAATTTTCTGGAGGAGATCGTGGATTGGAATATCAGCCGAAGCCGGTATTGGGGAACGCCGCTCAACGTATGGGTGTGCCGGGAATGCTGCGGTGAGTATGCTCCCGAGAGCCTGCAGGATCTTCGCAGTCACAGCCTCGGGCAGGTGCCTGAGCCGCTTGAGCTGCATAAGCCTTATGTGGATGAGATAAAAGTGAAATGTCCTCATTGTGAGCCGGGAGCGATGGACCGGACACCTGAGGTGATTGACGTCTGGTTTGACAGCGGGTCCATGCCCTTTGCCCAGCATCATTATCCTTTCGAGAATGGGGAGCGCTTCGAACGGCAGTTTCCGGCGGATATGATCTGCGAGGCCATCGACCAGACCCGTGGCTGGTTTTTCAGCCTACTGGCGGTCTCCACCTTGTTTAGAGGCAAGGCTCCTTATAAGGCTGTTATTTCTACAGGTCATATTCTGGACGAAAACGGACAGAAAATGTCAAAAAAGCAAAGGAAACGTCATCGATCCCCGGGAAATCATCGAGCTTATGGAAGCGATGCCGTACGCTGGGCTTTGCTGTCGGACAGCGCCCCATGGAGCAGCAAGCGGTTCTCAAGGCAAATTGTCGCCGAAGCGAAATCCAAAGTCGTGGATACGCTGGTGAACGCCCATTCCTTTTACACCTTGTACGCGTCCATTGACGGATATCAGCCGGAGCTCCATCTTGAGCCTTCGCGCAACAAGCTGGACCGGTGGATATTGTCAAGGATGAACACTTTGCTGCAGAACGTAACCGAGGGACTGGAAGAGAACGATTTTTTTTAAAAGCGGCCAAGCAAATCGAATCCTTTATCGATGAAATGAGCAACTGGTATATTCGGCGTTCCCGGGACAGGTTCTGGGCGGCCGGGTTGACCGGAGATAAGCTTTGTGCCTACCAAACTTTGCGAACCGTGCTGTTGACGCTGGCTAAGATGATCGCTCCGTTCATGCCGTTTGTGGCGGAGGACATCTATGGAAACGTCGGCGGCGGAGAAAGCGTGCATCTCACTAATTACCCTCAGGTGGAAAAGCCGCTGTTGGACCCGAAGCTGGAGCAGGACATGGACACCGTGCGCCATATCGTCGAGCTTGCACGCAATGTCCGGAACGAATCAGGAATAAAAAAACAAGACAGCCGCTGAGTGAGCTTTTTTGTCATGCCGGAACGGGATGCGGATCTTTTGGAGTACGAGGACATCATAAAAGAGGAGATCAATGTCAAGGCGGTCCGCTTCGGGACGAAGGAAAGCCGGTTTGTTGACGTTTCGCTCAAGCTGAACCTAAACATCGCAGGCCCCAAGTACGGCAAACGTGCAGGCGCCATCCAAACTGCCCTGCGTGCCCTCAGTCCGGAGGAAGCGGGCAGCATCGCACAACAGGGAAACTGCAGTCTTGTCATGGAGTCCGGACAGAAGATCACAGTTTCCGCGGAGGATCTGCTTATAGAAAAGCGGGCTAAACCCGGTTATGCGTGCGCCTCGGGCTACCAAATGACAGTGGCTTTAAACACCCGGCTGACCAAACAACTGGAGCAGGAGGGCTGGTACGGGAAGTGGTGCGGGCGGTGCAAGATTACCGGAAACGGCTGGAGCTTCCTCTGGACAAACGGATCGGGTTAATTCTCCAAGCGGAGGGGGAAGTAAGGGAAGCGCTGGACCGTTTTGAACAGGTGCTGTTTGAAAATGTGTTGCTGAAGAGCCTAAAATACAGCTCTCTGCAAGGAATGGAACACGTCAAGATCGGCGGCCAATCGATCGGGATGCTGGTTGAACAATGAGTGGAGTCCGGTTACAATAATACCCATAAAAGCCTTTGCTGCAGCCGCAAGTATGCAATGCAGCTTGAGTCGCCGGGAGGAGCTTTTCATTGGCACATCAATCGGATAATAAAACCTGTCAAACGCTGCTTAAAGAATACCGCTCTAAACCAAGCACTGTAAGCTATAAAGAAAAGATTGTTTTTTTCAAGGCATGGGTGAAAAAAGATGTTTACAACATAACAGCGCCTTTCGAAGACCAAGGTGAGCTTGTGATCGCCGGACGGGTGGAATCGCGGGACAGCGAGCATTCGCAAATCATGTTTTTTTCGTACAGCGCGGCGGGCAATGGGCAGTAAGGGAAGACGCGCCTGTGCTGCAGCTGCAGGACCGTTCTTTACGAGGATTCAAGGCGAATTGATCGTGGGAGGCGTTCAGATTTACCCGCATCCTGCGAGGGCAGACGCATTGGCTTGGCGCACCGTTTTCTATAAAGGCGGCAGGATTTCGGAACTGCAGCAGTTTTTTTAGCGGACCTGAGGGGATGAAAGACTTGCGTCTGGTCGAGCTTCCTTGTGGAGGCATCGGCGTGTTTACCCGGCCGCAGGGCGACAAAGGCGGAAGAGGGAAAATCGGCTATACCCGGGCTGCTGCTCTTGCCGACTTGACGGTGGACTTGATTGAGGAAGCCCCGCTGCTGGAGGACCAGTTCATCGAAGAGGATTGGGGCGGAGCAAATGAGCTTCACCGGCTGGCGAACGGCTGGATCGGCGTGTTAGGCCATGTTGCCTGCTTCGACGAGCTGCGAGACCGGCACTACTATCCGATGGTGTTTGCGCTTAACCCTGAGACGGGACAATACACCGATATGGAGCTGATCGCCGAGCGCTCGGAATTTCTTCCTGGTGAAGCCAAACGGCCGGATTTGGTCGATGTGGTGTTTAGCGGAGGCCTTGTGCGGAACAAGGACGGTACGGCTGACCTGTATGCCGGCATTAGCGATGCGGAAGCCCAGCGGCTGACAATTAGGGATCCCTTTCTGAAATTCGAACTTAGTTGACAATATATAATTATTAGTAGATAATTAAAAGTAAGTGTTAGATCACATAGCACAAACAAGGAGGCAACCCAATGAATGAAGACTTTACGGCAAAACGAGGATAAGCCGTGTCCGCAATGTGGCGCACGCGCCCGGCAGAGGGCCTCATATCCGGGTCGGGCAAGTGTTGGAACCGGGTCTTTGGGAGGATCATGATCCGTTCCTGTTCATGGCGGAGGATTGGTTTCAGCAGGGAACGTTCGATTTCCATCCTCACCGCGGGATTGAGACGGTGACCTTTATACTGGACGGCAGATTGAAGCATGAAGACAATCATGGAGGGCACGGGGTACTTGAACCGGGAGATGTGCAGTGGATGACGGCAGGCCGCGGGATTATCCATTCGGAGGATCCGCTTCCGGGAGAAACCGTTCACAGCCTGCAGTTGTGGGTCAACCTGCCGCGTGCCGACAAAATGGCGGAGCCGCGCTACCAGGATATTCGGGCAGCGCACGCTCCGGTACGCCGCGGGCAGGGCGCTCTGGTCCGGGTCTTCTCCGGCGCTTCGGCCGGCACTGCCGCCAAGACGCTGAACCACGTGCCGGTCACCTATGCGGAGATCGTCATGGAAGCCGGCGTCACCTTAACGCAGGATCTGCCCGGCAGCTATAACGGCTTTATTTATGTTCTTGAAGGGAGCGGTTTTTTTTCGGGGCGGAGGAAACGCGCGGAGAGCAGGGGCAGGTGCTGTGGCTGGGCTCTGCGGGCGGAGCTGCGGAGAGCGAGATCACGATACGGGCGGAGCAGCCGCTGCGGGCTTTGCTTGTGGCAGGGCAGCCTCTGCGTGAACCGGTAGTCGCGTACGGCCCGTTCGTCATGAACACGGAAGAGGAAATCAAGCAGGCGTTTGAGGATTACCGCTCGGGGAAATTCGGACCGGCGGTGAAATAGGTCTGTTATGGACTTCAAGCCGGCAACTCTACCGCCGTTCAATCAGCTCCAGGCGGCTTGACAGAGAACATCACGGATAAACAGGCGGGAGCATTAAAGAGACCGCCGTTTACTGCAGCTCCAGTACGGCCTTGATTGGCAGGTGGTCGGAAGCCAATGTCCCCTGTACGGATTGGGAGGAGAGCACGCGAAAATGGGAGCTGGCAAAGATGTAATCCAGCTGCGTCCCGGCCGTGCTGCCGGATAAGTCTTGCAGCCCTGCGGCGCGCCCTCCGTCCCGGTGTGGCAGACATCCTGCATAACTCCGGCCATTATCCTCCATGGACGTGTGCCGGGCAGCATGTTAAAGTCCCCCACGAGAAGAGCCGGGCACTCCTCCTTCTGCAGGGTATCACGTAAATACTCCATCTGTTTAAGCTGATTAAGAGGGTTAATGCTTAAATGCGTTACATAAATATGCAGCGGGCCAGGTTCCAGGGGCAGCACCGCAGTCAATAAGGACCTGGCTTCGTCCATTTTCCAGTATCTAGGCAGCAGACTGCTGCGTTTTTTTCGCCGAGCGGGAACCGGGAAAGCAGCGCGTTGCCGTACTGGCACATCGGCGCCCCGGAGCGGCGCGGCATGAACGAAATCGCAGGACTGAAAACATAGTGCATTCCCAGGCTCTCCGCAAGGATGGCAATCTGATCCCTAAATCCGCTCCTTCTGGAGAAGTGCCGGTCCACTTCATTTAAGCCGATCAGATCGGCGCCCGCGGACTCGATGGCTTCGGAGATCCTCTCCAGGCTGACGACCCTGTCGGTCCCTTGGCCGTGGTGGATGTTATAGTTCATTACCGTCAGCTTCATCATCATGCTCCGTTCCTTAAGGATATTGATATCATTAACCATTAACCGTACTTTTATAGTTGGATGATGCACAGGACGCCCTGTGCTTTTTTTTGTTCCCTGGCTTCATCGGTTGGTTAAATAAAGGAAGAGAGGCGGGCGCGCTCACATATGTATTTTAGCATATAAAGCAGGTAAAATTAGGGGAGTAAGGAAGGGGGTCGGCGTTCCATGCATGTCTCCACTGCGGAAGTGTGGAATTACCTTTATACATGGATTCTCTTTATTAATCTATTGTTCGCGCTGGCCATCGTATTCCTGGAAAGGCGCGACGTTGGCGTTACCTGGGCCTGGCTGATGCTGCTGCTGTTTTTTGCCGATCGTCGGATTTATTCTTTACATTTTTTATGGGACAAAATTGGGCCAAGCGGCGCAAAACCATCTTCACCTCCATCGTCAAGCAGCCGCCGCCCAAGAAGCTGCCGGCACAGGCAGCCAGTCTATCCGCAGCAATGGCCGAAGAAAACCCGTCCGTGCGTAAATTCCAGGCTCTCGTCCAGATGAACACGCTATACAGTTCTGCGCCGCTCACCAGAAACAACGTAATCACCGTGTTCACCAAAGGAAGGCTGAAATTCGACGCCCTCGTTGAGTGCATCCGCGAAGCCAAGGAGCATGTCCACCTGCTGTACTATAAAATGGGCAGTGACGCCTTGGGCCAGGAGATCATCCGGGCGCTCATAGCAAAAGCGGAGCAGGGCGTCAGCGTCCGGCTGATATATGACGATGTCGGTACGCCGCGCAGCAGCAACAGGCTGTTTAACGAGCTTAGACAGGCCGGGGGAGAAGTAAGCCCGTACTTTCCGTCCAGAATCCATTTTCTCAACCTGAAGGTCAACTTCCGCAACCATCGGAAAATAGCGGTGATCGACGGCAAAATCGGGTTTATCGGCGGATTTAACGTGGGCGAAGAGTATGTCGGACTGAGCCCGAAGATCGGCAATTGGCGCGACACTCACCTGATGATCAGCGGCAATGCGGTGTACAGCCTCCAGGCTCAATTTCTGCAGGATTGGAAGGTTTGCTCGCGGCAGAATATTTCCTCCGATCCGGCGTTTTATCCGAAGGTGGAGGCGGAGGGCCGCGCGGCGGTGCAGATCGTCTCCAGCGGACCGGATGTCGAAGAGCAGCATATCAAGGACAGCTTCATCAAAATCTTCTTCGAGGCCAGGGAAAGCATCCTTCTGCAATCTCCTTATTTTCTGCCCGACGATAGCCTGATCAACGCATTGAAAATCGCTGCCCTGTCCGGTGTGGAGGTGAAAGTGATGATCCCGCGAAAAGGAAACCATTTCATAGTGCAGTGGGCATCTTATGCATATTTGGGCGAGCTGCTTCGCGCAGGGGTGAAGTGCTACTTGTACAACGACGGCTTCCTTCACGCCAAAACGATTGTGGTGGACGGGCAAGCCGCCTCCGTCGGCACGGCGAATATGGATCCCCGCAGCTTCAGGCTAAATTTTGAAATCAACGCGTTTGTTTATGATGCAGGTGTGGCGTCGCAGCTTGAGGCGGCGTTTGTGAAGGACGTGCGTTCTTCCAGCTTTACACCTACGTGGATTATAACAAGCGGCCGGTGCTGCTGAGGGGTGTGGAGTCGATGGCGCGGCTGGTTTCTCCAATTCTATAACGGACAGGTGTTCATAGGGGGACAGACTGTGCAGGTTACTTTTCGTAAATTTGGGAATAATAATTGAACATTTCCATTAAGGCAGGTAGAGACATGCATGCTGCTATCGCATTATTTACGATCTATGCTGCTTGGCGTTGGTCAGATTGGAGAAACTGGTCACAATATCATGCTACGATGTTATATATCACCGCCGGCGGCCTGCTCTACGAATATTTGACAAAGGACCATATGCTGTGGATATTTACGCCTGATATTTTTTATAAACAGCAGCTTACGGTTATCGTCTACGCAGTTGTGGTTATGCCGCTCACCGTCCTCATCTTTTTTTGTCGCGGTATCCAAGCGGAGGCTGGGTTAAAAAAGCGCTGTATTACCTCATTTGGGTCAGTATTTATGCTGTCGTCGAATGGCTGTTACAATATTTCGCGAGGATTTCATATGGCCATGGATGGAAATTTTGGTACTCTGTGCTCTTTGACATGATGATGTTTCCCATGCTTCGGCTCCATTATTTAAAGCCTTTAAGGGCATATTGTCTTTCCATTGCAATTATCGTTTTTTTTGATGCTGCATTTTCACATTCCGTTTGAGTGATATTTGACAATTCACAGGATTAACAATAAGAACAAGGGGCTTTCCCCGAGCGGACACAGCACTTCGGGGAAAGCCTCATTGACCCTGCAATTTCGTGTAAGATTAATCGTCTTCCATTTCGCCCCACCCGCTGAAATCATGCACGGCATAGCCTTTGTACGTGTTGCGGTTCCTGAGCTTATTATCGACTTCCTCCATGACTTTGTTCATGTTTTTTTTGCCTTTACCGTGAAAGGTGATGAAGCTGTCGGGATTCTGCAAAGTTTCTACCGAAAGAAGGAGCGGTTTGCCTAACCTTTCCGCTTCGTTCATTTCGGCCAGGGCCACATCGGTAATCTCCTGCGTATTAGTGCGGTAGGCCATTAGGGTAGTCGTGTCCATATGGCTTATTATAAATTGGGATAGAGTCGTTCGTCCTCCATGACCATCCGGAACATTGAATTTATTCAGCCAAAAAAAGGGATGTCAGCTCCGGTCGGCAGGCCCGTCTCCATCTTGGTTTCCTGTACGAAGCCGGTGATCGTATCTCTCCAGTAGCCAAGCATTTTATCCTCATCCTGCGTCCATTCCTTAGTTGTAAAAGGCTCAACGTCCAGATGGATTCCCTTGAAACGTTCCTCCGGCTTGACACTAAGATTATAGTTTTTTTACCCAGTTGATGAACTTGTACATCTTGATCTGCTTCTCCGGCAGAATCCAGTTCGGTTCACCGGCCAGCGCGTGCACTTCGATGCCTAAAGAGCCGGCTTTCCTGATAAATGACGCATACCGGGCGTTGGGAATATCCACATCCATTTGCAGAAAAAAACCAAGGTCACTCCGTTCGACTTCAAGCGGCTCAAAGATTGGTCTATGTTGTCAAAGGCGGGAGCGTATACCAAATCCAGGTCGCTTTGGACAGCGAAGTGCCTGATTTTGCGGCTTGGGCGGATGCAGCCTTAGGCGGCGCAGTTTTTTGCCGGTTCGGCGGCAAACGCTTTGGACACCGGTGCGGCAGAGGGCAGGAATCCTGCAGCTTGCGCTGTTATGATGCTCATGACGGCTATTTTTT
This sequence comes from Paenibacillus sp. JCM 18996, assembly GCA_001313085.1. Next base: position 8,937 of record BBFE01000060.1, on the reverse strand, counting down.
TACAGATAAAGAAGGCAGCAATTTTTTTGATTTTTTTTCAATTGGTTTCTCCTTTTCTCTTTTATTTATTTTGTTGTGCCGGCCGACGGATACATGCTCATTATAAAGTTACATGTGTAGGCTGAGAATGGTTCCAACGTCATTAAATTTATTAAAATTTGATGAGAAACAGCACAATATTTGACAATTCATAGGTCTAAATGTTCACTATAACGAACGAAATGGTTTGCGATAGAACGGAGTTCATACTGTTTGCCACTCCATTTAGCTGGTATGGTATACTGTCTTCGATGATTTTTTTTATAAAAGGAGAAGCGGGACAATGAGCGCAGAACTGATGAAAAAGATGAGAATGCAGAGCGGTCAGCGCATACTGATTATGAACCCGCCTGAAGGATATATGGAACAAATCAGCCCTCTGCCCGATGGTACGGAGCTGGACCATGAGCCTGACGGCAAATACGATTTCGTCCACCTGTTTGTGACGGGCGTCGCCGAGCTGGAAAGGCTGGGGCCCAATGCGGTCGACGCGGTCAAGTATAATTCGCTTCTATGGATTTCCTACCCGAAGAAAAGCTCTAAAATCAAAACCGACCTTAACCGCGACTCAGGATGGCAGGTTATTTCGGACAAGGGGTTCGAGGGAATATCGCTCGTATCGATAGACGACACCTGGTCCGCGATGAGATTCCGGGAGAAGGATCTGGTAAAGACAGCCGGGACCAGGCAGGAGCGGCTCAGAACGAACCAGAAGGTGAAAGTGGATCCCACCCGCGCAGTGGAGGTTCCGGCCGATTTTCAAACGGCTTTGGACGGCCGTCCGGAGGTGAAAGCTTTCTTCGACGGCTTGGCGTATTCGCACCGTAAAGAGTATGTAAGCTGGATCACCGGCGCGAAGCGGGAAGAAACGAGGAAGAGCCGCATTGAAAGGGCGCTCGACAAGCTGGGCAGCGGCATTAAGGGCCCTCATTTGAAGGAATAAACATATACATCCTTTGGAAAGTTCATTACAATAGACTCAAAAGGGAGGCGAAGGCAATGGAAAGCTATCAATATCCAATCGGAAGGTTCAGCTATGAAGGAGAAATTACGATGGGCCAGATTCACATGTGGATTGAAGATATCGAGGCGATGCCGGAGAAGCTGCGCCATGCAGTGGAGGGATTGTCCAAGGAGCAGCTCGATACCCCGTACCGCCCCGAAGGCTGGACTGTCCGCCAAGTTGTTCACCATCTGGCAGACAGCCATATGAATGCGTTCATCCGCTTTAAACTGGCGCTGACCGAAGATACGCCTGCGATCAAGCATACTACGAAGACCGCTGGGCAGAGCTGGCCGATTCCGCGGACTACGACATCGTCCCCTCGCTTGCCCTTCTGGATTCGCTTCACCGGCGCTGGGTCGTCCTGCTGAGATCCCTCACCGCCGACGATTATAACCGTACCTTTTACCATCCGCAAAACAATGCCTATCCCGTGCTCGGCTACAATGTCGGTATGTATTCATGGCACGGGCATCACCATCTCGCCCATATCACCTCTCTGCGCAAGAGAATGGGTTGGGAGTAGGCGTTACGATCTTCACAGCTCTCCGCTCAATCCGCCCCTGACCATTCTCAGAAGCTCCTCTTTATGCTGCGGATGGCAGGCGACGAGATAAGGCTCCGGGTGCATCCCTTCGAAATCCTGCCCTTCGTAATCGACGACGATGCCGCCGGCCTCCTTCACCATAAGAATGCCCGAGTAGAGGTCGTCGCCTTCCGAATCGTACAGGACGATACCGTCGAGGTCTCCGCGGGCTGCCATGCACCAAAGCAGAGAAGGGGCCAGAGGCGCAGCACTCTTTTGCAGTGAAGATCCAGGGACTGCTTAAGCCGCATCGCGCTGTCGCGCTTTTGAACGTGGTGCCCCTGGATCCAGCCGATCGTCAGCCGGTGTGGATTGCGCGCCGGTTTGACGGCAATAGGCTGTCCGCCGCACACGGCTCCTTCGCCTTGTACAGCGACATAAGTCTGCTCCAAATGCGAATCATGGATTACGCCAAGCACCGGATTTTTGCGGTAAAGCAGCGTAATCGCCACCCCGTATACAGGCAGTCCCACCGCATAATTGTTAGTTCCGTCCAGCGGATCGACCAGCCACAGCCAGTCTCCCTCGACACCGGACCAACCGGTCTCCTCACTGCGGATCTGATGGTCCGGGAAGGAGGCCGCGATTCTGCGCAGAATATCGTCTTCCATCAGATGGTCGACATGAGTGACCAGATCGCCGTCGGCCCCTTTATCGAACACCTGTTTTTCCTGGTCAAAAAAAAGGCCCTGGCCGTTCTGCCTGCCGCCTCCGCCGCTTCGACCGCCACTTTTTTTTGCCTCCTGCAGAATTTGCTCCATTTTCGCTGCCCCCCTTAATAATGATGCGTTTTATTATCTCACAATTTTGGCAGAAAGAGGACATCGCCGTTTTTTCGAGTTGGAAAATTACACAGCAAACGTTTAGTATAGAACAAGATGAATTTTCTAAGAAAGAAGTGGGCGTTATGGCGAAGTCCAAATTTTATGTTGTGTGGGTAGGGAAAGCCCCGGGGATCTATACCACATGGGCGGAATGCCAGGAGCAGACCAACGGTTCCCGCAGGCAAAGTTCAAATCCTACGAATCCGCAGCGGAGGCGAGCAAAGCCTATGAAGCGGGATGGAAAAAAAATCGCTCGTTTTCAAGGAAGCCGCGGGGAGCGCGAAGTCCAGTTTGGTCGAAAGAGCGGCTGCAGGTCAAGGTGCCGGCTCGGATGAGATCGATTACGACAGCATTTCAGTTGATGTGGGCTGCAGCGGCAACCCAGGAATCGTTGAATATAAAGGCGTGGATACGCGGACGGGGGATGTTTTGTTCTCGAAGGATCCGATTCCGAAAGGGACGAACAACCTGGGGGAGTTTCTGGCGATTGTGCACGGTCTGGCCTATTTGAAAAAGCTGGGCAGCAGCAAAACGATTTACAGCGACTCGAGGACCGCCATCTCTTGGGTGCGCAAGAAGCAAGTGGCCAGCAGCCTGGTGCGGGACGAGAGCACCAAGGAAATCTGGGCCCTAGTGGACAGGGCGATGCTGTGGCTGCAGAGCAACAGCTACCCGAACCGCATCCTCAAGTGGGATACCCCCAGGTGGGGGGAGATCAAGGCGGATTACGGCCGGAAGTAGACGTGAATTTGCAGAGCAGGGAAAGTCCCCGGGCGGTTGTGGGGCTGTTGACACCCCCGCCAAAACCCCTCCACAATCTGCTGGTTCGTCCAGCAGGCTGCATTCTACCTGGCGGCCTCCTGGTAAAGATATCCCGCTATCGTTTTTTTGTTAGTATGTATTGTAACCAGAAGATTTATGCGGATGGCAGCGTACTCACCTGCTTAGACGCAGGTGCCCGGTGCTTAGACGACGCCGCCCTTGCGCCCGCGACTTTTCTTATTCCTCTTCGATGTTGGCTGCGGCTTCCGTCAAAGCCCGCAGCAATGCCTCCACGGGCTGCGCTCCGTATAAAGCGTGCCTTCCGTTGATGAGGATGAACGGCACCCCTTGGATCCCCAGCTCCCTGGCCGACTCCAGGTCTTCCAGCACGCGGCCGGCGGCTGCGCCTTCCGTTAACAGCTGTCTCACGTCAATATCCGTGATTCCTGTCCGCTCCGCAATTTTCACCAGTTCGTCCACATCGCCAATGTTTACATTTTCCTCAAAATAAGCCTTAGTGATGGCGTCAAAGGTTTTCGAAGCGAGCTGAGGAGGCGCCAGCATGATCAGCTGGTGCGACAGAAAGCTGTTGGGCATCAAGGTCACATTGCTGAAGTCAAAATGGACTCCGGCAACCAATCCCGCCTCCGTTACGCGGCCGAATATCTGATCGACCCGGGCCGGGCCGGCCATTTTACCGGCCATTAAAGGCCGAAAATCCGTACCTTCAGGCGGCAGGGAAGGGTCGAGCAGGAACGCTTTAAACCGGACGGACACCCGCTCCCCGTCCCATCGGGCCAGTGCCTGGTCCAGGTTGGCTTTGCCGATGCGGCACCATGGACACACGGTATCCTGGTAAAATTCAATAAACATTTCGTTAGCTCCTCTCGAATTGCAATTGGCCGACCGACGGTGCTAGTCGAACCAGCCTTTTTTTTCTGAACCATAAATAAAGTCCTCCCCCAACCGCAAACATCAAGCCCAGCGCGGCAAAATAACCGTAATGCCAATTCAGCTCCGGTATATTTTTTTTGAAATTCATGCCATACACGCCGGCGATAAAGGTTAACGGCATAAAGATGGTGGTAATGACCGTGAGAGTCTTCATGATGCCGTTCATCCGGTAGGAATTTAAGGACAGGTAGCTGTCGCGTATATCCGAGGTCATTTCCCGTGCGGATTCAACCATCTCCATAAGCTTCAGCAAATGGTGGTAAATGTCGGTGAAATAGACGAGCTCCCGCTCTATGCCTTCGATTCTCTGCGAATTGATAATGCGGTAAAGCAGATCCCTCATCGGGGCGATCGTCCGCCGCAGGCGCAGTAGTTTGGCACGGATTCCGTATACTTTTTTTTGCATCAAGCGCTCCACATTTTTTTTCGTGGCATTCCGGTTTTCGATCTCGATCACAGCTTCTTCTACCCGGCCGACAGCGGGAAAATAGGGATCTACGAGTTTATCTATCGCAAGATAAGCGGCGTGCAGGCGGCCTTTTGCCAAAACTTCACGTCGGAAGAAACCTTCAGCCAAGCATCGTCGATTTCCGGGTGGGATTCGTGGTGATAAGTAACCAGAAAGTTAGACCCGATAAACATATTGACTTCATCCACCTCCAAAGAGGTTTGATTTAAAGCATGAAGCACGATAAAATGAACATCGTTATAGTGGTCCATCTTGGGCCTCTGCAGCTGGTGCAGGCAATCTTCAATCGCCATCGGGTGAAAATGGAAAAAAAACTATCCAGCAAGGCCGATTCCTCCGGGTGCGGATCGACAAAATCGACCCAGTACCATTCGATGCCCGTATCAAGCAGTGTTTCCATAGGAGGATCTTTTATCAGTTCGCCATCGGCAGTAACGGCCATCGTACGAATCATTCGGAATATGCACCTCGTTCTATTTTGCTGCTAGGGTGAAGTTGTTATTTATTTCTAAACAGTACTCATGAATTCCATGGTAACATATTGTGTGTAATTTCATAAATAGAAGGACTGGTCCATTAAGCGGCGGGCGGCCCTTGGGAGGAACGTATGAGCAATCTTTTATTTTCGGTCAGCAACAGAAAAGACTTTTTTTGCAGCAAATGGCGTCTAATCCTCTAGATGTTCTTGTGATCGGCGGAGGAATCACCGGAGCGGGAATCGCCCTCGACGCAAGCGCACGGGGGTTGAATATAGGGCTGGTGGAGATGAACGACTTCGCCTCGGGGACAAGTAGCCGCTCCACCAAGCTGGTGCACGGAGGGCTTCGCTATCTGAAACAGGCGGAAGTGAAGCTGGTCAAGGAAGTGGGCAGGGAGAGAGCGTTGTTGCACCGCAACGCGCCTCACCTGGTCACTCCCGCGCCGATGCTGCTGCCGATTTACAAGAAGGGCAGCATGGGCTATTTTACGGCCTCGATCGGCTTGACCATCTACGACAGATTGGCCGGTGTGATGCCCAAAGAGCGCCGCGTCATGTTCCGCAAGGAAAAGACCGAACAGATGGAGCCGCTGCTGCGCAAAGACAACCTGGTCGGTTCCGGTTACTACTATGAATATATGACGGATGACGCGCGCTTGACGCTGGACGTGTTGAAAACCGCCCACGCCCAAGGCGCGAGGCTTGTGAATTACGCTAAAGTAGTGGATTTTATCTATGAAGCGGGGGTCATGACGGGCGTCATAGTGTTGGACAGGGTGAGCGGGGAACAGTACGAGATATATGCGCACAAAATCGTCAATGCGGCCGGGCCTTGGGTGGACGAGCTGCGGAAAGCCGATAAATCGCTTAAAGGGAAAAAAAAGCTGCTGCTCACCAAAGGAGTCCATCTGGTGTTTAACCGCAAGAAGCTGCCGGTGAACCAATCGATCTATTGCGACACACCGGACGGACGCATGATTTTCATTATTCCGCGTGGGGACAAGACGTATGTCGGGACGACGGACACGGTGTATGAAGGCGATATCGCCGAGCCCCGCACGACAAGCCAGGACCGGATTATTTGCTTAACGCCGTAAATAGCGTGCTTCCTTCCGTCAACTTGACGGCTGAGGACGTGGAATCCAATTGGGCGGGGCTTCGTCCGCTGATTTACGAGGAGGGCAAAGGCCCTTCGGAAGTTTCGCGCAAGGATGAAATATTCGTATCCCAGTCAGGTATGATCACAATTGCGGGGGGCAAGCTCACCGGGTTCCGCAAAATGGCCGAAAAGGTGGTCGACCTGGTGGCCGGGCAGCTTTCGGACGAAACCGGCCGCAAGTTTCCCGGTTGCGCCACGGACCGGATCACAATCAGTGGTGGAGACCATACAGGTTATCCGACATATGAGGAGCTTAAAGAGCAGTTGATTCAGCAGGGGCTTGGGTTCGGCTTCTCGCGGAAATCGGTACAATATTTGCAGGCAATCTATGGAGCCAATGCGGTATTTATTTATTCGATGTACCGCGAGCTGCCTCAAGGGGGCAAAACGGATGAAGAGCGTCTGCTGTACGCCGAGCTTCTTTACAATATAGACCACGAGATGACCGTCAACGCGGTGGATTTTTTGGTGAGGCGAAGCGCTCTCATGCTGTTCGATGTCGAACGGACGGAGAGAGTCAAGGGGGAAGTGGTCGAGTTCATGGGCATAGTCCTGGCTGGACTCCGGAGGAAGAGCAGCGCCAAATGGAAATGGTGCAGAAGGAAGTATATAAAGTGAAATTTTATCAATAAAAGCGTGTGTGAAGGAAGAGATTAAGGCTGAATGAGGGCGAACCCATAATGGAAATTGGCTGTCTGTGCGGACCCTTTTGTCGAATCGCAGCATATTGTACCAGGAAGCAAACATATAATCAGGGGAGCCAGCAATGTGCATGGGGGAAGGGCTGAAGCGATGATCATCCTCTTGGAGTACGTCTACGTCAATATTTGGATCGCGCTGATGACGGTTCTGTTGTGGATAAATGACGGTGAATTTTCAATGCTTGACCACAGCATTATTTTTCTTTTCGCTATCGCGGGCATGGTGCATATACGGACGAAAATCAAGTCTACCGCGGCTAACGACTCCATTCAGTAAAAAAAAGAGGCTGTCTCAAAAGCAGGTTTGGTCTGCGCAAGAGATGGCCTCGTTTTTTGTTGTTTAGGAAACTATGATTTTGGCGGCGACCCCGGTGCTCCTCTAAAGATGGCTCGGCGCCCCCCGTCCTGACCGTTCCGTTGTTCTTAGCAATATCGGGGGAAATATCGTTTTAGCGGAAAATAAATCCGTTGCTGCAAGATCCGGGAAAGCTATTGTTGGAGCTATCCGTTGCGGCGCGTCATCTGCTGCCATACGGAGCCCTCGGCGGCATGGCCGCCTTCGATCCTCTCAAGCGCCATCCTGATCTGCATGCGGACCTCGAATTCGGGATCGTGCTCCGCCGCTTTCAGGGCAGGAATGGCGGAATCGTCTCCGGCCTCATAGAGAAAGCGGGCGGCGCGCCACCGGACCAGCTTGTTCTGGTCCTTCAGCGCCTCTATCATTGCGGGTATCGCAGCGGGATCGCCCAGGTCGGACAGGGTATCGCCGGCAGTCCGGCGCACAGCGACGGAAGGATCCTGCAGGGCGCGGAAAAGGGCGGGCAGCGCCTCGGGTTCTTTGATATCTCCGAGATAGACTGCAGCCAAACGGCGAATGGAGGATTTGTCGTCTTCCAGGAGACGTTCCAGTACAGGAAGCGTCTCGAGCGAAGGCTGGATTTTCTGCATGGCTGCGTAGCGGATCTTCCAGTCCGGGTTTTGCAGCCGCTGCTGAATTTCCGCGTCCGACAACTGCGTCTCCGGACTTGCCTCCACCACTCCTTCCGACGACTCTATGGCATGCTTCACAAGATCTTCCAGCTTTTGTTCGTCATATTCGGCATCCAACTCCGTTATGACCGTGTCAAGAACTTCTTTGAGCTCTCCGTAGCGGACGCCGAGCTCCTCCAGCTTTCTTTCTTTAATGAGGGAAGGGGCGTGAGCGGTCGCTTTCATCACGGCCTGTGTGAACCTGTCCGGCATGGCCCCCCGCGTATCCTCGGTGCCGGAACTCACCCTGACCTGCATCGGAATGCCGCGGAACATCTGCAGCAGCACTTTGACCTCGCCCCAGGCGGCCGGGGCGGCCTCTTCGGGCTGGCTTGTGTCCTGCTGCAAAGCGGCTGCTGAACCGAACACTTCGCCGGCCGCCGCCAGGATGCTTTGCCAATCCCCTTTGGACACACGGTCAAGGGCGATGAAATCCGCGGCCTGATAAACGCCGGACACCCCCTCGATATCCAGCAAAGCCCGGATGTAGCCGGGGGCCTGATTTTTTTGTTGGCCTGGGTCCAGGTGGAGCGGATATGGGATGGAAGAGCTTCGTCCATGTTTAATTTCATTGTGTTCGGACTGGGAGTAGGTTCGATGGAAATAAGCTTCATGGTCGGCCTCCTTTGTGGATGGTTAATTTTGGCGACGATAAAGAAAGTCAAGTTTGTTAAAGCGAATGAGACTTTGTTTACCAAGAAAACCTACCTTTAAGTCGCCGTCTCTCATCGTTTATAGCCTCGACAGAGTTTTTTTTATAAGTCAAGAAAGTATAAATCCTTTATTTCTGCCGCAAAGATCTAAAGGACGCCGTTAAGTGTTTTACTTAAACCATCATATCATATTGGCCCATGAAGCAGAAAATCCCGACTCCCAGGTACAGAGTCGGGACTGGCTCACCTGCCGCGGCCCGTGCTGCGGCTCCGCCGCGTG
>BBFE01000059.1 GCA_001313085.1 Paenibacillus sp. JCM 18996 | reverse complement strand
GAAATAAAACGTTTGGTGATCATGGCGAAGGGGAACCACGCGTACCCATACCGAACACGGCCGTTAAGCCTTCAGCGCCGATGGTACTTGGACCGCAGGGTCCCGGGAGAGTAGGACATTGCCAAGCGTTTCTTCTTTATGCCTTTATCAAGTGGGTCCGCTTTATCAAGTTGGTCCGTTGGTCAAGGGGTTAAGACACGTCCCTTTTACGGAGGTAACAGGGGTTCGAATGCCCTATAGATCAGATTGCCTGCCAAGTGGCATGATATGGAATCCAATAAAGTTTGTTTGCCGCCTGTTGCCAGTACTTCAAATATAAGGAGGCTTAGCTCAGCTGGGAGAGCATCTGCCTTACAAGCAGAGGGTCGGCGGTTCGATCCCGTCAGCCTCCACCATAGAACTTTTTTAACGACGCGGGGTGGAGCAGCCCGGTAGCTCGTCGGGCTCATAACCCGAAGGCCGCAGGTTCAAATCCTGCCCCCGCAATATATTATGGAGCTGTGGTGTAGAGGCCTAACATGCCTGCCTGTCACGCAGGAGACCGCGAGTTCGAATCTCGTCAGCTCCGCCATAACTTGTCACAGATGCGAGAGTGATAAGTTCGTTGATGCGTTACCGTATAATGGGGATTAGCCAAGCGGTAAGGCAACGGACTTTGACTCCGTCATGCCTAGGTTCGAATCCTAGATCCCCAGTATCCTTACTCTATTATTCCTAGAGCATGAGCCATTAGCTCAGTCGGTAGAGCACCTGACTTTTAATCAGGGTGTCGAAGGTTCGAGTCCTTCATGGCTCACCATTTAATTTTAATTGGCGCGTATGGCGGAATTGGCAGACGCACTAGACTTAGGATCTAGCGGGCGACCGTGGGGGTTCAAGTCCCTCTACGCGCATCAATAAGAGAGAGCTTTTAACAAACCCATGTTCAAAGCTTCTTTTCTTTTTTTAACAGTTATCAGCCTGTCATAAAACATTTGCAATTTCTTAAAAAAAGCTGATATATTATTTCTTGCCGCTGTTAAACAGCGTGCTTATGCGGAAGTGGCTCAGCGGTAGAGCATCGCCTTGCCAAGGCGAGGGTCGCGGGTTCGATTCCCGTCTTCCGCTCCATTTATTGCTTCGCAAATGTGAAGCCTGTTATTTCAAATGACATTTGCCTCGAAGATGCCTGAGTGCCCTTAGCTCAGCTGGATAGAGCTTTTGACTACGAATCAAAAGGTCAGGAGATCGAATCTCTCAGGGCACGCCACTTTAACTCAATTTGCCGGTATGGCGGAATTGGCAGACGCGCGCGACTCAAAATCGTGAGGGAAACCGTGGGGGTTCAAGTCCCTCTACCGGCACCACATACTATATCGGGACGTAGCTCAGCTTGGTAGAGCACCTGGTTTGGGACCAGGGGGTCGCATGTTCGAATCGTGTCGTCCCGATGTTTAGTTACAATGCGGATGTAGTTCAATGGTAGAACTTTAGCCTTCCAAGCTAATAGCGTGGGTTCGATTCCCATCATCCGCTCCATACATATGCGAAAGAATCTTCGAACGATTGCTCGTTCGGGGATTTTTTTAACTTCATAGAAAGTTTTGGAGGAAACAGTAGCTTCCACGCCACATTCACATTCTGTTCGGCTTACTACGTCGCGGTAAAATTGCTCCTCAGCAGGGCTGTTTTGGAACATCACACGGCGCTGGCTGTCAAACCCGCGCCACTGATGAACGAAATGGTTGAAATCGATTATACGGAACTAAAGTTTGCAAGTAGATCCGGTTACTCATCAAGTAACAGGAAAAGCTCCCTGTAATCTGCTTTCTTAATGTGTTGTCGTCCCCAGCCTTTACTGCAAAAGAAAACCTTGGCTCTCGAGGTATGATTTCATATGTGCTCTGGCCTTTACCTTCATCTTTTCCGCCATTTGCTCGGACCAGGAACGCTCCACTTTGCCGCCGGTCCGCTCCTTCATGTAATGGCGTACCACCCAATCATAGTCGTTTATATGCTCTTCTATGGAAGCCTTATTGTAACCGTTGAGGTGAAATACGGCTTCTTTGGCTAAACGGGGACGCAGCAGCGTCTGCTGGTCGGGATAGCCCATACACATTCCAAAGACAGGGTATACAAGCTCAGGCAGTTTAAGCAGCTTGGTGACCTCGGCAATCCGGTTGCGAATCCCGCCGATGTAGACTATTCCGAGTCCCTGTGCTTCTGCGGCGACCGCGGCGTTCTGGGCGGCAAGCGCGGTATCAACCGTGCCTATTATGAAATTCTCAGTCGTTTCCGCGATAAATGGTTCGCCATGCATTCGGCTTGCTTCGCGTAGTCTATACAAGTCGGCACACCAGACGAGAAAAAAATGGGGCATTGCTCTATGTAGGCTTGATTTCCGGACAGGACTGACAATTCTTTTTTTTAAGTTTGGGATCGGTGACTCCAATGACGCTGTATGCCTGGACGTTGCTCGAAGTGGAGGCCATCTGGCCGATTGTAAAATAAGCTCCAGTTTCTCGGGTTCGACAAGCTGGTCTTTGAATTTTCGCACGGAACGATGCCGGAGCATGGTAGTGATCGTCGAATTCATGGGGTGGAGCCTCCTTGTGACTGAAATGGAATGTTTATAAAATAGCACTAATGCCTGCCGGATTCAAATTCACCTTCAAAGGAGCTTGCAACCTCGTGCGAAAATGCCACATTTCAGCTATGGTCATATACGGGGAAGTTAGAGACTGAGCCCCGTGCGAAGATGCCCCATTTCAACGATGATGGTCTTAAAAAGAGCCGGCATAGACTGAGTCCTGCGTAAATACGACAGTTTGAATCTCGTTGTTAACGGGATACTCCCTTATTTTTTTTCGGTAAGATGTCGGATTCATTCCATAAAACGCGGTAAACTGCTTTGCGAAATAAAAAAAGGGCTCTGAAATCCCACGTCTTGTGAAATCTCTCCAATCGACCGGTTCGTATATTCGAGAAGACGGGCGGCATGGCGCAGCCTAAGCTTGATGAGCGTTTCCACAATCGAGTCGCCGACCTGCTGCTTGAACAGATGAGCCAGCCGGGACGGTGACAAGGATACCATTCGCGCGAGCTCAGAGACCGATCTGTTATGCTGCAGGTTCTCCGTAAGAAATGTGAGCACTTGCTCGACCCTTGGGTCTATACTCTGCCGGGCGCGGGATGCCAACTGCCTGAAGCGACCAGCAAGGCCTCCTCTAAGGCGTTGAGCGCGAGCTCCTCATGAAAAGCACCGGTCCTTCGGCTGTCCCCTATCATACGCAGGAAGCATTGCCTGACACGTGTAAAAAAGATGCGGCTCCTGAATGTTCACATGAAGCAGACCTTTTTGTGAGCTCTGGCCACTGCAGGTACCGGTTCCATCCAGGCAGAGGAACAAAATGCGCCCACATAAAATCCCACGTTATGCCTCTTTTTTGTATGGTAATGGTGAGTAGTGCCAGGGAGCAGGATGATGAGATCTCCTTTGGTGCAGGGATATGCATTGCCGTCTAATAAATAGGTGCCTTCTCCGTCAAGCGTAAAGGTGATCAGCCAGTCCCTCGTTCCTTTGGAACGGTAGGTTTCATATTCGCCGCCACGAATAAAGTGGTCCGCCACCAGCAATCCGGGAGCAGGGGCCAGCGTATCCTCTAATGGTGGAAAAGCAGCAGGATCGTTATGGTTTTCAGCCATTCGCATCATTCCTTTCCCGTTTCTTTCATTTTACAATGAATATAGAACTGATAAAAGAATGAGGAGATTTAAAATGAATAACGTGAACCGGCAAAATTCCGTGTGCGAGCAGCAATTGCAGCAGTTTCAGCAGGAGGGGTATTTGGTTGTGAAAGGGCTTTTCAGCCCGCAGGAAGTGGAAGAGATCAAAATTAACTTTATGGACATGCATGCAGGCGGGCCTATCGAAGGCTGTTTTAAGCCTTCCACTCCGGAAGAAGCCAAAGGGGACATCCTCAAGCTGTATCCCCGTATGATGCACCCGCACCGTGTGAATGATTTGGCGTTCCGGTACATGATTCATCCCAAAGTACTGAATGTGCTGGAGTTATTGTTCGGTGAAGAAGCGTTGGCCGCGCAGAGCATGTTCTATTTCAAACCACCCGGCGCGAAAGGCAGGCGCTGCATCAGGATAATTTTTACCTGAAGGTGGAACCGGGAACCTGCATCGCCGCCTGGACCGCGGTAGATGCTGCCGATGAAGAGAACGGGGGCCTGATGGTCGTTCCGAGGTCGAACGGGCTTGACATCGAGTGCCCGCACGAGGCGGACCCGAACGTATCTTTTACAACCGATGAAGTGACCGTTCCGGAAGGGATGCCGGTGATACCGGTGAATATGGCCGCGGGGGACGTTCTTTTCTTTAACGGGAGCATCATACACGGATCTTATCCGAACCAGTCGGCCGACCGTTTTCGGAGAGCGTTCATCTGCCATTACACCGGCGCTTCCACCAGTCGCATAGGTAAATATTACAAGCCGCTGTTCGATGCGGCGGGTAATGAGGTAGACATCGAGTCCAACACGGATTCGGGTCCTTGCGGAGTGGAGTATGCGGCCATGGGACCCCATTAATAGGAAAAGGACAGCCCCGTGCGGCTATCCTTTTCCTAGACCCCGCTACGCCCGATGTAAAGTGAAAACCGTCAGCTCCGGACGGCAGAGGAAGCGGACAGGGAAGACCGAAACGCCGATTCCGCGGTTGGTATACACTTGCAATTTTCCTCCGCCCAGCGTATATAGACCGTCCACATATTTGCGGCCGTACAAAGGAAGAGCCGAGGTATTGCCGATCAAAGGCAGACGCACCTGGCCGCCGTGGCTGTGTCCGGACAGCTGCAGGTCAACCGGATGCCGTACGGCGACATCAGCAAAATCCGGCGCATGGGAGAGAAGCAGCACGAATTCGTCAGGCTTGGCGGATTGCAAGGCCACCTCAAGATCCGGCTTTCCTTCCCCCATATCGTCGACACCGGCAACCTGATTGCAGCCCCTCCGCGTTGTATGGGGAGCGATGCATTGGTGAGCGTATTAAACCCCGCTGTCCTCAGCACGCCGGCAACTTTTTTTTGGCACCGGCGATATAATCATGATTCCCACAACCGCCCATTTGCCCAGAGGAGCATTCAGCTTGGCCAAGGCACCGATAACTTCCTGCGCATCCGAACCAATGGACGAGTCATACAGATCACCGGTCATGCAGATCAAATCCGCCTGCAGAAGGTTGATTTTATCCACCAGACGGAGGAGCTGCTCTTGGCCAAAGTGGAAGCCGTAATGAATATCGCTGAATTGGACGACTCGAAGTCCGTGGAAGGCTTGCGGAAGTTTTGCGAAACTCAGTAACACCTCATTCGTGACGATCCAGTTGATCTCGGCAAATCGGGCATAACCGAAGCCAGAAAGGGGACTACTGCCAGGCTGCGGCCCATTTAGCCCCTTTTTTTCAGAAACGTCCTTCTGGTTATCTTAGAATTGAATTCCGCTCCGTTCGCATCGGTCGAGTTGTTCATCTGCAATCCTGCCCTTGTGTCTTTTTTTTGTTTAGTGTAGAGAGAGGAGCGGATTGTGTCAAATGTTGTTTCCATAAAGACAAACCGCCGTACCCGGCCCGGGAAACGGCGGCTCCATTCTAAGGCTTTTGCATAATCTGCTCCTTCAGACTCTCCGTCCAACGGTTATATTTCTCAAGGGCCAACCCCTCCGCCAAAATATGCCGCGCCTTATACGCGCCTTCCTCGATGGAGTTCGCTTTGCCCGCAATCCACAGCCGTACGGCACTGTTAAGCAGCACCATATTCATAAAAGGCGTCTCCGCTTCCCCGCGGAGGACCGACAGCGTAACGGCTGCCTGCTCCTGTGCGGTCCACTCTTTTTTTCCGGGCAATCGGCATCCAGCTCCAAGAGCTCCGGGTCAATGATAAAAAGCTCGCTGGTTCCGTCATGAACGAGATAGGTGCGGGTCTTTCGATCTACGGCAAGGTCTTCCGAACCTTCCATTCCCTGAATAATAATCCCTTTCTGCACACCGAGCTCGATCAGCATTCTGGCCATTTTTTTCAAATACGGTTCCGTGAAACACTCCGACAGCCATAAAATGCGCATCCGTCGGGCGAAGCAGCTTCTCTACACTGTTATACACGGTGCGCAGTCCCATCTCGATTCTGACGGGCCTGATTGACGCTAGCGGCGGACACCATTGTTCCGTAGGAACGAATAGAAAGCCGGATTGCCCAGCGGCCTTAATCCACGTTTCTTGCGATAGCCGCCCGGTTTCAATTCCCATCTCATGAAGCACATCCACAAAAGTGACACCCCACTTGGGGGGGAGAGAGGGGCTGCCGTGCAGCACTGCAGGTACCCCAGAAGTCGAAAGCACAAAAGAACTGGCCAGTGTAGCCATAAAAGAACGGTTTCGGCCGTCGTACGGTCCAGCAGAGTCAAAGCTTCCTTTGACGGGAAACTGCTTGGAATGCGAGCGGTAGGTGTCTATAAACGCCTGATCTCCTCAACCGATTCCATTTTAATCCGTTCGGCTGCAAGGAAAGCCCTATCTGTACAGGGGTTGCCGTTCCGGTCAAGATCGACTCGGCAGCCTGCAGAGCTTCCTCATAGGTCAAATCCCTCGCCCCGCGCTTGCCTCTCCCAACTTCTTTGAGCAGTGAAATCATGATCTGTACCCTCCTTTTTTTCTGATCCTGCAGCAGCTGGTACACCTTCACAATAGAGGCTGCCACATCGACGATACGTTTTCTTTCATTCATAGCCTGTTTGCGTAAAAAATTCGTAAGCTTCGGCTTCGGGAATTTTCTTGATTTCGCTAAGAATCCGCTTGGCCTGCTCGATCCATTTCCGTTCTTCCAGCTTCGATAAAAGCTGCTCCCGTTCCTGCCTCCACTCCGAACGCTGAAAATAGTGATTGAAAGAAAGCATCAGGCGCAGTGAATATCGGCGGGACTCATACCCGGGGACAGCATGCCGTCAATATCCGTATCCAACGTGCACTCTCCGGGAACATAGGTCCATTCGTCACACCACCAAAGGATGGGGACTCTTCCGTTCTCCTGAATTTTCTGCCTCCATCCGGAAATATGCTGTGCCGGTACGGAAAGAATAGCGGCGTCCGCTTTGTGAAGATGCAGGTTGATCTCTTTATAGGAAGTAACCATATGAATACGATACCCCAAATGGCTTAATTTCGCTTTCGGCGAATAATCCGCGGTGGGCGGCTGCTTCCCGGACGAACGGGAAGACACGGTCTGGAGCCGGGTTACCGCTAAATCATCGATAAGTACTAAAGATTGAAGCATATAATAACCCCCAACAAAAGATTTGGTGCGGGAAGACACGGCCTGTTGAAGAAGCATAACAGTAGATGTTAATTTTTTTCTACAAATAATAGTAACATAAGGCTTCTTTTTTTGTCAATTGAAATCAATTTATATTATTTGCAATCAAAATTTATGTTATATTTATTGACATAAACATGATGCGCACATATAATAAAAGTGTCACAACAATCGTGACCACAACTGTTATAAACGATATTGGCACACCGGCGTGTCATTTTTTCGGGCAACGAAGCCTAATTGTGTGAGTTTTATTCACGCGTGAGGGCTTTTTTTTGTTAACTAAAAGATAAAGGAGAGAGTGGAGATGGAGAGTAAAGGCTTTCTGCAAAGCGGTCACAAAGGGTCTTTGTTCAGCGCGTTCTTATATTTCGACCTGAGCTTTATGGTATGGGTGCTGCTGGGGCCTTTGGCCGTCATTATAGCGAATGAATTTCATTTGGATGCGGCCCAAAAGGCTAATCTTGTCGCTCTTCCAATTCTGGGCGGTTCTATCCTGAGGCTTGTGTTAGGTTACTTGACAGACGCCATAGGTCCTAAACGGACTGGGCAAATCGGATTGAGTTTGACTTTGCTGCCGCTCATATTGGGCTGGCAGTTCGCCAACACCATGTCCGGGCTTTATGCGGTGGCCCTGCTTTTGGGAATAGCCGGCGCCAGCTTTGCCGCTGCGCTTCCGTTGGCAAGCCGATGGTATCCGCCGCAGTATCAGGGCTTGGCAATGGGGATTGCCGGAGCGGGCAACAGCGGAACGATTCTGGCGACCTTGTTCGCCAACCGGATCGCTGAGCACTACGGCAGCTGGCATGTTGTTTTTTTGGTCTGGCTATGATTCCGATCGTTTTGACGCTGGTCGCTTTTACATTGCTGGCCCAAGACAGTCCTAACCAACCGGCCCCCAAGAAAATGAAGGATTACGCGAATGTCCTGAGGCAAAAGGATTCCTGGCTCTTCTGCATTCTATACAGCGTCACCTTTGGAGGATTTGTGGGGATGTCCAATTATTTGACGATCTTTTTTCAATACCCAGTATGGGCTGTCTCCGGTTAAAGCGGCGGATTTCGCTACTTTGTGCATCATCGCGGGGAGCTTTTTTCAGGCCGGTGGGAGGCTGGCTGTCCGATAAATTGGGCGGAATCCGGATGCTGATCGTGCTCTATGCGGTGGTATGCGTCATGATGGCCGGAATTTCCACCTTGCCGAATATGACTTACACGACGGTTATGCTCTTTATCGCGATGATGTGCCTCGGAATGGGCAACGGCTCGGTGTTCCAGCTCGTGCCTCAGCGTTTTGGCGAACAAATCGGGATTGTGACGGGAATTGTGGGAGCCGCAGGAGGGCTGGGAGGCTACTTTCTGCCCAAAATCCTGGGCAACCTGAAGCTCGCCACGGGCAGCTTTTCCTCAGGTTTTATGATCCTTAGCGGGATTGCGCTGCTGTCAGTGTTTATAGTAGCTGTTGCCCAGGTGAAGTGGAAGCGTGCCTGGATCGGCGAAGGGGGAAAGGTGAAACAGGCGGGCGAAGGTATTTTAAAAGACGGTTCTCTCGG
The DNA here is from genome assembly GCA_001313085.1 of Paenibacillus sp. JCM 18996. Next base: position 14,226 of record BBFE01000059.1, on the reverse strand, counting down.
GCAGGATTCGAAAGCTGTTGTCTGACATCGTTACCTATAAAGGGAGGAATTCATCATGGCAAACAAAGAAAAAAATTGGTTCTCATCGGCAACGGTATGGCAGGCATGAATACGATCGAGCATCTGGTGAAGCTTGCGCCGCACAAATATGAGATTACGGTTTTCGGGGCGGAGCCGCATCCCAATTACAACCGGATTCTGCTCTCCCATGTGCTTGTCGGGGATTCCAAAGTAGACGACATCGTGATTCATCTATGAATGGTACGAGGCCAACGGGATACGGCTGTATACAGGGCAAAAGGTGACGGACATTGACACGGAGGCCCGTACGGTCACCGGCGAGGAAGGTGTGACGGTATCTTACGATAAGCTCATTCTCGCTACGGGATCGAATCCGTTCATGCTTCCACTGCCCGGTGCGGATAAGGAAGGCGTAATGGCTTACAGGACGATAGGCGATTGCGAACGGATGATGGCTGCGGCCAAAAAAAATACAAGAAAGCGGTCGTCATAGGCGGCGGACTGCTTGGGCTGGAGGCGGCCAGAGGCTTTCTCAACCTGGGAATGCAGGTCGATGTCGTACACATTACGGACATGATCATGGAGCGCCAGCTGGATCCGCCCGCATCGAGAATGCTCCGGGAAGCGTTGGAATCGCAGGGAATGAACTTTTTTTTGCTGGAAAAAAAACAATCTGCGTCAATAATCGGCGGGCAGAGGGCAGAGGGGTTGAAATTTAAGGACGGCACCGTGGCAAAGGCCGATTTAATCGTGATGGCTGTAGGAATCCGGCCGAATGTGGAGCTGGCAAAGCGCGCAGGCTTGGCTTTGAATCCGGGAATTGTCGTAGACGATTATTTGCAAACGAGCGATCCGCACATCTACGCTGTAGGAGAATGCGCCCAGCACCGCGGTGTCGCCTATGGCCTGGTAGCACCGCTTTACGAGCAGGGCGCCGTCCTGGCGAAGCGTCTGGCCGGAGCGGAAACAGCTCCATATGAAGGCTCCATCGTCTACACGAAACTAAAGGTATCCGGCGTGGATGTGTTCTCCGGAGGACAATTCAACGACAGGGAGGGAACCAAAGCGATTCGCGTGCACGATGAATTCAGCGGCATTTATAAAAAAAGTAGTGATCAAGGATAACAAAATCATCGGGGCGGTCCTTTTCGGCGATACCTCGGACAGTACGCGACTGATGCAAATGATCCGCAGCGGCACGGATGTCGCCGGTATGGAGAAAACGTCCATTCTTCAGGACGGAGCGGCAGGGAGCGCGGGAGGTTCGAATGCGGCCGGTTTGCCGGATGATGCGATCATCTGCGGCTGCAACGGAGTCAGCAAGGGAACGATCTGTTCCGCAATCAAGGACCAGGGATTATCTTCGGTGGAAGAGGTCAGAAACTGCACGTCCGCTTCCCGGTCCTGCGGAGGCTGTAAGCCGCTTGTCAGCGAACTGCTGGCGGCCGCGCTCGGAGACGGATTTAAGCAATCGGTGAAGGAAACGATGTGCGGCTGCACGGATCTGTCGCGTGAGGAAATTGTGGAAGCGATCCGGACGAAGGAGCTGTCGCATGTCAGAGAAGTGATGAATGTACTCGGGTGGAAGAAAGAAGAAGGCTGTTCCAAATGCCGTCCTGCAATCAATTACTACCTGGGCATGGTTTCTCCTGAAACATACAAGGACGACAGGACATCCCGCTTCGTCAATGAGCGGATGCACGCCAATATTCAGAAGGACGGCACTTATTCCGTAGTTCCCCGTATCTACGGGGGTGTCACGAACCCTTCCGAGCTCAAGCGGATCGCCGAGGTGGCGGAGAAGTACAATATTCCGACGGTGAAGTTTACAGGGGGGCAGAGGATTGACTTGCTGGGAGTAAAGAAAGAGGATCTTACAGCGGTGTGGGAGGATCTCGGTATGCCTTCCGGATACGCGTACGGCAAGGCGCTGCGCACCGTGAAAACCTGTGTGGGCGAAGACTACTGCAGGTTCGGCACCGCCGATTCCATGGGTATGGGAATACGGCTCGAGAAGCGGTTTGAGCGGTTGAATACGCCGGCCAAGGTGAAATTGGCTGTATCCGGATGTCCCCGAAACTGCGCCGAATCCGTGATCAAGGACCTTGGAGTAGTGGCGATCGACGGAGGCTGGGAGCTTTATGCGGGCGGCAACGGCGGCGTTAAAGTGAGAGCGGGCGACCTGCTGCTGACGGTTAAGACGGAGGACCAAGTCATGGAATACAGCGAGGCTTACCTGCAGTATTACCGGGAAACGGGAATTTACGGCGAACGCACATCGGAATGGGTGAAGCGCCTTGGAATCGAACAGATAAGGAACACGATACAGGACGAGGAACAGCGCAAAGCGCTCCGCGCCAGAATGGATACGGCATTATCGGTTACGCAGGATCCATGGAAGGAAGCGGTGGAGAGCAGCAGGCTGCGCAAGGAACTGTTCGAAGTGGTCGAGCTCGCAGGCGACAAACAATAAAGAAATTACGAAAGGGGAAATTAGTATGAGTAAGCACTCCGATTTGAAATGGATCAAAATCAGCGCCATAGACGATCTGCCTATCAATCTGGGAAAAAAAACGTTCCGACACGACAATATCGAAATTGCCGTCTTCCGGATGGCCAGCGGCAAAGTGCATGCGATACAGAACCGCTGTCCGCATAAGCAGGGAGTATTGGCGGAAGGCATAGTGTGCGACGATCACGTGTTCTGCCCGATGCACGACCGTAAAATCCATCTGCCAAGCGGTTTGGTGCAGGCTCCGGATACCGGATGTGTGGAAAAGTATCCGGTTCAGATCAATGAAGGAATCGTGTATATTGCTTTCCCGGTAAAGAAAGAGCTTGCGAGCTGACAAAGAGAGATGCAGTCGGAGGAGTGATGGAAATGGGGAGCCTAACGTCCCATTGCTGTTTTTTGCTCAATGCAGTGCGGCCTTCAGCTGGTACCTGGAGAATCCGGCTGGAAGGTGAAGCCAAGTGCGGATTTCCCTGTTGCCACCGGCCGGCTGTGCCAGAAAGGGCTTAATTCGCTCGAGCATGTAGTCCACGAGGAAAGAATCACGAAGCCCCGGCAGAGGTCCGGCAGCGGCTGGATTGACAGCACATGGGATTCGGCCATCAAGTCGATCGCAGGCGAAATCCGCCAAATCCAGGAGCAACACGGGCGTAACGCCATTGCCGTATATGGAGGAGGCTCGCTTACCAATGAGGTTTGTTATTTGCTGGGCAAGTTTACTCGCGTAGCGCTGCGCTCCAAGTATGTCGATTATAACGGCAGATACTGTATGTCCTCAGCGGCGGCAGCGGGACTGAGAGCTTTTGGAACCGACAGGGGCATGACGATGCCCTTGTCCGAAATACCGCATGCGAAGTATATCATGCTGGCGGGCACCAATATTGCGGAATGCCAGCCGACGATGATGCCCTATCTGCTGGAGGCGAAGAAGAACGGAGCGGTCGTTGTGACGATCGATCCGAGGAATACGATGACCTCCAAAATCGCGGATATTCATGTCCGGCTGCAGCCCGGATTCGATTCCGTGTTTGTCAACGGACTCCTTCATGTGATTGCGGCTGAAAATTTATACGATGAGGTATTTATACGTAAGCGGACGGAAGGAATGGAAGCTGTCCGGCAAGCGGTAAAAGACTACACTCCGGACCGGATTGAGCAGCTGACGGGAATCCTGCCGGAAGTAACCCGAACTATAGCGAGAGGCTTCGCCAAGGCGAAGTCTGGATCGTGCTGACGGCGCGCGGACTGGAACAGCAAATTAATGGCGTAGAGAACACGTTGAATTATATTAACCTTGTCCTTCTGACCGGCAAAATCGGGAAGCCGGGCTGCGGCTACGGCGCGGTGACCGGACAAGCGAACGGGCAGGGGGGCCGGGAGCACGGGCTGAAGGCGGATCAGCTGCCGGGCTACAGACAGATTGAAGATCCCTCAGCGCGCGCGCACGTTGCCGCTGTATGGGGAATCGATCCCGAAGAGCTGCCGGGAAAAGGGGTCTCCGCTTATGAAATGCTGCAAAAAGCCGGCGAAGGCGAGATCAAGGCGATGATCGTGCTTGGATCCAACCCGCTCGTATCCAGTCCGAACAGCGAAAAAAGTGCGGGAAGCTTTGAAAAAAACTGGAGCTGCTGGTCGTTGTGGACTTGTTCGAGACGGAAACCGCCGAATACGCGCACTGGCTGCTGCCGGGTTCTTCTTTTACGGAGGCGGAGGGCACTTTAACCAATCTCGAAGGGCGTGTGTTCCATCGTCCCCAAGCGATGCAGCTGCCTGGCGACTCCCGGCTTGATATTAATATTCTATGCGATTTGGCGGAAGAGCTTGGAAGAGGCAGTATTTCCGCTATTCGGGGCCGGAAGATATATTCAATGAATTGCGGACCGCTTCCGCCGGCGGAAAGGCTGACTATAACGGAATCACCTATGCCAGGCTGAGGAAGGAACAGGGGGTTTTCTGGCCTTGTCCGTCGGAGAATCACCCTGGAACACCGGTAATGTTTGCGGAAAAAAAATTCGATCATCCCGACGGCAGGGCCAGACTGTTCGGGATAACGCCGAAAATGCCTGCGGAGCCCATAGACAGCGATTATCCTTTCGTATTGACTACAGGGCGGCTGCCGAACCAGTATTTAAGCGGAGCCCAGACCCGCCGCTCAGCCGCATTAAACAGGAAGGCGCCGGTGCCGCTGGCCGAGCTTCATCCGCGGTTGGCGGAAAGGATAGGGCTGGGTGTGGGTGACAGGGTGCGGATCACAAGCCGCCGCGGTTCCATGGTGTGCGCTGTGAAGGTGACCGAGTCAATTCAACCGAGGACGGTGTTTGTGCCGTTTCACTGGGGCGGGGAGCAATCCGTAAACCGGGTGACCGTGGACGCTCTGGATCCTGCGAGCCGTATGCCGGAGTTCAAAATATGCGCTGTGAGAGTAGAGCCTGCAGAGTAGGTATTTTGGTGTTTACTTGTCCCAACGCGCGCTGGGAGAACCGCGTGTTGGCAAGAACAATCGCATCTTCCGGCCGCAATCCGAATATGTCGAAACAATGCGGTCAGGGATGGATTAAGCGGCTTCAAAGCGCTCGCCTGCAAACTTTGGGCTGCTCCGAAATGGAGACAGCTCATTTTTTTTATTTGACGGGGAGAGGGCGCGGTGATACGATGAAGGTATCAAAATTATAAACCTTAGTTATTATAATGAACCATATTTTTTCGGAAGGATGCTAATGGAAAAGAAATATTGGGTTCCGGCGCTGGAAAAGACCAATGCCATTTTATTGCTAATCGCCGAACAACCCGGCAGTATGCGGCTCATCGACCTCTCGAAATCGCTGAATATCAATAAAAGCTCGATGTTCTCCCTACTGCACACTCTGGAAAAGCTGGAATGGGTGGTAAGGGAAGAAGACGGGGCCTATTCGCTTGGATTCGCTCTGGCTTACTTTGGAACGGCGTATTTTAACCAGTTTCAATTGATTGAACAGTTCCACAAAGAAGCAGCCGGCACGAAACAGATTCTGAAAGAGACGATCCAGCTTGCCGCACTCGAGGCAGGGATGTCATCTATCTGGCCAAAGAAGAGTCGCCTTCCCAGGTGAAACTGGCGTCCGGCCCCGGCAAAAAAACTGCCAGCCACGCAACCGCATTGGGCAAGGTGCTGCTCGCGGCATTGGACGACGAAGCAGTCGCCGCTTTGTATGCGGAGGAAGAGCTTTTCCCCAAGCTCACTCCTTACACCCTGCCGACCAGATCGGCGCTGCTGGAGCAGCTTGAAGAAGTCCGGCAGAACGGGTTTGCCATAGACGAACAAGAGGCCGTAGTCGGCTTCAGCTGCCTGGCCGCGCCGATTAAGGACGCCAAAGGCCGGACCGTAGCCGCCATTTCCTGTTCGTTGCTGCTACACGAATGGCATAATAAGCGGGAGCTCGTGGAGCGGGAATTGCTGGATTTGGCGGGCAGGCTCTCAAACAGGCAAGGAGACTAACGATAAAGGAGAGATCAGTCCATGAGATTAGCTGGAAAAATCACGCTCATTACCGGTTCCGGCTCGGGAATCGGCAGGAGCTCGGCGCTTCTTTTTTTGCCAAGGAAGGTGCGACAGTGATTGTCAATGATCTTCAGGAAGACAAAGGGCGGGAAACGGTGGAGCAGATCAAGCAGGCCGGCGGGCAAGCCGATTTCTGCCAGGCCGATGTGACGCAGCCGGAGTCCGTGAAAGCGATGGTCGATGACATTCTGGCAAAATACGGCCGCATCGATGTGCTGTTCAACAATGCCGGGGTGAGCGGCGTAGGCGCAATCCATGAGGTCGAGCCCGAGGCGTGGGACCGGGTGATCAATATCAATATCAGGGGCGTCTATTTGCCCAGCAAATACGTGCTGCCTTCCATGATGGAAAATAAAAGCGGTTCCATTATCAACATGTCTTCCTGTATCGCTGAAATTGGCTTGGCCAGAAGGCTTCCTATTCCGCCACCAAGGGAGCGGTCCTTGCTTTGACCAAGTCTATGCAGGTGGATTACGCCCCGTACGGCATCCGCGTAAACGCGCTTTTGCCTGGAACCATCCTTACTCCTTTTGTTGAGGATTATTTGAAAAAAAATCGTACGACGACCCGGAAGAGGCTTACGCTTCGCTGAGAAGCCGCCAGTTGAGCGGCGATTTGGGAAGGCCGGAGGATGTTGCGAAAGCGGCGCTGTTCCTGGCCTCGGACGAGTCCAAGTTTATGATGGGCTCCCCGCTGTACATTGACGGCGGTGTCGTTTTCGGCAAGAACGCTTGATTTTACATATGTGATATTAGATCCAGAGGAGGCCTTATCATACATGAAATTGCTTACTTTTATTGAGGGCGGCGAGTACCTTCTAGGGGTGGTTACCGACAAAGGAATCGTTGATGTCAAAGCGGCGGGCCAGGCACTGCAGCCGCAAGCAAATGTTCCTCTAGATGTGCATGAAGCGATAAAAGGAGGCGCCGCAGCTCTTGCAGCTTTACGCAAAACGGTGGACGCCGCGCTGGTGTCTGACAACTGTGCCGCTTTTTTTTGCGACAGGAATCGGAGTTGACCCTGGGACTGTGTTACGCATCCGAACAAAATTATCTGCGTAGGCTTGAATTACCGCAGACACGCGGAGGAAACGAAGGCGGCAATTCCGCAGTACCCGATCCTGTTCAACAAATTTAACAATACCCTCACTGGGCCTGGCGCTGACGTACCGCTTCCCAAGGTCTCCGAAAAGGTGGACTATGAAGCGGAGCTTGTCATCGTTATCGGCAGGACGGCAAAATATGTGTCCAAAGAAAATGCCCTGGATCATGTTTTCGGCTACTGCAATGTGAACGACCTTTCCGCACGCGACCTGCAGATGAGAACGCAGCAGTGGCTGCTTGGCAAAAGCTGCGACGGTTTCTCCCCGTTAGGCCCGTATCTCGTATCGGCGGATGAGGTAGGCAACCCGAACGGCCTGGGCATCCGCTGTATAGTGAACGGCGAAGTGCGCCAAAACTCCAACACGTCGGATATGATATTCAAATGCGACGAGATCGTAAGCTACATCTCCCAGCACATGACCCTCATTCCAGGGGATATCATCCTGACCGGTACACCGGAAGGGGTGGTGCTCGGCTATCCGAAGGACAAACAGGTATACCTGAAAGACGGTGACGTCATCACGATCGAAATCGAAAAGCTCGGCAGCTTGACCAACCGCATGGTGGCGGAGCTCGCTTGATATTTTATCGATACACAATGGGAGAAGAGCCTGGCTGTGCCGGGTTCTTTTTTGGTTGGGAATGATTCAGACAGTAAAGGGCGGGTTAATAAAGCGGTGTACTAATTTACGGATTGTATCCAAATCGAAGGAGGCGCTTCCGAATGGCTGAACATAACCATATGATCGAAAAAAGACGGGGAACTGCAGACCGGGAAAATTGGAGAAACGATCGAACGGATGGGCTCCAAGCGCATGGAACAAATTCTATCCGATTTCGAGGAATTTACCGCTTACTTGGCGCGTCGGATCGAGATGGGCAAAAGTATCGGTTTGAACGAGGAACAGCTTGCCATGACGGCAGAGAAGGTGGCGAAATACTTGTCAAGTCATGAAGAACCCCGCAATTCGGAGGAAAAATTGTTACAGGAATTGTGGACGGTCGGCCGTGAGGAGGAGCGGCACATGCTGGCCCATATGCTGGTTCGGCTCGCTCAATCCACGAAGCATTAAAAAACTATACATTGAGACCCGGCGCAAATCGAATGCGATTTGCGCTTTTCAACTTGTCACGGCACATAAAGCTTACATTTATGGAAAATACTAATGCTTGTTTGCGGAGTTTATTTTATGGTATAGTAGTTGTCGTTCCGTGAGCGACATGGAGAAGTGTCCGAGTCTGGTCGAAGGAGCACGATTGGAAATCGTGTAGGCGTCACAAGCGTCTCGAGGGTTCGAATCCCTCCTTCTCCGCCATAATGCGGATATGAGATAAACTGTAAATGGCGGTCGTGGCGAAGGGGTTAACGCACCGGATTGTGGCTCCGGCACTCGTGGGTTCAAGTCCCATCGATCGCCCCATATATGCGGAAGTGGCTCAGCGGTAGAGCATCGCCTTGCCAAGGCGAGGGTCGCGGGTTCGATTCCCGTCTTCCGCTTCAATAACAAAGATCCCGGTCTGATTAATTCATCGGACTGGGATCTTTTTTTTGCTGTCTTCACAATAGATGGAGTTTCAAAGGCGATGGGGAAGATTAATAAAGTATGTCGCATGGCAGTCAAATTTGTTCAGGGAGGATGATGGAAGTGGAAACGATGTACACCGCTAAAGCAACTTCTACCGGAGGAAGGGACGGAAAGGTTGTCTCCCCGGACGGAATGATTAATTTACAGCTGAAGAGGCCAAAAGAAATGGGCGGCGACGGGGGACAAGCCACTAATCCTGAGCAATTGTTCGCTGCGGGATATTCAGCATGCTTTAACAGCGCCTTGGAACTGGTAATGAAGAAGAATAAGGTGGACGCACCCGGCTCTGAGGTAACGGCAAACATCTCTATCGGCAAAGAGACGGACGGAGGGTTTAAGCTTGCCGCGCGGCTGGATGTGAAAATCGAAGGAGTGGATAAGGAAACGGCCAAAAAAGCTAGTCGAAGAGGCACATCAAGTGTGTCCTTACTCCAAAGCGACCCGAGGAAACATTGATGTAGAGCTGAACGTCATTTAACAACGCCATAGACAGCCGGTGTCGATCAGATGCCGGCTTTCTCAGTATATGCGGAAGCGGCCGGTGTCGATCAGATGCCGGCTTTATTAGTGTTAGCGGAAGCGGCATATGTCGTCAAGATTCCGGCTGTCCCACAAATGAACAATTTTAATTCATCCGGTTTAATGTCCGGCAGACGGTTTAAATACTTTTCAAGAAATGTCAAAAAACGGCCGCAGCAGCTGAGTCAGTGCAAAACGAATTCATAGAGCGAAGAGGTGACTCATGAAAAAGGCAGAAAAAACGACCCGGATATTTCATTTTGGCAGGCATCCTGGCATTCTTCAGCTTCGCTTCTCCAACGTTCGCTGAGATGACGACAGGACTACATACGCCGGTTGCAAAAGATGTCGCGTATATAAAATCAACAGAGGCTAAGGTGTCTCCGGCCGTAACATTCAAAGATTCCAAATTCAGTGACACCGGCGAGAGTACCCGTTTCCGCTACAGTGTGACGGTGGGTGAGAACCCGACGCTGAGCCACTTTATTCTTGGTATTTGTCCGGAAGCGGAAGTAGTCGGAGCATCGCACCCCTATGAATTAATGACGGATACAGCAGATCCCCCGACCGGGATCAAGGGGATAAAATTCAATAGTCCCGGCGGACCGGCAGGAAACGTGAGCGTAGACTACTGGATCGATGTAAAGGGAAAATGGACGGAAGAAGGGCTGATTGATTCTGCGATTACAGCCGGCACTGCCACATGGAGCAATAAAGTGAACGGTCCCGCATGCAGCACTCACGCGGCCGCCGGAGCCCTTTCTACAAAAGCCTCAAGCTCAATCCCTGATACAGCGAACACAGACCAATCGCAGAACCCTTTTAGCTCTAAAATAACCCATACGGCAATGAGGAGCGAAGCGGCTAAACCGAGTGCGTTGCCGGAGAACAGCTCCAATCAGGGGACACCGGCAAAATGGAAAGCCGCGGATTCGCCTCAAACGACAATCGATTTGAGCGACAAGTCAAACGCTTATATGTCGGCTCCCCGGAGCGGAGCGTCGGAGCCTTACGGCCTTTATGCGGCGGGTTCGCTTGCGGCAGTGATCGCTTGTGTTATCGCCAGAAAGAAAAAAGGCAAATTAATAGACTTTGGTTCTCTTGTCTTATGTAATCCAATCCCTAAAGTAAAGAGAGTGATCTCATGAAAAAAACAGCTATTGGGCTTATTGTTATAGGACTGCTGCTGTTCGCCTTGCCTTCGATTATCCACTGGAGAGAAGATAACCTCCAAAAAAAAGCTGCTTGACAGCTGGGATGCTTCTAATCCATCAGCCTTGATGGAAACTTCAGCATCCTTAATGGCTATGGAATCGATCGAGTCAGCGAACAGTGATCTCACCCGGATTTTTGCAGAAGAAAAGGGACAGATTGCTGCTGCTCAGCAGCCCGATTCCAACAAGGCGGAAGCCAAGCTTGCTGCGGAATCCAAGCCAATGGCGGAAGCGAAGGCAGCCGCAGAAGCCAGGTCCGCAGCTGTGATGGACAACAAAGCCAAGACAGATCAGAGCAATCCGCCGACCGGTCGTGAAGTGAAGACCGCTCCGGTGAAAACCGTCAGCCCGATCGTCAAAGCAACCCAGCCGGAAGTAAAACCCTCATCACCCTCAATGGTCGGAGTCATTGAAATTGACGATATCGGGCTTAAGCTTCCCGTGCTGGAGGGCGTTTCTTCTCAGAACCTGAAGATTGCCGCCGGCCATATCCCGGGTACTGCGCTTCCCGGACAGGCGGGAAATTCAGCTATTGCCGCGCATAACAGCTATTCTTACGGACGGATGTTCAGCCGTCTTAAGGAGTTGAACCGGGGTGGCAAGGTGCGTGTCAAAACGGCCGCCGGAGATTGCGAATATACTATCTATGAGATCAGGACGGTCGAGCCTTCCGACACCTCCGTGCTTAACCGGAACGCCAAGGACAAAGTGCTGACACTGATCACCTGCGACGATGAAGCAGCAACCGTCTGGTGCTGCACGGGAAATTGAATTAGCGGGAATGGGCCTTTCGTTGACGCGCTTTGTTTTTTTGTAGCATTATTAGGGGAGAAAGCGTAGGCAGGAAGGGGTGTCCAGCATGAACGCCGAAGAGATAATTGAAGTAATGGGAAAGCAGGGAATGCGAATCACCGACCAGCGGAGGACACTGGCACAGCTTTTTGCCGGGACTGAAGGATATCTGACCGCTAAAGCGGTATATGAGCATATGGGCCAAAAAAATATTCGGGCTTGAGCTTTGACACGGTGTACCGCAACCTGCGCCTGATGCACGAAATGGGGGTTTTGGAGCAATTCGTTTTGGAGGACGGAATTAAATTCCGCGCCCGCTGTGACGAGCATGACCATCACCATCACCTGATCTGCATGAACTGCGAAAAGACCTATCCCGTCGTTTTTTTGTCCGATGGACGCGGTAACGCAGGTGCCGGACGGTTTTGACATCGTCAAGCATAAATTTGAGGTTTATGGTTACTGCAAGGACTGCACAAATGAAAAAAGATCGCTAAAGCACCTGTACAATTTTACCGTAAATGGATTTCTCCTCTCAAACCGCCGACCTGCAGATTCTATCCTACGTGCTCACAGTACGCGCTTGACGCAATTGAACTGCATGGTCCGCTGCGCGGCGGTTGGCTTGCCGCAAAGAGGATTTGCCGGTGCCATCCTTTTCATCCCGGCGGATTCGATCCGGTGCCTCCCAAAACACGGGATCAGACATCGGGCAAGAGCTAACCGGCTCAGCGGGATGTGCGCGGCTGCGAGAATGACCTGGAGCCAGCTGATAAGCGCGGTTGCGAGATCGGGAGTGGAAGCGGGCGGATTCCCCTCGTGCAGCGCCGCAGATTGCGCCGGGAGAGGCTGGCGTCAGGCAGACCTTGACACGGTATGCTGCTTTTCGTTATATTTGGCATAATTAAAGAAAAAACAAACCGATGAACGGATGTGTACAAGGGGAGGCCTACACAGAGAGCCGGGGAAGCTGCAAACCGGTTAGGGCGAAGCTTGGAGTATGGTCCCGGAGGGAATGCTTTCGAGTTGTTCGGCTAATAGAGCCGGAAGAATAAGACAGCATCGTGGTCCAGCGTTAATGGAGGAAGTCTCGTTTGCGCCCTGCGCGGATTCGAAGACTTGCTGAGCCCCGTTGTTCGCGAGAAACGGGGGAAACCGGGTGGTAACACGTGAGCACAAGCTTTCGTCCTGTAAAGGAAGAGGGCTTTTTTTTGTGAACGTTAAAGAAAGTTTAAAAAAATTCGCTAAATGATAAAGCGAAATGGTGTTACCAAGAAAACCTGCCTTTAATTCGCGGTCGCTCATCCTTGAATGGCCTCGGGTAGAGGTTTTCTTTAAAAAAATTCAGGAGGTTTTGACGATGCCGGAAAATAAAAAAAACGTTTTACATTACAACCCCGATCTATTATCCAAGCGACAAGCTTCACATCGGCCATGCTTATTCCACCGTGGCGGGCGACGCGATGGCCCGTTACAAACGGCTGCGCGGCTATGACGTGATGTATTTGACGGGAACGGATGAGCATGGGCAGAAGATCGAAAGGAAAGCGAAGGAAGCCGGTAAAGATCCCCAGCAGTTCGTCGACGACATTGTGGCGGGCATCAAAGAGTTGTGGATAAAGCTGGACATCTCGTATGACGATTTTATCCGCACGACCGAGCCGCGGCATAAGGAGGCTGTGGAAAAAAAATTTTTACGCAGCTGATGGAGCAGGGGGATATTTACCTTGACACATATGAAGGCTGGTACTGTACACCCGACGAATCGTTCTTCCCGGAGAGCAAGCTGGTCGACGGCAAATGCCCGGACTGCGCGCCCGGTGGAAAAAAAAGTAAAGGAAGCTAGCTACTTTTTCCGCATGAGCAAATATGTGGACCGTCTGATGCAGTATTACGAGGAGAACCCCGAGTTTATCCAGCCGGATTCCCGGAAGAATGAAATGATCAACAATTTCATCAAGCCGGGACTGGAGGATTTGGCGGTTTCCCGTACAACGTTCGATTGGGGAATCAAAGTCCCCAAGGATCCCAAACATGTCATCTACGTATGGATTGACGCGCTGTCCAACTATATTACCGCTCTGGGCTACGGCAGCGGGGATGATGGCAAATTCCGGAAATATTGGCCTGCGGATGTCCATTTGATGAGCAAGGAGATTGTCCGCTTCCACACGATTTATTGGCCGATCATGCTGATGGCGCTGGGACTGCCGTTGCCGAGGAAGGTTTTTGCGCACGGCTGGCTGCTCATGAAGGAAGGGAAAATGTCCAAATCCAAAGGGAACGTCGTCGATCCGGTCACTTTGATCGACCGTTACGGCCTGGACGCGCTGCGCTATTATCTGCTGCGCGAGGTTCCTTTCGGGGCGGACGGAACGTTTACTCCGGAAGGATTTGTGGAGCGGCTCAATTATGACCTGGCCAACGATCTGGGCAACCTGCTCAACCGCACTATTGTAATGATCGACAAGTATTTTCACGGAGTTGTCCCGGCTTACGTCGAAGGAGCTACCGAATTCGACGCCGGTTTGATCGAGACCGCTTCGGAGACGGTGAAGCAGGCAGAAGCGGCGATGGAGAACATGGAGTTCTCCGTAGCGCTTTCGGCGATCTGGAACCTGATCCGCCGCACGAACAAATACATCGACGAGACCCAGCCGTGGTCGATGGCCAAGGATGAAGCCCTGCAAGCGAAGCTTGGTTCGGTCATGTACTGCCTGGCTGAAGCCCAGCGGATTTCATCCGTTATGCTCCAGCCGTTCATGACCCACACCCCGCAGCGCATGTGGGCGCAGCTTGGCATCTCCCGCGCGGAGCATACCGCGTGGGAAAGCGTGCGCACCTTCGGCCTGTACCCTGCGGGTACGAAGGTGCACAAGGGCGAGCCGATGTTCCCCCCGGCTCGACGTGCCTGCGAGGTGGCGTACATCGTATCGACGAT
>BBFE01000058.1 GCA_001313085.1 Paenibacillus sp. JCM 18996 | reverse complement strand
CACACGCCAGGGCATGTGTCTTTCTCGCGATTTATTGCTTGGCAGCGGCATTGACATCAAACGAGCTCTTGAGCGACACCACCCGGTTAAATACCGGTGCGCCGGGCTTCGAGTGCTTGGGATCCACATTGAAATAGCCGTGCCGGAAAAAAATTGGAACTTGTCCTGAGGCTGCGCTTCATTCATGGTCGGTTCCACAAAGCCGTGCAGGATTTCGAGCGAAGCAGGATTCAGGCGATTCAGAAAATCCTCTGCCTCTTCCTCATCCTCTTCGTCCAGGATCAAGGACTCGTACAGCCGGAACTCCGCCGGAACCGCACTGTTGGCGTCCACCCAGTGGATCGTTCCTTTCACTTTACGTCCCGTGAAGCCGGAGCCGCTCTTCGTCTCAGGATCGTATGTGCACTGGATTTCGACCACATTGCCGTTCTCGTCCTTGACAAATTCGTTGCACTTGATGAAATACGCGTTCTTCAGCCGCACTTCGTTGCCCGGGAATAAGCGATGGTACCTTTTGGCGGATTCTCCATAAAATCGTCCTGCTCGATGTAAATCTCCCTGGAAAAAAGGAATCTGGCGGCTCCCCATTTCAGGATTTTCCGGATTGATTTCCGCATCCAGCATTTCCGACTCGCCTTCCGGATAGTTGGTGATGACCACCTTCAGCGGGTTCAGCACCGCCATCGTGCGGGGAGCCTTGAGCTTCAAATCTTCCCGGATAAAATGCTCCAGCATTTTCACATCGATAACGCCGTAGCCTTTGGAAACCCCGGTTTCCCGCACGAAATTGCGGATCGCTTCAGGCGTATATCCTTTGCGGCGGAGTCCTGAAATTGTCGGCATACGCGGATCGTCCCAACCGTCCACCACATTCTCTTCCACGAGGAGCCGGAGCTTTCTTTTGCTCATTACCGTGTTCGTCAGGTTCAAGCGGTTAAACTCATACTGGCGGGGGACATTCTCCATTTCGCATTCTTCGATGACCCAGTCATAAAAAAGGGCGGAGCTCTTCGAATTCCAGCGTGCAGATGGAGTGGGTGATTCCCTCGATGGCGTCTTCGAGAGGATGCGCGTAAGCATACATCGGGTAAATGCACCACTTATCCCCGGTGTTATGATGGTGAGCGTGGGAGATACGGTAAATGACCGGATCACGCAGCGTAATGTTTGGCGAAGCCATGTCGATCTTGGCGCGAAGCACTTTCTGACCGTCCTTGTACTCCCCGTTCTTCATCTCTTCAAACAGCTTTAAATTCTCATCGACCGTACGGCTGCGGTACGGGCTTTCTTTCCCTGCCTCCGTCAGCGTGCCGCGGGATTCGCGGATTTCATCCGCTGAAAGGTCGTCCACGTACGCTTTTTGCTTTTTGATCAAAAGCACTGCGCGGTCATACATCTCCTGAAAATAGTCCGATGCGAAAAAAAACAGCCCGTCCCACTCAAAGCCCAGCCACTTCACGTCCTCCTTGATGGAATTCACATACTCTGTGTCTTCCTTGGTCGGGTTCGTATCGTCAAAACGCAGATGAGTGCGTCCTTTAAACTCGTCGGCCAGCTCAAAATTGATGCAGATCGACTTCGCGTGCCCGATGTGCAGGTACCCGTTCGGCTCCGGCGGAAACCGGGTTACGATTTTATCCACTTTCCCGGACTCCAGGTCTTCGATCATAATATTTTTTTATAAAGTTGGATGGTATCGTCTTCGTCTCCACAATATCAACCTTTCCGACGCATTATTCTATAACCTTGTATAACATATAATTATAACCAATTTTCCTTGCAAAATATAGATGCCAGCCTATGCTTTGCATATGGATCGCTTTTGCGTTTGCCCGCACTCTCATTATGTCCAGGAACTAACGCTGCCCAAGAACATAAATAAGCGGCGCTGGGAAACTGTTTCTCAATGCTTGTCTTTCCATTTTCATTCTCTGTGGTGCAGCGCTGGTTCCCGCGCTGCGTGGAAGGCTAACGGGAAACAAATGCTCAATAATTCAACTTGACGAGGCTGCCGGCGGATCGATCGGCTGCATCGCTCTGTTAACTGGCAGTTACACGGCACTTCGCAGCGGAATGGTGTAAAAAAAAGAAGAGCACCGCGGGATGTGAGGTGCCCTTTTGCTTCATTCCCCATCCTTATGTTCGCAGTTTACTTCCGTAAATTGATTTAAAGGAAAGATGGTGGGTACTTTTGTCTCCGGCGCCTGTACGAATTCCACAAAATCTTTACCGACGCGGATTAATTTCCCCTTCAGACTTCCGATTTCTTCGGCGGTTGCAGTTAAATCAAAGGATTTTACGGATTTTACGGCCGAGTTCAGCACAATGAAGAAAGACGTTTTGATAACCACCTGCGTTTCTCCAACTATAAAGGACGTAGAACTCACGTTAGTAAGCTTTCCGGTTGTTCGGGTTAATCGGGGAAATCCTGGTTGAAACACCGTTACGATGCGGCCGATCATCGGTTTCAGACGTTGAACCAGCGTGATATTCTCAGGGGCAGGGCAGCCGTGAATTCTGATATCGCTCAACAAGAAACACCTCCTATCGAGGACTGTATGCTTGTAATTTATGCGGACGCTCCGTTATTGACTGGACCAATCACCACGGACGTGCAAACGGGCAGTATAATTGCAAATGATGAAGGATATTTCAGAAAAAAATGTGGAATCTCTACGAGGATTAGTATTGAAAAGATCAGTTTGTTGATGTGTGAAAAGGGATTCGCACCTCAGAAGGGGGCCCAAATGAACGAAACAGCACTGGAGCATGCACTAGAACTTCAGTTATTTGACAGCTTGAAGCCGGAGTTAACATCGTTCTGTTATAGAATGCTAGGATCGATCGATGACGCAGACGATGCCGTTCAAGAAGCCTTTATTCGTGTTTGGCAAAGTTGGAACTCATTCAGACAGGAATCCTCTTACAAAACATGGGTCTATCGGATTGCTTCAAATATATGCCTGGACAAGCTAAGACAAGCTAAACGGCGAACTCGTCCCGTTGACTTTTCCGACCCCGCGGCATCCATTATCGGCCCCAGTGAAACGTTGCCTGACTCATCCTGGATCTGGCCTGCCCCCGCATTTTCGGAAAATCCAGAAGATATACTCATTCGCAAAGATACCCTTCAACTCTGTTTTATTACACTCTTGCAAATTTTGCCTCCACGTCAACGTGCAGCTCTCATTTTGAAAGACGTATTTGAGTGGTCCTCCAAACAGATTGCAGCAACGTTAGGAATGTCGCCAGCAGCAGTTAACAGCGCCTTGCAAAGAGCCAGAGAAACGATGGATCGGGCGAAACTCCGTTCTGAAGAATACAGCTTGATGGATGTCCAGCCTGATCAAGAACTGCTTTCACGGTATGTGGAAGCTTTTGAACGATTTGATATCCATGCACTGGTAGCCTTGTTTCATGAGGAAGGCCATATGTCTATGCCGCCTTTCCCTATGTGGGTACGCGGCAAGGACGATTTGTTCAAGTTTTTTTTCACTTACACGCTGGCATTGTGACGGGTCCCGGTTTTTGCCGACTACGGTGAATGGCGGTTACCCTGCTTTTGCGCAATATGTGCCGAGCAGTGACAAAACCTGCTTGGTACCCTGGGGAATTCACGTCATTGTAATGAAAGACAAGAAGATATTCCACATCCAAAATTTCATCAACACAAAATTATTTTCGCGATTTGGACTTCCTGAACAATTAGACCGATGAATATTGCAATCGGATTTCGTCTAAATAAAAGAGAATCCAAAAAAAACAATAATCGAGTGAGGTGCTTCAAAATGGAAACAAGTAATAATAAAAAAAACGAAAGTAACCGTTCAGGCAGTCATTCAAGCGCCAGTAGAAAAAAAGTATGGAGGTATTGGTCTGAACCGGAACACATCACGAAGTGGAATCAGGCTTCAGAGACATGGCACTCGCCAAGATCGGAAAATGATTTGCGGGTTGGTGGCAAGTTTCTTACAAGGATGGAAGCGAAAGACGGCAGCATGGGCTTTGATTTCGGCGGGGTATACGATGCAGTGAAGCAGCATGAGCAAATTTCATACACACTGGGAGATGGGAGAAAAGTGGATATCACCTTCGTCAATCAAGGAAATGAAACGAAGGTCGTTGAAATTTTTTGATGCTGAAAGCACCCATTCCATTGAAATGCAGCAGGCGGGCTGGCAAGCGATTATAGACAATTTCAAAAGATATACAGAAGAATTCTAATTACCAATCTAAATTCTGAGGTGATTGAAATGGCATTGACCTCCTCACACATTTTTTTTGTGAACTTGCATGTAAAGAAGGTACTCTCGCACTCGGATTTGAGGAGAACCACTTACAACGGTATTCAGACCAAGTTCAATGTCTACGTTCAATCCCCTAGTCTGAAAAGATTGGGGGATTCTGCGTCGTTTTCCGTTGGCAAGAACCCATTTTTTCCTGGTATATATGAGTTATAATCAATTTGAAAAAAAATGATAAGGATGGCCCGTCTAAAGGCAACCATTGAATTAGGATGGGCGATTTAAGTTGTACGACGCATTCCTTGAACTCTTAGTGGTGTGGAGGTAGATCCTAAGGATGAACAAGAGTTATTGTTTCAGTCAAAATGAAATCGAAAATTTAACTAACCGTTTTGGTAAAGATTTTTTTATGAAAAAAGTTTTGAGGGATATCGAAGTATGTGCCGATAAGTGGACTTTAACTTCTTTCCAATTTATTCCTTCCTATTCTGCAAACTTAGTTTTTTTATATGCTATTCAGAAATCTTTGGAAACGTAGTGCTGAAAATAGGTAATCCTTCGTTCGGAGAACTATTTACAGAGTTTAATACTTTGTGTCAATATAACGGCAGACGATTTTGCAGAGTCTTTGACGCAGACATTGAAAACGGTATCATACTTGAAGAATGTGTGCAACCGGGTAGTCCTTTAAGGAATGAGAGTTCTCTTGATAAAAGACTATCCGTGTTCTGTTCCCTATATAAGGCTTGCATCTAACTCCACCTCGAGCAGAAATATATCCGACTTACAAAGAGTGGGTCGCCAGGATAACAGAATATATGAGCAAACGACACGACTGTAAAGAATTATATTCATATATGAAAAAAAGCTAAGAATATATGCTTATCGGTTTCTACTCTGTATTCACAACAGATGCTGCTGCATGGCGACTTTCATCATGATAATATTTTACTCAGTAATAATGGAGACTATGTAATTATCGACCCTAAAGGCGTAATAGGCGATCCTGTATTTGATATTCCACGTTTTATATTAAATGAATTTGGTGATGAAATAACTACGGAATTATATAAGAAAATAAACGGTATAATAGGCTTTTTTTTAGAAAAAAAATCTTAATATTCCAAGCGACATATTAAAACAATGCCTTTATGTGGAAACTGCAATGGGAGCATGCTGGAACGTAGAAGACGGATCGCCCCCTGAGGATTATCCGAGTCTTATAAAAAACGTGGCTTTCGCAGAATCAATTTTGAATACTTGATTTGAGGAAAACGCAGGTGCCACTATTTTATGATCCATTCAATAAAAGACCCGGGGACCAGTGCCGCAATACCCGATCAACTTCAGGCGCGAACACAGGTTTACTGATAAAATCCTTCATGCCGGCCGCCAGGCACATGTCACGGTCCGTGTTCTGGGCGAAGGCGGTAACGGCGATAATGGCAGGTCCGTCCGAGTCTCCCTCTTCAAAGTGGCCGAGGATAGCTGCGGCCGCTTCAAAGCCGTCCATCACAGGCATTTGCAGGTCCATAAATACGAAATCATATTGACCGTGTTTGACGGCACGAACGGCCTCGGCGCCATTCACGACCACATCTGCTTCGTAGCTCATTTTTTTTAATATTGAGGTAAAAAATGAGCCGGTTCACCGGATAGCTCTGAGGATAGCCCTGCTTGGCAAGTCCAAAATGATGCAGCGTTTTGGGGAGGTCCTTTGGATCAACTATAGGGCCCCAGTACATGCCAATTAACTCCTCCAGAGTGTAGCCGGTGAGCTTTTCCAGATTGGCATTCGCCGTCAAATAGTCCCCATCGAGATTCATGGAGTAGACGGCAGCCGGATTGTTATCGAAAAGAGATTTGTAGCGCTGCTCGCTCTCCTCGAGTAGTTGATCGGCCTTCCTGCGGTCCGTGATATCGCGGGAAATGGATATGATCTCTTCCATATTCCCGTTCTCGTCAAATGTGAAACGGCTGGATGATTCGAGCCAAATGTAGCTGCCGTCTTTGCGGCGGAACCGGAAGATGACTTTGTCACGCTCTGAACGTTGGGCGGCGGACAAAAAAGTTCTTCACCCGTTCCAAGTCGTCAGGATGAACGAAGTATACACCGCTCATGGCGATCATTTCTTCCGGTTCATATCCCAAAATCGACTTACAAATGGGTGACGAGTAGACCACAGTCGCCTCATCGTCCGCTTTTTGCCGCGAAATCCAATCCAGCGAGACTTCAGCTATCATCCGGTGTTTACGCTCACTGTCCAGCAGTCTCTCAACGTACCGATGCTGGTCTGTGATGTCAGTGATATGGACAAGCAGAAGCGGGGAAGCATCCGTACGCTGACCAGTCAGCGGCGAGATGTTGAGCGATACTCTGACGATATGTCCGTCTTTATGGAGATATCGGCGTTCCATTTTATAGGGAAAAAAGTGTCTGATCCGAAGCAGCCCCGATGATTACAGGATCGCTGTTTAACGCCTTGTCCTCGGGATGAGTAAAGCTGCTGTCAATGCTGCCCTGCAGTTCCTCAAGCGTGTAACCGAGTATTTTGCAAAAAAAACGGATTGGCTCTAATCCACCGGTTCTTGTCGGGTGCGTAAACACCAATGCCGAAAGGAGCGCTGTCGTAAGCTTGCGCGAATATATGATTGTTACCCTCATTATGAACCATCGTTGGAACAGCCTCCTCAAGGCTTACTTAAGAGATAGTCATCGTCCTATCAGTATACAATTCCATCGATTCGCAGCACAATACGCTTTTCACTCTTAACACATTTGTGTCAGGTAAAGCTGATGATCAGAGTGTAATGGAAATTGCACGATAGACCAATCACCCACAAATGCGTCATGCTACAGTGCAGACCTTGAGGAGTTGTATGGGATCGTATTGCTTATGGGGGTAGACTGCACAAATTGACCAAAATGACAAGATCATTGAGTTACTGAATGAATTGAAAAGTAACTGAAGGCTGGCGCTCGACAAACGGGCAGCTTTCAACAAGTAGTGTTATAAGCTCCTCACAGTGTGAAAAAAAGGAGATATGATGGTATGGCAAAACCCGTTTAGCCGATCAACTTCATCAAACCTTTGAACTCCAGTTCCTCGAACTTCAGGATGACCCGGTCACGTTCCATCGCCCAGCAGCAGCGGTCAAGCTCCAAAGTGACCGGCACATCGCACCGGATTCGTGCAAGGTCACGGGATAAATGAAGCATCTCCAGCTCCGCTTCGATCTTGGCGCGGACGCTTTTGGCAGCTCGCTCAGGTTCTCGATGATGCCGTCAATCGATCCGTACTGCTGCAGCAGCTTGACCGCCGTCTTCTCGCCGATTCCTTTGACACCCGGATAATTGTCGGCCGTATCTCCCATGAGACCTTTGAGATCGATTATCTGGATAGGGGTCAGCTGTTTCTCCACAAGCAGCACATCCGGGTCGTAGACCGCGTAATTGGACAGCCCTTTCTTCATAATAATGACCTTGACCCGTTCGCTCAGCAGCTGCAGCATATCGTGGTCTCCGGAGAGGATCATGACGCCGGTGCCGGTGCCGCTGTACAAAGCCGCCAACGTTCCGATGCAGTCGTCCGCTTCATAGCCCTCAAGCCCCACATTCGGGACACCGAAGCTTTCCACGACTTCCTTGACCAGATCGAATTGGGGGATCAGCTCCTCCGGGGCCGCCAGCCGGTTCGCTTTATAGGCTTCGAACTGCTGTGTGCGGAACGTCTTGCTTCCCATATCCCAGCAGCATACCACATGGGTCGGCTGAAACGTCCGGATCGCATCCCAAAAATATTTGACGAAGCCATGCACCGCATTGGTCGGCAGGCCGTAGCTTGTTTTCTGTATATATCCGCTGAAAGAAGACGCGTAAAAAAGCCTGAACAATAGAGCCATTCCGTCTACCAGCATCACGCTGTTTGGTTTTGTTTCCTGCAATTTGAATCTCTCCCACTGATCTATGATTCTATCTATTATACCACTTCTTTGGAATATTCGGGAGAGTTTAAGATACGGGTCTGACTGTTACTTCAATGATAAGGAAAAAAAACGACCAGCTAATTGAACCCAGCCAGTCGTTTATCTTCCCCCAATAGCCCGAGACGTTAAAAAAAATGGTCTGAACCCTACAAATCCTACAGCGACAAAGGACAGCATATTTCAGCGTTCAACAGCTGCGGCAGCTGGCTGGCTATGGCGTTCCCTGTATTGCAGCGGAGTCATGCCCAGCCTCTTTTTTGAAAACATGGTGCAAATAATTCCCATTGGAAAAGCCGTTGCGGACCGCCAGCCGGTCGATCGAATCCTCCGAGACCGTCAATTCGGAACAGATTTGCGAAATGCGCAGATTTTCCAAATACGCCGTGAATGTTCCCCCCGTCTGTCCGCGAAGAATGCGTTGAAGCTGGCGGGGCTGATCTGTACCTTTTCCGCGACATTCTCCAAAGTTATGGGCAGCATATAGTTATCGCGGATAAATTGCACGGCCATCAGGCAGCGGTGTTCCTTCATGTCCCTAACCGGCAGGGTATTCCCGGGATCGGAAGTGTAGGCGGACAGAGTGCGCAGCAAAATTTGAACAATGGACTGCTTGAGCAGCGTGTACAAACCAAGCTTCTTCTCGCTCCAAGCGGTATAGGCTTCGGCGAAGCCGTCCATCGCTCCGTGCTGGTCAAGCACCGGGATTTTCGGCAGTCCTTCCAGCTCCCGGAAGAATTGTTCGGCCTCGGAATTTTCCCAATTCCTGCCCCATTCGTTCCGGCTTTCTTCGGCTTGTGCAGGTTCCTGTAACGGATGGATGTCTAAATGCAGGCAGAATTCCTCCATAGCTTCAGCAGAGTCAGCCTCCTGCCGATGCACTACGTTTGGTCCGGTGACATACATCATTCCATCCTGAAGAGGTACGTGGTCCCTTCCAATATGACGGTCCCTTTTCCGCGCGGGATATAGTGAAATTCATATTCGGAATGTTTATGGTAATCGACCACTTTACCGGGAGGGAAGGTGGTGTAGTGGAATTTGAGCACACGGATGCCGTAATTCCCCCAGGTGAATTGGAGTTCAAGGCGATCCAAAGCTTGCGCGTTCATTCTCATCATTTCAAAAGGGAATCGTCTGTCCGGGCACAGCTTCCAAGTCTCCATGGTCTCTCACCTCATTCCTGCTTTAAACGGCGTATTATGCCAATTGGTCCAATGCAATCGCCTTGCCGGCTTTTGCGGAAAGATTGGATGCGTGCATCAGCGTCGTCAAATCGACAGCCATTTGGATGTTCTCCGAAGCGACGGTTTCATTCTTAATGTGGTTAACCCATTGGCTGAAGGCCGATTCTTTGCTGTCAGGCAGGTCTGTCAAGGCGTGCCACTCTTTATTCTCCAGCTCTGTGCTGCGAACGAGCAGCCGGTTATCATGCGTGGAGTATAGCAGCGAACCCTTCGTGCCGTGAATTTCAATAACAAAAGGGGACGACGGATTCACAAATCCCGCTTCAGCGATGCCCACAGCACCATTAGCGTAGTTAAGAACCGCTACCGCGTTGTCTTCCACTTCCCTGCCCGTAACATAGCCATAGCTGGAGCTTACGCTTTGAGGCATGCCGAGGAACAGACGGGCCAGATACATCGGATGACAGCCAGATCGATCATGGCTCCGCCGCCGCACTGCTCCAGGTTGTAAAAAAATGCCCCGGAAGCCAGCCGTCGGAGCTAGTGTCGTTAGGCAGCGCTCCATTATGCGACAGTCTCGTTCTCACCAATGTGAGCTGGCCGAACACGCCTTTGGCGATGAGATCCTGTACGGCAAGAGTGTAGTAGTCGTTTAAGCGGGGCAGCGAAACCGTGAGCTTTATTCCGGCGCGCTCGACCTCGGCAATGATATCGTTTACTTCCTGAACCGTCGGCGCGATAACCTTCTCGGTGAAGATGTGCTTTCCCGCGCGCGCGGCAGCCATAATCACCTTGTGATGCAGATTGGTAGGAGTATCCACAATCACGCCGCCAATGTCTTCCCTCGCGAGCAGCTCGTCCAAATTTTCGTAAAATTCCGCCCCCCGCTCTGATGCTTCCTTCTGTCCTCTTTCCTTGATTTCGTCCCATACGGCAACGATCTCCGTCTCCGGGTGTTCTGTCGCCTGCTTGGCGTAATCCTTTGCGTGAACATGCCAAAAGCTTAACATCGCTACTTTAATCATGGAATAAACCCTCCAAAATTATGACTTTACTCCATTGTACAATGAGTCGTATGCGTTATCATATTGTAATATGGCGACAAGCAGATGTGTGAAATTGCGACGTATTGAAGCGGGCCGTTGGCTTGACTTTAGCGTGTTGCGGCATCGACGATAGCGTACTTCCAGTACCTTATCTGCCCGCGGTACTGGAGATAGCGTACTTCCAGTACGCTATCTCGCTGCAGCCGGCCTACACTCCTGCTGAGCTGTCTCCCGGCCTGCTTCCAGCCCTCCATCTCCCCGCACCGCCGCTAGCGAGAAGCCGAAATATCGCCGCTCATGCTTTCTTCAAATGCTTCATAAACCTGCCAAGCCGCGCGGCAGCCTCCAGTAAAACGGGCTCCTCCTGCACCAGGGCAATACGCACATATCCTTCTCCCTGCGCGCCAAAAGCGTCTCCCGGTATAACGACAACTCCCGCATTTGCCAAGATTTCCCGGGAAATTTGTCGAGATGTCCATCCCCTCGGCACCGGAGCCCATAGGAACATTGTCGCTTTAGGAAGAGGCAAATCCCACCCCGCTTGTCGAAGCGCCGCAATGAACAGATCTCTTCGCTTCTGGTAGAAGCCCGCCACCGTTTCCTCCCTCTCCAAATCCTCCTTAAGCGCGGCAATTCCCGCTTCCTGCACAGCCAGGAAGATACCGTAGTCGATGGAACCTTTTAACCTGCGCAGCGCATGAACCGCATCCTTATGCCCCACCATAAATGCGATCCGGCATCCGGCCATGTTAAAGCTTTTGGATAAAGAATGGAATTCGACAGCAACCTCCTTCGCTCCTTCGACTTCAAGGATGCTGATCGGTTTCAGGCCGTCGAACGCCATCTCGGAATAAGCCAAATCATGCGCAATAAGTATGCGATTTGCCTTCGCAAAAGCGACAGCCTTTTCAAAAAAAAGGCGCGATCCGCCACCGCCGACAACGGATTGCTCGGGTAATTCAGTATCATTAGCTTGGCGGCAACCGCCGTTTCCGCTGGAATATCCTCGAATCGAGGCAGAAAATCATTCTCCGCCCTCAGCTGCAGATAGCAGGGAGTCACCCCCGCCATCACAAGCCCCGCCGCATAAATCGGATAGCCCGGGTCCGGCACGATCGCCGTATCACCGGGGTCCAGAAGTGCCATCGCCAAATGGGCCAGTCCATCCTGCGATCCCATTAACGTCGTAATCTCGTCCGCCGGATCCAGTACCACTCCAAAACGGTGTCGGTACCAGGCCGCTACGGACTGCCGAAAAGCAAGTGTGCCCTCGGAGCTCGGATAACCGTAATTCCGCGGGTTGCGCACCGCTTGCTCCAATGCCCTTATCACCCGTTCGGACGGGGGCTGGTCCGGACTACCAATTCCCAAATCAATTACATCCCTGCCCTGTCTGACCGCCTCCGCCTTCCACTGCGCCACTTCAGCGAAAATTGCCGAGCCCATCTGCTCAAGCCGCTGCGAGCCTTTGATCTCCATATTTTACCTCACTGTCAATTTCGTAATGTTGGTGCGCGTCAATATAAAACGCCAAGCCGATGAGTCCAGTACATCATGCCAATCAGCGCCGCTGCCAGCAAAAAAAGTAAGCCGAGCCGAAAGCCCACCGGGTTCCCGCCGGCACTTCGTAGTAGCTGTCGCTCTCGTAAGGGGTGTAGTCCATTTGGCAGTGCACAATAAGATGCAGCTGTTCGAGAGTGCTTTTCCTCTCCACCCGCACAACGCGGATTTTATGAATGAACGCCTGCTGGTTCAGCTCGATTTTGTGGTAAAGGCCGAGGCCCTCCCAGGAAAATTCCACCACCTGCAGACCGTCCATATTCGAATGCGTGGTAAAAGGCAGATCCCTCTGGTGGTTCTCCCCCGGAATCATAAAGGACGATTGTGCGAGCCAGTCCTGAATCTGAAGATCCACCTGCATCGGCAGGGTATGCCGCTCAGCGTTTTTTGCGGTGTTTCACGTATTTTTTTATATAAATCCCAGGCGAAGCTTATCCAAATGATAAAGAAAAGAATGCTTTTCATATAAATAATTAGCGCCAGTCCGCCGACAAGTCCCACCAGCCAGAGCCAACGCGTCACCGCCACCGAAATTCTGCCTCCGTCCAGCGGATGGATGGGAAGCAGATTGATCAGGTTCAGGAAAAAAACCCGGTATAAGCAATCGACAACAGAAGCGGGTAATGCCAGAGCCATCCGGCAAAAAAACAAAACCGCGGCTCCTATACTGCCCAGAACAGGGCCTCCAATACCGATATAAGCTTCTGTGGCCGCGTCCCTGGGATGCTTTTTTTTCATATTTATCAGCGCTCCCAGGAAAGGAATGAAAATCGGCGCCGTCATTGGCAGTCCCTTTCGCTTGGCGGCAATGACGTGGCCCATTTCATGGACGAACAGGAGCAGCACGAACCCGACGGCAAAAGGCAACGGTGCAAAGTAAGCATAAGCCATATGGAAACGGCCATGGATATGAGGCTCCTCCGGCCTTGCCCAGCTTGAGCAGCGGTACAAGGCTTTCAGCTTCCCGAAAAAAACACTGCGATGACCGCTCCGATAATCCACAGCGGGTTTCGTTTCTTTTTTCTTGTCCACTATGATCCCCTCCAATTAAATTATTTACGGTTGGAGCGGGATGTTCGTTTCATTTGCAGCCTGGTTTCCACACTTTCCCTGCTTTCGCAGCTCTTTCTTTCGGCTCGCTTGCTGTGCCTTCCTGCCGCCATCCTGCTGCCTTCCGCACGATTTGGCCCGAATCGGCGTTAGCCCCACACGCTCTCGTACTCCGGTTCCTTGAAGCCTACTGTTATTCTTTCGCCGTCCGCAGCAATCGGCCGTTTAATCAGCCTGCCGTTCGAGGCGAGGAGTTCGAGCATTTCCTCCTGCTCATGCCGGTAAGCCTGTCCTTCAGGTTCATCTCTTTGTACACTTCGCCGGAGGTGTTGAACAGCTTTTTTTAACCGGAATGCCGTGCTTTTCCACATAAGTTCTAAGCTCCTCGATAGTAGGCGGCTGCTCGAAAAGATTTATCGCGTCCGTTTCGAACCCTTTGGCTGTAAGCCACTTAAGTGCCGCACGGCATGTCCCGCATTTGGGGTAATGGTAGAAAGTCACTTTCATTTTGAGGTCTGCTCCTTATGATACATCGTTAATATTTACGCACATTCATCAAATTGTCGGGCAAATGCAAAAGGAAGTCAAGAACGCAAGAAAGCCCCTTTTATCCAAAAGGAAGCTTCTCACTCATTCTCTAGTTTCGAGATAAAAAAAGACGCATATCCTCCGGCAGAGGCGCGGTGAATTCGACCCAGATCTTGGCCACAGGGTGGCTGAAGCCCATGCGGATATGGTGCAGCGCCTGCCTTTGCATGGAACTTGCCGGTTGGGAAGGCAACCCTGTAGGCGAATCCGGCACATAAAGCTTGTCGCCGATCAGCGGATGGCCAGATGCTGCATGTGCACGCGGATTTGATGCGTCCGTCCGGTTTCCAGCCTGAGGCGAACAAGAGTCGCGCTGCTGAAACGCCGTTCCACCCGGTAATGGGTGACGGAAGGGTACCCGTCCGGCGTCACTGCCCGGAGGTGAGGATTCTCCTTATTCCGGTCGATGGGCTCGTTCACGGTGCTTCGTCCTCCGTCATAGCCCCATACACTAAAGCGACATACTCCTTGTCACTTCGTTCCGCTTCATTTGTTCCGACACCTGCTGGTGGGCATAAGGGGTTTTGGCGATGGCGAGCACGCCGGAAGTTTCCTGGTCCAATCGGTGAATCGGGCGAAAACGCGCCGCTACTCCCTTCTCCTGCCAGTGGCAGACAACCGCGTTGGCCACAGTGTTCACATAATGCCCATGTGTCGGATGGACAATTTGTCCCGCTTCCTTGTTCACTATGAGCAGCTGGTCATCCTCGTACAGAATCTCCAGCGGCAGCTGCTGCGGCAAAATATCGTCGGACCGCTCCTGCTCCATCCGTGCTTCGACAACATCGCCCGCCTTGACGTGGACGCTGATATACACCCGCTCCCCGTTTACAGTAATTCCCCGCTCGGTCAGCTTCAGCTTCGACAAAAGCTTCCTCGACATATGCAGTCTTTTTTTTGTAAAATCGTCTTCAGCACCATTCCCTCTTCTTCGGGAGGCACGATGTAAGTTAGAGGCTCATAGTAGTTCATTATTTAGACGGAACACTCAGCGCTTCGGATATATTCGACATCGGCAGCCCCTTCGCGGAAATTGGCGGTTCTCGCCACCGTAAAGAGAAAGTCCGAGAGCCGGTTCAGGTACCTGCGGGTATGCCCATTGATTTCCTGCTGCCTCGCCAATGTCACGACACGGCGCTCCGCTCTGCGGCACACCGTCCTGCATACGTGCAGCGCTGCTGAAGCCGGGCTGCCTCCAGGCAGAATAAATCGGGTAATGTCCGGAGTCTCGGCGTCATAACGGTCAATCCACGCCTCAAGGTTGTCCACCATTTCCCCGGTCACTGCAAACGGAGAGTCTGGCTTCACACTGGCGAGATCCGATCCGCAGTCAAACAGCTCATGCTGAATTTGCAGCAGGTCACTGCACATATCGCCGAATTTCTCTTTGTCAAGGAGCTCACAGCCTGCCCCACAAAGCTGTTCAGCTCATCCACCGTGCCGTAAGCTTCCACACGCACATCGTCTTTGTCGACTCTGCCTCCGATCACTGCCGTTTTCCCGGCGTCTCCCGTTCTAGTATATATTTTCACCGCGATCCCTCCCTTAGCCGGAAGCCGCTTATTTTTTCAGCTATGGACTTCATCACTTTCAGCGCGTTATCTTTGTTTTTTGACATTCATCGGGATAAAAGCGATCAAATCTTTGCCGTTTAAATTTTGTTCCTTGAACCATTTGGTGTTTTCCAGAGGGAGGCCGTACAGATGCTTCTCGGTTTTACCGTTGTCCGTGGTTTCCAGATAGCCTTGCTGCACGTCCTCGGGCTTCAAATTGCTGCCCTCGATAACAGAATCCAGCGCTGCATAGCCCTTCTGTTCTCCCATTGCTTTGAATTGGTCATAAGAGACCACAATGATTCCGTTCTCTCCCGCTGCGATCTCTACAATCAATTTTTCCAACGAAAAAATCGGTGAACCGTTAATTTCAATTGTCGGCTTATCTCCCACTTTGGCTTGCAGCGAAGCTTTCAGCTTGTCCGCCGCACCTGCAGGCAACCCGTTCGCAGGCATCATAAAGATCGGCACATCCGCTTTCGGCGCTCCGCACCCCATCAGTACCAACAGCAGCAGAAAGGGCAACCATAATTTCCTCATCCGTATCCTCCCTTATGTAACCAGCGCAACTCCGCCTTCAACTATTCAAAAAAAAGCCGGTGAAGATCACCGGCTCCCTCTTTATTGTCAGGAACTTTTGATCCTGTCCACAAACCTGCCCATTCGCTCGATCGCTTCATTCAGCTGGCTCACCGAGGTCGCGTAAGAGCAGCGTACAAAGCCTTCCCCGCCCATGCCGAACACGTGTCCGGGCACCGCGGCAACCTTTGCATCCTGCAGCAGCTGCTGGGCGAATTCCTCGGATCCGAGTCCCGTGGACATGATCGACGGGAACGCGTAGAAAGCCCCCTGCGGCTCGTGGCACTCCAGCCCGATTTCGCGAAATCCTTTGACGACCAGCCTTCTGCGCTGATTGTACGACTCCACCATCCGGTCCTTATCTTCCTGTCCGTTCCTCAAAGCTTCCAGAGCGGCCACCTGCCCCATAACAGGTGCGCACATCACCGTGTATTGATGGA
The DNA here is from genome assembly GCA_001313085.1 of Paenibacillus sp. JCM 18996. The sequence goes on along the minus strand of BBFE01000058.1, from coordinate 7,308 downwards.
TTTTGAGCATGGCCGAGATAATATCGCGGTGGCCGCAAGCGTAGCCCATTCTCCAGCCTGTCATAGCAAAAGCCTTGGAAAATCCGCTGACGACAATCGTCCTATCCCTCATTCCGGGAATGGAGCGAAGCTGACGTGCTTCTGGCCGTAAGTGAGTTCGGCATAAATCTCATCGGAAATAACGATCAGGTCCTGCTCTTCCACAATTTTGGCAATAGGCAGCCAATCCTCGTATGTCATGATTCCGCCGGTCGGATTGCTCGGATAGCTCAAGATCAGCACCTTCGAACGCGGTGTCAGAACACTGCGCAGCGCTTCCGGCGTCAGTTTGAAATCATCCTCTGCGAACGTTTCAATCCCTACCGCCACGCCTCCGCCGATGGTTGTGATAGGAGAGTACGAGATGTAGCATGGCTCCGGAATGAGAATTTCATCCCCTGCGGTGATCAAAGCGCGCAAAGCCAGGTCAATCGCCTCGCTGCCGCCTACGGTGACGAGCACCTCATCGCCCGGGTCGTATGAAATCGCAAAGCTGTCATGAAGATAAGAAGCGATAGCTTCCCTCAGTGCCGGAATACCCGAATTAGCGGTATATTTGGTCATTCCCCGCTCCAGAGAGGTGACCGCAGCCTCCCGCACCTTCCAGGGCGTGGAAAAAAATCGGGTTCTCCAACGCCCAGAGAGATAATGTCTTTGCTCGCGCTGACCAAATCAAAAAAAACGGCGGATTCCGGACGGCGGAATATCTCTGACCAGAGGAGCCAAATAATCTTTCATATTTTTTTGTGCCGGGTGTGGTTACTGTCTGTTCCTGGTTGATCATAGCTTCTCTTCCTTTACGGGGAAATCAGCAGCCGGTGGTCATCCTCGCGATCTTCAAAGATGATTCCGTCCTGCTTGTATTTTTTTTCAATATAAAATTCGTTTTTTTGTCGAAAGCACGCGGTCGAGCGGAGAAAGCTTGTTGGAAACGAACGAGGCGACCTCCTTCAGACTGTGCTCCTCCACTTCCACCAGCAAATCGTACGAGCCTGACATCAAGTAAACCGATTTCACTTCCGGATATACATAAATCCGCTCCGCTATCGAGTCAAACCCTCTTCCCCGTTCGGGCGTGATCTGCACTTCAATCAGGGCGGTCACCCGTTCACTGTCTACTTTGCTCCAGTTCACAACCGTCGCATATTTAACGATTATGTTCTCTTCTTCCATCTCGCGGATCGCTTGCTCCACCTGTTCCGTGGAAGCCGCAAGCATCGTGGCGATCAATTCCGCGCTTCTACGCGAATCTTCCTTGAGCAGTTCCAACACTTTAAGTTTGAATTCGTTCATTGCGCAGCCTCCTGAATGGACTTTCCATTTTCATATTACACCTTTACAGCCCGCCTGCAAAGAACGAATATTAATTGTTGATAAAATAGAAAAAAACCGGAAGAAGATCTTCGCATTCAAGCCTTCCGCCGGGTAATTTGTACGATTTGTATACGGCTTTCTGATTACGCACTTACCTTAGGACCTGAAAAAAATTTCAGTGGAGTGCGCTAGGGTTAAGGGACAACCGCCACTCCGCACCTATCCCGCAGTCGCTTGAAGCTGAAGCAGCTTGCACAGATGCTCCTCAACACGCCTTCCCTCATGCGTAGCGGCAATAAGAAACGAAATTCCTCCAGTCTGCGGCCCGCACGGTGCTTTCAAAGTGCCTACCCCAACCAGCTGATCCTTGTCATACACGGAAATAACACGGCTGCTTTGGCAGAGATCCGCATAATCCAACGCTTCTTTCCGGGAAGCCGATTGTCCGCCTTTTTTTTGCATAAGCTTTGTATACTGAGCTGCCGAAGGCACATCTTGCTGAAAAGACAGCATACCGTTCACACCCTTTTCGATTTATTTGAATTTAATATGGTTGAATGGAAAATGAATATCTAATATCTATAATAATACATCTATATGTATTTTTATTCAATACGTTCCAAAAAAAATTCACCCTGGAAACATTTAATCCAGGATGAACCGGCGAAACTTGAACGCCTAAAATATACCCATGCTTAAATACCGTTCTCCCGTATCGGGAGCAATGCACAGCACACGTTTGCCTTTCCCGAGCTCGCGGGCAACCTGCAGCGCGGTCCACACGGCCGCACCGGCTGAAGGGCCCACAAGGATGCCCTCCCTGGCGGCCAGGTCCCGTGTAGTCGCCAAAGCGTCCTCGTCGGCCACCTGCACGATTTTATCGTAGATTGCCGTGTTAAGAATGGCAGGAATGAAGCCCGGGCTGGTTCCCACCAGCTTGTGCGGGCCCGGCTGTCCTCCTGACAGCACCGGCGAGCCTTGAGGCTCAACGACATAAATGGCCAGCCCCGGCAAATGCTTTTTCAGCACTTCGCCCGTGCCTGTAATAGTTCCCCCGGTGCCGGATGTGGCGACGAACGCGTCCAAACGGCCTTCCGTCTGCTGAAGGATTTCCAGCGCCGTCGTAACCCGATGGATATCAGGATTGGCCGGATTCTCGAACTGCTGCGGAATATAGCTGTCCGGGATTTGATCCCTCAGCTCTATCGCTTTCCTTATCGCCCCGGGCATCCGTTCCGCCGCCGGCGTCAGCACTACCTCAGCTCCGTACGCTTTAAGCAGGTTGATCCGCTCTTTGGTCATATTATCCGGCATAACCAGAATAGCTTTATATCCTTTAGCCGCCGCATTCATCGCCAGGCCGATCCCCGTATTGCCGCTGGTAGGCTCAATGATGGTGGCTCCCGGCTTTAAATGCCCGTCCTTCTCGGCCTGCGCTATCAAATTATAAGCGGCGCGGTCCTTCACACTTCCGCTCGGATTGAAATACTCCAGCTTGACGTAAACCTCCGCATCCTCTACCCCTGTCAGGCGGTTGATCCGCACGGCCGGGGTTTCGCCGATCAGCTCCGTAATGCTGTTAACCATTCTGCGCTGCTCCAACTGATATACACCCCTTTTAAGCTTCCTGATGTCCAAATCTTATTCCTGCTTATTTTATCGGTTATAGTCGGATTCTTCAAGATTTCCGCAGGAGTTCTTTGAGCACTAATGCAAATTCGAAATCAAGGCGCGGCTGCTGACGCTGCATCTCTATTGCCCTGCTCAAGAAGCCTTTTGTTTCTTCCTCCGAGTTGGGTCCCTAAATCAAGGGTATGAGACGAATCAGCTTCTCTCCAAACTTTGAAAATCTTTTGTCGCCTTAAACCGGTTCCTCATAAAAAAACCACACAAGCAGAGGAGTGCTGCCGATCGCAAGGATCATCCAATTCATCGCGGCGGGCGAGGCCGAGAACCACACGACCACCAGAAATGCCAGCGTGCCGACGATTCTTCCCGCATTGAGGAACAGCTCCCGCATCACGATGTATTCCTCCCGCCTTGCAGCCGTGCGCTCATTCCTGCCAATGATATCGAACACAGTGGACGTCATCGGAATGCCGTAGAACGGCATAAACAAGGAGACTCCCACCCCGAACACCAGCAAGGTATAAAATTAACGCGCCAAAAGAACGGCAGGATGACAAGCACGAGCATAATGGCGCCGACGAGCATCCCCTTTTTTCGATAGGCCGGTTTGTACCATTTTCCGATCAGCATAAAGCTGAACAAGGAGACCGCGAGGTAATCAGCGAAAAATTGCCCAGCGACATTTCGTTTCCGGTATGGATATAAACCAGCAGCCCGATGAGGAAGCCAAAAAACACCCTCACGGATTCCCTGCGCAAACAAGGCTGCGGCTATACTGCGCCAGGGGCTGTCCTTGGACTTCAAGCTGCGGAACGCCGCCGTCCAGCTGTATCGGCCGTTTACTTTGCGTTTTTTTTCAAAAAAAAGCTTACGATAACCCCGATAACAAAGATGATGAGGGAAGCGGTGAAGATCAGCCGGTAGCCCAGTGCATCCTCCATGCTCACAATGATAAACCCCGAGATCCATGCGCGATCATGCCCGCAGCCGAGCCGGTGAGTCCCGCCCAGCCGTTAAATTGATCCCTCGTATGAGGAGTGGTCACTTCAAAATAAACAACGTTGAACGCGACCCAAAAAAAACCCGAAGCAATCCCCTGGATGCCGCCTAGCAGGAGCACATAGTTCACAGCATTGTTGCCAAGCCACAGCACCAGAGTATAGAACACGGCAGACACCGCCACCCCCAGCCTCAGGCTGTTCATTTTGTTGTGCTCTTTTACCCACTTGCCCGCGATGTAGAACGTGATCGCCATGGTGATATGGGTTGCGAGCGAGAACCAGCCGATGATCGACAAGTCGTTGCGCAGCTTCCATAAAAAACACGCCTACGAACGTGCCCGACAGCGCATTGGCGGTTACGAACAAAGCGTTGACAATAAGCAGCAGCCAGCATTGGACAGTGAGCCGCTCGGTGTGTTTTTTGTTTCTTGGCGTGTTCACCCGCTGCTTCTTCCGTCGAAAAGACATGTTCAGGCCCGGCCGGTTCTCTCCCTTCGTCAGCCGCAGGAGCGGGGAATGGCGATCGGATGATTTATGAGACATTGGTTTATCCTGTACCCTTCTGTAGAATGATTTAACTTAACATTCCCGAATGGGTATAAAAAATAGTCCGTTTTTCCAGACAAACAGCGTATTTGCCCGAAAAAAACAGACCTTGGTTCTACAAAGCCGATTTCCTCAGCTTCTCGATCAAAGCGAGCCGTGCCCCTTCGGACAGCAGATGATCCACTCTAAAACAGCTCGGACAGACATACACCTGCACTCCAAACGCGGACGGAAGCAGCGGCTGGCCAAGCAGGGCGGGAACGGCGGGCGTAAACTGGCCTTCGCCTGCCGACAGTTCTCCCGCGTGAAGCATAAATTCCCTGCAGTTGGGGCATTCCGGCGCTTCCTCCTGGAGTCCGTCAACGACTGCGCCGCCGAATCGTAAGGGTCGGTTTCGAGAACCTCCTCTTCCCCGTCCAAATCCATGAATTCGTCATCCAAGGCGCGTCCGGTCCGGCCCCTCTTCGGCTGTTCCTCCTGCTCCCCGGGGGCAAGCTGATCCAAACTTAATACGCGATAATCCCCCAGCTCGTTATAGCAGTGAGGGCAGGTCTCCTCAGGCCGATCTCCGGATCCCATGTGATCTCCGTATCGCACCAAGGCAGACTTGCTTATTGTCAGCTTCCATTTCCTTTTTTCCTCCGTAACCGTTCACTTCAAGTATGATTGCATGGCTCCGTTTCTCAGGATGCATGCTTTATAAAATAGTAAATGCCGACAGCGAAAAAAACACAGCCGAAAGCGCGAACAAAAGTACCCCACAAATATTTCATCCCGTTAACCTCCATAGACTACCGGACCCTGCGGCCTGCTGCATCAGGTGACGCAAGCGCCCACAACATAGGACAAGGAGACCGACAGCGTCATCGACAGAAATCCCACCGCGCGGTTATCCTTTTGGATTTCTTCGTCTATTTTAAAATAAGGCGTCAGAAATTCAAAGATAAAATATGCGGCAAGCAGGAGCACAAAGCCGTAACTGGCCCAAACGAGAGCATGCAGGATGGAATCGTTGTTGAGAATGGCAAACCTGAACAAGTTGCAGATCCCGAACATTTTGCCTCCGGTCGCCATCGCCACGGACATATTCCCATTCTTTATTTCTTGCCAATCATTGTACTTCGTAACCATCTCAAACACGGCGAGAAAAAAATCACCAAAGCCAGCACCGCGATCGAGAAAAAAAAGCCAGTGTTTCCAAATATGGATTTGACATTATGGCGTCTACCCCTTCGACCTCATTTAGCATAGTTCACCTCTTCAGCAAAATCATGCAATACGCGATTCGATTAACGAGGCAATAGACCGGGGAGCAATGGTTCCCCAGTCTCTTGCGATTCGTCGGATAAGTTCGGTTTCCGAGCTTATTGCTGTTTCTTTTGCTGAACCTGGGCCTTCAGGGCTGCCAGTTCGTCCTCTACTCCGCTGCCTTTCTTCAAGGCGTCCAGCTCGTCATCCAGGCTGCGTCCCTTGGAGTTCATCTCGCGGCTCGCTTCGGCTTCCGCTTCCAGCTGAAGCACTTTCTCCGACATCCGGTCAAAGCCTTTGGCCGCGTTATCGGTACCGAAGCCGGACATCGCCTGGTTAATCTGCTTCTGGGCTTTGGCAGACTCGGCGCGCGCTACCAGAAGGTCTTTCTTGTTCTTCATCTTGTTATATTCGTCTTTCATCTCTTCCAATTGAGAACGCAGCTGATCGGCATTCGTCTTGGCATAGTCGTACTGCTTCTTGAACTCGTCGAATTTGATCTGGTGCTCTTTCTTGTCTTCCAGCGCACGGCGGGCCAAATCCTCATTGCCCTGCTCCAGAGCCTGCACAGCCTGCTGCTGGCGCTTTTCCACCAATTCCTGGGCTTCTTCGAACTGCTGCTTGAACTTCTTCTCGATCGCAATCTGCTTGGCTACAGCCACTTCCGCTTCCTGTATGTCCTGTTCCATATCCCGGAGGAATTGGCTCAGCATCTTCACAGGATCTTCCGCTTTGTCCAAGAGATCGTTTACCGAAGCCATCGTCAAATCACGCAATCTTTTAAAAAAATACCCATTTTTTTTAAGTTCCTCCCACAATGGAATTGAAATCTTGTTTTTTCGTTCTGCTCATCATCGACACAGTTTCATACGCAGAGGAAAAAAATATTAGTTTCAAAAAAATTTTATTTCAGCTCAACCACGGTCACGCCGGTTCCGCCTTCGTTGTAATTCCCCGTACGGTAGCTCTGGACGTGGCCGTGGCGGCGCAGATATTCCTGAAGGCCGGTTCTCAGCACTCCGGTGCCTTTCCCGTGGATCAGATAAACCTGGCCGAAGTTTGCGAGGAAGGATTCGTCGAGGAAACGGTCGACTGCGATATAAGCGTCTTCCAGGTTGTAGCCGCGCAGGTCCAGCTCCATCCGGCGTTATCGTCTCGGGTGCGCTGCAGGGAAGAGGAGGACTTCGCCGCCTGCTTCGGCTTCTCGCCGGAGGAAATCAGCTCCACATCCTGTTTGTTCACCTTCATCTTCATGATGCCGATCTGGACGGTCACTTCGTTGTCGCCGGCAATATCGACGATGGTGCCTTTCTGGTTCAGGCTCGCCACCTTCACTTCATCGCCGGGCCTCAGCTGCTCGGCTTTCTTCCTGCCGCCCTTGCCCGGCGGCTGCTTGCCCCTTAGCTGCGGCTCCGCCTTGGTCAGCCGCCCCTTCGCGTCGATCAGATGGTGCTCCTTGATCGAGGCGGCTCCTTCCAGCGCCATCCGCCGCAGGTCGGCGATGACTTCGTCGGCTTCGCGCCGGGCCTTG
>BBFE01000057.1 GCA_001313085.1 Paenibacillus sp. JCM 18996 | reverse complement strand
TTGCCAAGCATTGTTCCCTGATAGCTCAGTTGGTAGAGCACTCGACTGTTAATCGAGTTGTCACAGGTTCGAGTCCTGTTCGGGGAGCCATGCTTCCATAGCTCAGTAGGTAGAGTGCATCCATGGTAAGGATGAGGTCACCGGTTCGATTCCGGTTGGAAGCTTTTTTTTGCAAGGCCCGTTGGTCAAGGGGTTAAGACACCTCCCTTTCACGGAGGTAACAGGGGTTCGAATCCCCTACGGGTCATTTTATTACAAACAAGTTCCCGCCGATCCTGAAAGCAGAGGGAGCTTACATAATGATGCGGAGCTTAGCTCAGCTGGGAGAGCATCTGCCTTACAAGCAGAGGGTCGGCGGTTCGATCCCGTCAGCCTCCACCATTATAAATCATCTAAGAAGTGGACATACTTTGTATATGCCGTTGTAGCTCAATTGGTAGAGCAACTGACTTGTAATCAGTAGGTTGGGGGTTCAAGTCCTCTCGACGGCACATTTAATGGGGATTAGCCAAGCGGTAAGGCAACGGACTTTGACTCCGTCATGCCTAGGTTCGAATCCTAGATCCCCAGTTATTCTTCTCTCATAAAAGAAGCACTAATATATGTAGAGAGGTATGAGCCATTAGCTCAGTCGGTAGAGCACCTGACTTTTAATCAGGGTGTCGAAGGTTCGAGTCCTTCATGGCTCACCTGTTATCTTTTGCGGCAGGCAGGCGCGTATGGCGGAATTGGCAGACGCACTAGACTTAGGATCTAGCGGGCGACCGTGGGGGTTCAAGTCCCTCTACGCGCACCAAGAAACAGAAGTTGCAGTATTGAAATAGTTCTTGATTTATGGTATCATAGTATTTACTTATTTAATAAGCAGCATTTTGCGGAAGTGGCTCAGCGGTAGAGCATCGCCTTGCCAAGGCGAGGGTCGCGGGTTCGATTCCCGTCTTCCGCTCCATTATGTGTGCCCTTAGCTCAGCTGGATAGAGCGTTTGACTACGAATCAAAAGGCCGGGAGTTCGAATCTCTCAGGGCACGCCATTATACTTCAAGATGAAACGGGACGTAGCTCAGCTTGGTAGAGCACCTGGTTTGGGACCAGGGGGTCGCATGTTCGAATCGTGTCGTCCCGACCATTATATTGCGGGTGTAGTTCAATGGTAGAACTTTAGCCTTCCAAGCTAATAGCGTGGGTTCGATTCCCATCACCCGCTCCATCGGAAAAGAGACCTCAGAGGTCTCTTTTTTTGCTGTAGGATTGGCTGTTAACTGCTCGCTTTATTGGTTTGCTGATGCATTTTTTTCTGACAATTAACATAATAAGGTATGCTTCATTTTCAAAAAAGATTAACAATCTGTGGCTTTACTGTGTTAAACTATTCAATAGTGCTGCAAATGTGTAATTATGTTATAGGGTATAGTGCTGGTGAAAGGATGAGAGAGATGACAGAGAGCATTACTGTAGAAGCGAAACCATCCCCGAACAATCTGCTGCGCAGGGATGTCCGATTTTTTTGGGCAGCTTACTGGGTGAAGTTCTAGTGAAGGATGGCGGAACAGAACTGCTAGGTGTGGTCGAGAAGATCCGCGAGATGAGCAAAAAATATGCGGGCCCACTTTGTGCCTGAGCTTTTTTGAAGAATTCAAAACGACAATCAAATCATTGGCTTCCGAAAACCGGCATCAGGTGATCCGGCTTTTGCCATATATTTTCAGCTGGTGAACATTGCTGAGCAAAACCACCGGATTCGCCGTATGAAAGATTACGACAGGGCCTCGGGAGACCAGATTCAGCCCGGTTCCATCGAGAGTATCATACAAGAGCTCAAGCACGCTGATATTCCGGCAGACGAGGTCCAGCAGATTCTCAAAGGAGTTTCCCTTGAACTTGTCATGACAGCCCATCCTACAGAGGCCACGCGCCGCGTTGTACTGGAGATCCATCAGCGCATAGCAGCCGACGTAATGAAGCTGGACGACCCGACGTTAACAGAAAAAAAAGAAAGGGAGCGCCTGCGCAAAAAAACCTTTGGAGTGAGGTTCAAGCGCTTTGGCAGACAGATGAACTAAGGGACAGAAAGCCTACCGTAATAGATGAGGTGCGCAACGGTCTATATTATTTTGACGAAACCTTGTTTGAGGTATTGCCTGATGTCTATGCGGAGCTCGAGAGATGCTTGGCAAAATACTACCCTGAGCAGGTATGGCATGTGCCGACCTTTCTCAAATTCGGTTCATGGATCGGCGGCGACAGGGACGGCAATCCTTCGGTGACATCGAGAATCACTTGGGAAACTTTAGGGCTCCACAGAGAATTGGCCCTTAAGAAGTACGCTGCTGCATTGAGGGAAACCATGAATTATATGAGTTTTTTCCTCCAATATCGTTAAGGTCAGCAACGAGCTTCTGGAGTCCATCCAGGAAGACCGCAAGGATCTTTCCTTGAAGCAGGATGAGATATGGCGCAATGAGAAAGAACCGTATCGGATTAAACTCACATATATGCTTGAAAAAATCAATAATACCGGAAATCCATCGATTCCTCCGAACCATAAATATAACCGGCCTGAGGAGATGCTGCACGATTTGCATATTCTGGACCGCAGCCTGAGGAACCATAATGCCGATTACATGGCTGACACACACGTGCTGAAGCTGATTCGGCAGGTAGAGCTGTTCGGCTTCTATTTGGCGGCATTGGACGTCAGACAGCACAGCGGAGCGCATGAGAAGGCAATGACCGAGATCTTGTCTTCAATGCGTATTGTTGAAGATTACGCAGCGCTTTCGGAAGACGAAAAAAATTGAGCTTTTGACTAAAATACTCAATGACCCAAGACCGATCACTTCCAACTACCTGGATTATTCCGAGTCTACTCAGGAATGTATCAATGTATACCGCACGATTAAAAAAAGCACAAGAGGAGTTCGGGCAAAAAGTGCATCACGAGCTACCTGATCTCAATGACACGGGACTGCAGTGACTTGCTGGAAGTTCTTGTTCTGGGCAAGGAGGCCGGATTGTACAGAATCGAGGCTGACGGAAAAGCCACCTGCACACTGCAAGCCGCGCCATTGTTCGAGACCATCGATGACCTTCATGCGGCTTCCTCCATTATGACCAGGCTTTTTTGAAATTCCTGCATATTTGAACAGCTTGAATAAGGAAACCATGATGCAGGAAATTATGCTGGGTTATTCGGACAGCAACAAGGACGGCGGAGTGATTACAGCGAACTGGGAACTTCGTTTGGCGCTCAAGGAAATTACAGCGGCGGCGAGCAAATATGGCGTGAAGCTCAAATTTTTTTTCCATGGCCGCGGAGGATCACTGGGGCGGGGAGGCATGCCTCTCAACCGCAGTATTCTGTCACAGCCGGCGGATACCGTTGGCGCGGGAATCAAGATAACGGAGCAGGGAGAGGTTCTTTCCTCACGCTACGCGCTTAAAGGCATTGCTTACCGCAGCCTGGAACAGGCGACAACGGCCCTCATCCAGTCGGCGTTGCAGGCGCGGAATCCGGTTACGGACGAGAGGGAGCAGAAATGGGGAGAGATTATCCGGGAGATTTCGGAAAAGGCCCAAACGAAATACCAGGACCTGATTTTCCGCGATAAGGATTTTATGGTGTTCTTCAAACAGTCCACCCCGCTTCCTGAGGTCGGCGAGCTCAATATCGGTTCCCGTCCTTCCAAACGCAACAACAGCGAGAGGTTCGAGGATTTGCGGGCTATCCCTTGGGTATTCGCCTGGACGCAAAGCCGTTATCTTCTGCCTGCCTGGTACGCCGCGGTACAGCGATCCAAAGCTACTATCAAGGCAAAGAAGAACACCTTCAGGTGCTGAAGGAGATGTATAACGAATGGTCCTTCTTCAGGTCGATGATAGACAGCCTGCAGATGGCACTGGCTAAAGCCGATCTGTTGATCGCCAAGGAATACAGCAAAATGCTAAAAGACACCTCCATCGGCGAGCGAATCTTCGCTTTAATTGAAGAGGAGTACAACCTGACTTCCGAATTGATATTACTGATCACCGGACAAAGCGAGATTCTGGATAACGTTCCGGTCATTCAAGAATCGATCCGCCTGCGTAATCCTTACGTGGATCCGCTCAGCTATCTGCAGGTCGAGCTGCTGACGGAATTGAGAGCGATGCGCGAGCAAAACCAGGACGATCCTGAGCTGCTGCGCGAGGTTCTGCTCACTATCAACGGAATTGCGGCGGGGTTAAGGAACACCGGTTGATGCATTAAGAAAAAAAGTCGAGCGGCCACGGGTTCGCTCGACTTTTTTTGTGGAAGCATAGTATAGTCGTAACGTGTGCGGTGCTCACCGGGGAAAATGTGCAGCAGGCATGGGCTGCCGGGACGCCGGCAGAGCGAATAGAGGTTTGAAACCGCATGCCATAAAAAAGCAGTAATATTTCAATAGAGAAGAATGTCCGACACGGTTAGTGGAGGTATTTCAGTGAATTATGTAGATGCGCGGCTCGCAAAATTGGCTAGTCAAGGGGATCGCGGAGCGTTCGGTGAGCTGGTGAACTTATATAAAGACAAAATTTATCATTTGGGCTACAGGATGCTTGGTAACGCACAGGAAGCGGAAGACATCGTGCAGGAGACATTCATGAGAGTGTACACGAACATGGAGCGGTATGACGACACCCAGAAATTTTCCACATGGATATACCGTATAGGTACGAATCTGTGCATTGACAGGCTGCGCAAGAAAAAAGCCTTCCTACTCTCTGGATGCCGAGATGACGGACGGAGACGGCAACGATTATTACTCGCTTATTCCAAGCCAGGAGGAGACGCCTGAGGAACAGTTGATTTTATCGGAAACGCAGCAGCGGATCCATCGGGCCATTGAAGAACTGCCGGAGAAATATAAATCGGTGGTTGTCCTCAAATATATGCAGGACTGCTCGCTTCAGGAGATCTCCGATATCCTTAACATGCCCGTGACCACGGTAAAAAAACAAGAGTGCATCGGGGCAGGGAGTTTCTGCGCAAGAAACTGGAAAATGACAACGTTTTTTTTGCAGATACGTAAAAAAATGGTTGAAACAATTTCGGATTTCATCCGTATGGTAAGTTACGATATCAAGATGGATTAGGAAGGAGCTGGCGGCATGAACTGCAACGAGGCCCTCCCTTTGATGCATGACTACCTGGATGGTGATTTGCCTCAAGAGGAGGTCGCACGATTAAAACGCCATATGTTGGAGTGCCCAAGCTGTCGTGCGGTGTTCCGTCAACTGGAGACAGCAGAGGTTTTTGCAAAATCAATGCCGCAGGTAAACGCCCCCGACTATTTAACTAACCGGATCATGCTCAGTCTTCCTCCTGTTAAGCTGAAGAACAGCTGGTTGACAAGGCTTCGCAGGCATCCTGCGTTATCTGTGGCCGCGGTGTTTTTTCTTTGTGATGATGGGAAGCTATCTTTCTTTGTGGAATCAGGATAAGGAGCTCTTGGTCAAAGGAGATCATCTGGATCAAGTGGTCATTAAAGGAGATACGGTGTATGTGCCCAAGGGCCGTACGGTGGAAGGCAATTTGACGGTTAAGGGCGGCAGCATTGATGTAGAAGGCGATATTCAAGGGAACCTCGTCGTCATCGGCGGAAGCGCCAATCTTGCTTCTACCGCCAAGGTGGGCAGTTATGTAAAAAAATCGATCAAGCCACTTCGTGGTTATGGTATAAGGTTAACGAGTACTGGACGCAGATTTCCAAATAGCCGGGGCGGTGTCGCCAATGAAATTTTTCACGTCCCTCCTCAAAAAAGGAGGGTTTTTTTGTTGAGAATATGGTATCATTTATGAATAGAAATAGAGAGGATTACATAAAAAAAACCATATGTCCTTTTTAGGGTAAAGCGGGGTCTGGGGAGATGGGATGGACTACTTTACGGAGTTTAAGCTGAAAGACATTGTAGACATCTTAATCGTGAGCTACGTAATTTACAAACTTATCATGCTGCTGCGCGGAACACGGGCTATTCAACTGCTTAAAGGGATTATTGTTGTCCTGGTGGCGTGGTCTCTAAGCTATGTGTTCGACCTGCGGACACTGCAGTGGATGATGAACCAGATGTTTACATTCGGAGTGTTGGCGATTATCATTATTTTTTCAACCTGAGCTTCGGCGTGCGCTGGAACAGCTGGGGAGGGGCAAGCTGTTTACCCGCGCCTCTTCGGAAGAGGATCAGGAAGTGAATGTGAGAATCGGTGAAATTATGAAAACGGTCAATTATTTGGCCAAAAGAAAAAAATTGGCGCGTTGATTGTTTTTTGAACGTAATACGGGGCTGAGTGAGTACATTGAATCGGGAACGCAGATGAACTCCTTGATTTCGTCGGAGCTGCTGATCAATATATTTATCCCCAACACTCCGTTGCATGACGGGGCGGTGATTATCCGGCAAAATTTGCTGATGGCTGCAGGCTGTTATCTTCCATTGTCGGAGAACCCATTTATTTCCAAGGAGCTGGGGACCAGGCATCGCGCGGCTATCGGCTCAGTGAACTGTCGGATTCCGTCTGCGTTATCATATCAGAAGAGACCGGACAAGTCTCGCTGGCGATGAACGGACAGATTGTTAGGGATATTAAGGAGGAATCCTTATTTCCAAGCTGTTCGAGCAGCTTAAGCCCAAAGTAGGCGTGAAATCCAAGAGCTCCTTGTGGAAAAGGGGGCAGCGCAGCAATGGATAAGTGGCTCAGAAACAGCAACGCGGTGAAAATTGTCGCTTTAGTGCTGGCGGTTTTGCTGTGGGCCCTCGTACACATGAATGACAAGGCGCTCCCCGGAAACGGTGCGATCTCGCCAACCTTGCGGGACGAAACGATCCACAGCGTGAAAGTGACGCCGGTTAACAATACGCCGCAGCTGTCGATCGTTGCAATCACGCCGTCCGAAGTCATCGTGTATATGAAGGGAAAGCCATCCTCATTAAAGAAAATTACAACAAACGATAATTATAAAGTTACGGTCGACCTGAACGGGCTAGGGGTAGGGGAATATTACCTGCCGCTCAAGCCGGTCGGTTTTCCGTCCGATGTCAGCGTAGACACGTCGCCGAGAACGGTGAAGGTGGTATTGGAGGAGATCCAGAAGAAAGAAGTGCCGGTCGACATTAAAGTGACAGGGACCCCGTCCGCTGGGCTCAAAGCAGGAAGTCCCATAGTCAAACCGAACCGGGTCCATGTCACGCTGCCGAGCCACCAGATGGAGGATTCCATTAGCGTGAAAGGGGAAGTGAATGTCGATAAGGCGAACAGCCCCGTGAGCAGGCAGGTGAAGCTGGTTGCGGTGGACAAGCAGGGGAATCCGCTCAATGTAGCCATTACTCCTGCGGTGGTGGATGTGGAGGTTCCGATCACTAAGCCTTTCAAAACGATTCCTTTAAGAATCGGGCTCGGGGGGCAGCCTCCCAATGGTTACGCAGTTGCCGCTGTGACACAGAGCGTGGACACGGTGACCGTATATGGGCCGCAGGATATTATAGACAAAATGGAGTTCTATGATGGCCCTGCGATAAATCTAACCAACCAGACGCAGACCAAACAATATTCACTCGATATTCCGCTCAAGGACAAGGTAATACAGGTCGAGCCGGCCAAAGCGGATGTGAAGGTGGAAATCACAGCCTCAGCCACGAAGAGGATAGAGAACGTTCCGATCAAATTTGTCGGTCAGAACAGTGAATTTACGGTGAAGCTGGTATCTCCGGCAAGTTCTTCCATACCTGTGAACGTTGAAGGAGCACCGACCAATTTGGACAAGCTGACCCCGAATAATATAGAGGCTTTTGTTAATGTAAGCAATCTGCCTCCGGGAGATCATGACTTGCCAATTGAGCTGAACCTGCCTACTCTTATAAAGAGCGCCGAACCGGAACAGTTGAAAGCGAAAGTAGAGATAAAAGCAAAGCCCGCTGCGGCAAATACACAATAAAAAAAAGGGAGCTTGAGCAATATGGGGAAATATTTTGGCACAGATGGCGTACGTGGAATTGCAAATAAAGAATTGACACCGGAGCTGGCGTTCAAGATCGGACGCTGCGGCGGTTATGTATTGACCAAGCAGGTGAAAACGCCGCAGGTTGTGATCGGACGCGACACTCGAATTTCGGGCAGTATGCTGGAGGCTGCGCTGATCGCCGGCCTGCTTTCTATCGGTGCCCATGTAATTCGCCTTGGCATAATCTCCACTCCGGGAGTGGCTTACTTGACCAGAACAATGAAGGCTGACGCAGGTGATGATCTCCGCTTCCCATAATCCGGTAGAAGATAACGGCATTAAATTTTTTTGGGGCCGACGGATTTAAGCTGTCCGATGACACCGAGTTGGAGATTGAAGCTTTGATGGACGCTGAATCGGATGAATTGCCTCGGCCGATCGGCGGGGATTTGGGATCTGTGGAAGACGACGAGGAAGCGAAGTGGAAATTCGCCGAATATTTGAAAACGACGGTAAAAGGTTCTTTCACCGGATTTAAGGTAGTGCTCGACTGCGCTAACGGAGCCGCATATGAAATTGCTCCGCGTATTTTCCGTGAGCTGGGAGCGGAAGTGATTGCGATCGGCGCGGAGCCCACCGGCAAGAACATCAACGACCACTGCGGCTCTACCCATCCGGAGGTGCTTCAGCGGGAAGTGATCAAGCATGGAGCGGATCTGGGGCTTTCTTTTGACGGGGATGCGGACCGTTTGATCGCGGTTGACCATCTGGGCGAGGAAGTGGACGGCGACTTCATCCTCAGCATCTGCGGGGAAGCGATGAACCGCGCAGGCAAGCTCAACCACGGTACGATTGTGACTACGGTAATGAGCAACATCGGTTTTTTTTCAAGGGGATCGAGAAAGCGGGTCTGAAAGCGAAGCAGACAGCCGTGGGCGACCGCTATGTCATGGAGGAAATGCGCAGGGGCGGCTATAACTTGGGCGGCGAACAGTCCGGGCATGTGATTTTTTCTTGATTATAATACTACCGGTGACGGGATTTTATCCGCTCTTCAGCTGATGAATACATTGGTGGAATCGGGCAAGAAGCTTAACGAGCTTAAACAGCTGATGCGTAAATATCCTCAGGTGCTGGTCAACGTCAAAGTGGCCGACAAGAGCAAGCTGAAGGGCAATGAGGCGATTGAATCTGCAATCCGGAAAGTGGAGTCCGAACTCGGAGATAACGGACGCGTGCTGGTTCGTCCTTCGGGTACGGAGTCTTTGGTCCGCGTCATGGCTGAAGGCCCGGAGAAGGATCAAGTGCAGACTTATGTGGATCAGATCGTGGGAGTTGTGCAGAAAGAGTTGTGCTAATTAATTAAGGTGGTAAACATTACCTGGCTTTCCGGTGTTTCATCGGGAAGCCTTTTGTTGTATTGTATAAGAAAGGATATTTCAAGTATTCACGGTGTAAGCTGAAAATTTTCTCAGAAAAGCCTCTTAATGTAATCTTAAGTTGCGCCGGAGCCGAAAAAATGAATACTATGTATATATGCTTTGATTCAAGGATGGAAAGGTGGGTTGAGGTTACAGCAAGACCAAGCGCCAGAACTTGCTTACATATCGGGAGCCGCGAACTCTTGACATCGCCTTTATGGCTGTGGGACGGAGCGGATTGGAACGGATCATACAAGCTATGATGCCTGACCAATGAAGCAAGTTGACGAGGTGAAGGTGTTCGAAACATTCGGCGGGGACCTTCCGGTAGTACATCAACTACCGACAAGCTAGGAGAACAAAGGATTCGGGTGACTGGATCAACAAAACTCCGGCATGATGCGATTAGCATGTTTGATTTTTTTAAAAAATCGGTGATTACCGGCCTATTTGTGTTTTACATTTTTTTTGAAAAAAAATGGACAGATTCCTTGACAAACAGCCCAAGCGGCTTATAGAAAAAATGGAGGTTACTACTATGTGTGGTATTGTTGGATATATCGGTTTCAGACCGACTCAGGATATTTTGATTGAAGGATTAAGAAAGCTCGAATACCGCGGTTATGATTCCGCAGGGATCGCCGTAGTGACGGAAAATGGTTTGGAGCTGAAAAAAATCCGAAGGACGTTTAACGAACCTGGAAGCGATACTGTCGGGTGCTCCTCTGGTGGGTAACGTTGGAATCGGGCATACGCGCTGGGCGACTCACGGGGCGCCTTCCGACAGGAACTCCCATCCGCACGCCGACAATTCCAGCAAGTTCACTGTTGTGCATAACGGAATTATCGAGAACTTTCTTGCTTTGAAAGAAGAGCTTACGGCCAAAGGCCATAACTTCGTCTCGGAGACCGATACTGAAGTTGTGTCTCATCTTTTGGCTGAGCTGTACGACGGAGATATTGTAAGCACTGTGCAAAAAAGCGGTGAAGAAGCTGCATGGGGCTTTTGCGCTGGGGGGTTCTGACTGAGCATGAACCGGGCAAGCTGGTTGCCGCACGTTTTGCGAGCCCGTTGATTGTCGGCGTTGGCGAAGGAGAGAGCTTCATCGGATCTGACATTCCCGCTATTCTGGAGCACACCCGCGATGTGTATATTCTTGAGGACGGAGAGATTGCGGTGTTGACTACCGGAGGCGTAGAGCTGATGGATTTCAACGGAAATATGATCTCGCGCGATCTGTTCCACGTTGAGTGGGATATCACCACTGCGGAAAAGGGCGGCTATGAGCATTTTATGCTGAAAGAGATTCATGAGCAGCCGAAAGCTTACCGCGACACGATGACAGGCCGCATTTCCGAGAACGGGGACAGTGTCCAGCTGACAGAGATTAATCTGACACCGGAACAAATTCGCGGCTTCAGCCGCATCCATATCGTTGCCTGCGGTACCGCGTATCATGCAGGGTTGGTCGGCAAGAATATCATCGAGAAGCTGGCACGGATCCCAGTGGAAACGGACGTGGCTTCCGAATATCGTTACCGTTCGCCTATTATTACGAAAGACACTCTGGTGATCGTAGTCAGCCAATCCGGTGAAACTGCGGATACGCTCGCGGCTCTTCGCGAAGCCAGGCGCAACGGCGCCAAGTGCTGGCCATCACTAACGTGGTAGGCAGCTCCGTAGCCCGTGAAGCCGACCATGTCATCATTACGGTAGCAGGTCCTGAAATAGCCGTTGCTTCCACAAAAGCATATACGACCATGCTGGTGGCTTTCTACCTGTTTGGATTGCATTTGGCGCAAACTTTGGGAACGCAGGACGCCGTGTATATCAAAGAGATGATTGCTGCGCTGCAGCAGCTTCCTTCGCAAGTGCAAGCCCTGCTGGCACAAGCGGACAGCATCAAAGCGTTCGCCGAGCAAATCTCGAAGCATGAAGACCTGTTCTTCATTGGCCGCGGTTTGGATTATGCGGTAGCATTGGAAGGCTCTCTGAAACTGAAAGAGATCTCCTACATTCACTCCGAAGCTTATGCTGCCGGAGAACTGAAGCACGGTACAATCGCGCTGATCGAAGAAGGCATCCCGGTGATCGCTCTGGCAACACAAGAGGAGCTGTTCGAGAAGACGCTGAGCAACATCAAGGGAGTCAAAGCCCGCGGTGCTTACGTCATCGGTGTCCATTCCGAAGGAGAGCAGGAGCTTCACAAATCGGTGGATGATTTGATCACCATTCCGAAGACGGATGCTCTGCTGACGCCGGCCTTGGCCGTGATTCCTTTGCAGCTGCTGAGCTACTACGCTTCGCTGGCACGCGGCAACGATGTCGATAAGCCAAGGAACTTGGCGAAGAGCGTGACTGTGGAGTAAGGTTGTTGGGTGTGTGTGAATGCTGTTGAAAAAACAACAAAGTTGCATACTGACTAACAAAGTTGCATACTGTGGGTTATAATTGCAAATGGCATACAATATAATTAATTTTGGCACCGAGCTATAATTTAAGTTGGCACTAAAAAAGAGCATCCCGTATTGACAAATCCCTTGTCAGTACGGGATTTTTTTTATATTTTGAACCGTAATTGTTTCATTCCTTGTGTTTGCGAAAAAATAAAGTTGGGAACAGTAATTTTTTTTTAAAATGCCTGTTGAATTTATAGCAGGAGTGTGCACTGATAATAAACAAAATTAGCGATACTAAGCCCGCTGCCACTGATGAAGTTTTTTTATTACGGCTATGTTAAACCACATTGTTGATATTTGATAAATAAGAACATTTGTTCTATAATAAAGGGAATATCATGGCTCGGAGATGATTTTCCCATGGATTTAAAGGAATTGAAGAAGCTTGCTGAAGCACTGGACGATAGTGGCAAGTAAGAACTTATATACTTTTTTTGCAGTCCCGAACCAAAGGTTTGGCGACTCCTATTCGTGCTATTGATGAAATCCATGAGAAAAAAAGCATAAGCTGTTGCATGATGAGGTCTCGTATGTAACCTTTTTTACTGGCGGCATAAGATTCTGTCAGCTCTGAAACAAATTCTAACTAAAGCGTTCCAGGGAATCGTCGAAATGGACGAGACCTACTTCTTATTCTCTGAAAAGGGGAAAAGGAACATTTCTGAACGCAAGCCACATAAACGCGGCGGCAAAGCCAAATATCGCGGCATCAGCAACGACCAAGTATGTGTTTTGGTTGCTCGTGACCGTCAGAAAATGACTTTCTCTGGCGTTCTTGGACGTGGACGCATTCGCACAACGAAACTGGATGAGGCGATTGGGCAGAATTTATAAATGCCACTCGATGATTAAGATGAAACCTTTCTAAGAGATAAAATACACCGTTCGTTGGTTTGGTATGACCAAGCGAATCAATCCAATTGTATTGTTGTTCAAGATAATCAACATGACGATTTAAAAGTTGAATATGCTCATTCTTGTCCATTGATCTTAAGACGCCCTGGTAGGAGTGCAAAACTTGCGAAAAAAAATGTTCACTTATTGCAATTACCGTTTTTTTCAACCTTGCTATTTTGACTATGCATTTTTTTTATCGCAGAAAATACTGATGTTTTTTCCTTCGGTAGATAACCCCTGAAGCGGTTGAGCCAGATTTATTGAAAGTCGTAGCGAAGCTGGAAATCATACGTGAAGGAAAATCACTTCACTGTAACGGAGGCATGTCAGAAATTCTTAGAGAATCAGGAAAAAACTTCGCAACCAGTAAAAAAACTGGCTGACCTCATAATACGACGGAGAACAAGAGCGGCATGGCAACAGGCTGCTAGCATCCGTGGCAGCCTGTTGAACTATCGGGCAGGATAATGGAGGAGCTTGCTTCAGGCAACTCCTCTTTTGGTTCATTGAAGTAACGGGAGTTATTTTGAAGAAGTATGAAGGTTCTGTAATTACTTTTATAGAATACAAATTATTAAATTGAAATGGAGGTTGAGTACATGAGTGATTGTACCGTAATGTTGTCTGACGGTAGAAAACTTGGCTTTGCAGAGTATGGTCAAAGTGATGGTGAAGTGGTCTTCGTATTTCATGGAACGCCGGGAGCTCGTTTCCAAATCTACGCCACCCGACTAGAGTCTATTGCAAAGGAAGGTCCAGTTCCGTTGCGAATCATCGTACCGGAACGACCTGGGTACGGGTTGTCGGATGCAAAAGAAGGAAGAACACTTGAAGATTGGTGCCAGGATATAGAAGCTTTGGCTGACGAACTTGGTGTTGAACGTTTTTTCTATTGTAGGTATTTCTGGAGGTGGTCCTTTTGCTCTAGCCTGTGCGTATAGGATGCCGACTCGTGTTCGAAAAAAAATTGCCGTTATTTGTGGAATTGGTCCTATCGATATCCTTGGAAATGAAGGTCTCTCTAATGAAGAAAAGACTTGCCTTCAGGGTCCTGAATCCACCCGAGCATACATAAGTCAGTTAGCAAATATGGTCAATGCTGACCCAGACCGCTTCACGTTGTATTATATCGCTAACCTTCCAGAATTGGATCGAGAGTTAATTTCAGATGATCTGGTTCCCGTTTTTTAAACAATTCTTGATTGAAGCTGCTCGGCAAGTGGAAGGGATGGTAGATGATTATGTGATTTTTTGGGCAACCATGGGACATCCCGCTGCAAAAAAAATTCAAGTTCCTGTTGCGTTCTGGCATAGCAAAGCCGATCACATTGTACCTATACGCCACGCGGAATATCTAGCGTCTCTCATCCCGAACGCAGAGTTGCATCGAATGCAAGACTATGATCATACTGGATCGGTTTTAGCCGTGCAACTTGAACTTTATGATTTTTTTAACTTCAGGCTGAGGGTTCGACCTTTCAGCCTGAAGTTACTTGACCTCGTAACCTAATCAATCTCTTTCTAGCAATATATGGTAGAATCGCTCAAGCGTTATTAATCAATTTAAAAGGTACGATTTGTCAAAAGAAATAAACCAATAGACTGAGAAAATAAAGTTGTAGACTGAGCGGCGGCGCTAAACTAACGGGCAGTTTAGTGCAATAGCACCACATAAAAAATCAATGTATTCCAATACTACAAACTGTAAATTGGTGTTACAATGTCTTAATGATTAATCAATTTATTAAGATGCTTAATGTAACTGCTTTAAGCGGAGGATCGGATGCTAACCCTATCACATTTGAATGATCAACATCTTTTTTTTGTTCGTGTATTTGAAATATCCCCCATTGGAATGGCATTGTTATCTTTTGATGGGAGTTATAAGGTTAATCCATCTCTATGCAAAATGTTAGGATATACCGAAAGTGAATTATTAAATCTTAGTGTTCCATCTGTCACCCATCCTGAAGATTTAGAAGCTGATCTGGAGTTATGGAATAAATTGGCACAAGGTGAAATAGATGGTTATCAAATAGAGAAAAGGTATATACATAAATCTGGGGACATTATATGGGGGCTTTTAAATGTCACAGTAGAACGAGATAAACAGGGAAACACTGTGAATGACATATACATATCACAGGTTGTTAATATTACAGATCAAAAAAAATAAGAGAAGAAAAAAAGTCAGGGAAACAGAAAAAAAACTTTCGTTGGTTGGAAAATTGGCTGCGGGGATTGCTCATGAAATAAGGAACCCTCTAACCAGTATCCGAGGATTTGTACAGCTTGATCAGAGCGAAGACATCGAGAATAAAAAAAGAAACTACGTTACGAAGTAATGTTATCGGAGATTGATCGAATCAATGGAATTGTAAGTCAGTTGTTGGAGTTAGCTAAACCTGCAACTGATGAATATGGGTCAAGGAGCCTGATAGATAAATTAAATCACGTTGTAACATTATTGGAAGGGCAGGCACACCTCTGCAATGCTCAAATAATAAAAGAGTTCGATCCCAATTTATCATTAATTCTAATTCGTAGTCAGGGTAATCTTAAACAGGTATTTATCAATGTTTTAAAGAATGCTATTGAATCCATGCCCAAAGGCGGAGAAGTTTTTTTTATCAAAGCCAAGAGGATAGACGATAACGTTTGCATTCGGATCATAGATCAAGGGTGTGGAATACCAAAAGATGAATTAACTAAAATCGGTAACCCGTTCTTCACTTCAAAAGAAAATGGAACAGGACTAGGTTTAATGGTTTCACAGCGGATTATCCAAAACCATAAAGGAACCATGCGGATCGAAAGTGAAGTTGGGAAAGGGACTACCGTTGAGATTTTACTTCCTGTTATGGGGCCGCAGCGAGGTTAATCGGGCGGCCTCATTAAGCTATTGGGCAGTAATGCGGAATTAGAAAAGATTTATTTAATTCTTTCTCTAGATGCACTGTCCATTTTGCACTAAAAAAATTGGTAAACACATTAACTTAGGGAGTAAGGACAATGGATAAAGTTACTGATGCATTGTTTGAATGTCATAAGAACAATAGGAAACATTGCTAAGCAATATTACTAAAACATTAGAACAAGACTCCCGAGTTGAAACAGTATGGTTACTTGGCTCGTTAGGACGAGGCGAACAAGATTATTTAAGCGATATTGACATTTTTTTTGGTGATCTCCGACCCGCATTGGGATGAGATAATTGATTCAAAGCATAATTTTATATCACGAATTTCTTCACCTATCATCATCATGGAAGCACCCCAGAATGCCCCTCTAGGAGGAGCATATTTATCAGTTTGTTACGACAGTTCAACGGGACCGTTGACCGTAGATTGGTATTGGTTGAATCAGTCAGAAGTAAAAAAATCCCAGAACAAACTAAGATTTTATTTAACCGTAATCCTCTTCCAAAGATGAATGATGTATTTATGTGGGACTATCAACCTATTCCAGAACAAACTCCACTTGAAAAGGCTTATCTAAAAAAAATAAACTCGTTTTGGTGGGGAATCCCACATGCGGCGAAGTATTTGGCACGCTCACCTTGGGAATGGGAAAAGGAATCAAATATGAGAGGTAGCATACAGAGCTTGAAGGATTTGTATAGATACTTTGATACTGAACCCCCACATCTTCATGGAGAGACATTCGATAAAAGCTTAAGTTATTGTATTGGCTAGCTCAGCAAGCTGAGGAATTGGAACCAGCTATCATAGCTCAAGGCGTAGGCGTTCCAAAGGAAACTGCTCCTTCCGTGTACCGCTTTTGGCGGTTGCTATTTTGTACATATTGTTAGCAATGGGTTTACCTTACGGAGATTTTGCAATGGGTGGTAAGTATAAAGTAATGCCAAAACAAATGAGAGTTGCGTGTGCGATTTCAGTATTAATTCAGTTGGTTGCAATCTTGTTTATACTACAAGCGGGGAATGTAATCTCGATAGGTGCTTTAAAAAAAACTATTGCAAAAGGAGTGTGTTACTTTTTTTGCTTTTTTATTTAATAGTAAATACCATTATGAATGCTTTGTCCAAAAGTAAAAAAGGAAAAGCTTGTTATGACACCTTTATCTTTTCTCACAGCAATTTGTTTCTTAATTACTGCGATGAATAGTTAAATAACTTGGTGAATATTCAGCTAAAGGGTACGAAAGCTGAATAAAAAATGCACAACGAGGCTGCCAATGATGATCCGATTCGGCAGCCCGTTACGCTCCCTCAGTATGATTTAATTTGCTCGCAAATGCTCGCTTATTCGCAGGATTTCTCCCTAAAGGCGTAATACCCGTTTTTTGACCATGTCGGTGATGACAAGGGCGTCCTTGACATCACTTTTTTTTGACGTGGTATTGTCGCGATTCTCTTTATTCTTCTTTACCAAGTGAGGGTTCAGCAAAACCACTTCAAAGGAATGACCTGATAGCCACCACTTGGACTCATTCTGCCAATAATGCCCCGTCGGCTCCATGCCAATCACAGCCTCGGTTAGTTGGTAAGTAGCATGCAGGTTCCGGATCCATTGGAGAAGAGAGCGAAATCCGTCCTCGTCATTTGGAAACAAGAGGGGTTCACTTAGCACAATTCCGCGGAAATTCACGGCTCGCGCCACATGGTTTTCTTGGGCGATGTCGATCCCACAATAAGATGCTGGGCGGTAATTCTTTCAAGCGGTAATTCTTTCAATGAGATGATTTTGTCGCTTCTGGGCTTTAAACTTCATAGTAGAGCGTCCTCCTAGATGATAGGCTTCTAAGGGCTTTTGACCCGTTGTGTAACCCTATCATACTGAGGCGCTCCTTTTTTTTCAAAGCTGCGAAATAACGCTCTACAGGAATTCTAACGGGCAGCATTCAATCAAATTCTTTTTTATAAACAATAATTTTCAGTCCACGAAGGGATTTTTTTAAACTTTGCCTCAGCTCTGCTTGGTCAACTGATCATTTGACACGACACCATTTAGTGTCCTATAATTAAGAAACCATATGGTGTCCATTTATAATATAGAGGAGATGCTGATGATGAACGCAAGCGCACCAACGCATGATGTTTACCATGCTATTGCTGATCCGACCCGTCGCAAGCTCATACGCCTGTTGGCGGACGCGGATGAACTGCCGCTCAACCGACTCACATTACATTTCTCAATGGGTCGCACCGCGGTTGCCAAGCATTTGACGATTTTGAAGGAAGCTGGCCTCGTAACCGATCGCAAAGTCGGCCGGGAAACGCGCAACCGCCTAAACCCCACGCCGTTAAGAGAAATACAGGACTGGCTATCGTACTACGAAAAAAATTCTGGACAACCAATCTGCAAAAAATTGGATTATTTATTAAGGGAGGAACAATAATGAGCAAGAATCTTTCACTGGATTATCAATTTAACAGTTCCATAGAAAAAGTATGGGCCGCCCTCACCGATTCCGATAGGTTGGCCAAGTGGGTCATGGACAACGATTTCAAACCGATCGTCGGCCATCGTTTTCAGTTCCGACAGCAACCGTATGGTGATTGGGACGGCATCATCCATTGCGAAGTGCTGGAAGTGGACGAGCCGCACCGTTTGTCCTACACCTGGGTCAGCGGCGGAGAGAACACTACGATCATCTGGACATTGCAAGAAGATAAAGACGGTACTGTTCATCTGCATCTTGAGCAAACCGGCTTCAGCAAAGATCAAGCGCTCGGTGGTGCAAAATACGGCTGGACGAGCATGTGCGGACAGCTTGAAAAAAGTATTGGTCGAATTGTAATACAATTTGATTCAGAAATTCACTGCTTTGTTCACACCAATGGGGCAAGATTGCAACATAATTACAAGCTGACGAGTATTTCAAATAAAGAGATAAAAGAGGGATGGAAATGTCCTATATCGTTGATATTAAGAATGTGTCGACGGTTGGTTTAGAGTCTTCACCTGTAGTAGATGCGCTTGCTGGTTTACGTGCTAATGAAGCCCGTTACTTTATGAACAAATACAAGCATGAATTTACAGTTGCACCAGCTAGCGAAAGCCAGGAGACCATTGATTATGTGAACCGAATTTTGAAAGAAGAACGTGATATTGAGTTTGCGGCCAAACCTTTAGAAACGTCGTGTTTTCAAGTTGAAAATATCAAATGGGCCTTCGTCTTTTATGAGGATGGTCTAGAGGTCAACGTCATGTATACGGTTGATGACCCTAAAAAGAGGGCCGTTGGTTTTAAGCTTTCTGAGGGGATGGAGGTACCAAGGGAGTTAGAAGACAAGTTTAAGTTTGCTAGACAGAAGTCTAAACTAGCTGGAACAATTCGAGGCTCGTTTTTTTTGTAATTAAAAGAGAATATTAATGTATGCAAAAGCGCAAGCACAGCGGTGGATCCGATCCATCGCTATTTTGTTTGCAACGCCGCGCTGCAATAACTCGCAGTAATGCTCAATAGCTGTATGGTAAAATTTAACATAAGAATATGTAACTGCTTTATATCCCTTGATACTGGTTCCTGTCAGTTTTGTGGCGGGCTTAATTAAGGATAGAAGATATGTTAAAAAATAGAACGAAAGATATTTGACACTCAGGCGAAAATAGCACATGAATCGGGAACCGGTATGAATTATAATTGCCTATGTTTCTGTATAAAAGCTCCCTCAGTATGATTTAGTTTTCTCACTCAGACTCATGAATTCGCAGGATTTCACCTTTAATTAAGTGTCAGATAAGAAGGAAACAGAGGATCGAGTAGCTTGGAACAACGGAAAGGGCATGCAGGAAGAAAAGTGAGCAGTGCATTACCTAATTTATTCCATATCGTGCACGTCTCCACGTCGCCCTCAAGTTCAACAATCATATCCATCACTACCAATTTTTTTACAAATTGCTAACATCAGTAGTTACTTTCAATTTAGAAGGAAAATATTGAGATGTCAAACAACTCCCATGAATCTCCTTGACATAACCATAAAGATAATATATCTTTAATTAAAGACAATCAAATTAAAGATGAGCATAGGAGGTGACTTCAATGACAACCCCAATAAGTGAGGATCAATCGACCTCCCTTAAGCTTTTTTGTGGTGCTTTCTAAAGCCTACAAAACGGTCATGGACAGGGCTGTGAAAGATATGAAACAATATGGCTTGTCACCTTCGGAATTTATGATTCTGGAAGTGTTATATACGAAAGGCAAAATTCCTTTGCAGCAAATTGGAGGGAAGATATTGGTTACTAGTGGAAGTATCACTTACAATATTGACAAGCTGGAGAACAAAGGGCTACTCAAACGCGTACCTTGTGAAGAAGACCGTAGGGTAATTTACGCGGAGATTACTGCGGAAGGAATTGAATTGTTTGATCGAATTTTTCCGAAACATGTTACGACGATCGATTTTTTTTAATGAAGGCTCTCTCTATGGATGAAAAGCAGGCAGCGATTGAAATGCTCAAGAAATTAGGGAAATCGGCGGCAGAAGAAGCTTAGCCATTTAGTTGGCTTTTTTTGTTGCTAAATATCTTAAATTAAAGAATATCAATTTTAAAATTGATTGGGGCGGCCCAAAAGAAACTGGTTGGTGGATGGAATCCATAGCGATGGACCGGTTTTATGAGGACAGTATTACCGGTTAGATGGAACTGTTTGGTGGAAACCTACTTGCACTGGGACTGATTATTCCTCTAGCAGCTATTCTGCTTACCCTGACTATTCTCGATGCTGCACACTATCAAGGGTTACTGAACGCCCAAAAGGGTTACTAAAAAATAAAAGGAGGCATTATTATGTCGAAACAAACGACTGGCATTCATCACATCACAGCTTTTGCGGGGGATCCTCAGGCAAACGTCGATTTTTTACGCTGGGGTCCTGGGTCTGCGTTTGGTTAAGAAAACAATCAATTTCGATGCTCCTGATGTCTATCACTTATACTTTGGCAACGAGGCAGGCAGCCCGGGAACAATTATCACGTTCTTTCCATCGCCGGGAGCTCCCAGAGGTCAAATTGGAGGCGGCCAGGTTGGAATTACTTCTTATGCAGTACCGGAAGGTTCACTTGGTTTTTGGGAAAGCCGTCTGGAAAAGCTCGGTGTTTCGGTTGTGAAAGTGAGCCGATTTTCTGAGGAATATCTGCAATTCACGGACAATGAGGGTTTGCGTCTCGAACTCGTTGAACGTAAAGAAGGGCCAACCAGCAATTGGTCGTTCGGTGGAATTTCGGCGGATAAAGCGATTAAAGGCTTTGGGGGCGCCGTGCTGTTCAGCGTGAACCCGAAGAACACGATCGATGCGCTGCAAAATGTATTGGGGTTAAACAAAGTGGGAGAAGATGGTGAGTATGCACGTTTCCAAGCTTCAGGCGACCTCGGGAACATCATTGACGTACCTTTATCCGCCGTAAGTTGGGGAACCGGCGGTGCAGGAACGGTTCATCATATTGCGTGGCGTGCGAAAGATTTTGAGGATCATGAGGAATGGCGAAAAAATAGTGACGAATCAGGCTACAGACCGACCGAAATTATAGACCGCCAGTATTTCAATGCGATTTATTTCCGGGAAGGCGGCGGCATACTCTTTGAGATTGCTACCGATCCTCCAGGCTTTGCGAACGATGAACCTGCGGAAAAGTTAGGTGAGAAATTAATGCTTCCGGAGTGGTATGAGAAGCATCGTTCCCAAATTGAGGCGAACTTATTGCCAATTGAAGTGAGGGAATTGGAGGGGAAGCAAAAAATGAAACATATTTTTTGAAAAAAAAGGTACCCGCCCTAACGCACCGACCTTAGTTCTCTTCCACGGCACCGGGGGGACCGAGCGCGACCTAATCCCGCTGGCAAAACACATTTCGCCGGAGTCTTCTGTGCTTAGCCTTAGGGGAAATGTATTGGAAAATGGAATGCCGCGTTTTTTTCAAACGATTGGCAGAAGGCATCTTCGATGAAGAAGATTTGATCCTGCGTACGAAAGAAGTCCATGATTTTCTGGATCGGGCCGCCGGTGAATACGGCTTTGACCGCAGCAACCTGGTAGCTGCAGGTTACTCCAATGGGGCGAATATCGCGGGAAGCCTTTTATTCCATTATGGGCAAGTATTGAAAGGGGCCATTCTGCATCATCCTATGGTTCCGAGGAGAGGCATTGCCATTCCCGATTTGTGCGGTACGCCAGTCTTCATCGGAGCCGGGTCCAACGATCCGATCTGTTCCGCTGAGGAGACTGAAGAACTTGAGAAGCTTCTTAGCGGGGCGGGTGCTTCTGTTTCGGTGCATTGGGAGCGTTCCGGTCACCAATTGACGGCGACTGAAGCGGATTCGGCCGCAGACTGGTTTCGGAAGCATTTTGTGGAATAAACTCGATTTCGACGGGAGAAAACTGGTAACATCAATTGATCCAACCAGTTTTAGTCGATCAGGAGAATTGACAAGCTCATTTGAAAGAGACCCTCATCCTGTTAATGGGGGCCTTTTTTTTCTCAAGTCGTTAATTTCAAAAGAAACAACCACCCTACCGGCTGTACTTGAAATCACCAGCCAGCATCCGGTGGAAAAAAACACCTCTACTATACCGAGAAGAACAACGATCGTCATTAGCTCTCCAAGCGACAGGGACCAGTTGGCGGCGCTAGCTACGCTCCACAGAAAAAAATAAACGACAGCGCTGCGTCAGCCAATGTGGCTACTGTGTTATTGCTCGCACGAAGGATGATTTGGTCGCCGAGCAGAAAAGCGATGGCGCAAAGAGCGACGGCTGTGAACAAAGCTCCGCCAAATGAAGCCTCCGTGTAAAACATGAGTAGCGGCACGACAACGATTCCGTTCAGAATCAATTTGATAATAAACTTTCTGGTCACGGCGGCTTTCCCTTCCTTTTTTTCACAAATGGTTCCTTATCGATCGTTTCTTTTGTAGTATGCAAAGTGGAGCCGGGACTTATACTCGAAGAAAGAAGCAAGACAGGCCTGTTAAATTATTACACTGTAACAAAGAGGCGCAAAAGACCGTCTAGGCTGGAGATCAACACATGCACAGTGGCGGCCTTAATATTTTGCAGGAGAAGGAAGCGGGTTTAAAGTTGTGTAAGCAGATTAACATAAGAAATTACTTATTCTGTTGATATATTGATAACATTAAGTGTGAAACCGGCACGGCTGTTTTGAATGAACTTCGTAAGAATGCGTCATCCGAACGGAGGATTAGATGCCGGACTTCGGCCGGTTGGATATGGCTGGAGGCCGAAGTCCGACTATTGGTTTCAACGGAATAAACTATTATAATGAGATATATATAGTGAGAAGGAACTTGTTGAACGGAGGCTGGATATATGTGCAAAAGGTGCGGTACCAAAGGAGTCAAAGTGCAAAAAAGGCGGATTATATGAGCATCAATTCGGGGGCTCGGTTATAGTGACCGCAGTGACGGAGACCACCGTGAAATATACGAATATTAGTGTGCCTGAGCTGGAAAACGGTGAAAATGAAAGCTTGTTGGACATCTTCAACGGCCAGTTTCATTATGTAGCAGGTTAACAGTTGTGGGACTGGACGGGTGGTTCGTAAACAGAGGCGGTTGTTTATTCAGGAATACTGGCAAGTAAAATAGGACAGAGGGGCTGGCGTATCGCCGGTCCTTTTTTTCTGGTTAAAAAAGCATTACTTGGTAACACTGTGACCTCGCAATCTTATCAACACAGCAGAATGTCTTCTTTATTGCTCACCGCCGGGCGCCTTAAGTCGGACAATCGACTGGACCCGGGTCCAGGTCGAAAAAAAACCACCTTCGGTCTGTTTTGCAAAACGGTTGGAAATTCTATTATGAATCCATAAGGAAAACGTTAACGGCTTAAGCCGAAACTGGAAAGGCGGTGAACAAGCAAATGAAAAAAAAGGCATCGGTTGGCCCCTCATGTTAATTTTTTCTGGGAGTTTTGATTGTGCTGCACCAACTTGGTTTTCATCCGGGCCATTTCATCGGTACCTTGATGAGTTTCTTCTTCCCGGCAGCACTGATCGCTCTTGGAGTGTATGGTATCAAAAGAGGCAGCTTCTTCGCATGGATCATCACGGCGGCGGGCGCAATCATCCTGCTGCATAAGCTCTCCGGACTTTTGATGTTTATCGCAGGGGCTGCGATTATCTGGTACGGAATCACTTTATTGAGAAGAGGCCGAAGAAACAATAAGAATACGATGGACTTAAGGTGGGATCTAAGATGAGCATGTTGAAAAGAGTAAGGGACATTACATTGGCGAGCCTGAACGACAGGCTCGAGCGCTGTGAGGATCCGGTCAAGGCGATCGACCAATATTTATACGACCTGGCGGAGCAAATCCGCCAGTCGGAGAGCTTGCGGCGTCAGTGTGCAAGCCATGCGGAATCGATGCTTCGCGAATACAGCGAAGCCGGGCAGTTGAAGCTGAGGCGCGAGCAGCAAGCGGTCCTCGCCCTGAAAGCGGGCGAGGAGGAGCTGGCGAAGCTCGCGCTGCAGGAGAAGCTGCAGGCGGAGGAGAGAGAGGAGCG
>BBFE01000056.1 GCA_001313085.1 Paenibacillus sp. JCM 18996 | reverse complement strand
CTTTTTTACAATGGGAGCTTTTATCCACTGTCCATGTCCCTTAGTCTGCTGCACAAAATGCAATGGATTGGACGCTGCCCCTTCGTGTTTTTCGGAACTCATCGGAAAACCCTGCTGTTTCAATCGACTTTTTTTGATGGGTAAATCTATTAGGTCACAACGAGAATAACAGAAGCGAGGAGGAATACAGAAATTGAAAAAAAGTAGGAGTATTATTTTTTTAACTGTTGCTATGTCTTCAGTACTGGCGTTGTCAGGGTGCAGCGACAATGCTAAAAGCGAGAGTGGAACAAGTACCGGCAGCGGTTCGACAGGCAGTGTTTCCAAAGATTCCGGAAGTGCAGGAGGCTCCACTGGTGCTTCCAAAGAAGGTTCCGCTGGCAGCTCCACTAAAGATTCGACAGGCAACAGCGACTCTAAGAGTTCCGGCAGTGCAGGAGGTTCCGCAGGAGCTTCCAAAGAAGGTTCCACTGGCGGTGCATCGGCAAAAAAAGTCCGACAAGCAGCGACTCTAAGAGTTCCAATAGTGCCGGGACATCGAAAGGCAGCTCCAAAGACGGAGCGACAGGTTCGAGTGGGGGAAATTAACCTACATATATAAGAATAATAATAATCAAGGGAGGTCTTCATTTGTCTCCTCCTAACAATATCTCTTTTACCTTACTTTCTAGCCATCCATTAAATGTAAAGGCGGCGAAGTGCTGATGCCGTTCGAGCGCATGTTCTGGGGCGCGATGTTTGGCCGTGTGCGTGATCCGTTTGGGGTTTGTTGGCAAGTGGTTACGCCACAGGAAAAAATAGCATGAATTGAAAGAACACCGGGCCTGCAGCAGGAATGCTGTCAGGCTCGGTGTTCTTTAGGCGATATTAAAATAAAAGGACGGCCGCCCCGACCGTCCTCCAACTCGTTACTCTTTCGTAATCGTCACCGTGCGCGTGGCATTATCCCATTCCACTTTCGCGCCCAGCTGCTCGGCAATAAATCTGGCCGGCACAAAGGTTGAGCTGTTTCTGAACTCCGATGCGGAATCCATTACCTGCTCCTTGCCATTTACCAATGCTGCATTGCTGCCGACGGTAAGGACGATGACAATTCCGTTTGCCTGGTCCGTTATCGTCACCTGATTCAGATTTCCGTTCCAATTTACATCGGCGTCCAGACGTTCCGAGACGAACCGCGTCGGAACCATGGATAATCCATCCCGGTTAATGTAAGGCCGGTTATAGGAAGGGCTCACATCATTGGAATTCATGATCATCTTGATCACTTTCCGGTTCATATGAAGCTCGCCCACCATCAGTTTGTAGAGCTCAGATTGCTTATCCAGCGAGTTCAAAAAACAAATTCGGCTTAAATTCATTTCCCACTTCCAGCTTGTTCCGGATATCGATCGGGGTGGCGGTCGTTTTGACGTTCACATTCCACAAGTCGTTCTCGGACACCATCCTGACCGCCTTGATGCCGCTCGCTCCGTCATTTGCAGGGATTTGAAGCTCTGTCTTCACTATGCGGGGGCTTAGCGCACTGTCTATGTAGAGATCCGTTTTCAGGTATAGATCGTCCGTAAGCAAAGATTTGGCGTCCTTTCCCTCCGGACTTGAGAGCCACTGCTCCGCCGACGTATCCAGTGCCCCGAGCGTCTGGGACAAATAGTTTCGGACGGCAGTATAGACGAATTCTACGGCCAATGTCTTATTCTCCATGTAGGGCTGCATCGCCTCGTTCCTGGAAGACTCCGGCCCGGCGCTCGTCATCGCCTCTTTAATTACAGGCAGCACCAGGTCATAAAGCTGGGAAATGAGTTCCTTTAACCCTTTTTTCATCCGCCAGGATGTTGGACAGCAGCGCTTGCGCCAAAGGCAGCACCTCGGTCCCTTTCAATTCGGTATGGATTTTTTTGCGAGCTTACTGATTCATTGTTCACTTTGACATTAGCCGGCTCGACAGAAACGGTATTCGTATTAGGCATGGTTTTGCTGAAGAAAGAGGCCAAGACAGTTGAGATATCACTGGATTTGGCGTTAAGCTGGTCCTGCATTTTCAAATAAGAAGATCCGAGCATTCCAGGCCTTCCATTCATGACGATCGGCTGAGGCGCCCCTTCGAGCTTGACGACGGTCTGATTATCCGATATCCAGAGCTGAAAAGGAATCCGGCCTTTGGTGTAGACGAATTCTCCGGTGACCGAAATGTTCCGCGCGTCCTGCATTTTGGTATTGATGATGTTTAGCTCGATATTCTTAAAAAAAGCTCCAGTTTTTTGCCGGTCGTCCGCGGACACATTGGAGGTAACTCCCTGCACCAGCTCCAACGACAATTTACCTGAGCCTTCATAGGATTGTACCGACGCATAATTGACCAGCACCTTGCCCAGGTCCACCCCGCCAACGGCTGACAGCCCGAAAGCAGCATCATCGTACCACCCACTGCTAAATAGCGTTTCTTCCATTGCGCCAAACCTCTCATTCTATCACTCTCTCCTATTTAATCCTGCTATAAATTACTATATCAAACCATTATACGTACGAATAGGAAAAAAAATCTCATTTCATCCACCTTATTCCCATAAAATAGACTTAACAGGGCAACCTAACTATAAATGAGTCTTGGAGGCATGCCAATGTCCGCTGTAAAAATACGCCGCCCCCAGTGGAAACAGATGATGGGCACGCTAAAAAACTCTTCCCCAGAGCCTGCTCCAGCTGCTGCTCGGCAAATGGGGTTCGCTTCAAACCAATCTGCATACGGCGCCCACCGCCCATACACTTCCCCTCTCCAAAGAGTCTGCGGAGTCGGTCAAATCCAAATTAAGGAAAACGCTGCTGGAGAGTCATTCAAATTCGGAACCTCTCACAGCGGCAGAGAAATCGATGCTGGCCTCTATCCGGCAGGAAACCGCCCGGCTGAACCGGAACAACATCACCCGGACGGCGGCCTATGCTGAGATATACCGGATGCATCCGGAGCTGCACTGGGCCTTCCTAGCCACTGCGTGTCCCGCAACGGCGGCTGGTCCATGACGGATTTGAAGGGCGAACTGCTTCCGCGCCTGTTGAACGAACGCCAGCGGGAAGCGGTGTTTGTCTTCTTGGAGACTGCCAACTCGCTCATCTTCGGCGACGCTATCCTCAGCTGCTGCTGTACCGGGAAGGACAGAAGCACCAAACAAACTTATCCCATTTGCTGCCACATTTGAGCGTATCCAAATTTATGCGTCCGGTATGGAACACGTTCTGGGAGCATCAGGATTCTGCGCTGCTCACAACCGGGCTCATTATAAACGAGCAAAATTACATAGAAGGAAGGATCGTGAGAAGTGACCACTTCAAGGCGAGCGTCCTGGAAACGATGTTTTTTTTCAAACTCAATCGATGCTTCAGCTGAACCATGTGGTCTTTCCTTATGAGGAAACGGATGGCGCGGCAAGCCTTCGCCTGGCTGGACTAATCCTTGAGAATTTCGGTGATCTGCAGGAGCGCATTGAAATAGGGAAAAAAAGCTGTACGGCATGTTGTTCGGTATTCCGGCGGTTCATGAGGGGGCCCGCCGCTTCACCGCAGCGGTTCCGCATACGGGTTCCCGCGCGGACTATTGGCCGCAGCTTTACACAAGCACAAAAAAAAGACGGCTCGCGGTGCCGTCCAGAAAGAGGCTGCGCGAGCCGCCTGTAAAATCAACGGTGTTCCCCAGCCCCGGCCAGGTGTAGAACCGTCAGCCGCCCGTCTGGTGAACTGCTCCCTCAAGCCGGGAGCGGAGCGTTACTACAGCCCGAAGCTGGAAGACGCGTGGCCTGACAGACCGCTACCTGAACCGGCGCCCGGAGACTGGTGCCGGGATTTAAGCCCGCTGGCCTTCTTTGAAAGCATCCGGCCTCCGCTGGCCTTCGATATGACGAATGAATGCTGCTTCGGATTAAACAAGCTGGAGATTGCGGTGATGACGGGAACGCAGTTCAGATGAAACAGGTTGACCACTCCCGCGCACCGCCTGCTCACCACCGTCGTACAACGCCGCTGACGCGCGCCAAGAGAACCGCACGTTGGGGTTATAACATCTACTTCAAGACTTGGCCCGTTTGAACAGCCGGCCGATGCGGGACACCAGCTTTTGTACGGCGCCCGGCATCGCATCCAAATCATGCGCCGTGACAACCTTTGTTGCCATTAGAAGCAGAGGGTACAGCAGCCCGACAACCCCGCACACTACAATAGTGCTGACCATATCGTTCAGCCTTTGCCATGCGAACCAATGGATATGGTGATACGTCACATACTCCAGCCCGGAGCCGGCCAGAACAATCAGCACAGTTGTGAGGATGAGACCGGGCCACCTATTGCCTAGAACCGAGTAGT
The DNA here is from genome assembly GCA_001313085.1 of Paenibacillus sp. JCM 18996. The sequence goes on along the minus strand of BBFE01000056.1, from coordinate 20,373 downwards.
TCACAGTCTTTTTTCAATACCCGCATGTTGAGCCAGGTCATGACAATAAAACACATCAACGTCCCAGTTATAATTCCGTGGATTCCAAATGTAGGCGCCAGAATATAAGTAAATGCCAGCTTGACGCAATGCCAGTAAAAAACGTGTATGACCAAAGCTTTCATTTGGCCTAATCCCATAAGCACGGCGCCGGTCGTCTGCATCATAATTTGGAACATTGAGCTGATGGTCAGGTAGATGATAATTGAAATGACCATGCCGATCGATAGTTTGCTATCATATCCGAAGAGAAATCCGTTGAGCGGACGGGCCGCTATACAAACGAGCAGAACGGCAGGCAGACGCTTAGCACGGAGAGCTGCATGACCCTTGTCGTCTGATTGTTCACTCTCGCCATATCTTTCTTCGAAAAAAAGCCGAGGAAATAATCGGCACTACCGACTGGCTCAAAGCGATGGCCAGAATGATCGGCAAACCCGCCAGCGATTGCGCTCTGCCTGTCAGCACACCGAGCGTTTCTTTAGCAATCGCGTGGGTCATCTGATTCTCCAACAATCCGATCGTAATCGTCGAGTCAATAAAATAGATAAGCGTCACGGTGACCGAAAATAAAACGATCGGGATAGAAAGGGTAAACAGTCTTTTGTAGATCTGCATAAAACCGGTTTGGGGCCGTCCGGCCTGTGAAGCGATCGATTCGACCACCTCAGGCTGCTTAAGGTCCGATCTGCGCAGCTTTACAGCATAATAGAGCATCACAGCGAACGCCGCGATACTGCCCATCACTCCGCCGAATGACGCTCCCGCAACAGCGGCCTCATCGCCGTAATTCAGCTTCAGCAGCATATAGGCGAGCCCTATCGCCGTGGACACCCGCAGAATCTGTTCGATCACCTGTGACAGCCCGTTCGGCAGCATGTTCTGCCTGCCTTGAAAATATCCCCGCATAATCGCAATCAAAGGAAACAGCAGCAGCGCGGGAGCGAGAGCCTGATGGAGAGCGCAGCCGAAGTCCTTACTATACACGGCATAATAAGGCGCGGCCGCAACCAGCAGGACGGTCATGACCAAGCCCGCAGCGAGCGCGAAATAGACAGCCGCCCTATAGATCCGATTAGCCTCGGCGTAATTGCCAAGAGCGGTCTGCTCGGATATCATCTTGCTGAGCGCGCTCGGGATTCCGGCTGTTGCCACAACCAAAAGAATCGAGTAAATGTTAAACGCAATACCATAGGTAGCCATTCCCGGATCGTGAAGCAGGTAGAGAAGCGGAATCCGCTGGAACACGCCCAGGAAACGGGCCACAAGAGCGGCCACCGTCAGGATGATCGTTCCTTTAACTAATGAGTCCTTCGACATGAATAAATCTCCTCTGCTAACTCACTGTTTCTAATTGTCCCTTGGAGGGATATCTGAATTATTTAAAGCTTACCGTCCAAATGACAAACAGCAGAATCATCAGCGCCTGAAAAATGATTTTCACGGCAACGCTGGAAAAAAAAGCCGAGCAGCGATCCCCATCCTACCCGTACCGCCTTGTGCAGGCTTGCTCCCTGCGTCAATTCTCCCAGCATCGCCCCCAGAAAGGGACCCGCGATCAAACCGACGACCGGGATGACGAAAGGCCCGATGATAATCCCGATCGTGCTTCCGATGACGGATGCGCGGGAGCCCCCGAATTTCTTGACTCCCATCGCGCCTGCGATATAATCAGCTGCAACAATGACCGCCGCAATCGTAGTCTGGATAAACCAGAACCAGAATCCAAACGGAGCAAAGCTGAAGAACAGACCGTATACGAAAAAAAAGCAGCGTAAATTGCCACTACTCCCGGAAGTACCGGCACAACGGCTCCGGCCATGCCGACGGCAAACAGCGCGATAATCAAGATCCAGCCCACAATGCTCATAACATTCCTCCTTATGGTCGGCATGATGGAAGATCCGCATGGCAGTGTTGTGCACCCCGCTGCTGCAGACGTCGGCACGATTAACCCAACACGTATTCGTTGATGATCTTGCCACACCGTCTTCGTCGTTCGTCGCCGTAACCAGATCGGCCAGCTTCTTAACCTCTTCCTGGCGTTGCCCATCGCCACTCCCAGGCCGGCGGCCAGGATCATGGAGCTGTCATTGAGCTGTCGCCCATCGCTATCACTTCCGACATGTCGATGTCGAGAAGATTGCATACCTCTTTGACCCCGTTCGCTTTGCTGATGCCTTTCGGGTTGAGCTCCAGATTGTCCGGGTGAGAGTTGGTAATTTCAAGCAAATTCCATGATTCCAGCTCCTGCCGAATTTCGGAAAGAACCTTCCGGTTTTCGATAAAAAAACCCGAATTTCAGCCACTCCGCCTTATCGATGTCGTCAGCCCACTGCTCCTTGTTGAACATGCCCTGCACCGAATAGGCCCAATACCAGGTATCATACTTAACGGCCATCCCGTGCATTCTGCGCACCAGCTCCACATCCAGCAGATGGCGGCGCAGCAGCACATGAGCTCGCTCCACACTTCGCCGCCGTTAACCGCAACGATAGGCGTCTTGAGCTTCAGCTCGTCCGCGTAAGGCTGTACGTTCTGTACGCCCCGCCCGGTGGAAAAAAATAACGGTAACTCCCGCATTGAGCGCGGCGTAGATTGCTTTGCGGTTCGCCTCCGAAATTTGTTTCAATTCATTGAGCACAGTGCCGTCCATATCCAATGCGACTAATTTATATTTTCCCATGGTCTCTCTCCATCCAGTTCCTCGATTATCTATAAGAAGCTGCAGCTAGCATAGGCACATCTTCCATATAAGCCATGTGCCACAGGGCGAAAATATAAACGATCCACAATCTTCTAGCGTAATCGCCCTGCCCGCTCTGGTGCTTGGCCAGCATGTTCTCTACGGCTTTTATATTGACATAGTCCTCAATCCCGCTCGCTTTAATTCTCTCCAGCAGCAGCGTTCCCTGCGAGCCTTGGAGCCAGTCCCTTAAAGGCACAGGGAAACCGAGCTTGGGGCGGTTCAGGATGAAGTCCGGAATGATCCCTTCCATCGCTTTGCGGAAGATGTATTTTGTCGTTCCTTGCGCAATCCGGTATTTGGCCGGAATCCTTCTCGCCACCTCAAACAGCTCCTTGTCCAGGAACGGCACCCGGAGCTCCAGGGAGTGGGCCATCGTCATTTTGTCGGCTTTCATGAGAATGTCGCCCGGCATCCACAGATTCATATCGATATACTGCATGCGGCTGACCGGATCCAGATGCTTCGTGCGGTCATAGAACGGCTTTGCGATGTCAAAAGGGTTCCTGTATTCCTGAAGCATCTCCTCGTCAACGCGCAGCACTTCGCTTTTCATGTCTTCGCTGAATATTTTGGCGTTGCCGATAAAACGCTCCTCCAGCGGAGTCGTGCCTCTCAGCAAGTAGTTGCGGCCTGTCAGTCCGCTTGGCAGCCTGCGGGCGATTGCATGCAGGATGCGGCGGACGCCCAGCGGCATCATTTCCAGCGGACGGAGCGACAGCGGCTCCCTGTAGATCCGGTATCCGCCGAATAGCTCGTCCGCTCCTTCGCCGGACAAGACGACGGTAACGTGTTCTCTTGCCAAACCGGCCACATGGTAAAGAGCGATCGCCGATGGATCCGCGACCGGTTCGTCCTGATGCCATACCGCTGTGGGAAGGGTGTTGAAATAATCATCTTTGGTGATCATTTTGTTGTAATGCTCCGTACCCAGCGCCTCCGCAGTTTGCGAGGCAATGATCGTTTCGTTGTTCGGCCCTTCGAACCCGACGGAGAAAGTGCGGATCGGCTCGATCGCTTTCATATGGGCCGCAATAGCGGTGGAATCGATGCCGCTCGACAAGAAGCAGCCGCGGTCGACATCGCTGTGCATGTGGTGGATGACCGAGTCCTTCAGCGTCTCCCTTAGCAGCTCGACATAATAGTCAAAAGGCTTGTCTTCCGGCTCGAGCATGGGGTCCCAGTATTTGCGCACCGTCATCTGTCCGTCGAAGGTAACGGTAACCGTATGCCCCGGGGGAAGCTTATGGATGCCTTCGAACATCGTGTCGGGCTCCGGTACGTACTGGAATGTGAGGTAGTTCAGCAGGCTTTCCGTGCGAATCGACCTTTCCAGTGTGCCGGACGCGATCAAGCTTTTGATTTCAGAGGCGAACATGAACCGATCTGCGCTTTTGCAGTAATAGAACGGCTTTATGCCGAAGTGGTCCCTTGCGCCGAAAAGCACCTTTTTTCCTGCGGTCCCAAATGACAAATCCGAACATCCCCCGCAAATGCTTGACACAGTCCTCGCCGTATTCCTCATATAAATGCACGATCACTTCCGTATCGCTGTGCGTTTTGAATTGGTGCCCTCTCGAAATTAACATCTCCCGCAACGCCTTATAGTTATAAATTTCGCCGTTGAATACGATCCAGACGGTTTCATCTTCATTCGCCATAGGCTGGTGGCCTTCCTTAAGGTCGATGATGGACAGGCGGCGAAAACCCAGCCCGATCCTGTTCTCCGTCCAGAAACCCGAATCGTTTGGCCCTCTATGCTCGATCACATCGGTCATTTTCTTCAATAATTCGTGTGTCGGTTCTCTATCTTCAAAATATAGCAATCCCGTGATTCCGCACATACTGTGTCCTCCCGCCAAACTATATTACGCTACCCGTTTCGATACAATAGTATATCATACCATGGAGCGATTGACGAAACGTTCTTCTTCATATTTGGCCTTCTCATGGTTCGAATCTTTGTTTTCTTCTTGATGTTTGCGCTTTCTTCCGCTAATGTGAAATTAGACAGGGTCATGTACGTGATGCAGGGCCTGGTTCGCTCAACATCCTCTATCGATGAATTGAATTTGAAAGGAGAATGTGAAAATGATCAAAGGAGTAACATCAGCAGGCTTGGGACGAGTAGGGAGTTTGGAAGAGTTCATCGTCCTCGCGGGAGAGAACGGATTTGGCGCCGTCGATACGGACGGCAGTTCTTTGGAGCAGTGGATTGCAGGCAAGGGATTGTCCGCCTGCCGTGAATTTCTTAAGGAGCATAGGGTGGTCATCGGTGCCATCGGACTGCCGCTGGAATGGAGAAATGATGAAGAAAGTTTTGTGAAAGGCTTTCACGTTTGATCAGGGATGCCGAGCCGCCGCTGCGATAGGCTGTACCTCCTGCTGTACTTATGTGCTGCCTTCCACAGATTATAACGCGGCCCATTTCATGGCGATCGCGACCCGCCGTTTGCGCACCTGCGCGCAGCTGCTCCGCCCGTACGGGATTCGGTTGGGACTTGAATTTGTAGGTCCCCATCATTTGCGCACGCGCTGGGAGCACCCTTTTATCTGGGATATGGACAGCACTCTGGATTGGATCGAAGCGATCGGCGAAAGCAATGTCGGCCTGCTGTTCGACTCCTACCACTGGTACACGACGGAGGCCGACCTGAATGACATTCTCCGCCTCCGCCCGGAACAAATCGTTCACGTACATATCAATGACGCACCGAATGTGCCTGTGGAAGAAGTTCTCGACAACAACCGGCTGTACCCGGGAGAAGGGGTCATCGATTTGACGAGCTTCCTGCAGGGGCTCCGGCGGATCGGATATAAAGGAGCCGTTTCGCAGGAAATTCTCACTCCGGAGCCGTTGACCGAGTCCAGCGAAGTGCTGATGCGGAAATCTGCAGAAGCTTTCCGCCGGGTCTTCTCCGAGGCCGGGTTGGAGTAGCGGACTCACTCCGGACGGAGGGGGCTTGGTTGAATATCATGCTTTTATGATTAGATCCTGGGGACAAGAAACGAATGTGAAGGGGTTTGCTAAGCAGCAGCTCCTTTTTTTTGCTTGTTCGGTGTAATACCATTCGAAATGTGTGGGATACGTTTTTTTTACCCGTCTAAAATATCCGAAAAAAAATCGGAAGAGCTTCCATAAGGCTCTTCCGACGTTCAAGAGTGCTCCATCAGTTGAAAGTCGAGGCCGATTTCGGAGGTGCGGTGCCACGGCTGGTAGATATCTTCAATCTTCAGTGAATACGAGATGCCGTCAACACACGCGAACAGCTGTCTGTGCAGACCTTCCACCAACGGCTTGAGCCGTTTCTCCACTTCATCCTTCAACTGGCCGATTGTCAGATTATTATGCGTTTGAAGCCACTCGTTCAGCTCCGGACGGACGACAGACTGATAGAGGTAGTCGTCGGCGATACGCAGCATAAGAAGCTCCATATGGGACTGCTGGCTATAATCGTCCACCAATCGGCAGCAGATTTGGCCTATACAGGTCCCCAGCGTATTTCCCGCCGTATTCCAGCCGGCAAAACCGGCCAGCCGCGTGATTTCCACCTGGGCCTTGAGCAGTTCGTAAAACACCGGGTCCACTCCATAGGCGTAAGCCAAGTCCGCTATGCCCACCTTTTTTGCCTTGGAGCAGGTAGTATTTAATCTTATCGATGAATGCCGGAATGTTCCGGTCCGAAGTATTGACCTGCGACAGATTATGGCTGTTCAACATGTCTCCCTGCTCCTTTCCGGGAGTGTTCACCGCCAGGATGATATCCGCATAGTCCGGATGGTCCACAATCATCCCGCCCGCCGCAAAAAATATGTCCGACGACACTTTCCCCAATTGGCCTGTCTTCATACAATGCGCGGATAAACGGCCCCTTCATGCCGGAATAGATCGGGAAGAACCGCGGCCGCCTGCCTGCAGCTTCATTCAATAATCTGGTGATCAAGGTGCTCGCCACTTCCTCCGCTCCAGGGTAGACAAGCACCTTCATCCCCAATCCGTACTGATGGATCAACTCCCGGATTCTATGCTGTTCCTGGATATTCATACCATATTCGCTCGTGTCATCTTGCGAGAACACAAGAAAATCGATGACCCCTTCCTTCGCCAGGCCGAGAATCCATTGATTGATGGAAAATCGGCGGGCCCGCGTTTCCACATAATCCTGCCAAATCTGCACGGGAATCGCTTCCCTTGCCTTCTTTGCCGCTTCGGCACTGGACGTCTCCCCTGTCGCCTCATAACGGTGCGTATGGTACGAGCATGTCCAGATCAACTTCCCATACTTGGCCCAGTATTCCCTCTCTTCCTCAATGTCGTTCGTATTCGCGATCCTCATCGTCATACTGAAGGCGAATATCCTTTTCTGGGGAAACCGCTTTTTTTGAGCGAACGGATGACCTGAAGATTCGATTTAATCTGCCTCTCGGTCAGAGTGGAAACACGCGAAGGTACTAATCCTCCATATCCCAGCATATCGCAAGAGATGACAAACGCATCCGCTTCTTCGCTGACCTCGGTGAGCCAGGAAATGATTTCTTTCCTATTTCCGGGATTTTTTGAGATGGCCCAGCCATTCCTTCGAGGGGACCAATACGTCCCAGCCGGCTATTGAGGCGATCCGAACAGGCAGATCTCTCGTCACCGGTCTCGCGTCAAGCGGAACCAGAGCAATCTTACCCATTATTGTTCCACCCCCTCGGGATCATATCATTGAGCAATTTACATTAAGATAACGATTACCCGAACGCGGCGCATGCGAAACTGTTTGTATTATTTTACCAGACACAAAGTCATTTTCTTCCATTCGGTGAAACGCAAAAAAAGGCCGCCCTCCAGCCGCAATGGTTACACCACGGAGAAAGGCCAGCCAATTTTCAATAAGCGTCATCCAGTCGTTCAATTCGTACATCTTGTTCCGATTACTCCGAGATTTGTATGGCCGGATTCGGCGCTGCGCCCAGTCCATAAAATTTATCGTAAGCGTCGAACATCTTCCGTGCAATCGGAGCGGCGCCCCATGAACCGTATCCACCTTCCGGAATAACGATGGCAACCGCCAGCTTGGGATCTTCTACAGGCGCAAACGCGATAAATACGGCGTTATCCACCGATTTGCCGCCTACCGTCTGGGTTGAAGTACCCGTCTTGGCCGCCACGGAATAGTTAAAGCCCTCAAACCCCTGCTTGCCGACCTTCTGCATTCCTGTGAATATAGCATTCCAATACTGCTCCGGAAACTGCTCCTGATCCATAATAACCGGTTCCAGAGTCTTGACAGGGACGCCGTCGTAAGTTGTGACTTTATCTACAAACTGCGGCTTCATCCGCTTCCCTTTGTTAGCCAAAGTGGCCGCATATTGTGCCAGCTGCAGCGGCGTATACCTTTCATTCTGCCCCCAGGAAGCATAGATCAGAGCGGACATGGCGGAGTCTCTTTTGGCGTTGGCAAAAAAACTCGTTCTGAATATTGTTATCAAAGAACTCTCCGGGCAGACCGCTCCCTGTGTCAACTCCCAGGCCAAACCTGGCGAGGAAATCCGCCCACATCTGCATGCCCTTTGCCCCGTACCTTGAATACAGCTGCGAGCCTACCATGGCCGACATAAACGTATTCGACGAGTGCTCAATAGCCTGCGATGGAGTGATGGGTCCCCATGCATGTCTGTCCGAGTTGGAAATCGCTGAATTATCGAGACCGAATTTAAATGTGCCTACATCGTTATACTGGTACGAGGTGTCAAAGAATTTATTGTGCAACCCGAACAATACCGTCAGCGGTTTAATGGTCGAACCCATATAGACCAGAGAGGACGGGTGCTTGTTTCTTTCCTTCTCAGGCCAGTCCGGGTAAGACGTCCTGATCGTGCCGTTGTTTACAAACGGTTGAATTTTATTTAAATTGTCTTGTGAAATCCCGCCATTCCATACGTTCGGATCGTAATCCGGCATGCTTGCCATCGTCACCACACGCCCTGTCTTCACTTCCATAGCTACGGCATAGCCCGCTCTCGCATTAGGCGCGTAGCCGTAACCGCCCGAAATCCTTCGGGCCTCCTCAGTGTGAAGAAACTCGATCTGGTCCGTAATCGCTTTTTTTCCGTAACCAACTGAATGTCTTTGTGGATGCTCAGCTGCAGGTTGTTCCCCTTCTGGGGCTTGGAAATGCTGACTTTGCCGATAATTTTGTCGGAGGCGTTGACCGGATAGCTCTTCGCTCCCGTCTCTCCGCGCAGCTCCTTCTGGTACATCAGCTCCAACCCGCTGTAGCCCACATCTTCCGAGTCAAGGTAATTTTCGGTGTTATCTTTATTTTTTTATAAAAGGGCAGTCCGTGGGTCGGTTCCCTCGCTGCAGAGAAGGACTTCATATAGCCGACCAGCTGCACGGCAATTGTCTTGGGATCGTAAGTACGGATGCTTTCCTCCGTCACGTCGATCCACCTGAACTCGTCGCGGTGCTCCATAAGATAAGCGATTTCCTCTTTGGTCAAATCCGGCTTGATTCTGCGGGGCACCCAGTTATAGCTCGGCTTCTTGGTCTCCTTCTTGTCCAGGTCATAGCCGACATCCATCGTCTTGATAATGTCATCCGCCGTCAGCTGTTTTTTTGTCCTTACGCCCGAATTTCTCAAATACATCCGCCAGACGTTTGGCCAACGCTATGACATCATCTTTTTTTTCTGGGGAGATTCTACGCGGAAGAACAAAGATTGCGTCGGGCTCGTATATGCAATCGGATAGCCGCTGCTGTCGAGAATATTCCCCCGTACCGGAGGAATCAGAGTCTTCCTTTCCGTAACGGAAAGCTTCTTGGCGGCCAAATCCTTGCCTTCGACAAACTGCAGCATCGCCAAACGCACAATCAGGACGGAAAAAAAGAATAAAAAGTGCAGAAAAAAGAACAGATTAATGCGCGTCATGAACTTGCGCCGCTTCAATTTTTTTCCACTTTTTTTGGGGTTCGTCGATTTGAATCGTTGTTTTCATTGCCCGATTTCCTTTCCTTTCAAAAAAACACCGCTCAAACCTCGCGGCAGACTAACTTAAGTGTACCAAATTCTGCGTGCTAAAAAAAAGAACACCGCCTTCCTTTTTTACGGGAAATCTGGTGTTCCTTTCATCCGGCGTACAGCGCCGCAACGCGCACCCGGAGAGGAACGCGTCGGCTCATGCCTCTCTTATGTGCGTTTGGTTGAAATTAGGAGGATTGAACCAGTTGCCGCCGCTCGCCACCCAGGTGGAATCCAGAGGCACCCATTTGTTCTGCTCGTTCAGCTTGACTTCATTCCAGGCGTGAGGACCGTAGCTTCCGCGGCCGTCATAACCGAGTCCTGTGACGACCTTGACGTCCAGATTCACCGCACGGGCCATCACCGCGTACAATCGGGAGTAATCTATGCATACGCCTTTGCGGGTTTGGAAGGTATCCTCGGGCGTCTGCTCTTTCCATATCCGCTTCTGTTCGTACAGATTCACTTTGTCCCAATCGTACTGTACTCTCGTGCCGACCCAGCGGTATAGAAGCCTCGCTTTCTCCTCGTCCGTCTTGGCGTCAGCGGTAATCTGCCTGGCCGCCTCGGTAATGTTGTCGGGAACTTTGGCGTCGATCACTTCATATTTACGCTGTATAATTTGGTTGAATTCCTGCTCTACGGCACGGGTGAACACCGGAATTTTGTTCGCGATAAAATCCCCCGTGATAGGCTTCACCACCTCGGACGCGCCCTTCTGATAGATGGAAGAGGCGCCGATATAGCCCGCCAGCGTCGTTTGCGGAAATAAGGTGGCATAGGCGAACAGCAGCGCGATCAGGATCAATGCCCGGCCTGCGCCCATCAAAGCGCCAAGAACGCCTCCCACCAGCGAGCTCCAAAAGGAAGAAGATTGCTCTTCAGGCTGCTCACGATACGCCAGGCTGTACAGGAAGGGGGAACAAATCCAGCGTAGTATATATTTAGTCACACTGTAGCCGACAAGGAAAAGCACGGAAATCCGCAGCAGGGAAAAAAATCTCTTATCCCAGTCACGAAGGTGTAAAACATCTGCTGAAAAAAAATCCCATCTGCTCCTGCGGAATGATGATTGCGCTGTCCGTCAGGTAGCCTGCAGCTTGGGCGAGCCCCAATTGGCAAGCAGCCAGGCCGCATAAAGGCTCAGCAGCGTCAAGGCCACATCCGTGATCTGCTGCAGCAGGCGTTTGGCCGATCCCGAAGCGCCGCGGCGCAATCCCTGGATAATTGATGCGGCGAAAAGAATTACTATGAAAACGGAAATCCAATTCATAGAAGAAAAGAACCTTTCGTTCACTCTGCTGTTCCTCCTTTCTCATAGGACTGTTCAAAATCAGTTAATTTGTGTTTTTTCTTTGCCTGTTCGATGAAGGCTTTGATCATTTCGTCCGTTTTGACGGAGAAGCTTTGTTTCATAAAAGTCACTTTCACCTCGTCCGCTCCGGGCTTGCCTTCCACAGTAATGCTTTTGGCAGTGATCGTAAAAGTCCCGTCCGGGTTCTGGTTGTACTTCGCGTCTTTCATTTCCGCAGTAATAGCTTTTACCGCACCTTCTTTGGCGCTGAGCGCCACCGTTTCCACAGCTTTGTTAGAGAGCCCGGTAAGCTGATCTTTATAATTCGCGCCGTAATATAGAACCACAGCGATGATGGCGAGAACCAGCACCCATTTGAGCACCGTCTTGACGATCGAAATCACGATTAGCAGAGCGATGATCGCCCCTACGATAATAAACCAACGGTCTTGCGCAAAAGCCGCCAACTGATCCAAAAAAGGATCCCTCCCCTATCTGATTCCTGCTATTCTATCATACTATAGGGCCTGATTACTCTTCATCCCTTTTTTTGCGCAGCTCTCCAGCTTCCGCCTGATCTCCTCCCCGCTACTCCCTCTGCTGTTTTTTATAAGTTCTGGCCAATCTGAAGACAATCGATAACGCGAGCAAAACAAGCGCCGATAAAATGACCGGGTCCATAGAGAGCCTCCTTTCGGACTGCTTGTATAAATTTTCGTACTAACCGGAAGACAAGCAGCGTACAAGTAAGTAAACCGTCCAATGGACAAATCGGGGGAGAGCCGCTGAAGCAAAATGAGAAGGCAGCGCCCCTGTCAGAAGGCTATCAAAATGTCGCTGTGGCGCGGATATGTTCATTGGAAAAACAGAAACCAGATGTCCAAGGTGGTGAAGCCCGTGAAAACGGCGGTATGGCTGTATCTATTTATGTTTGTCGCTTTCTTTGATCTGCACGCGCAGTACCCGATCCTCTCCCCATTTGCTCTGTCGCTGGGGGCGGCGCCTTCATTTATCGGATTTATCCTTGGAATGTACTCGATCACCCACCTGCCCGGAAATCTGATTGCGGGATACGCGTCGACCGCTACGGCAGCAAAATGTTTATCGTGACCAGCTTGATTGTAGCAGGGATTGTGCTTATTTTTCAATCCAAGGTGACGGATCCCTGGCAGCTGCTCATTATCCGGTCCATCAGCGGATTCGTGCTGGCATTCCTGTCGCCGGCTTGCCTGGCAATGCTCGCCAAAATCGCCAAAGACCGGGTGCATCAAGGAAAATTGATGGCGGGCAACGGTTTGGTACATACGCTGGCTTCCGTGGTATCGCCCGCAGCCGGAGCCTACCTGGTAGCCAAGTTCGGTTTTGCCGCTTCCTTTTCTTTCCTCGGCTGGGGCCTCATTATTACCGGTCTTCTGGCGATTCCAGGGGTGAAGGAGCACAGAGCGGGCTCAGGCGGCAAAGAAGCCGGAATGCTCATTGGGCATATGCACCACCATAACAGCCACGGCCCAGCGGCACATGGCGCCCGGGGACAGGGCCATGCGGGCCGCAATAACACGGGCAGCAGGCCCAGTGGTATGTCTGAGCCGGATCCTGCGCAGAACGAGACGATCCCGTGGCTGTTCTTTCTTATCCCTCTGGCCATCTCCTGCTCCCAAGGGATTCTGTTCTTTGAACTGCCCTTGATGAAATCGACGCAGAACTCTGTGCTCACCTCAGGAATCCTGTTCTCGCTGGTCAGCCTTGGTGCATTGGTTACGCTCAGCATGCTGTTTCTCAACCGGATTTCTTCTTTCACTCGCACCATATTCGGCAGCTTGGCGCTCGCGCTCATCTTTTTTCGGCATGTCCGTTCATTGGCCTGTCCCGCTGTACGCCTCGCTGTTCCTGATTGGAATGACCAAGGGAGTGATCTTCCCGGCGATGTCCACCCTGCTCGCTGCCTTGACCAGCGCCTCCCGATATGGACGGATGTTCTCGCTGCTCTCCATTTCCTTCTCCATCGGCGCGTTTATAGGCCCGGTCGTTGCCGGACAGCTCAGGCTGCATATGTCTTCGTACTTTCTCGCTTTTGCCTGCTTGATGCTGGCTTTGACGCTGCTGCCGTTCCGGACGATGCGTTCGATGGCCTAGGCGGCTGTAAGAGTGAGTGCGCGCACGAGTTGATCACGTACAGTGTTTTCGCCGATGCGTTGATGTCCTAGGCCGCTGTGGAGTGAGGCGCTCAGGCGGATTTCATGGAAAAAAGATAGGTTCAGAGAGAGTACCGTGGCATTATCGCTTGGAGGCATGGACCATAACGGCAAAAAATTTGCGTTATGGTCCATTTTTTTTGTGCTCGCACTTTCGCTCCCTTTAATTTACCTGAATATATCCAGCGGGATCTGTGAGTGAGTCTACTTATACCAAGAATCGCGACTTCCCAGTCAAAAAAAACTAAAAAAAAGAGCAAGCATCATCGCTCCCTCTCCTCCATATATTTCGTTCAAAGCGCATACCGATGATCCATTCCAATCTAACTTGCCTCTTAATTTTTTTTAAGTTTGCTTTTAATTCTGGAGGTTTCCTCAAGAGCGGTTATAGCCAACCCCTTGCTTACTTGTAGTTCATCTTTCAATTCTTCGACTTCGCCGTTCAAATTTGCGACACTATGAATTAATTGCGTGGTCATTTCCATGTGTTGTTGCTGCGCTTTCTTTATGTCATTCACTTCTGACTTTATTTCCTTCATTTCTGACTTTATTTCCTTCATTTCGTCTAAAATACGATTCAAAATTTCATCCACTCTTGAACACCCCCTATTTTCATTATATATTATTCCGATCCAAAACCCCAATCATTATTTGATGTTGACTTCGTACAAATAGTACGGCCACGATGCTGTGCGCCTGTTTGTCGCTTCCCTTCTCTGTTTGTTGTATATTGGGTTAATAAATACCATCCGAGGAGAACGACATGCATCCGGCGATCATAGTGGAAGGCAAAAAAACGACAAAAGCCGCCTAAAGAGGCTGCTGCACGATGAAGTGTCTATCTATTGCACCTTCGGTACGCTGAATACCCATAAACTGGAGTCCCTCCGCAAAAAAAGATCGGTGAGCGCGAAGTGTATGAAGTGTACCTGTTCATGGACAACGATCCCTCAGGCAAAAAAAATCCGGAGCGCGCTCAGAGACCTTTTTTCCCGATGCGGAGCAGATTTACACTAGAAGAGGCTATGCGGGGTAGAAGGGACGCCGGACGAATACCTCATCCAGCAGCTGGAAAAAAGCGGGCCTCGACGATTACATTGTCTACCCTCCCCAAGACCCGTATAAAGTGCTAATGAATAAACCCGATTAACACCGTGCAGGAAAGGACAAGCGCCTGTAGCCATCGGGCCGGTGATGCCTATGTCGGCAAGAAAAAATACGAAGGCAGAAGCTACTGCCATCCCCCTTTATTTTTTTTGTTTCCTTGCTCACCTGCACCATATCACTCACGATTCTATCTATATTAATGGTATCTTCGTCGGCGGTATAATAGGTGCGGAAATCCCCTTTGCCGTCGACCAGCAGCAGCACATTGGAATGGGTGAAGCTGCCGTCCTTTTCCTTATTGACGAATACGCCGTAATCCTTGGCAAGCGCCTTCGTCTTCTCCTCGTCCCCCCGCAGGAAATACCATCCCTTCCATTCAGCTTGAAAGCGCCCTCCAAACTCTTTGAGCGAACTCGCCGTGTCGCGCTGCGGATCGATTGTAATCGATACGAGTGCCGTATTGCCGGGAAAAAAACTCCCTTCTCTTTCAGCTTCTCCTGGATTTGGGAGATTCGATAGGTTGTAGGAGAACAGACGTCGGGACAATTCGCCCAGAAAAAAATAGAGCAGCGACGTTTTCCCCTTCAAATCCGCCAGGCTCACCGCTGTTCCGTCTACGTTCTGCATTTGGAAATCGGCAGCCTTTTTTCATGTAAGGGACTTCTTGTTTCTTGCCCGCCGTCAGCTTGTAAGCCATCACTCCGATAAGAACGATCAGCGCAGCCATGACGAGCATTTTGTACCAATTTTCGCGAAAATGACGTATTCATCAGACATTCCTTTCTGGACGGGAGATAATTCAAGAAAAAAAAGGAATCCCCGGAGGAAATTCCTTTTGCATTCTTGGCGCTTATTTGGACACGGTGTCGAGCACCATGATGATGAACAGCAGCGTAAGATAATTAATCGAGAAAATAAACACTTTCTTCGCCCACTGGTCTTCGTCCTTCGCGTTAAAGCCCTTCACCACAAGATACGTCCAGTAAAGGCCCATCGCGATCGCCGACGCCAGGTAGATATAGCCCGTGTAGCCGTAGAAGAACAGCAGCATCGATACCGGCACAAGCAGCACCACATAGCGGACCATCGAAATCTTGGTGACATAAGTGCCTTTCACTACCGGCAGCAGCGGGAATCCGGCGTTTCTGTACTCTTCCATTCTGCGGATGCCGAGAGCCCAAAAGTGAGGCGGCTGCCACAGGAACAGGATGCCGAACAGGATCCAGGCTCCCGCGTCGAGGTTCGGATGTACTGCCGCATACCCGATCATAGGAGGAACAGCACCCGAGAAGCTTCCCGCCACGGTGCTCCACACCGAAGTGCGCTTAAACCAGGCGGTATAAATCCATACGTACAGGAACAATCCGATCAACAAGCAGGGAAGCCATTGGACTGGCTCCGAAAAAGAGCACCATCAGTCCGATAACCCCAAGCGTAATTCCGTAGACGAGCACAACCTCCGGTTGGACGCCGCCTCTGACGAGGATCCGGCCCTGTTTGCTGTCCATTTTGGCGTCCATTTCCCTGTCCAAATAGTTGTTCAGCACGCAGCCCGAAGCCATAACGAGCGCCGTGCCGATCATCATGAACAGCAGCGTCCACCAATGGATGTCCCACTTCGAAGCGACCCAGAATCCGCCGAAAGCGGTGATGGAGTTAGAGAAAATGATCCCGGGCTTGGTTAGTATAATAAAATCCTTTAAAGTCGCCGGCTGGGCCTGGGCCCGAGACGATTCCTCCGCAGGAAGCGAATTTGGCAGTATCTCTCCTGTTAAAATTTTATCCAATTCTTGACCTCCTCAAAATCTTCCTAAAACAAACGACTTATTTCATAAAAGTAATCATATCAATCCCGCCGTGGTTTGACAACAGACTGCAAATAGAGTTCATACATTGTTCGAATTACATTCACAGGATGTTTGCATTCTCCCTATCGCTTTGATACGGTAAAATTAGGATGCCCTTTTCGAGGGAATATTCTTCATTAATATGGTAATTTTGTGGATTGCCGCAATAAATTGCCGAAGGGGGAAGTGAGGATCCGTGTTCAGCAAATTGCCGCGTGAAAAAAAAGAACGGATGATGGAGTCCGTCCAGCAGTATTTTATACAGGAACGTTCGGAGGAGATCGGAAGCATTGCAGCGGAGGCGCTTTTGGACCATATGATCAAAGTGATCGGGCCGTATATATACAACCAGGCGGTGCAGGATGCGCGAAAACTGCTGCACGAGCGGATGCTTTCTATAGAAGATGAGTTGTACTCGCTGGAACGGCCGGAGACCGAAGTCCGGAGATAGACCTATGATCAACATTCGACGGAATCGCAATAGTGGATCTTGGAGCGCCACCATACATTGAGCGAAAGTTATTTTCTAACCGCGAGGGGCGGGAGCCCGAACAGTATTTGCCTGACGGACGCCCATGCCGCGGAGAGAAAGCTTTGCAATTCCCACACCCGGCCTCCGAGCACATTGAGGGCCAACCCGTATTTATAGGTCAGGCTAACCCCGAAGCGCAGATGTGCCCAGTCATTGAGAGCATCCCGCAGCTGCCTGCGTGACAAGGTTCGATTTTATCCGAAAAAAACAAAGAACGAACCGTAATGCGTATGCTCTGCAAACAAACCGGGAGACTGTAAACAATGCTCACCGGGTTCCATCCTCTGCCGGTTATAATAGATCATTTCATCCTCATAAAACACGGTCAGCCGGTTATCGTACAGCCGGTATTGGAACAGCTCGCCCCGCAGCGATCTGCCGGGGCAAACGATCTCCGCCATCGCCAGGGAGGCGCCGGCCCCCATCCGTACCTCCGTCGAGCCCACATAGTGTGCGGCCTTATACAGCGTAATTGGCTCCGGAAAGTATTCAAGCGACGCTTTTTTTCTTCTATTATAATTGTCTGCTGCAGGACACTCGGCGACGTATGGCTGGGATGGACTTTGGTAAACGATTGGTTGGTCAGGTACACACTGGAGTCCGGCTTCAGGTTCCAGTTCATGCGGTAATGGTCGCTGTCCATCATCCCCGGCGAGACATCCATCATATACACCCCAAGCTGGCCGTGGTCAAAAGGGAACGCTTTGGCGATTTTGAGCGGCGCAGTGTGATATCTTTCACTCAGCCGGGTTCCGCCGCCAGCGGGCCGGTCGAAGGAAGCGGCTAATGTCGCTTCACGCATGTCTCAATTCATGTTCAAGCCAGTGATCGATCTCATCCAGCCCTTGACCGCTGAACAGATTGGTGAACACGAACGGCCGATCGCCTCTCATCCGCTTCGTGTCGTTCTCCATCACTTGAAGACTGGCGCCCACATGCGGGGCCAGGTCGATTTTGTTAATAATCAGCATGTCCGAACGCATAATGCCGGGACCGCCTTTGCGCGGAATTTTCTCGCCCTGGGCGACATCGATAATATAAATAAAACGATCGACCAGCTCCGGGGAGAACGCGGCCGCCAGATTGTCTCCTCCACTCTCGATAAAAAAATCAGCTGGAGGTCTTCGAACCTCTCCTCAAGCTCTTCCACCGCCTCGAAATTCATTGAAGCGTCCTCGCGGATCGCGGTGTGCGGGCAGCCGCCGGTCTCGACCCCGATGATTCTTTCCGCAGGCAGCGCCTCGGACCGGATCAGGATCTCCGCGTCTTCCTTCGTATAAATATCGTTTGTTATAACCGCAACGCTGTAGCGGTCCTTCATTCTTTTGGCCAGTCGCTCCACCAGCGCTGTCTTTCCGGAACCTACCGGTCCTCCGATGCCGATGCGTATGGGCCTGTTTTTTTCCCAATATGGGTGTCTGCCACTCTTGATGGTGATGATTTTGTCCCTGGCACATAAAAAAAATTCCTCCTTTAAGATGGCTATCAAACGCTAGCATAAGAGAAAAAAGAGTCAAGACATGAAAAGCCGGGAATACAGCGATGCATGCTTCATCATATCGATCTCGGCCCCCACCGAGTTGGAGTAGGCCTCCAGCGGCGATTGCCCTTCAACCTGCTTGCACGCCTCAATCGTATAAGGGAGCACGTCGGCGAGCACCTTTTGCCCCTCGGTCTGCCCCATCGACATCAATCTGAGCGCGCTGTTCACGCAGCTGCCGCACAGCAGTACAAGTATCCTTCGGCCGCCATGTAGAGCGGTACTCCCAATTGATAGGAGATCCAGCCGTGCACCAACGGATGGGTTCCGAAGCAGCGCTGTTCGCTGATCGCCGTCTCCAGTGGCGCAATATCCATGTCAGGGTACAGGGAACGGGCCAACCTGTGAAGCCTTTTGCCCATTTTGTGGAGGCCCTCCCTGGTTTCCAGCGCGTTCCTCTGGATGTGGAGCATCCGGTCGACAAGCCAAATGGCTTCGTAATCTCGGTCAGGCGCGTAAACATAGACCGCCTTGACGGCCATGGTGTCCCCGGGTGCCCAGCTGTGGAAAAGCATCGCCCGAATGTATTCTTTGAGCTGCGTCGTATCGGACAGCCTGCCCTCCTGTACCATCGACTCCAGGCCGAAGGAATGGGAGAAGCCCCCGACGGGCAGGGCGGTATCGAGAAGCTGCATATAGGATAGCCAATGAAACTGCTCCGGTCGGTTCAGCGTTAGTTCACCTCCTTACGGCATGCGGCGGGAAGAACGACACCAAAGGCGTCCCGTGAAAATTTCCACCCCATACCCTGTTTCTCTTTTGGATGTAGGCCGAGATGTCTTGCGTTTCCCGGATATTTCCGGGAATTAACGGAATGTGCTTCCGTTATTTATGGCCAAGACGCTGACATTGATGGGTAAAAACCTGTTTTCCCAAAATAGAGGAATTGCGTTCCGTTAATGTCAGGCGGGGAGCTGGAAATCTGTGAATTACGGAAAAAAAATGACCGGTTAAAAAAAAGAAAGTACCGCTGTGCCATCGGAAGCACCTCCGCAGGTTCGCAGGTTGCAAGTTCCCCGTCCACTTTTACCTCATAAGTCTCAGGATTGACTTCTATTTGCGGCGTCGAATCGTTATGGATCATATCTTTCTTCGTCAAGCTCCGGCAGTTCTTCACCGGTTCCACCCGCTTGCGCAGCCCCAGCTTCTCGTGGACGCCCGCATCGTAAGCCGCCTGGGAAACGAAGGTGATCGAAGAGCTGTGCAGAGCTCCGCCGAACGCTCCGAACATCGGCCGGCCGTATACCGGCTGCGGCGTCGGAATCGACGCGTTGGGATCGCCCATCTGGCGTAGGCGATGACGCCGCCTTTGAGCACCAGCTCCGGCTTCACGCCGAAGAACATCGGATGCCACAACACGAGGTCGGCGAATTTGCCTTCCTCGACGGAGCCGACCAAATGCGATACGCCGTGAGTAATGGCGGGATTGATCGTATATTTGGCAATGTACCGTTTGACGCGGAAATTGTCCTTGTATTCGGAATCCGCGGACAGCGGACCGCGCTGTTTTTTTCATTTTATCCGCCGTTTGCCATGTGCGGATAATGACCTCCCCGACCCGGCCCATGGCCTGGGAGTCGGAAGATATCATGCTGAACGCGCCGAGGTCGTGCAGGATATCCTCCGCCGCAATCGTCTCGGGACGGATGCGGGAATCCGCAAAAGCGACATCCTCCGGTATGGAGCTGTCCAGGTGGTGGCACACCATCAGCATGTCGAGATGCTCCTCGATGGTGTTGACCGTGTACGGCCTCGTCGGGTTGGTGGACGAGGGAAGCACGTTCAGCTCGGCGGCGGCCCGGATAATATCCGGGGCATGCCCGCCGCCCGCTCCCTCCGTATGATACGTATGGATCGTACGGCCGCCGATCGCGGCGAGGGTGTCCTCGAGGAAGCCGGACTCGTTCAAGGTGTCCGTATGGATGGCCACCTGCACGTCGTACCTGTCGGCCACGCCTAGACAGGTGTCGATCGCTGCCGGCGTCGTTCCCCAGTCCTCGTGCAGCTTGAGGCCGATCGCTCCGGCTCGATCTGCTCGATCAGCGGCTCCGGGAACGACGCTTCCC
>BBFE01000055.1 GCA_001313085.1 Paenibacillus sp. JCM 18996 | reverse complement strand
CCTCCAGGCTGGAGACGCCCAGCAGCCGGCTGCCGTTAGTCCAGGCCAGCGTCTTCGCGACGGTGACCCCGATTCTGACTCCGGTGTAGGACCCGGGCCTCTGCCGACCGCTACCGCTTCCACATCGCCCGCCTTCCAGCCGTAAGCCTCGAACAGATTGCGGATGGCAGGCACCAAATGCCGGGAGTGATCCCGTTCCGCAAACAAACGGACGCTTTCCAGCACCCGGCTTCCCTCCAGCAGAGCGACCGTCATCGAGCTTGTCGACGTATCGATAGCGAGGAGCTTGCCCCGGTGCAAATTATGTTTATCTTCCATTGTCTTCCGTCTCCTTCAGCTTCCTGCACCAACGGATGTAAGGTTCCCCGTACGCCGACAGCGTGAATTTGCGTTCGGAACCTCCCAGATTTTCGATCCGGACGGCCAGTCGCTCGGGGGGGAGCATCTCTTCGATAATGGAAGACCATTCGATAAGAGTAACGCCTTGACCGTAAAAAAATACTCATCCAACCCCAGCTCTTCCGCTTCCTCCAAGGAAATCCGGTATACATCCATATGGTAAAGAGGCAGCCGGGCTCCCTCATACTCTTTAATGATGGTAAAGGTGGGGGAATTGACGATTTCCTGCACGCCCATTCCTCTGGCCAGCGCCTGGGAAAAGCGGGTCTTCCCCGCACCCAAATCCCCATCCAGAGTAATTACGGTGCCTGGCGCAAACATCGCGGACAACCGCCTGCCCAGACGTTCCGTATCTTCCTCCTGCCGGGTATGAAAATAAACCGTATCCGTCATCTTGTACTCCTGGCTAAAAAATAATTATATCGCTGCTTTTTTTTAAATACAGTTTTTTTCCAATCTTTGGCCTGTCCACTCCTATGCAACCCAAAGATGTTGTTAATTATAGCCGTCTCCAACCTCCGTATCAACACAACTCTTCGATCCCGCCCCGGAAAAAAAACAAAAAAAACCCCCACCATTTGAAGCCAGCAGAGAAATGGGATGAGTAACCGATATACGCGTCAGTGAATGTACTCTTTTTTGCAGTTTAACAATGATTTTGTCCAATTCTTGACTAACGGCCACCACTATCGGGTCACTGAATTGCTTGTTTTCATCAAGCAGCGAATAAAGCTTATTCAACAATTGCTCCCGTTTTCTGTTTAGCTGCTGGTCGCTCCGCATCGCGTTCAACTCGCTTTACATGTAATCTTATAACATATTATTCTATACTATTAATTTCAAAATAGAAACCAATGTTTCAAATTCTTAACAAAAAAAACAAAAAAAACCTATTGGGATCCCCCAACAGGCCGCAAGATCTGTATTCGCCCTTCCCCTATCGAACCTCTGTCAATTCTTCCGCTTTCACCAGACGGCTGTCGCCGGTGTTATCCAGGGAGTGGACTTTGACCTTGTTGCTACCTGCGTCCACGCTGTCGATCCAAATCGATGTGCCCTGGTGTTCCACCGGGATGGTTCTTTCCGATTGTAAAATCTCCTGCGCTCTGTCGATGTTCATCGGCCTTTCTCCTTTATCTTTTTTTCCTCTGTTCCGGTTGCAGACATTGTCGTTTCCTCGATTAACCCGTTGTCCATCGTCACCAGTCCGCCGCCCAAACCTTCGTTGACCATACGGTCGATATCCATGGAGCTCATGTTCTGTCCTTCTACTCCCTGACTTTCGCCGCTGTTCAGAGATTCCATCCCTCATCCTCCTGATTCTCACTTGCTGCGATCGCTATTAGCATTTCCCCTTTGCCGCCAAGGTCATTCATACATTCGCACTTTTTTTTGGATATACTGAATAACAATGAAAATAATAAGCCCGACTGCCGGCTTCGAAAGGGGATCGAATCTATGCATACCGTATGGAAAGGCGCCATATCCTTTGGGCTTGTCCATGTTCCCGTCAAAATGTTCTCCGCCACGGAAGACAAGGATATATCCTTGAGGATGATCCACAGCCGCTGTTCCACTCCGCTCTCTTATGTCCGGCAATGCCGCACATGTAATACGGAAGTGCCTTGGGAGGAGATTTCCAAAGGATACGAGTATGAATCCGGAAGATTTGTCATTTTTTGAAAAGGATGAGCTTGAGCAGCTGACCGAAGGCGTGAATAAAGAGATTAAAATTCTGGATTTTGTCAACTTGACGGACATCGATCCCGTTTATTTTCAGAAAACGTATTATCTCGCTCCTGGCGACACCGGGGCAGGCGCTTACTCCCTGCTGATGGAATCGATGAGGCAGACGGGGAAAATCGGCATAGCCAAAGTATCCATCCGTTCCAAAAGCTCGCTGGCCGCGATCCGGCTGATCGGCAACTGTATTGCGATGGAGACGATCTTTTATCCCGATGAAATCCGCTCGGTGGAGCAGGTGCCCAATCTGCCGCAGGCGGCGGAAGTGAACGACAAGGAGCTCGCGATGGCGAAAATGTTGATTGAACATCTGTCCACCCCTTTTGAGCCGGAAAAATATTCAGACGATTACCGCCATGCGCTGATGGACGCGATACAGCAGAAAATTGCCGGGCAGGAAATCAGGACCGCACCGGAGCCGCAGAGGGCGAATGTCATTGATCTGATGTCCGCGCTGCAGGCCAGCCTGGATGCAGTGACTCCGCCGCCTGCCGCTCCCGCCGGAGAACGCGGCAAAGGCAGAGGGAAAGCCAGAACCAAAGTGACGGGTTCCTGATAGCTAAGCTGGTGATTCCATCGTAGAGGAGGCTCATGGGCAATGGCTGCAGAGGCAAAAGGCACCGTCCGTATCGAGGGGCATGAACTTACAGTGACCAATCCGGAGAAGGAGCTGTGGCCCGAGCAGGGCATCACGAAAATCATGTATCTCCAGCATTTGGCCAAGCTCGCCCCATACCTGCTTAAATACTGCCGCAACCGCTATCTGACCACTATCCGTTTTCCCGACGGCTGGAGCGGCAAATCCTTTTACCAGAAAAAATGCCCCCGATCCGACACCCGCTTTTGTGAAGACTTCAGAGCTGGAATCCGTGGAATATGTGGTGCTGGACAGCCTTCCGACTCTGATCTGGCTCGGGAATTTGGGCTGCCTGGAGTTTCACCCATCCTTTAACCATGTGGGCGACATGCTCCCGGCGGAGTGGCTGATCGATATAGATCCCAGCGTGCAGGTGGAGCCGCGGATTATGCAGGCAGTCGACATTATCGGCGATGCTCTGGATAAGCTGCGTATCTCTTCCGTGCCTAAAACCTCGGGAGCTACGGGAGTGCAGATCTATATCCCGATACAGCGAGGGTATACATTCGAGCAGCTGCGTAAAATCGGACATTTTATCGGCAAATATGTGGTGGAGAAGCATCCGAAGCTGTTCACGATCGAGAGGCTGAAAAAAAACCGCGGCTCTCTGATCTATGTGGATTATCTACAGCATTGGTACGGCAAAACGCTGTCCGCCCCCTACACTCCGCGCGCCAGGGAGCAGGCAACGGTATCCACGCCGCTGTTGTGGGAAGAGGTTCAGCGAAGGTCGACCCGAGGGAATTTACCTTGCTCAATATTCACGACCGGCTGCAGCGCGTGGGAGACCTGATCGATAAGGTGCCACCGCAAAATCTGGACCCTATTCTAAGCCATCTTTGACGAGGATCAGAATAAGGGAGAAAACAAGCGTGCCACCACTTCCAAACCGCGCTGCAGCCGCGGCCGCTTCTCGAATTCCCTGAGCTTGATTTCCGAGCAGTGGGTCAAATCGTGCATAAAATCCGCCTCAAGCCTTTCAATGGACGCTTTGTCGAACATCACCGCGTTCATTTCGAAATTGCTGAAAAAAAAGCTTCGCATATCCATATTTGCCGTGCCCACCGAAGCAAGCACATTATCGATGATAATGACCTTCGCGTGGATAAACCCTTTTTCATACAGAAAGAAACGGACACCGGCTTCCAGGAGCTCTTTTACATAAGACAAAGAAGCCCACTGCACGAGGTGCGAATCCCCCACACTTGGAAAGATGATCCGTACGTCCACCCCCGAAATCGCCGCGGTTTTCAGTCCCATCAGGATGCTCTCGTCCGGTATGAAATACGGTGACGTTATATAAATTCTTTTCGTTGCGGAGGCGATTGCCGAGAAGTACATTTCCAGGATTACGTCCCAGTAGTCGTCCGGCCCGCTCGCGATAATCTGCACATGCTCCTTGTCCAGGCACATATGCGGAGGGAAGTAATAGCTGTCGGTGAGCTTTTGCCCGCTTACAAAGTACCAGTCGGTGAGGAACGAATTCTGCAGAAAATAAACCGCATCCCCCTGCAGCGCGATATGAGTGTCTCTCCAGAAAGAGAACGGGCCGCTTCTTCCCAGGTACTCGTCCCCGATGTTAATCCCGCCCAGAAAGCCCAAAAAACCCGTCTACGACGACGATTTTCCGGTGATTGCGGTAATTCATCCGTTTGTCGAAAAAAAAGCGATGATCGGCGCAAGAAACACATGATGCTCTATCCCGGCTTCCGTCAGCTTTTTTCACGTACGACCTGGTCAGCTGGTAGCTACCGATGCCGTCGTAAATGAGCCGGATTTTGACACCCTGCCTCGCTTTTTTTTACCATCATTTGAAGAAATCTGTTTCCAATCTCGTCATCCCGAATCGTATAATATTCGATATGGATAAATTTTTTTGGCGCTGTCCATCGCTCGAGAATCGCTTCGTATGTACTTTCCGCGTTGGTAAGCACCTGCACGTCGTTGTTGTTCGTGATCGGGGCCTTGGGAATATGGCTTAACAGGCCGTAAAGCCTGGGATGGGTATAGATTTCGCAGTGGCCCATTTCGATAATGTCGCGGACGATGCTGGAGTTTTTTGATGACTTCGTCCTGCAGATCGCCGTAAATTTTGCGGGTCCTTCGCCTGACTTTTCTTCTGTGCGTGTACTCCTTGGCCATAAAATAGTACATCACAAAGCCGATCAACGGAACAACGAAAAGAATCATTAGCCATGCTACCGTTTTGTTGGGATTGCGGAATTCAATCACCAGGATAGTGGCGATTTGGAAAATAAACAGGAGCAGTCCGATGACCAACAAATACATGCTGTACCCCCCTTCGGACCTGGAGACCTTATCCTTTTATGATGGATCCTGCAAAGCCTCAATATTCGCTGTAATTATTTTAACCCAACGCGAGGGTCATTTAACAGAGTATTGCTTTCGACTGCGGGGTATTTTAACAAACAGACGGCCAATGCAACGAGCACCAATGTGTCCCGAGGCTTCCCTCTGCGCCGAAGACGCCTCCGTGGAGCCAGGCCGGGCCTGAAGTTTGCGCTGCCAGCAGCGATGGGACGGGATGGCCGGAGACGGGAAAACCGAACACGCAGCCCTGGACGTAGTTCCATGTTAGATGGAAGCCGATCCCGAACCACAAGGAGCCTGTCCTCTCCCGGCCGGCCGCGAGATCAAGCCCGGCGAGAAAGACATTGATGAGGGGCAGCCCCGCGTCCAAAGCTCCCGCATTCGTCACATGGAACGCTGCGAAAAGGACGGAAGATATAAGAATCGACGCGCGGCTGCCCCAATGATATTTTGCCAATCCCTGGATATAGCCTCGGCTGAAGATTTCTTCGCTTATGGCGACCAGCGTGAACACGGCGAGGAACAGCAGCTGCGACTGCATGACTTGGGTGTCCCAGTGAAAAGATGTCGAGGCGATCCCGCCGGCCAGCCGGATCAGCATAAATGACAACGAGATGGCTGCAGCACCGGTGAAAATTCCGAGAGCACAGAGAAGAAACCGGGACTTGGGGAAGCTGAGTGAAGTGGCGCGTGAAGCGGTGAGCCGGGACGTGGCGGAATTGTAGCTGCCGCTGGACGGCTCAGCGGCTGAGGTGCGCACGGCGCGTGCCTCGTTGAAACCGTTGGGTCCGCTGGACGGTGTGATGGCTGGTGAGTGAGAGCGCCTTGGCTCGCCGAAGCCGATCGGATCGCTGGAAGCGCGGGGGCTGCCGTTGCGTTTTTTTGCAGGGAGCACTCCAACCGAGGGGCCAACGTTTTTTTTGCGTTCAAAAAAGTACATACATCAGCAGCGGCGAAGCGATAAAAGCCAGTGTCTGTGAAATGCCGCCTATGTAGAAAGTGAACAGCGAAGTTCTGGATAATTCATCCAGTCCTCCCTTAATGCCGAAAAGTGCGGCAGCCGATAGGGATATCGGGATCATAATAATAAACATAAACAATAAGCCGATCAGGAAGGAAAGGATCAGCTTACCGGTGAACACGATGGCAGTCCTCATGGCTGGCTCTCCCTTCCACTCCGGCAGTTTCCTACTTGTTTCGTTCTCCTTTGGCCAAAATCCTTTATTCAGGCGCGCAGGAAAAGAAAATGTTTCAAAAGCCGCCTGAAATGGTTAAAAAAGACTAGTGGGGCCATTGACAAAAGGCTCCTGCTTTTGGTATAAACTTCTGAAAAAACCATTGTAAAAGAGAGAGAGTCTACGCCTATGAACAGACAAACGATTCTATTCGACCTCGACGATACCTTAATTCATTGCAATAAATATTTTGACCTGGTCATTGACCAATTTGCCGATTTGATGGAGGAATGGTTCCACAGCTACCGCGTCAAGAAGGATGAATTCAAGGCAAAGCAGCTTGAACTCGACTTGGCCGGAGTGAAGATCCACGGTTTTGCCGCAGACCGGTTTCCCCAATCTTTTGTGGAGACTTATGAGTATTATTGCGACTTGACAGGAAGGAACGTATCCTCGGAGGAAATTCGGCAGCTTCTGGAGCTCGGGCACACGGTTTACGCGATGACAATCGAGCCTTACCCGGATCTGTTCGAATCGCTATATTCGCTTAAAAAAATGAAGGTCATCAGCTAATTCTGTATACCGGCGGCGACGAAGGCATTCAGATGAACAAAGTGAAAACTGCAGGATTGGAAAAGATTTTCGAAGACCGCATATTCATCGTAATGCACAAGACTACGGCTGCAATGGAAAATGTGCTGACAGCGAACGGGTTCGACCGCAGATCAACCTGGATGGTCGGCAATTCCATCCGTACCGACATTAATCCTGCGCTGGAAGCGGGAATAAACGCAATCTTCATTCCGGTGTCCAACGAATGGGCGTTTAATGTGGTCGATCTTTATAAAGGCGGAACAGGCACTCTGTACACGGTAAAAGCTTTAAAAGATGTGCCGGAAACGATCCGCGCACATACCGCCAATGTGTCGGGTTACGTAAGATAGGCGGAGGCCCTGTTTGTTATTCGATTGCTGTCAACCATCTATGCAGCATGGCAGTCATGCACTTCAGCGCAAGGTACCCGACAAGACAAACTGGAAAAGCTCCTGCTAATCTTGTCCGGATGCGCTCTTTAGCATTCTTTTGCTGGAAAAAACTCCCGTTAATGCTGTGGTAACTGTCTCTCGCATGCTCAATGTGCTGAATTACAAGGAGAAATTCCAGCAAATCCGATTCGTACATCTAAGAAGGCAGGATTAGATGTAGCTTTTCCTGTTTAGCTATATTCCCTGCAACATGACCGCGACTTGCCGAGCCCCGTTTTTTTCCTCCTTTAGTTCGACTTATACATCCGCTATGGATAACATAAACTACCATGGGGCTAACTCCGAAATCAGGTTTCCAGCTATTATTCAGTGCTTGTGCTCGGCAACAAAAAAACGGCGAATAACGGAATGGCAGCTTACTGCTGTCCGTTATTCGCTGTTTTGTATTACGGCAGGTTAGAGCTGCCTGTCAAGAAACGGTCCACTTCACGGGCCGCTTCGCGTCCTTCGTTAATGGCCCATACAACCAAGCTTTGGCCGCGCCGCATATCGCCGGCGGCGAACACTTTGTCCACGTTGGTTTTGTACTTGCCGTAAGCGGCTTTGGCGTTGGAACGGATGTCCTTCTCCACTCCAAGCTGATCCAGCAGGTCGCCTTCCGGTCCGGCAAAGCCCATAGCAAGCAGTACCAGCTGTGCCGGATAGACTTTCTCGCTGCCCGGGATTTCGACCGGCACCAATCCGCCTTCTTCATCCTCCTGCCATTCGATCCGGACGGTATGGAGCTCTTTTACACGGCCGTTCTCATCCCCGACCAGCTTCTTAGTAGAGATGAGATACTCTCTCGGATCGCTGCCTTGAACCGCCGCAGCTTCCTCATGCCCGTATTCCAGCTTATAGACCTTCGGCCATTCCGGCCAAGGATTATCCACAGCGCGGTGCTCCGGAGGCATCGCTCTGTGCTGGAACTGCGTTACGCTGTTGCTCTTATGACGGATGGCAGTTGCGACGCAGTCCGTCCCCGTGTCTCCGCCGCCGATGACGACCACATCCAGCTTCGGCGCTGATAAATTGGCCGTCTTCCAGATTGGAATCCAGCAGACTCTTTGTGTTCTGCGTCAAGAATTCCATCGCAGGATAGACTCCCTTCAGCCGCGCCCATCGATATTGAGCTCGCGCGGGCGGGTGGCTCCGCCGCAAAGCACGACAGCGTCGAATTCCTTCATCAGCACGTCGGTGGTGACATCCTTGCCCACTTCGGTATTCGTCACGAAGCGGATGCCTTCGGCTTCCATGATCGCTACGCGGCGTTCCACCACGGATTTCTCCAGCTTCATATTCGGAATACCGTACATGAGAAGGCCGCCGACACGGTCGGCCCGTTCAAAAAAACGGTCACCGTATGTCCCGCTTTGTTCAGCTGAGCGGCGCAGGCCAGGCCGGCGGGGCCGGAGCTACAACGGCCACCTTGCGGCCGGTTCTCAAAGCAGGCGGCTCAGGGACGATCCAACCTTCCTCGAACCCTTTATCCACGATCGCCTGTTCAATGTGTTTAATCGTGACCGGAGAACCGATCAGGCCAACCGTACAGGAGCCTTCGCAAGGAGCCGGGCATACTCGGCCCGTGAACTCGGGAAAGTTATTGGTTTTGTGCAGACGGTCCAAAGCCTCTCTCCAACGCCCCCGATAAACCAGGTCGTTCCATTCCGGAATCAGGTTGTTAACCGGACACCCGGACACGTTGCCGTTGATTTGTTTGCCCGTATGGCAGTATGGTATTCCACAGTCCATGCAGCGTGCTCCCTGCATGCGCAGCTTCTCCTCAGGAAGCGTGTTGTAGAATTCTTTCCAATCCCGAATCCGCTGCAGAGGCTGGCGCTCTGTGGAGTCCTGTCGTTCAAGCTCTATAAAACCCGTTGGT
This sequence comes from Paenibacillus sp. JCM 18996, assembly GCA_001313085.1. The sequence goes on along the minus strand of BBFE01000055.1, from coordinate 15,688 downwards.
TTACCCAAGCGCTCCCCTCCATTCTTCATATGCTAGAATCGTTTAGTTTCCGCTGGCTCGGGCAACGTCTTTGCGATTCTCTTCAAAAGCGACCATGACGGCATCCTGTTGACTGAGTCCCGTTCTTTTCATGCGCTCGATAGACTCGAACATACGCTTGAAATCCTTGGGAATTACTTTGACAAACTTCCAGATATATTCATCCCAACGGCTTAGAATCCGGTGAGCTACCGTACTGTCCGTGAACGTTGCGTGATGCTGAATCATCAGCTTCAGCTCGTTGATGTCGAAGATTTCCTCCACATGCTCCAGATGGACCATGTCCTTGTTGCAGTTGTCCGCAAAGGTGCCGTCTTCGTCGAGCACATATGCGGTACCGCCGGACATACCGGCCGCAAAGTTGCGTCCCGTCTTGCCCAGGACCACGACCCGGCCTCCGGTCATATACTCGCAACCGTGATCGCCCACGCCCTCTACTACAGCCTTCACGCCGGAGTTTCTGACGGCGAACCGCTCTCCCGCAATCCCGCGAATATAAGCCTCACCGCCGGTCGCGCCGTACAAGGCCACGTTACCGATGATAATGTTCTCCTCCGGCACAAAAGTCGACTGCTCCGAAGGGAACACGATCAGCTTGCCGCCGGATAATCCTTTGCCCAAATAGTCGTTGCCGTCTCCTTCGAGGGAAAGCGTCACGCCCTTCGGCACGAAAGCGCCGAAGCTTTGGCCCGCCGAGCCCTGAAGTGCAGGCGAATCGTATCGGCCGGCAGCCTTCCGCTCCGTAGCGGCGGGTAACTTCGCTGCCGAGAATCGTTCCGGCAACCCGGTCCGTGTTGCGGATCGGCAAAGTAATATGGACGTGCTCCCCGAATTCCAGGGCAGCCTGGCTGGCTGGAAGAATGCGCCTTACGTCCAGCGAGCGTTCCAACCCGTGATCCTGGCTCATAGTGCAGTATCGGCCACTTCATCGGACACTTCCGGCTGGTACAGAATTGGACTAAGGTCCAATTCCTTCGCTTTCCAGTGTCCGGCAGCCTCATCGGCCTCGAGCACCTCGGTGCGGCCGATCATCTCTTCGAGCGTGCGGAAGCCCAGCTCGGCCATCTGTTCGCGCACATCCTGCGCGACAAACCGCATGAAATTGACCACATGGTCAGGGTCACCCGTAAAGTTCTTTCTAAGCTCCGGATTCTGTGTCGCTACACCGACCGGGCAGGTGTCGAGATGGCAGACGCGCATCATGACACAGCCCAAAGTGATCAAAGGCGTGGTGGAGAAGCCGTACTCCTCCGCTCCAAGCAGCGCCGCAATGATGACGTCCCGTCCGGTCATCATCTTGCCGTCCGTCTCAAGGACAACGCGGCTGCGCAGGTTGTTCAGCATGAGCGTCTGGTGCGCCTCAGCCAAACCAAGCTCCCACGGAAGCCCCGCATGTCGGATCGAGGTTTGCGGCGAAGCGCCGGTCCCCCCGTCGTATCCGCTGATCAGGATGACGTCCGCTTTTCCTTTCGCCACCCCGGCGGCAATGGTGCCGACTCCCACTTCGGAAACCAGCTTCACGGAAATTCTCGCCTGAGGATTGGCGTTCTTCAGATCGTGAATTAGCTCGGCCAAATCCTCGATCGAATAAATATCGTGGTGCGGAGGAGGCGAGATCAAGCCTACGCCCGGGGTAACCCCGCGCACTTCGGCAACCCAAGGGTAGACCTTGGTTCCCGGCAGCTGTCCGCCTTCGCCCGGCTTAGCGCCCTGGGCCATCTTGATCTGGATCTCCTCGGCATTCACCAAATAATTGCTCGTCACGCCAAAGCGCCCGGAAGCGACCTGTTTGATCGCGCTGCGGCGCAGATCGCCGTTCTCGTCGCGCTTGAAGCGCTCAGGATGCTCTCCGCCTTCGCCGGTGTTACTTTTGCCGCCAATCCGGTTCATCGCGATAGCCAAAGCTTCGTGCGCTTCCTTCGAGATCGAACCGAACGACATCGCACCGGTTTTGAACCGTTTGAGGATAGATTCCACTGGCTCTACCTCTGCCAAAGGAACCTGCTTTCGGCCCGCACGAAGGTTCAGCAGCCCGCGCAGCGAAGCGTGCTTGCGGGAATCCTTGGCGAGCAGCTTCACAAACCGTTTGTACTTGCCGTAATCGTTGGTCCTGACCGCCGTCTGCAGCGCGTGAATCGTCTCGGGGTTGTAAAGATGTTCCTCCCCGTCGTGCCGCCATTGCAGTTCGCCGCCGGTATCCAGCACCGGATCCAATTCCACGTGCATCGTATACGCGCGCTGGTGGCGGTTCAGCGACTCATGAGCCACTTCTTCCAGCCCGATCCCGCTGATCGGAGTATAAGTCCAGCTGAAATATTTATCTATAAAAGCCTGGTTCAAGCCGACCGCCTCAAAAAAATCTGGGCTCCACGGTAGCTTTGAATCGTGGATATCCCCATCTTCGCCAGCACCTTCACGACGCCCTTGGTGGCGGCCTTCACATAATTGTAGGCGGCTTTCTCAGGTGTGGTATTCGCCAGAATGTTCATCTTCACCATATCTTCGATGGTTTCAAACACGAGATACGGATTGATCGCAGCCGCTCCGTAGCCGAGCAGCAGGGCAAAATGATGCACCTCGCGCGGCTCCCCGGATTCCACAAGCAGGCTGGCCTTTGTGCGCGTGCCCTTGCGGATCAGGTGATGATGCACGCCGGATACGGCCAGCAGCGCGGGAACCGGCGCCAAATTCTCGTTCACTCCGCGGTCGGAAAGGATGATCAAGGTCGCACCGTCCGCAATCGCGGCATCCGCTTGACGGCACAGCTCCTCCATCGTCTTCTCCAGTCCCTGGGCGCCTTCCGCCGCCGGAAATAGCATTTCCAGCGTCACGGTCTTAAACCTTCGCGGTTCAGGTGGCGAAGCTTCGCAAGCTCGGCATTGGTCAGCACCGGCATCGGAATGCGAATTTGACGGCAGCTCTCGGGCTGAGGGTCAATCAGGTTGCCCTCGGCTCCGATCGTCGTGCCTTGTGCGGTGATGATCTCCTCGAAGTTGGAGTCGATCGGCGGGTTCGTGACCTGCGCGAACAGCTGCTTGAAGTAGCTGTACAGCAGCTGCGGCCTATCCGACAATACCGCAAGCGGCGCGTCATAGCCCATGGATCCGACCGGATCCACGCCGGTCTTGGACATCGGCTCGATAATTTTGCGCAGATGCTCGAACGTATAGCCAAAAGCATGCTGGCGCCGGTTTAGCGTTTCCGCTTCCGATGCGGGAACGGATATTGCAGCCGGGAGGTCCTCCAGGGAAACCAAATGCCGGTTCAACCACTGGCGGTATGGCTTCTCGTTCACGATCCGGCCCTTGATCTCCTCATCGGGAATAATTCTTCCGGCTTCCGTGTCGACCAGAAGCATGCGCCCAGGCTGCAGACGCTCCTTGCGGATAATGCGTTCCGGTGCGATATCGAGCACGCCTGCTTCCGAAGCGAGCACGATCAGGTCGTCGCTTGTCACGTAATAGCGTCCAGGTCGAAGTCCGTTCCGGTCGAGCACGGCTCCGATCATGCGGCCGTCCGTGAAGGAAATCGCCGCAGGGCCGTCCCAAGGCTCCATCAGGCAGCTGTGGTATTCATAGAAGGCTTTCTTCTCGTCGCTCATCGTTTCATGCTTGGCCCAAGGCTCCGGAATCATCATCATCACCGCATGCGGCAGAGAGCGTCCGGACAGCATGAGGAATTCCAGCGTATTGTCGAAAATCTGCGAGTCGGAGCCGTCGGCGTCCATAATCGGCATGATCTTGGCGATATCTTCGCCGAACAGTTCGGATTGGCACATGGCCTGGCGCGCATGCATCCAGTTCACGTTGCCGCGCAGCGTATTGATCTCCCCGTTGTGATCATATAGCGGTACGGGTGGGCACGCTCCCAGCTCGGGAACGTATTCGTGCTAAAACGCGAATGCACCAGGCGATCGCTGTTTCAAGCCTCGGATCCTTGAGCTCCACATAGTAACCGTCCACTTGTTCGGGCGTAAGCATCCCTTTGTATACGATCGTGCGGCTAGATAAGCTGGCGAAGTAAAACTGCCCCGCCCCCTCCAGCTCAAGCACCGCTTTCTCGGCCAGCTTGCGGATCACATACAGCTTGCGTTCGAAAGCCAGTTGATCGCGGATATCCGAGCTCTGCCCGATAAAAAAAATCTGCCGTACGAAAGGTTCCGCGGATCTCGCCGAATCGCCCAGCGTAGAGTTGTTTGTCGGCACGGTTCTCCAACCGAGCAACGTCTGGCCTTCTTCCCGGACGATCGACTCGAGCGCCTTCTCACACTTCTCTCTAAGCGACGCATCCGTAGGGAGAAACACCATGCCTACTCCGTAGCGTCCCGCTTCCGGAAGCTCCAGACCGAGCTTATCCGCCTCGGCGGCAAAAAAAACTGTGCGGTATCTGCAGCAGAATTCCCGCCCCGTCCCCTGTGTTGGCTTCGCTGCCTTGGCCTCCGCGGTGATCCAGATTATAGAGCACAGTCAGCGCTTGGGTAACGATCTCATGGGACGGCTTGCCTTTCATATGCGCAACAAACCCGATACCGCAGGCGTCATGCTCGAATTGCGGGTCGTAAAGACCTTGTTTGCTTGGTAATCCGTTAGTAATTTTCATCTCGCGCAACCTTTCTTTCTTTGCTCTATTTCCAAATTCGCCGTGAAGCTTTATTGGTTCGCATGAATAAATTCCGACGGCAAAATCATCGCCTTTTTTTTCAACAATTTCCAGCAATTTTCACGTCTTTTGACCGTCTTTTAACAGGAGTTTTTTTTGTTATTTTATCATTGGTTAGGGTTTATATCAATTTCAAATATTTTCATATCAAAAAAGAAAGATTCCCCGCACGCCGCCCAAGATGGCGGTTTCACAGCGTTGTCGCCGCACCCGATAAACCGTAACAAGAACAGGCCAAAAGCCCCCGGCTTGCCCGGAGCCGAAATTTTATATTCCTATTATTATATAAAACGCGAGCCGATTTCACTATCCCTAATTGTGATAAAATTTTTTTTAATTCAGAGCAATAAAATCTATATTCTGGCACAAGGCCCTTATTTAATAGAAGAAAATAAACATTACCCCGCTTGGGAGTAATGTTTAACGGTTTCTAATCGTCTTCGTGCATCTGCCCGTTCTGGCGGCACGTTTCATCCTTGCAAGCCGTATAGATAACCATCACGCGTTCCGTGTCGAGCTCGCCGATCACCTTTTTTTGCAATAGCGGCACAGGATCGTCCCCAGATTCAAAGCTGTGGTAGTCTTGTTGTCCATCTTTACCTAACCAACTCCTTTGGGATGGATAATACGGCCCTTCCGGTGCCGCGCCCTCTCCGCTGCCTGATCCGCTCCCGCCATCTGAATCTTTTCTCTACTCATATGATACAGCCGGAATTCATGATTTATGACACAAAATGTAATCAGATCCATTCGTCAATTCCTGTCGAAACGTGTTATGATAGACAAGTTGAAGCAAGGTCTTATGTGCGAATAATCCGGATTCCGGTTTACTTTTTTTAAGAGGGGACTGTCTTTCTTTGGCAAAACTATATTTTCGGTACGGAACGATGAATAGCGGCAAGTCCATAGAGGTGCTGAAAACCGCGCACAATTACGAGGAGCAGGGCAAAAAAAAGGTTCTGCTGTTCACCTCTTCGCTGGATGACCGGTACGGTATCGGCGTAGTCGCGTCGCGCATCGGCATCCAGAAGGACGCTGTCATGATCAATGATTCGACAGATCTGTACGCCATGGTTCTGGAGCAGAATCCCAACTGTGTGCTGGTGGACGAAGTGCAGTTTTTTGCACAAAAAAACAGGTGGAGCAGCTTGCGGAAATCGTGGACTTTCTGAACATACCGGTTATCGCTTACGGTCTGAGGACGGATTTTATGGGGAATCTTTTTTGAAGGCAGCGCGCATTTGATGGCGGCGGCGGATAAAATCGAGGAGATTAAGTCCGTATGCTGGATCTGCGAAAAGAAAGCGGTCATGAATATGCGCTGCAAGGACGGTGAGCCTGTGTTCGAAGGGGAACAAATCCAGATCGGCGGGAATGAAAGCTATATGCCTGTCTGCCGCAAGTGCTATTCGTTAAAAAAAAGAAGCAAGTCCAACATCTGTGAATGTCCGGTCGGGGCAGGTCCGCGTGTGGTCTCTAAGGTCTCCTTATCCTAGTATGGGGTATGAAATCCCGCCGGCGAAATGAGTCTTTTTTTTAATGTCCGCTAAAATACGTGGGGGAATTCGGGGCCACCTTGATGGTGGCCGGCAATATTCCCGGCCGCACCCGAACGCTAACGACCGCGATCTACACCGCGGTGGATGCGGGCCATATGGCGCTGGCCTGGGCCTGGACAGGCTCCATTGTCGTGATGTCCTTTGGCCGGCTCCTCAATCCTTGTCCGCCTCCGCGGCAAGGATTGAGGAGCGAGGAAGGAATGACGATGCGGCCGGTGGTGTCCCTCCCATCGCTGCCGGCTTAGCAAGGCGCGAGATGATCGGCGCTCCGTCCCAGACTACCTCGGATGACGCTTTCCTTTCCCTCACCTCAGGCTCTTCCAGCAGCAGAAAGAAGTTTTTTTTGGCCGGCAGCTCCCCCAAACCGTGCTTTGCGCACAGCCTGGAGAGATAAGGCCGCATATCCGCCAAATTGCCGGAAAGATTCTGTCCGCTGAAAGAATACAGAACGCTGGCCACGGGTACCTGTTTACACGGTGTCCGGCACTCACTCTGAGAAAAAAAGTCCCAATCCCAATAATGATACATTTCCGCGTCAAAGATGCCCAGCTGTTCATGGATTTCCCTTCTGTAGAGGCAGCCCGAAGGGACGAAGGTGGAAAATTTCCGCATCGCCTGAAGGTCATGCTCATACGCGAACAGCATCCGGCCCTTGGGCTGCCGCGCTCCGTCCGTTATCGCGTAATCGACGATTTCCACATCGGAATATACGAGGTCGAAGCCGGCAATTTGCTTCAACATCCGGTCCACATGCCCCGGCAGAAGCAGATCGTCATCGTCACATAGCAAAATATATTCACCCCGGGCCCGGGCAAGCGCCGCATTTCTGGCATGGACATGCCCCAGGTTGGTATCCAAGTCCAGCACAGTAATATTCAATTCGGGATAAAGCCCGATTACGTCGTCCACCTTCTCCCCGCAATCGTTAACAACAATAATTTCCATTTCCTCACGGCTTTTGTTCTGAAGCAGGAGCGATTCCATCAGCTCACAGAGGATTCCGAACCTTTGATAAGTAGGGATAATGACGGACAGAATGGGACTGACCATAATTCCTTCCACCTCACGCACATCATTCTTAATACCACTTGTTCACCCGCTCTTATTGACAAAGGGCGGGTTATCTAAAAGTTTACCAAAAAAAACTTGCTCTTGAAAGCCCTTTCAGTTATATTATAATTAACTATATCAATGAAATCGGCTTATATCCAGCAATATTTTTTTCCTTATGAGGGGGAGAGTCACGGATGTCTTTGAGCAACAGGCTGCTTCTTGCGATCGACATGCCGCACAGCGGGCAGGAATACATCTATCAATCTATCGTCGAGTTATCGAAAGAATTGATCAAAGTGCTGGACTCCGAAGGAAGTATACTTTACGCCTCCCCTTCCCATAGTCACATTATCGGCGTGGAAGCCTCTTCCTGCATCGGGTTGAATTTCATCGAGCTTCACAGCTGCGGCCGGAAAGATTTGGGTCTCGTCAAGCGGTTCAGGAAATCTGTCTGCTCCGGTTCCCCTTTTTTACATAGAAGAAGTTCAGCAGCTTACGGACGGACGCTCGATCAGGATCCGGTCGGAAGGAACGCCCGTGTATGACGGCAGCGGGCAATTCAAACATATGGTCCTCAAGTCATGCGACATCGTATACAGCGAGGAACCTTTTGAGCCGCAAGAACAAGGACACAGCAAACTGCCAGCCAAAAGCCATTTGCTGGATTTTCTCATGAAAGACACAAGCCACGCGCTTTGTATTATTGATGCACAAGGGGACATTTTTTTCATGTCAATGAGGCTTATGAGAGGATGTTCGGTTGGCGGCTCGAGGAGCTGCGCGGCAAGCGGCACGATAATATCCCGGCCAAACTGCACAGGGAAAGAGAAATGCTGTGGAAGCAGATCGGTTCCGGCCACAGCATAGCGGCTTCGACACCTTCCGCCAGAAGAAGGACGGTACGGTCTTCCCCGTCCATTTTACAGCCTGCCCTATTTACGAACGCTGCGAAAGAGTGGGATACGCCGCCATAATCAAGGACAAGTCGGAGGACAAAAAAAAGTCGAGGATTTAATGCGCCAAGCGGACAAGCTGTCGGTTGTCGGCCAGCTCGCCGCCGGAGTGGCTCACGAAATCCGCAATCCGGTGACCGCTCTAAAAGGCTTTGTAAAGCTGCTCGAAGCGCATAACGAGCGGCACCGGGAATATTTTAAGATTATGGACTCGGAGCTTGACCGGATCTCTGCGATCACTAACGAAATGCTGCTGCTCGCCAACCCCCGCCGTATGGAATTCCAGCTCCTCGATGTGACGCAAACGCTCTCAAGTATCATCTGCCTGCTTGAAACCCATGCCCGAATGAATAACACCGAGCTTGTCGCCTGCTTTCCCCCTTATCCCGTTCCTGTCTTTTGTGCGGAAAACAAGCTGAAGCAGGTATTTATTAATATCCTTAAAAAAAATGCGCTTGAGGCTATGCCGGACGGAGGCAAGGTCTTTATTCACCTCACCCGCACGGACAGCCATTCCATTTCGCTTTGTTTCACCGATGAAGGAGTCGGAATCCCGAAGAGCAAGCTGGCTAAGCTGGGAGAGCCGTTCTTCACGACCAAGGAAAACGGGACCGGCCTCGGCTTCATGATCTCCAAGAAGATAATCGAGGACCACAACGGAAGCATAGAAGTCCGCAGCGAAATCAATCAGGGAACGACCGTAGTAATACGGCTGCCGGCCGACGCTTCGCTGGACATGGAATTTGCGCAAAAGCCGCAGGAGCACAATCACTTGGCCGCTTTGTCCGGCTAATCCCTATTACGAGAACCAGGCCAACATCGGTACCAAAAGCGCTGCTACGAGAACGGAAGGAAGCAGATTGGCTGCATTTACCTTTTTTTAATTTCGAGAATATTCAAGCCGATTCCCAGGATAAGCACCCCGCCTACCGCGGTGATCTGGGCGATAATGGCATCAAGCATGGCTTGGTCCAGCAGTGAGCTGATCCAAGTGGACGCAAGGGCAATCGCTCCCTGATAAACAAGGACGGGTACGGAAGAGAACATCACACCCACGCCTAAGGCAGAAGCGAAAATGATCGACGAAAACCCGTCCAGCATCGCTTTTGTATATAAAACATCATGATTGTTCCGAATCCCGCCGTCCATTGCACCCAGAATGGCCATCGCTCCGACACAGTAAATCAAAGTAGACGTAACAAAGCCCTCCGCAATCCTGCCCTTCCCTTTTCCTTTGCCTGATGACAGCCTTTCGAGTAAAGCGCCCAGACGCTCCAGCCGTTTATCAACACCCCACCACTCACCCAGTATTCCACCCGCTACAAGACTTGCCACGGTAATCAGAAAATTATTCGTCTTCAAAGTCATCGTCACGCCCAGCACAGCCACCGCCATCCCCATTCCCTGCATCACCGTCGTCCGTACGCCTTGGCTCAGCTTAGGCAGAATCAGACCTATCAAGCTTCCTGCAATAATTGCGGCCATATTGACAATTGTGCCCCACAATACCATACGATTCTACACCTCTACCTTTCCGTATAAAAAAGAAAAAACCGGAGTGCCGGCCACCCCTCTAATAAACATACCACCTCCACCAGGACTTATAAAATAAACAGATTATTACGACGATTTGCCATAACACCGGCAGAGTCTTATTATGGGAAAATAGGAATCAATGAGGCAGGAGAATGGAATATGAAAGAAAAACGGATTGTTATATGTACCGGTGGGTCGCTGGGCACGTGGGCTTTGGAGCCTCTCCGATCCGCCGATGTGCTGGCGGGCGCCGATCGGGGCGCTTTATTCCTTGTTCGGCACGGCATGGCTCCGGATATCGCTTTGGGGGATTTTGATTCCGTATCCGGAGAGGAATTGGAGGAGATCCGAAGCGCCAGTAAAGCGTTCATCAGCTACGACCCGGTCGACAAGGATTGGACGGACACGGAGCTTGCGTTTCGTTGGGCGCTGGAGCAGGGGCCTTCGGAAATCGTTTTGCTTGGGGCGCTGGGGACGCGGCTAGATCATTCCTTGGCCAACATCCATCTGCTTCGCATCGGCCTCAAGCAGGGGGTTAGCTGCACGATCATCGACGCTCATAATCAAGTGACTCTTATCAACCGCGGCTTGACGGTAAGAAAAGGGAGATTTACCCATGTCTCCCTGCTACCGCTCAGTTTGGAAGTGACGGGGATTGATCTGGAAGGGTTTCAGTACCCCCTCCACCACGCTGCCTTAACGATCGGACAGTCTCTGGGAATCAGCAACGTTCTATTGGCTGAGGAGGGGACGATCCGGCTGAAGAGCGGCGAACTTCTTGTGATTCAAAGCGTGGATTGAGAGAGTTTCGGAATTGGCACACAAAAAAATAGAGCAATTATGTTGAAGATGAAAATACTTTATAATAAGACAAATGCGTTTTGAGCGGAGTTGAGCAATTATGCTGGTTAAAACGACGCGGTACGACATGGTTTTCCCAAAAGTCCCGAATCTAAGAAAAAAAGCCGACAGTTACCAGCAATATGATTTACCGCTTTTATACCTTTTCAATCTGATGGTTGTGCTCACCATCGTCAAAAAAACCTGCGGGAGGTAATTCCTTCCTCGGGTTCTTTTGACGTTTCCGGTTCAAACTAAAATATTCAGGTCATCCATTATGGAGGAAGGAGACATCAAAACGGATGCCGCAGCGAAAATCGGACTATCTCTTCATCAGGAAATTTTGGTTGATCGCATTAATTGTATGCGGAGTGTTTTTTTGCGTCGTCTCCCCACTACACCATAGCTGCAGATCCTGCGCTATCATCTCAAAATATCAAGCCCTCTCCCCCCACTGTTTATCTGACGTTTGACGACGGACCTACGCCTTTGACTTCCGAAGTTTTGGATATTCTGCATAGAGAACGTGTGAAGGCGACGTTTTTCGTCCAAGGGGAAAGAGCCGGACAGGAACCCGGCCTTATCCGCAGAGCGCTCCGGGAAGGCCACGCCATCGGCAATCACTGCTACGACCATGCTTACACCCGTCTGTACAGCAGCTTTCAAACGTTCTGGAACGAAGTCCAGCGGACGGAACAGATTGTGTACGGCATCAGCGGCATCCGGCCGCAGCTCGTGAGAGCTCCGGGAGGCACTTACAGCCATTTCGACCAGCATTACTACCGATACATGAAGGAAGCCGGCTATATCGTGTACGATTGGCATATCGACAGCGGCGATTCCAAAGGCAATCACGTTCCTGCCGGGCAGATCGTCCAAACCGTCGCCACACAGCCTCTGAAGCACGAACTGGTTGTTCTGCTGCACGACGGACCGGGCCACAAGGAAACGGTAAAGGCGCTGCCGGAGATCATTTCCTTTTACAAAAAAAGAAAGGGTACGCTTTTGCACCGCTCACTCCGAAGGTGGCACCAGTGCAGTTTCCTGTCGGAAAACTGAAGTGGACCCAGCAATGGCCGGCGGACCTGGACGCTTTATATCTCAACAGAGCCCGTGTGCACGCGGCCTTAGCAGCGGCTGTGCCGGGCTCGCAGGATGTCAACAGCCATCTTCCTTTAGAGGTGATAGTGGCCTCCGCTAGGGTTGTTTTTTTTCATCAGTATCAATACAGCGACGGGGACGTCAGGGTGCCTCTCCGCCCTCTTGCAGAGGCTGCAGGAGGAACGGTCATATGGGACGAACAGCGGCATAAGGCCATTGTAAGAAAGGATTTTGTAACGATCGAGTACGATTTGGCCAATCATCGGATCCGGACCGCCAGTCCAGCTGGAGTGAAGCAAGTCCCCCTCGGAGATATGGGCTTCCGTGACGGAGAGATTTATGTTCCGCTGATGGGCACGCTCGAGAAGCTGGCCGGACAGCTGCGTAGAAGCTTTTTCCAATAGCCCGTTCGCCGTTAGTGCTGTCGCTGTCCTGCTTACGTGCCTCTGTAACTGGCGATTACACGCTTGTGCTCAAATAACGGACGATTTAACAATGCTCCTTAAGGAGGGCGGCACAAAAAATAAACTCATAATTCACACTCCAGAATGTAATTTCCGGTTTTCGCAATTCATCAAGATTTAGGGCATGTACAGTTTCCGGCGGTGAATGTTGCGCCATACCCTGAAGATGTTCCCCTACTAATGCAGCCACTTCAGGTCCAGTTAAATCATCTATTTTAATATCCAAAAAAAATTACTCCGCAGTCTCTATTATTTTTTACCGCTAACATACGTTTTTTATAGTCAAAATAAACTATCCTGAGCAAACCCTCGATCATACTTTGGCCTTTCAAATAAAGGCGCACAAAAAAACGGATACTCTAATGCAAGAAGCATGATAACTTTCAAGGAAAGAGGTGTCTTTATGGCAAAAGAACGCATGAACGGTTTCCGGGGAAACGATCGAGACGGATGGAATTTATGAGACGGAATGGGGCAGAGAGGAGCTGCTGAAAAGAGGCGATGAATTTCCTTCGGATCCGATTCTGGGGGCGACCGAGTGGGAGCTGGTGCAGCTGCCTATGGACGGACAGAAGACTGAGGGCACCGAGAACCATTCGACGAAGAAGCGTGTCAATTTGGGCGGCACTAACGATGATAGAATCACGCCGGCAGTAAGCAGGTCAAGGAACAGGCGAAACCAAAATGCGCCATAAGCAGAAGCAGCACGCGCGGTAAGGACATAAACCTTCCCGTCTGTTACAATAGATAGAAAGGCTGCAGCAGAAAGGGGGGTTACGCCTGGCTCCCCTACATATCGTAGGGCAAGCGGCGGCTAAACCGATGAAAGATATCCAACAAATACGCAGACATATATTGGAAGCGATTTCTCATCTGGAGAAACGGTTTCTCGAACGGGAAGAATTGATCCGGCTGTTATTTCTCGGAGCCATGGGCGGGGAAAATATTCTGCTTGTCGGCCTCCGGGAACGGCGAAATCCCAGTTGGCACGCGCTTTGGCTGATGTATTCGGCACGGGCGGCTGGTTTGACTATTTGCTGACCCGGTTTACTACCCCCGATGAAATGTTCGGCCCGGTGTCTTTGCAGGCGCTTAAGCAGGATCGTTATACCAGGCAGACGGAAGGCTATTTGCCGTGTGCCTCTTTCGCTTTTCTGGATGAGATTTTCAAGGCGAACAGTGCGATCCTCAACTCGCTTTTGTCAATTTTGAACGAACGGGTGTTTTTTTAACGGACGGATAAAGGAACCCTCTCCCCTCCTCTTTCTTGTCGCCGCGTCCAATGAACTGCCGGAAGATTCGGAGCTGCTCGACGCGCTTTACGACCGCTTCCTGATCCGTTACGAAGTAGGCTTCCTTCAGCAAATTTCCAGCTATGAGCTCATGTTCCAGGCTCCGAAGAGGCCAGTCCCTTCTTTATTGAGCCTGGATGATATTGAAGCCGTACGCAGCGCGGCGGAAGATGTGACGATCGGGGAAGCGTACATTTTTTATGCTGTTCCAGCTCAAGACCGCCCTTGAGGAAAAAAAGAGTACCGAATCTCCGACCGTCGGTGGAAGAAAATCGGTTCCCTCTGGAAAGCCTCGGCAGCCTTGAACGGCCGGACCTCTGTCGATTTGCTCGACACCGTGTTTACTCCGCATATGCTTTGGGACGAGCCGGAGGATCTGGTGGAGGTGCGTGCCCTTTTTTTGACGGAGTGTTTCGTTCTGTGCTGCAAAAGGAGATGGAAAACGAGCTTCCGTTGCAGCATTCCGCCCGGGTCGTTTCCAAGTGGGAGAGGCATGAAGAGGAGCTGCATTCGTTTCAGTTCAAAAAGGAGATGGGGCGAAGCTCGGCCATGACGCCACCGTGCGGCTGCGTGATCTGCTCGAAGAGTGCGGCTCCGAATTGGAGGACACAGGTCGCAGCCTGCGGGGCAAGCTCATACAATGGCAGCAGCGGGAAAGCCGGCTGCAGGACGAGTTGCTGGAGAACAACTTCCTCCTTCTCGACGCCGGCAAAATCGCGGTCCAGATGATAGGGCTCCGCATCGAAGGAGAGAAGCATCTGCAGGCACTACAGAAGCTGTACCGCACACTTTTTTTTGACCGGGATATTCCTGGAGCTTCTTATGATTACACGCTGTAGAACGGGAGGCTGGGCCTATGATCCGGAGCACGCAGGTTGACAGGGTACTGCTTCAGGACTACCTCTCCCAATCCCCTGAAGCAAAGGACTGGGTGGCTGCAGCGAGCGGGCAGGTTCCCTGGTTTGCGCTGGAATTGCTGGAGGATTTTTTCTTCTGTTTTTTATCTGGCGAAGCGGAAACAGACGCGGGAAGCGAAGCGGACCCGTTTCACCGCTGGCTGGTCGGAACGCTGCGCAAGCAGTATTTCTACCGCACCATCCATCCCCGCACGGCGGGACAGCTAAGCGCTTCCTTCAAAACAGCCGTTAAATCGTTAATGTGGCTAACGAATAGCTTTCAGCAGGAAGAGGCGCGCAGGAAAAAGACAGAATCGCAGCCTGCGATCGGCATGGAGAAGAAGCGGCAGCAGGGACCCGACTCCATGCGTGCGCAAATGAATGAACGGCTGTCCAAGGAGCAGATCGAGCAGCTTCAGCTGGTCGGCTTCACGCTGCATCAAGGGAAGAAGGTCGTGGAAGAGAAGCAAGCCGCCCTCGATTCGCGGCCGCTCGTGGAGTCGGAGATCGCCGAGCTAAAGGAGCGCATTGTGGCGCTGCAGGAGGAGATGCGGCGGGAATTCATGAAGCGGGACAAGCTGAGGGCGAAGCTGAAGCTGGCCCAGGAGGAGCTGGCGCGCAGGCAAAGGCAGCTTGCGGCGTTCGAGCGGCGGGACAGCGAGACGCTCGCGGCGCTCGAGGCGGAGCTCGGGCAGTGGCTGAACCGTTCGCTGAAGGAGACCCTCTCCGAAGAGGAACGGGACAGCCTGAATGTGCACGAGCTGCTCGAAGCCAGCCAGCGGATTGCGAACCGCCGCTGGGGGGAGCGAGCTGGGACGCTGCGCCGGCAGCCGTTCGAGCGGTATCTCGAATGGGTCGGGAAGCTGAAGCGGCATCCCGACCTGATCGAGTTTCTGCGCGAGGTCGGCCGCAGCCTGCATCAGCTGCGGGCCCGGCGCAGAAGGCGCAAGGCCGAGCGGGTGCCTGAGGCGTACGACGACCTCAGGCAGTCCGGCGACATCACGCATATGCTGCCGAGCGAAGCCAGTCTGCTCGCCGATGAAGAGTTTGAGGCGTATTTTGCCTTGAAATGGCTGGAAGGCAAGCTGATGACTTACAATGTCACCGGCACTTTAGAAGAGCCGCAAAAAAAGCCGGTGGTCTGCATGATCGACACGTCCCATTCGATGAAGGGCACCAAGCTGAAGCTGGCGCAGCTGTTCGTGATGACGTTCGCCGCCTTCACGCTGTCGGAGCGCCGCGATTTCGTGCTGCTGCTTTTCGGCGCGCGCGGCGAGCTGCAGGAGCGCGCGCTTT
>BBFE01000054.1 GCA_001313085.1 Paenibacillus sp. JCM 18996 | reverse complement strand
CTCCGGAGGAGGCCCTGAACCGCTCGCGGCCGAGCTGCACGATGCGCTCGACCAGCAGCTCGGTCTCCGGCCGAGGGATCAGCACGGCCGGGTTCACTTTGAAGCGCAGGCCGTAGAACTCCTGCTCCCCGATAATATATTGCGCAGGTTCCCCTGCCGCCTTGCGCATCAGAGCATCCTGCCACGCCTCCCTGCTGCCGGCCGGGAACGCTCCTCCCAGTGCAGGAGGAGCCGCGATTTATCCCAGCCGAGCACATGCTGCAGCAGCATGTCCGCATTCTCCCTGCTGTTCTGTATCCCCTGCTCGGCTAAAAAAAAGAAGAAGCCTCCATAAAGCTTCCCTTATCGATAACGGGCGCCCCCGCATATTATTGCTCACCTTTTTCCATCAATTCCGCCTGCGAAGCAATGGTCAGAGTGGAAACAATCTCTTCCATATCCCCGTTCAGTACCGCATCCAAACGATGCAGCGTCAGTCCGATCCGGTGATCGGTGATCCGGCTTTGCGGGAAATTGTAAGTCCGTATGCGTTCGCTTCGGTCTCCGGTGCCTACCTTGCTTTTACGCTCGTCTGCGTATTTGGCCTGCTCTTCCTGCAGCAGCTTGTCGGAAATCCGCGCCCTGAGCACCTGCAGCGCCTTCGCTTTGTTGTCATTCTGCGATTTGCCGTCCTGGCAGGTAGCTACGATCCCCGTCGGCACATGGGTCACGCGAACCGCCGATTTCGTCGTGTTGACGGATTGTCCGCCGGCACCGCTGGAACAGAACGTATCTACGCGGATGTCGCTTTCCCTGATCTCGATTTCCACTTCCTCCGCCTCAGGCATCACAGCCACGGTAGAAGTGGACGTATGGATCCGTCCGCCGGATTCGGTTGTCGGAATACGCTGTACCCGATGCGCGCCGCTTTCGAATTTCAGCTTGCTGTACGCGCCTTTCCCGGAAATCATAAAAAAATGATTTCCTTGTATCCGCCCAGATCGTTCAGGTTGGCGTCCAGAACTTCCGTTCTCCATCCCTGGGAATCGGCATAACGGGTGTACATCCGGTACAGGTCCGCAGCGAACAAGGCCGCTTCATCGCCGCCCGCGGCGCCGCGGATTTCCACGATCACATTCTTATCGTCGTTCGGATCCTTCGGAAGCATCAAAATTTTGATTTTCTCTTCCAATTGCTCCTTTTGTGCGCTGAGCTCCTCGATTTCCATTTTCACCAGCTCGCGCATTTCGTCGTCCAGCTTCTCGTTCTGCATCGTTTTGGCCGCTTCGAGCCTTCCATGACCTGCTTATATTGAACGTAAGCTTCGTAGGACTCCTGTAGATCGGATTGTTCTTTGGAATAGTCCCTCAGCTTTTTTCGTATCATTGGCAACATCCGGGTCGCACAGCAGCTCGCTCAATTTCTCATAGCGGTCAGCCAGCGCCTGAAGTCGGTCTAACATCACTTCCACCTCCTGAAGTACTGACAATCTATAGGTTTATATCTAAATCTGCCTTTATTTTTAAAGAGAACGCAGGAAAATCCGGAAGGCTCCGGATGGGTCCCATCGGTTTCTCGTCTCTGCTTATAGCCATGCGGCAACATAGTCTAACTTTATTTTATTGTAAAATCCGCCTTGTTGTCAATGCAGCGCATGCCTGTTTTCCATAAAAAAAAGGCGGCCCGCTCCTTATACATTAAAGCGGAAATGCATAACGTCGCCGTCTTTTACTACATAGTCTTTGCCTTCCAGTCGAAGAAGTCCTTTATCCCGGGCCGCAGCCATCGATCCGCAGCTCACGAGATCCTCGTATCCTACAACTTCCGCGCGATGAATCCTTTCTCAAAGTCGGAATGGATCACACCTGCCGCCTGCGGCGCCTTCATGCCCTGGCGGATGGTCCACGCGCGGACTTCCTGCACCCCTGCCGTAAAGTAGGTGTACAAACCAAGCAGATGATACGCCGCGCGGATCAGCCGGTTCAGACCGGACTCTTCCAGGCCCAGCTCCTCCAGGAACATTTCCTTGTCTTCGCCTTCCAGCTCGGCAATCTCGGATTCCACCTTCGCGCTCACATGGACCGTATCGGCTCCTTCACCGGCTGCAAATTCGCGCACCTTCTGTACGTGAGGGTTGCCGTCCGCGTTCGCCGCTTCCTCTTCGCTCACGTTCGTCACGTAAAGCACAGGCTTCATAGTCAGTAAATGCAGATCCCGAATGAGCAGCTTCTCTTCATCCGACAGCTCTACGTTTCGCGCCGGCTTGTCGTTGTACAGAGCGTCCTTCACCCGTTCCAGCGTCTCCACTTCCACCGCAACCTTCTTGTCCCCGCCCTTGAGGTTTTTTGCGTGAACGCTCGATTCTCTTCTCCACCGTCTCGATGTCGGCGAGAATAAGCTCCAGATTGATCGTTTCGATATCGCTCAAGGGATCGACTTTACCCGCTACGTGGGTAATATTCTCGTCCTCAAAGCAGCGCACCACCTGTACGATCGCGTCCACTTCACGGATGTGCGCCAGAAACTTGTTGCCGAGGCCTTCGCCCTTGCTCGCCCCTTTGACGAGACCAGCAATGTCCACGAACTCAAAAGCGGTAGGCACGATACGGTTCGGAGTTACGATTTCGGCCAGCTTCTGGAGGCGTTCATCAGGAACCTCCACCACACCGACGTTAGGATCTATTGTACAGAACGGATAGTTCGCCATTTCGGCGCCCGCCTGCGTAATTGCGTTAAATAAAGTCGATTTGCCCACGTTCGGCAGGCCGACAATACCACAGGAAAGTGGCATATATAAACAACTCCTTAGTTTCAAATAGGGTATATCCCTAACATTATATATAAAATCATAGAAAAAAGCCTAGTTTTTTTTAACTCTGCTGCAGAAATTCAAGACCATTCCGATGGGAGCATATTTTGAGTAAGAATTTTGTTGTAATGATGACTATTTACCTATATACTATCCAAAGCTGGTTTTATTTGACTAAATTTGTCGATTTTTTTCATGCCCGCTTTTTTTGCCAGTGTAGCATCAGAGGAGGACGATAAACTAATGAAATTGCATTTCAATTTATTCCGCTCAGTGAAAAGTAAATTAATCTTATCGTTTGCTCTCATTTTAATGATTCCAAGCTTCGCAATCGGTTGGATCGCTTATTCCACCGCTAAAAAAATAAAGTGGACGACCAAATGAAGCGTACCGCTTCCCAAAGTGTGTCTTTGATGGATGAAACGATCAATCAAATGTTAGATGCGAAAATGAAGGAAGTGAATCTCTTATCCCAAGAAGTTTCTCTAGGTTCGATAGGTTCCAGACAAGGCGCCGAGGATCCGCGGGTTAGGCAAAAGCTGGATGCCTATCAGCAGAATCATCCGGAGCTGGAGCTTACTTTTGTTGGAACAGACCAAGGGGTATATATGAACGCGCCCAGCAGTGTAACCAATCCCCCGGATTATGACCCGAGAGTAAGACCATGGTATAAACAAGCAATGGACAACAAAGATAAAGTGATTATTACCGACCCGTACATATCGAAAGCGTCAAATAACGTGGTAGTGACCATTGCTAAGGTTGTGAACGACGGGCATGGCGTGATGGCGATAAATCTCAGCTTAAAAGCACTGGGTGATGTTGTAAAAGGAGTTAAAATAGGAAATGATGGATATCTTTATCTGTTGGATGCAAAGAGTAAATATTTGAGCCATCCAACTAAACAAACAGGCTCTGATGCTAAAGGCCCCCAGTATGAGAACATGTACCGCTCCAATTCAGGTATATTCAATTACGTCCTGGATGGAAACCCAAAGAAAATGGCTTTTACAACGAATCGTTTAACCGGCTGGAAATTAGCGGGGACTTGGTATTCGAATGAAGTAAGCCAGGAAGCCGCCCCTATTTTCAATAAAACTGTACTCGTCATTGCGGTTGCTTTAGCCCTGGGCACCATTATCGTGTTTTTTTATTATTCGTTCCATTATATCCCCGCTGCGTCATTTAACCGAAACGTCCCGAAAAAAATAAGCTTGGGTGATCTGGGCAATCGGGTGGACGTGAATTCGAAAGACGAATTCGGCGAGGTCGCAGCAAGCTTTAACAATATGATCGATTCGCTACGGACCGTGTTGACTGCAGTGAGTGAGTCCTCGAATCAATTGGCTGCGTCAGCCGAAGAACTCTCTGTGAGCGCAGATCATACATCCAAGGCTACCGAACATATTGCGGCTTCCATTGAGCAGATGGCTGTTGGGGCAAATCAGCAGGTTGACAGCGTACAGGAAAGTGCACGCACCATCAATGACGTATCCGCAAGAATACAGCAGATCGTTGCTAACTCCCAGTCCGTGGCTGACGCAACCATTAAGACTTCTGAAAAAATCATCGGAAGGCGGCCGGGCGATCCAGACTGTAAAAGGACAAATGAATTCTATCAGCGGCTCTGTCAGCGGACTTGCTCAGGTTGTGAACCAGTTGGCCGTTACCTCCCGGGAGATTGGCCAAATTATTGAAGTTATCACCCAAATCTCCCAACAAACGAATCTGCTCTCGCTTAACGCTTCCATCGAAGCAGCCAGAGCGGGTGAACATGGACGCGGATTTGCCGTGGTAGCAGGTGAAGTAAAGAAGCTTGCCGAACAATCCTCCAATTCCGCGGGACAAATCACAGAACTTGTCAATGCAATCCGCGATGAGATTGATAAAGCCCAGCAGTCCATGCAGTCGGCAACGGACGAAGTAACCGTTGGAATAAAAGTCGTGCATACGGCAGGCGGATTATTTTCCGAGATCGAGCGCTTTGTCAATGAGGTCAGCAGCCAGGTGCAGGAGGTTTCAGCGGCCGCTGAGCAAATTTCGGTCGGCACAGTTCAAGTCGTACAATCCATTGAAGAGATCGCCAGTGTCGCGCAAGCAACCGCATCGGGTTCCCAGAATGTGTCTGCGGCCACACAGGAACAACTGGCGTCTATGGAACAAATTTCATCCTCTTCATCAGCCTCACGCACCAGGCGGAAGAGCTGCAGTTGCTAGTAGATAAATTCAAACTGTGAGTTGGACAAGCGAATGCGAAAGACCCCGATCTCCATGCTGTTCATTGACAAGGCACACGTCAATAAACAATATGGACTCAGGGCCTTTTTTCTATCCGGTCTATTTAAATACTCTATTCTGCTTCTGTTTCGCCAATTCTTTCTTGGTTCCGAAATAGGACTCCACTTGCTTTTTTCAACACATAGGCTCTCAGCGAATTCAGCTTTTCTTCGGTGATCCCTATGAATTGGGCACCATAGTAGGTCCCCAATTCCACTTTCTCGACCCGCGCCACTTCCACTATGCACTTCAGTTCAAACCCTAAATCCAGCTCTACCTGCAGCTTGTGATTTGGCTTAATGTCAAGATCGTCGATCATCGTAAAGCCGACGCCGGTTATCGAAATATTATCCACAACAAGGGGAACGGCCTGTTCTTTAAGAACATCATTGATCTGTTCCTGGTCAAGGATGGAGCGCAGCTTTCCTTTATCTCTGACGTTCACCCTTGGCGACACGCGCTTCTCATTAAAATGCTTCCAATTTTGCGGCGTATTAAGAATAATAAGGGAGCCGCTATCCCTAGCCACAATGGTGGATTGGAACACATAGATGCCGGCGGGGGAATAGACGGTCATTTTGACGGGATCACCAAGCCGGTAAGCTTCACCTTCGGAAATTTCGATCTCAAGGATATCTCCTTCAATATAGGTCAGCGTTCCTGTGGATACAAAATCCTTGCTTTCCACCATCGTCCTGCATTGAAGCAAACTCTGAATCGACGATTTATCTTTAACCGAAGAATATTCAACTTGTGAAGCCAGTTTGGAAACGGACATGGCTCCATCCCGCCTTTCATTTTTTTTAATTTTTTTTCCAAGTCGTCTATGTACATTGTCCTATGGGTTCGAATTAATAGTTAACAAGCTGGAAACAGCATTATTTTCAGTATACTTCACCCGCCACCCGCAAGCAATGTATTCGATTGATCGCGCTCGTACAGCTTGTCCTCCACGGCTTGCTTCCTTCTTTACTTTCCCCTACAATTAAGGGCGGATAGCAGGTTATCCACACAAAAAAAAGTTATCCACAAAGTTATCCACAACATGTTAACAACGAATAAATGTTCGTCTTATTTATCCACAGCGAACAACTTTACCTGACCTAAGGAGCTCCTACATGGAAGACCATACGCGTTGGATGCAAGAAGCGATAGAGGAAGCAAAGAAAGCCGAGCTGCTGAGGGAAGCGCCGATCGGAGCGGTTATCGTTAAAAAACGGGGCGATTGTAGCCGCGGCCATAACCTTAGGGAAACGACATTTGATCCTACAGCTCATGCCGAGATGATCGCTATCCGGGAAGCCAGTAAGGCACTGGACGCCTGGCGGCTGCTTGAATGCACTTTATATGTGACTTTGGAGCCGTGTCCCATGTGTGCCGGGGCCGTCGTACAATCGCGCATTCCTCAAGTCGTTTACGGAACACGCGACCCCAAGGCCGGCTGTGCGGGAACTCTGATGAACCTGCTTCAGGAGGAAAGGTTTAACCATAGGACCGAAGTAGTGGGGGGCGTTCTGAGGGAGGAATGTGCTGCGCTTTTGACTGACTTCTTCCGTTCCCTTCGCAGGAAGGGCTAACCTTGATCGCCACTGCGAATTTCAGCTTGAAACCTCCCTCAGCAAACTGCTAACACGCCTTGATAAAATTGGTAGGCAAAGGGACTTTTCTTCCTCTGAAGAAACGTGATATAATAAGTCTCACGCGCGCCCGTAGCTCAGCAGGATAGAGCGACAGTTTCCTAAACTGCAGGTCGTACGTTCGAATCGTATCGGGCGCGCCAATTTCTATTTTCCCCGAAATTTGAAATTCCCATAGTCAATTACCATAATCCTTCCCTTATGTCCTAAACGTAAGTTTTCCCGCTTAATATCTGATGGGATGATTCCCTTTTTTTCTCAAATTCGGATATCAATATTCGCAATTTTTTTGGGCATATTCTTCTGTTACGGGAAAGGGCCGATCATACTTTTTTTTCATAATTAACCAGCGTTTTCTATGCTTTATTATGTTGGCAAGGTGTTTTCTCACTGGAGAAGGACATAATTTATACATTCTCACTTCCCGCTGATTGTATTTAATTGCCCTGTCTGATCTCCCTACCTTTAATACATAGCCATTCTCCAGATCATATGCAATTCGCCTGGCGCCGGCGCCGATTGGTTTCTTTCCTTTAATCAATTTTCTAATCGATTTTCTCATTTAATCATGGCTCACCCCTCATAAGGAAATTTGAACCAAAAGGTTTTAAAAGATTGTGCCCTTAAGTTTATCCAATAGTATATGTCGGACGTGCCCAAGTGGCTACAGCGGGCGGCGGCCGATAACAAGGATACCATCCCGCCCGATGCCGTATAATACCTTTATGATTCTTTATCCTCCGGCGGAAGCAGCACAATCCGTCCGTCTTCCAGCGTCACTCTCACTTTATTGGCACTTTTCAGCCCGGTCGAAGCCAGATAATGATCCGGTATTTGCAACCTGCCCGCCTTATCCATCACCGCATATTCCACATGGGACTCCTCAGCCTGCTCCTCCTGCACCAGTCCAGCTTCAAGCTCAGCCAGTTCTTCCGCATACGATTTGCGGCGGATGATCTCCGACGAAGTTTTGCCGTCCCTTATCGCTACAACCCGATCCACCTTCTTGGCGAGCAGAGGATCGTGAGTGACGATGACTACAGTGAGACCGAAAGTGCGGTTAAACTCCCTGAACAGGTCCAAAATTTGACTCGCCATCTTGGTATCGACCGAACCGGTAGGCTCATCGGCAAGCAGCAGCTTGGGGTGATTGGCCAAGGCAATCGCAATCGCCACCCGCTGTTGCTCTCCGCCTGACAGCTGATTTAACCGGTTGCGCATCCGGTGCTTCAGACCTACCGCATCCAGCAGCTCCATCGCTCTTTCCCGCTTCCGGCGCCCTTTTAAAAGAATCGGCAGTTCGACGTTCTCGAGCGCGGTCAGATAAGGAATCAAATTTCGGGCGTTATTCTGCCACACGAATCCGACCGTTTCCCTTTTGAAGAGCACAATGTCTTTTTTCCGTTGCCTTCAGCATATCTTTGCCGTCGATCTCGAGCTTGCCTGCCGAAGGCCGATCCAATCCGCCCAGCATATTCAGCAGTGTAGACTTGCCGCTTCCGCTGTTGCCGATGATCGCCATCAGTTCCCCATCGTCCACCTGAAGGTCCAGCCCTTGGAGACCTACGACTTCAAGATCGGCTACTTTGTAGATTTTGACCAGATTTTCGCATACGATCATGTCTAGTCCTCCCCGAGTTTGACGGCTTGATGGATTTTAATGCGGGACAGCATATAACCCAGGATGAACAGCCCAAGAAGCAGAAGCACCGTCACGATAAAATACAGCCTTATATAATCCAGGGGATCGAAGGTTACCCGGAATGGCGGCACTTGGCTGGAAGAGGCAAAGGATAGCTGGAACAGCGGCACATACAACCGGCTCGTCACATTGCCCGTGATGATGCCAATCAGCATACCCGCTCCGGAAGTCAGCAACTGTTCGACAACCAGCATCCCTATCAGTTGGTAAAAGGATATCCCCATCGCTCTCAAAATTCCGAACTGAAGCATTTTACCGGACAGTGAGATAATCCAATAGATCAGGAAACCAAGAAAGCTGATAATTATGGAAATGAGGAAGCCTAGTGTCATTACCCCGTTCATAGCCAGCCGAAAAGGGTCGTTCTTCGATTTGATCAATTGCTGGCGTGCATCCACCAGGCTTGTAATCGGCAGATTTCCTTCCGAAATGGCATTATACAGCTTTTGGGACGAAGCGTCGGGCTTCAATTTCAGCCATATATCATAAGGCTCCAATATCATGTTGTTCTGTATGTACGGCAGCTGGCCGACAACGAGATTCGGAATGTTGGTTTTGGTCTTTTTTTTGTCCGTATTGGCGCTTCCGTTCGAATTTCCTTCCAACACCGGATTCGGATTCCATGAAGGCCAATAATCGATCACGCCGTAAACGATAAACTGCGCCGGCTTCCCGCCGGTCCCCGTTAAAGTAATTGCAGAACCCGGCTTAAGGTCGTTGGCATCGGCCAATGATCTGGAAACAAGCACCGCGGAAGGCTCCGAGGCAATCAGGTTCAAATAGGAGTAAAAAATGATGATCCAGCAGGCGGTCCTGCATCCAGGCTACCCGCCCGAACGCATCCGTTTCAATGCCCATCAGCTGCACAGTCGAGCTTTTTTTTGCCTGCCTGCAGCTCAATGCCGCTCTTGTTATACACTTTGGCGGCGGCTTCCACCTCCGGCAGCTTGGCAAACGGCTCAAAGGGCGGCTCGGTGAACTGGACCTTCTTAGGTGGCGCAGGGAGGGCGTTTGGACCTGCCGCCGATGCTGCGGGTGCATTGCTGGCACCGCCGTCGCCGCTGTCGCCAGCTGCCTCTCCGCCTGCAGGGGAAGACGGAGCATCGTTATCCCATTTGACCTGAAGCTTAATATCCGCACCGCCCATATAACGGATCGTATCCTCCATGTTGCGGTTCATCGTTCTGGCCGCGCTGGCGCTGAATAAGCCGTAGCCAAGGTTAAGATGAGGAATACCATGATAAAATGGTACTGGCCTGTCGACCTCCCAACCTGGATGAGTAGAATACAGCGAGGGAGGCCACCAATGCCTTCCCAGCCAATACACCAACCGGATGAGCCAAGGATACAGCCTCAGCAGAACCAGGCCGGCGCCGAGCACAAACAGGGCGGGAACGATAAATAACAAAGGATCGATTTTCAAATCCTGCGAAGTGAGGCCCAGAGATTGAAGGTCGCTCATCCTGCGCCTGAAGCTCTGCATGCCGTAAATCGCAACAGCGAGCAGAATCACATCAATAAAATATTTGTGCCAGAAAGAAGCCTTCTCTTGGCGGGCTAACTGCTGCTTATGTCCCACAATGGAAACCCGCGTGGCCAGGTAAGCGGGGATCAAAGTCATAAACACCGAACCTGCCACCGCGATGAGGGCATATTGAAAAGCTTCCCTGCCGACCCGGATATCCAGGGCGGAGCGCTGCACAAACTCAAGAAATCCGTTCGAGGCACCCAGCATTCTGGTCAAAAAAACATACCGAGATAAGGGCCCACCACAAAAGCGATAGCACCCAGCAGCAGCCCTTCCACCACATAGCCCAGCAGAATCTGCCAGCGGCTTCCCCCTCTGCTTCGGATCACGGCGATTTCCGTCTTTTGCCGTTCGGTGATCAGATTGGATACCATGAACAAGTAGAAGCCAGCATGATCATGACGGGCGTATTCAGAGACCAAAGAATGACCCGCAGCTTCCTCTCCTGCTGGAAGTAAGTTTCCATCTTTTCCATAGCCGGAGCTTTTACAAAATAATTTTCAAACTTGCCGGAGAGATAACCGTCGATATTTTGATAGACTTGGGCGAATCTGTTCGCTTTATCCAGTGACATTTTATGGTAATCGACAGCATAGGTCCATTTGCTGAAATTAACCTTCAGCTTGCCGCCTTCCGTAAAGTCGCGTTCGAATAAATCGAAGTCCAGCATCAAAGAGGAGTCGGAAGTAGTCCAATTGCTCTGATACAGTTCGCTGTTGCCTGCTTTGGCCTCTACTACGCCCACCACTTTAACCTTGACCGGTTCTTTCAGCTCTTCGCTGCGGACAGTAAATTCGTTCCCTACGACGAGCTTTTTTTCCTGCTCAGCACCTGAGAGGATACCACCGCTTCATAGAATCCGTTTACAATTTCTTTGGAGGGCAGTTTTCCGTCAACTACGCGCACATGCTCCTGCAGACCGTCCTCCGCCATAAACTCAACCGTCCTGTCCGATGTAGAATCGACTTGGGAAGGGTCGACAGGGTCCAGATTGACCACGATCGTTCCCCGCTCCCGCGCATACAGCTGTACGGGCAGTGAAAACTTATCCCCTTGCGCGGACAGGAAGCTGTCTGCTTGTTTCCACCCATTCCCTCCTGAAGCCGAAGGCGACCCCGTAACTATGGCGCGCAGACTTCCCGGGTAATGCCCGGTGTCACTCTGGATATTTTGCAAATCTTTGATCAGCATCCGCTGTAGCACGGCGTTGGTATAAATGGGCATCGAGCTGAACAAGGCGACAGAGATAATAAGGCCGGCCAGCAAGCTGAGCTCCAGCCATTTATTTTTTTGGTCATCTTGCGAATGATCATAATGAATAAAGCCATAAGGAACCTCCAAGTCAGGCTTCAGTTATTTAAAATAATGTTGCTGCCTTCCTTCAGACCTTTTCTAATCTCCACTTCCGTGGCAGATACAATCCCTTTCTCCACGTCCACCTCTTTGCGGCTTTCCCCCTCTAGCACCTGTACGTAATCGCGTCCCATGAAGGTCCTGAGTCCGGTGCGCGGAATGATTAACACATCGTCTCTCATCTCCGTTGTAATGACTATATCCGCCATAGAGCCAATGGTGACATCGTCCTTAAGACCGTTTACTGCGATAATTAACCGCTTTGCGTTTCGCTCCGATTCCGTTTTGTTCGTGCTTAAAGGAGCGGATGATGGAGTTTGCACTACTTTTCCTGTATATGCGTCACTTTTCACCTTAACCGCTACTTCCATCCCAACCTGCACAGAGCTGATGTCGTTCGGATTGGATGCATCGTAAATGAGCTGAAGCTGCTTGGGATTGGCGATCGTCACTACCGGCTTGTAAGCGGTTACCTGATCTCCGCCCTTCAGCGTATCGATATAGGTGACGATACCGGAAATAGCGGCTTTCAGCTTGGTCTTCGCCAATTGTTCCTGCAGATGATCCAACTGCAGTTTTTCCTTCTCCACATCGATCATTTTGGTCCTGATAGAGTCCGCATTCCCTAAACTGCCGGACTTGACCTGTTGAAGCGCGATATCTGCTTTCTCGTACTGCAGCTTCTGCATCTTAATCTGGTATTCCAGGTCCCCAGGCTCCAATTGAGCTAACACTGCCCCGGCTTTTACAGCATCTCCGACATTGACATCAATCGAACGTATCCGTCCTCCGGATTCCGGAAAAAAAACGTCTTGGTTCTGGGTCGGAAAGAAGGTGGCCACGGCTGTAATCTGCTTCGCTATGGAGCCTTTTTTTGACGGCAACAGTCTGGATATCATCCTTTTTTCGGCTTCACTAGCGGAGGCGCCAGAGCTTGTTCTTCCTTGGGAACGATAGAGCAGCCCGATACAAATAAAACCACAGAGCAGGCAACCAGCATTCGAAATACAATCGGATTATCTTTCTTCCACAATTTGTCCATCCTCCAATGCATAAACTTGATCGACGATATCCATGATGGCAGGATCATGCGTCGTTAAAATGATGGTCATGCCGTGCTGCTGCACCAATTGTTTGAACACCTTATGACCTGCAGCCCCATCCGGCTGTCCAGCTCCGCCGTAGGCTCGTCCGCCAGCAGCAGCGGAGGTTTGTGCGCGATCGCCCTGGCGATGGCCACCCTCTGCTGCTCTCCACCCGACATTTCAAATGGGCGGTGCTTCATCCTCGGCTTGAGTCCGACAAAGTCCAAAGCTTCTTCCGCAAATTGCTTGTACTGCCGAGCCGGCGAGCCGGCGATTCTCAGCCCGAATTCCACATTCTCATAAGCGGACATCAGGGGTATCAGGCATATGACTGAAAAAAATCAAACCCATATTCCGCCTTCTCTGCTCGTTTCGCCTGTTATCGCTCAACTTCGTGATTTCCTGGCCGAGAAAATGAATGGTGCCATCCGTCGGACGATCCAAAGCGCCCAGAATGTTCAGCAGCGTGGTTTTGCCGGAACCGGACCGTCCTCTAAGCGCAACCAAGCGTCCTTGCGGGATGGTCAAGTTTCCGTTTTTTTGAGCACATGCACGGCCTGATTTCCTTTGCCGAACGTACGAGTTATGCCTATTGCTTGCAGAATAGGTGCAGTCCCCTTTATATACGCTGTGGATTCCATGGAATACCCTGCCTTTTAGAAGGATAAATTCATTATGTATACTCTACTACTTCCAAAGATTACCGTCACTGGCACACTTCACAAAATAACTTCACAAATCCAACAAAAAAAGGATCCTAAGATCCTTTTTTTAGCAGCATGTTTTCCTTTTTTTACAACAGATCGCAAGCTTCCTCAGGCATCCATTTCTTGTCCTTGCCCTCCCATTTAATATTACAACCGATGGGATTGGTAAGCGGAATAGAAATCTCCCTGTCTGTGGTGAACTCCTCGAGCACTCTTTCGAGATCGTTTGTTGTCATTTTTTGATGTGTCCTTAGGATTATCCACACCGCGTCCCGTATAAATAAGCCTGCGTTCCTGATCGAATACGTAAAAAAATGGGGAGTTCTAAGGGCGCCATAAGCTCTGGCGGTTTCCTGGCTTTCATCATGCAGATAGGTCCAAGGGAACTTGTGTTCCTTCATCTTTTCTACCATATGATCATATGAATCTTCTTCAAAAGTACTGGCGCTGTTGGAGTTGATGGCTGCAAAAGCGATTCCCTGGGGAATAAACGTTTCCGCCGTGTTTCTTGTAATCTCATCCGACCCCTTCACATAAGGACAGTGGTTGCAGGTGAAGAAAATAACGAGCGCTTTAGCGTCCTTGAAATCCTTGAGTGTGTAAATCTTCCCGTCCGTTGCGGGTAAAGAAAAATCCGGAGCCTTTGAGCCTATAGGCAGAGTGAAAGACATAGCGGCACCTCCTTAGGTTCACGAGTTTATCTTCATTTTACATGCCTGTGTACCGGGGTTCAAATAGGTTGAACGAACCAAACCCTAAAAGGATATAACCTCTTAGGGGGATATTGACACGAATGATTATAAAAAAAACGACTCATAGCCCTGTTCCAAACAGCATATGCCTAGCTGCCTTCTCCGTGATTGGCCCGGCTGTGCTGACGATTTTTTCACCTTTTTTCGAGCCGGATAAAGGTTCTTGCACACCATGGTCATCCGGATCGTTATGGCGCTCTCCACGGCCAGGGGCAGCCACGGTCTGCGGGGGAATTTTCTTCACCATAGCACGTTTCCTCCTGTTTCCTTAAGTGCCTTTGTGATTAAGCGCATCTTGATGCCTGCGGTCATTCGTTTGCTGCTGCAGCTGTTGATCTTGATGGCCGTTCACGCGAGTTTGTTCCAAGTCATCGACCACATTTTGCAAATTTTTTTTATCATCCGGTTTGGAAGTGCCCATATTGTGTGTCCTCTCTTATCTCGCCGTTAATCCGTGGAGCTGGGATGCGCATTCACGGATATGCCGAACATAATCTTGAATCAAGCTCTGAATGATGTCTGTCCTCTCGTCTACATGAATGTCGTCCTTCTCTACATCCACGAGCTCTATCCTGACTTCGCTGTTATCGACATAAGTGCACTTGAAATCAAAAGTATAGCTGGAACGGCCCGCTGAAGTTATATGAATACGCAGCGCACGTGGATCGCTTCATCGGGCCATATTTTCGCCTTGTCCGAAGCTTCCAGCGTATTCGGCAGCATACGGGCCCAAGCTTCCGCCAGCCTTTGTTGCTCTACTTTCAGTTCCTCATGACTCATTACTAACCACCTCCACATTCTTAAAATGCGGCAGTGGAGCTTTTTTTTATGCAGCGTCAATAAGCACGACTAAGGCGTCGGTCAATTTTGGCAACGCAGCAAGTTAGGGTAAGGTACCTTTTATCGTAAGGGGGCCGTCCTTCGAATTTTATCCTACTTTCCGTTATTATCATTTGGAGATTATGTGACGAAACAGGCATATCCGAGGCAACTCTTAGCGGATTTTAAAATATATCTGGTCTGATAACAGTTACCATCTTTGTCCAACTCGCATTATCTATTAGTAACTTAATAGAAAGCGAGGTGTAGAGAATATGTCTATCCTAAGAACCGATATGGTCGTAATTAAGTTCCGCAGAGTAAAAGGTGTTAGGTTTATTAGCGCTTTCCGTATCATTGGCAGTGCTTTCCCTTGCAGAGGATTCTTATTTATTGGCGGACGAGTCCTTTTTTTGCTCAACGCTGTCTTTTGACTAACGGATTCAGTCTTGTTTTCTCCTCTGGGAATGTATTGGTATTTGTACGCAAAAGATAATGTCCCACAAAGAAACGACCGCCT
Source organism: Paenibacillus sp. JCM 18996 (assembly GCA_001313085.1). Next base: position 10,070 of record BBFE01000054.1, on the reverse strand, counting down.
CTAACTCCGGACCGTCGTTTCTTTTTTTGCTGTCTATGGATAATTAGGTATTTCTAATAGAAATTTTAATTGATTAGTCCATAGCCATCACAAAATTCTCATCATACTTTAGTTTATCCGGGAGGTGACTTCATTTTGACCCTAACAAAACACAGATTAGCGAAAGATAAAAAAGTTCGAAACATCCTATTACATCATCAGGGGAAAGTCTAAGGGAAACACAGTATTGGTCACGGCAGGTATTCATGGCAATGAAAAAAAGCAGGCATCCTCGCGGCGAATAAACTATTAGATATGATGAAAAAAAAGGGGACCTCCGGATTCACAACGGTATTTTAATAATCGTCCCCATTGTCAACCAACACGCATATCATCGGAAGATCAGAGGTATTCCCGATTTGAATCGGACCTTCCCGAGCAAAACAAACGATACGGCGCGTCACCCGCTTTCAGCCGCGTTATTTCGGTTAACAAAGCGCTTCCATCCGTCCTGGTATATTGATCTGCATGAAGCGAACGGATTATCCAACATAAATTCCAAGGTTCTGGGACAAACGCTGATTCTAAATCCCGGAAGCAAGGCGATCCCTGCAGCCAGGCGAATTGTGGAGCAGATAAATCGTTCCATCGACCAAAGTGAAAGATACTTTAACTTACGTGTGAGCGCATTACCAGGATCGGGTCGCACCGCGGCATTCCGCCTGTTAAAATCAAAAGCCATCACCGTGGAGACGTGCTGGAGCCTTCCTTTAGCTGACCGAGTAAAGTTCCAGGTGAAAATCCTCCATAAACTTTTACATGAATCCGGATTGATGACGAAAAAACTCTGCCCCTCCATTAAAACGCCCTGCGGCTCCCATTGACAAGCAAAAGCAGGTTAGCCCTGGAAAGCCTCCATTTCCGGGTATGCCTTTTTTTTAGCCAGCTGTATCCCGAGGGACACCCTGTCCTGAACCCGTTTCAAATTTGTTTTTTAAAACCGTTGTAAAAAAATGCTCTAGACTAGTCTCCGACGAACCGCTACTCCTCCAATACCCTTCCCCGCAACGCAAAAAAGGAGCGATTTCTCGCTCCCTTTCGCTCTACGGAGAGGGTGGGATTCAAACCCACGGTGCCCGCAAAGACACGGTGGTTTTCAAGACCGCTGCCAACGCCTACAAGCCATTCATAGCCACGTATCTCCTTCTAATTCGATAAATGCCCTTTCAGGCTTAAGAAGCCGCCCATAGAAACCCTTTAAGATCCGCTCCAAGGCAAAAAAAAGCACCATCGTATGATATGATGCTTGTCGGGGCGATCTGCTTTGGATGAAACTGCTCTTTTATAGAAATATCGTTCCCATTAGAGGAACGACAAGAGAATTAGCCATACAAATGTGACTTACCTTTTCGAATTGAAATACTGTTGCCGCTGAAAGGTAATGTCCAAGTGCTGACGGGATTGCCTGTCCGAGAGTTGCAGAATATAATGACCATATCTCGGTAAAGGAAAAGGATGCCTACTTGGTACGTACATCTGCGGGAACAGGTGTACCGGACTAAAGAGGAATTGAGTATTAACGCAAAGATTGGTGCTTCACGTTTATCTGCTTTAATGTTTGGAAATATTAAGGCAATAACTTCGAAATAGGAGCATCATTAATGCTTTTAGACAGAATAATTCTAATCTCAGCATGGGTTGTAACCATATTGCTTCTTATTCTTTTCACTCCAAGGGATAAGATTCGGGAAGCACATGTATTGTTTTTTGTTCAAGCAGGTCTTAACATGGTTGACGGGGTTGTTAATTGTTGAATCCCACTTGATTGAATATCCAGTCAGGGAGTTTCAAACTGCAACAGCAACCAGTTTTTTTCGTTCGAGTACTTTATTTACCCTGCAGTTTGTATCATATTCGTTCTACGGTTCCCTTTCCGAAAATCAATATGGCTTAAGATTGGTTGGTTTGCTCTGTTTCCAACAGCAATTACCATAGGGGAAGTGTTAATTGAACGATACACTAATCTTATCAAGTATATTAGTTGGGAATGGTATTGGTCTTGGTTATCCATGTTACTTTTCGACATTATAACTCTTTGTTACTATTTGTGGTTTATTAAAAAAAGGGACAGCAAATACTTAATTCTCAATTAGGAATCACCTGTTGCTAATTAGTAGGCTGGGGATGGTGTTAAGTGGGATTTTGATGAAAAAAAATCCCTGCCAGCCAATGCCAGAGTGGATTATATTAAAAGCACAAGTCTAAAGAAAAAAGAAATCCATTGTAATGATTCTCCCTTCTTTGCAACTTGGGGCGGACAGCTTGACCGTCACCAGCTGGACAACTTACGCCGTCAACTGCAGGACATTGTGCGGTAACAGTAACAATATACAATCGATTTCACTTTAGGGTAAAGAAACTTAATCCTTGACTTGATAAATTCCATGTTTTATTTAACTACCCATTCGTCCAATCTTCGTAAACCTGATAATAAATAATTTCTTTTTTTAACCAAGTTATAGCGTCCAAAACAAGTGGTGACGAATTATCATCGTTAAGCAAACTTATGTCTATCCAATCTGCTCCGATTGAATCGTTATCCTTTACATGATTGGAATAATCAAGATTGCCATCCTTATAATTGACTTCGTAAAAAAACAGCAACATGATGAATATGAGAGGTCTTGGAAGTGCAGGTGTTACGGGGTTATTTGAACCAGATGGTCTGATTGGTATTATCCCCCTCCCATATCCGTTGATTAACTTTCGTTTATCTGTTCCTCAATTAAGTTTAAAGAAGCCCTTATAATAACTCCTACTAATGTACCATTAAAGGCGATTGAACCTTCAGTATCCGCCATTTTCTCAAGAGCATTTTTTTACATCTGAACGGCAAGGATAATGGAATGTTAAATTCCTTGTGGAAACCACATCTTTTCCAAATAACGTTGATTCATCGGGTTTTGATGAATTATCCAAAATCATTTTGTACGCCTCTTGTACCTCTACAGAAAGTTCACACACAAACTGAACTACATAAGGTTTTGTATGGGTTTCTACAAGATATTTTATCCCCTCACGATAATGGGAGCTGGCTAAACGAAACCAATACAATCTCTCACCAATCTTTGTCGCTTCATTATCGTCCAAAATTTTTTTCAAGCGAACTCGTGGAGAGAACAATGTCGTTTAACATCATTGCAACTATGACTATCCACGACGACAAATTACTCTCATGCGGAAAAAAAATGTCACCAACCATAAATTTACCAAGCATAATACACCCTCCCCAAACACAGAACAATTAAATACTCCATACAATTCGATTACACATTTCGATAAGTTTGTTATTACTTCCTTTTTTAGTAGAAATAACTCTTCGATGGTGGGAGTGGAAGTTCTATCGGGGTTAACTGTGAACGATACATCATCAATTGGTGTAAACCATCCCCCATACGTTATAACGTCAGACCGCCTAGAAGCCATTCAGAGCCACGTTTTCTTCGTCTAATACGGAAATACACCCTAACAGGTCTAGAAATGCTCATACAGGCACTTGACTCCGCACCGCCGCTAACAAAAAAAACCCAGCCAATAACGGCTAAGTTCTAAAATGTTTACTTGTTAATCTTATTTCTAGTGCTGTAGTTAGTAAAGTAATGACAATTGCTGTTATGTAGAGAAATCGGAGTCAGGCGGTCTAGAAGCCGCTGTGGTACGTCAATATTGTTCCTCCGTTGTCCCCGTTTTCGTCCTGTTTTCAAGGCATTCTCACTCATTGAACTTACCTCCGATATAGAAGATCGAATTAGTCTAGTCCAACGGTCATGAAAACAAAAAAAACGCACCAGACCGCTTGTTCAACAGTCAGTGCGTTTCAGTCGTACACCTTTACGTACGGGCGTTTTTTTTATTCAGGTACGGAGAGGGTGGGATTCGAACCCACGGTAGAGTCACCCCTACGGCGGTTTTCAAGACCGCTGCCTTAAACCACTCGACCACCTCTCCAAAATGTTCCACAAGGAACATTCGTCACGGTGACAAAGAGCATTGTATCATATCGAAGCCCTTGAGTACAAGGGCTATTTTCTGCCAATTACCTTCGCTCCGCCCATGTAAGGCTGAAGCACTTCAGGCACCAAAACGGTACCATCCGCCTGCTGATAATTCTCCAGGATAGCGGCCATCGTCCTGCCGAGAGCAAGGCCAGATCCATTTAGGGTATGGACAAATTCAGGCTTCGCTTTGGCATCTTTGCGGAAGCGGATGTTCGCCCTGCGCGCCTGAAAATCCTCAAAATTACTGCAGGATGAAATCTCCCGGTACGTGTTGGAGTGTGGCAGCCACACTTCAAGATCGTAGGTCTTGGCGGATGAGAATCCGATGTCCCCCGTACACAGAGACAATACCCTGTAAGGCAGCTTCAGCAATTGAAGCACTCTCTCCGCATTCTGAGTCAGCTTCTCCAATTCCTCATAAGAATCCTCAGGCTTAACAAGCTTCACCAGCTCTATTTTATTAAATTGATGCTGGCGGATCAGTCCTCTCGTATCCCTGCCCGCGGAGCCCGCCTCCGAACGGAAGCACGCGCTGAAGGCGACAAAATACTTCGGCAAATCCTCCTGAGCCAGAATATCGTCCCTATGGTAATTCGTAACCGGCACTTCTGCCGTTGGGATCAGATAATAATCGGAATCCGTTATTTTAAACACGTCTTCTTCAAATTTAGGCAGCTGCCCTGTTCCTGTCAGGCTTTCCGTATTGACCAAATACGGAGGAAGCATTTCCTCATAACCGTGCTCATTGGAATGCAGGTCCATCATAAAATTGATTAAGGCCCTCTCCAACCGTGCACCCAACCCTTTATAAAAAAAACAAACCGGGATCCGTCACCTTTGCAGCGGCTTCAAAATCAAGAATTCCCAGCTCCTGGGCCACCTCCCAATGAGGCTTTACAGCGAAGGAAAAAAAGCCGGTACTTCCCCATACTTGCGAATTTCTACGTTGTCCTCTTCCGAAGCGCCTACCGGTACGGATTGATGCGGTATATTCGGGATGGATAAGAGGATGGAATTCAGGTCTGACTCGAGTACCCGGATCTCATCATCCAAACTTTTAATTCGATCGCCGACGGCTTTCATCTCTTCAATCAAATTGTCCGCGTTTCCACCGGAGCGTTTCAAAGCAGCTACTTCCTGAGAAACCGTGTTTCTGCGGTTTTTTTAAAGCTTCGACTTCCTGAAGCAGTTCTCTTCGCTTAGTATCCGCACTGGCAAACCGGTTCAGTTCCTCCGGTTCTTTGCCGCGGTTAGCCATTGCCTGCCGCACATGTTCCATATCGCTTCTAAGTAATTTTACATCGAACAACAAAGACCCCTCCCAAAAGGGAAATAGTTTATCGCAAAAGCACCCTAGGTCCTTTCAGTAAAGGTTAAGGTGCTTTCCATCTTGATTTATCCGTTACCCTTGGTACTGCTTCACCATATCGAGAAAATAAGAATGCATCCTGTAATCTTCCGTCAGCTCCGGATGGAAAGAAGCGGCCAATAAATGATCTTGTCTCGCTGCGACCATTTGGCCGTTATGCTCCGACAGTACCTGAACATCTGATCCGACTTTTTTCAATGAGCGGAGCCCGGATAAATACGGCTGTTACCAGATCGTCAATGCCCTGCACTTTCAAATCCGCTTCAAAGCTCTCCCGCTGCCGGCCAAATGCATTTCTTGCAACCTTCATATCCATCAGCTTGAGATGAGCCTCGTCTTGTCCGCTGATTTCCTTCGCAATTAGAATCATTCCCGCACAGGTGCCGAAAACAGGTTTCTTTTGCTCTGAAAATTCTCTGATCGAATCCATAAAACCGTAGGTTCTCATCAGCTTTCCGATCGTGGTGCTTTCGCCCCCAGGGATAATGAGTCCCTGGAGATCTTTCAGCTGCTCGGTTCTTTTTTTACAGCCACTCCTTGGGCCCCCGCGAGCTCCAGCATCCGAATATGTTCAGCTACCGCGCCTGTAGAGCCAGAACTCCGATTTGCATTGCAATCCTTCCTTTTCTACGAACGGTTTACCAGCCGCGGTCCTGCATACGCTCTGCAGCGCCCAATTTGGAAATCTCGATGCCTTTCATTGGGGCGCCCAGGTTTTTTGGACAGCTCAGCGATCAATGCATAATCTGTGTAGTGTGTCGTCGCTTCCACGATGGCTTTGGCGAACTTCTCAGGATTTTCCGATTTGAAAATACCCGATCCGACGAACACGCCATCCGCACCCAAATGCATCATCAAAGCGGCGTCTGCAGGAGTCGCTACTCCACCGGCCGCAAAGTTAACGACAGGCAGTTTGCCCGTTTCATGCACCTGCTGCAGCAGCTCGTATGACACGCCAAGGTTTTTTTGCTTCAGCCATAAGCTCATCCTGTGCGAGGGATTGCACCTTGCGGATTTGTCCCAGAATGACACGCATATGACGGACAGCTTCGACAATATTTCCGGTTCCCGGTTCCCCTTTGGTCCGGATCATCGATGCCCCTTCCGCAATACGGCGAAGCGCTTCACCAAGATCCTTGGCTCCGCAAACGAAAGGGACGGTGAAATCACGCTTGTTGATATGAAACACTTCATCGGCCGGAGTCAGCACTTCACTTTCATCCAGATAATCCACACCTAAAGATTCCAGCACTTTAGCCTCCACATAATGGCCGATTCTCGCCTTAGCCATTACGGGAATGGAGACCACCTTCATAACCTCTTCCACAATCGTAGGATCCGCCATACGGGCAACGCCGCCGGCAGCGCGGATATCGGAAGGTACTCTTTCCAATGCCATAACCGCAGATGCTCCGGACGCTTCAGCGATCTTCGCTTGCTCGGCGTTCATAACGTCCATGATAACGCCGCCCTTTTGCATTTCGGCCATACCTTTTTTTTAACGCGGGATGTTCCTGTTTCCATAGTTCCATTCCTCCTGAACTTCTATAACATAAACTGCTCTTATATCCGGGTAAATTACGAAAACTTCTAAAAAAATTATTTTACATGAAGCCTGTCCAATATACAACTAATCAAGGAAATTATAACTTGTTTTTTTACTTGTCCCAATAAACCGGCAAAAAAAGTCTTTAATCCCTCGGAAAAACAATCGGATAAATCCGCCTTTTTTTCCACATTCTGGGACGCAATCATGTTGACCTGTTGCTTCTTATCGTCGTATTCCACCGTTGCGATAGCCAGAACTTTTCCCTTTTCGATCGGAGCAAGCAGTTTGCTGCTGTCCACCGGCTGTACAGTGATCTTCGGCGTAATATTTGCACCTTTTCTGCCTACAACAGTAATCGGGGTTTCAGTTACGATCGGAGCTTCCGTTTCTTTCCCTTTTTTTAACGGGCACCGTCTTCATCGCCTCTATAGTAGAGTTAGCGTCTAGAATCTTCTTCAATTCATAATTGTTAAAACCATAGTCTAGAAGCTTCCGCGTTTCTTCGAATCTTTTGGGCTCCGTCTGGGTTCCCATCACAACGCTGATCAATCTCATTCCATTACGCTCCGCCGTACCTGTAAAGCAGAATCCCGCTTCTGCGGTATGCCCTGTTTTCAGCCCATCCAGTCCGGTATATGCATATTTTTTTAAAGTTCACATTATTGCTGTTTCCTTCCAACATCCAGTTCCAGTTAATCATCGGCGTGGCATCTTTTGGACGCAGTTTTTTGGCTTGTGATCTTTGTAAAATCAAGCACTTCCTTGTGGTCTTTAAGGACGCGATACGCCAGAGTCGCGACATCGCGGGCTGTCATCATCGTTTCTCCCTGGATACCGGCTGGAGCATACTTACCGATATCCGCACGCGTGAGACCTGTAGCATTAATGAAATGAGCCTTGTCCGACAAGCCCAGCTCTTTAGCTTTGTCGTTCATCATTTGTGCAAATTTTTTCTTCCGTTCCACCATAATGTTCGGCCAAAGCTACCGAAGCATCATTTGCCGAATAAATGGACATGGCAGAGAACATATCTTTAATCGACAGTTTCTCCCCTTCGGCTATTAACCCTCCTGATCCGATTACATCCTTGGCATATTTAGTTGCCGTCACGGTTTCGTCCCATTTGTGCTTGCCGCTTTTGATGCCTTCCATTACAAGATACTCCGTCATCATTTTGGACATACTGGCGGGAGGCAAAGCTTCATCCGCATTGCTCTCGTAAATCACCTGGCCTGTGCTGGCTTCCATCAGAATCGCCGATTTAACCTCGAGCTTTAAATCTATCGATTCGGCAGCGTGCACATTTTTTAGCCGCCCCCAACATGCTCACTGCTTGTACGCACAAAGTTACGCTTAAAACGGTAGATATCTTTTTTTTACAATTCCAAACCTGCTCAAATTTATACACTCCCCGCGATTTTATGCTTACTTATTGTACACAGGGGGGTAGCAAAAAAAAGAAGACGAAGGACTTATTAGTCCCCGTCTCGTCTGGTAACCATTTCTTCTACAAGGAGTAGTTGGGAGCTTCCTTCGTAATATGCACGTCGTGTGGATGGCTTTCCCTCAAACCTGCTCCGGAAATACGGACAAACTGTGTTTCATTGATAAGAGCGTCAATGTTAGGTGCGCCGCAGTAACCCATACCCGAGCGCAAACCGCCGACCAACTGATAAATGGTATCCGCCAAAGGCCCTTTATAGCTACACGGCCCTCAATGCCTTCCGGTACGAGCTTGCTCTCGTTCTCCTGGAAGTAGCGGTCCTTACTGCCCTCTTTCATTGCGCCAAGGGACCCCATACCGCGATATACTTTAAATCTGCGTCCCTGGTAAATTTCCGATTCCCCCGGGCTTTCCTCGGTACCAGCGAACAAGCTCCCAAGCATGACGGCTTTGGCGCCTGCGGCAATCGCTTTGGTGACATCACCAGAAAACTTGATTCCTCCGTCAGCGATAACCGGCACATTATATACTCTCGCCGCTTGAGCGCAGTCATAAATGGCTGTGATTTGAGGTACTCCGATGCCTGCGATTACACGAGTCGTACAGATCGATCCAGGCCCGATGCCTACTTTTACGATAGAAGCTCCTGCTTCAATCAAGTCTCTCGTGCCTTCCCCAGTGGCCACGTTGCCTGCACAGATCGTCAGGTCCGGATACTGTTTACGGATTTTCTTGACAGTTTCAAGGATATTGATATGATGCCCATGGGCGGAGTCTACAACAATCATATCGATACCTGCATTCACCAAGCCGTCGTCCGCTCCATAACGTCCTTGGAGACCCCTACCGCTGCGCCGACGACCAGACGGCCCTGCTTGTCCTTAGCCGCGTTAGGAAACTGGATGGCTTTCTCAATGTCCTTAATGGTAATGAGTCCTTTAAGCTCGTTGCTTTCATCCACCAGAGGAAGCTTTTCAATCTTATGCTTTTGAAGAATCTCTTCCGCCTGCGCGAGCGTAGTGCCCACCGGAGCTGTAACTAGATCTTCCGAGGTCATGACATCCTTGATTTCAATGGAGTAATCGTGGATAAAACGAAGGTCGCGGTTCGTGAGGATACCGACTAATCTGCCCTGCTCGTCAACAATCGGTACACCGGATATCCGGTATTTGGCCATCAAAGCTTCAGCATCGTACACTTTATGATTAGCCGTCAAAGAAAATGGATTCGTGATGACACCGCTTTCCGAGCGTTTCACCCGGTCAACTTCCTCAGCCTGCATCTCGATGGACATGTTTTTATGAATAATGCCGATTCCGCCTTCTCTTGCGATGGCAATAGCGAGCTGTGATTCTGTCACCGTGTCCATCGCCGAGCTCAGCATTGGAATGTTCAATTTTACCGTTTCCGACAATCGTGTCGAGATATCAATTTCCTTACCAAACACATTGGATTTTCGGGGTACCAGCAGAACATCGTCGAAGGTTAATCCTTCTTTAGCAAATTTATTATCCCACACCAAAAAAGTCCTCCTTACATTTATTAAAACGTTCTCCATGCGTATATTATTGCAATATTATCAAAAGCCTTTTTTTCCGGTCAAGCCAAAAGCACAGGATTACTTGATATCATGGTCTTTTATGTAGTTTTTTTATGCCAAAAGCAAAAAAA
>BBFE01000053.1 GCA_001313085.1 Paenibacillus sp. JCM 18996 | reverse complement strand
CCCGATGACACCTGTGGACGTCACGCCCACGCGGTGCTCGGCGACGCCCAAAGCCTCGGCTGCGGCACGGCGCATCGCGTATGCGTCGGCTTCTCCCTGCTCGCCGGTGCACGCGTTGGCGTTGCCGCTGTTGACCAGCATCGCCTGAAGCCGCCCTTCCACGCCGATGCTCTCCCGCGTCACCTTAAGCGGCGCCGCCTGAAACGCATTCGTCGTGTACACGGCTGCAGCCGCTGCCGGCACATCGCACACGATCGCTCCGAGGTCGTAGCGCCCGTTAGCCTTCAAGCCGCAGTGCAAGCCTGCGGCCCGAAACCCCTTCGGAGTGGTGATCGTCCCCTCCGGCACCACCTTAAACAGCTGCGTCCCTGCGCCTGTCTCCAAACCTGCGCCCATGCTCGTTCCCCCTTATGTCCCTTTATGATAAACCGGCGTGAACAGCAGACCCGTCGTTTCTTCCCAGCCCATGGCCAGGTTCAAATTCTGAATGGCCTGCCCCGCCGCGCCCTTGACGATATTGTCGATCACGGAAATGACCGTCACGCGCCCGGTTCTTTCATCAACCGAGAAACCGATATCGCAGTAATTCGATCCCCAAACTTCCTTCGTAGCGGGCCACTTGCCCTTCGGACGGATGCGGACGAATTTGCGTCCTTCGTAAACCTGGCCGTAGAGCTCAATCAGCTCCTCCTCCGTCTTCTTTTCATTCAGCTGAGCGTACATCGTGCACATGATCCCCCGTGACATCGGCACCAAATGGGTGGTGAACGTCACCGTCACATCCTGCCCGGCCGCTCTGCCCAGCACCTGCTCGATTTCCGGAATGTGCTGATGTTTATTTACTTTATAAGCAAGAAAATTCTCATTCATCTCCGAATAGTGGACGCCGAGGCCGAGTCCCCGGCCCGCTCCTGACACACCGGACTTGCCATCGATAATTATACTGCGGTTGTCGATGAGCCTTGCCTTCACCAAAGGAAACAGCCCGAGCAGCGCTGCCGTCGGATAGCAGCCCGGATTGGATATAAAACGCCGCCCTTTGACTTCCTCTCCGAACAGCTCGGCCAAACCGTATACCGCTTCATTTAAATATCGGTCCGCCGCAGGCTTATGCTTATACCATTTTTTTCATATAGCTCTCCCGATTTCAGCCTGAAATCCCCCGACAAGTCAATCACCATCAGACCGGCGTCCACAAGCTTGGGAGCCAGCTCCGCGCTCACTCCTGACGGAGTTGCCAAAAACACAACGTCCGCGTGCTTACTCATGGCCTCGACATCGATTCCGTCCAATGTATGTACCATAATGTCCTGAAGATGCGGAAAGCCTTCCGCAATTCCCGCTCCGGCGCTGGATGAAGAAATGACCGATGTTATTGTGACCGAAGGATGCGCCTGCAGGAGGCGGATCAGCTCCACTCCGCCATATCCCGTTGAGCCGACGATCGCCGCTCTTATGATTGCGTTTGCCATTTTCCGTTCCTCCCCGCTACCTTTCCCCTGAATTTCCTGTAAAACTCGCTCTTCCAGGGTTCTTCTGTTCGAATGATATGAATTATTATACATGTCAAAGTATAAAAAATACAATGATTTTTTTTCTTCCCACCGGCCTGTTTTCATACTCCGCCTACGCCTTGATTATACTTGCATTTATGGGTGCTTTCCAGAACTAATCCCTCAAAATTCCGCCTCGCCCGGCTCTTCATTAATGATGACCCTTAAACCCTTTGCCCAGCACCTCGTGAGCGTCGCTCAGAATGAGGAACGCCCCCGGATCGATGGCTTTTACAACCGCTTTCAGCCGCAGCACCTCCCTCTTCCGCACCACCACCATCAGAATGTCCCGCTGCTCGCCCGTATACCCTCCCGTGGCGTTCAGTTTTGTCAGCCCCCGGTCAAGATCCTTGAGGATCGCTTCGCTTATTTTTTGCGGATTGATTCGATATGATATAAGCCACCTGCGAGGTGCTTAGTCCAACCTGCATAATGTCTATCGTCTTGCTTGTGATGAAAAGTCCGATCAGTGCGATTAAAGCCTTCTCAGGCGTAAAAAAACGATTCCAGCCGCCAAAATCACCAGGCCGTCCAGCATAGCCACAGCGATTCCCAGAGAAACGCCCGCATACTTATGAATAATCTGGGCAGCCAAATCCAATCCCCCTGTCGATCCTCTTCCAAGAAAAAACAACACCCAATCCGATGCCGACCCCCACCCCTCCGTAAATGGCGGCAAGCAGAGTATTCGTCGACAAGGCAGGCAGACCGCTCGTAAAATATACAAAAAAGCGGCAAAATAAACGAGCCTGCCGCCGTTTTATAGCCAAATTGCCGTCCGAGCAGCAGCCAACCCGCGATAAATAACGGAATATTAAGCACCCATTGGGTGATGGCCGGCTGGACGCCAAGCGAGTACTGCACGATGATGGAGATCCCGGAAATCCCGCCGGAAGCGATCTGGTTTGGGCGCAGGAACAAATTGAAGCTTAACGCTATGATTAAGGAGCCCGCTATAAGCAATCCGTACTCTGCGGCTTCACCTAACCGCTTTGGCTGTTTTCTGTCGGACATGTTATTCACCTCAACAAAAAAAACATCCCATACCGCTGAAGGTACAGGATGGTTTTTTATAGTCATTATCTTCATTCCAAGGCAAAATTACTCATGTTTAACCTGCATGCGCAGATAAGCGTCGATAAAGGGATCCAGATCCCCATCCATCACAGCGCCGACATTGCCCGACTCTACTGAAGTTCGATGATCCTTGACCATGCTGTACGGATGGAACACATAAGAGCGGATCTGACTGCCCCAGCCAATCTCCTGCTGTTCGCCGCGGATTTCGGCCAGATGCTTCTCCTGTTCTTCGATCTTCTTCTCATACAGCTTGGAGCGAAGATGCTTCATCGCCCTTTCCCGGTTCTTGATCTGCGACCGCTCCGTCTGGCACGTCACGACGATGCCTGTGGGAAGGTGCGTAATCCTGACCGCCGAGTCCGTCGTATTAATGTGCTGGCCTCCAGCTCCGCTGGCCCGATAGGTATCGATCTTCAAATCCTCTGTACGGATTTCAATCTCCACATCGTCATCGATCTCCGGCACGACGTCGCAGGATACAAAGGAAGTATGCCTGCGTCCCGACGCGTCGAACGGCGAGATGCGCACCAGCCGGTGCACGCCTTTCTCCGCTTTCAGATAGCCGTATGCGTTGTAGCCCTTGATCAGCAGCGTCACGCTTTTAACCCCTGCTTCATCGCCCGGCAAATAGTCGAGAACTTCCACTTTGTAGTCCCGCTTCTCCGCCCAGCGGCGGTACATGCGGAGCAGCATTTCGGCCCAATCCTGGGATTCCGTGCCTCCTGCGCCGGGATGAAGCTCGAGAATCGCGTTCATGCGGTCATACGGCTGGCTTAAAAGCAGCTGCAGCTGGAAATCCTCCAGCTTCTTCGCAAGCTCCATAATGCCCTTGGCCACTTCCTGCGCCAAATCCTCGTCATTCTCATCGTCGGCCAGCTGGGCCATCAGCTCGAGATCTTCATATTCCTGGCGGAGCGCCTGAATCTGGTCCACTGAACCTTTTACCGCGTTCAATTCCGCAATGGTTTTCTGCGCCTTCTCATTATCGTCCCAAAAAAATCAGGGGCGGCCATCTTATGCTCAAAGTCCGAAATTTGCTCCAATTTCAGATCTAAGTCAAAGAGACCCCCTTAGATCATTTATTTTTTCTGGCCGATTCCCTGAGCTGCTGTTTTACTTCCGGTTCCAACATAGTTAACCCACCTCGATAACACTAATTTATGTTTTATCCAATCCAATCCCCAGGCCGTTTCCGGACTGCCAGTCAAACACCGGCTGCTTACCCCTGCCCGTGGCAGTTCTTGAACTTCTTGCCGCTGCCGCAAGGGCACAGGTCGTTGCGCCCGACCGTGTCTTCCTTCTTTACCGGCGCTGAAGGTCCCGCCTTCGGATCGACAGCCTGGCCTCAGCCACCGCCTGGCGCTCCAGATTCAACTGTACCTGCGCTTCATAATATAAGTGGCGACTTCCTCCTGGATGCTCTCGATCATCTGCTGGAACATCTCGAAGCCTTCGAACTGGTACTCGCGCAGCGGATCCGTACCGCCGTATGCGCGAAGGTGAATACCTGAGCGAAGCTGATCCATCGCGTCGATATGGTCCATCCATTTGCTGTCTACGGCGCGCAGCAGAACAACCTTCTCGAATTCGCGCATAAACTGCTCGCCGAATTCCCGCTCCCGCTCCTCGTACTTGCGTTTGACAAGCGCCTGGATGTACTCCACCATCTCCGCTTTTTTCCTTGCCCCACAATTCGTCCGTATCCAGATCGCCTTCATGCAGGAACGTACCGTTCGCGTAATCCACGACCGCTTTCAGGTCCCAATCCTCAGGCACGTCTTCATCGGAACAGTGAGCTTCCACGGTACGCTCGATGACCGGCATGATCATGCCAAGCACAATTTCCCGGACATTCTCGGATTCCAGCACCTCGCGGCGCTGCTTATAAATAATTTCCCGCTGCTGGTTCATTACATCGTCATATTGAAGAACGACCTTACGCACATCGAAGTTGCTGCCTTCCACCCTTTTTTGTGCGGACTCCACAGCGCGGCTGATCAATTTGCTCTCAATCGGCTGGTCCTCTTCAAAACCGAGACGGTCCATCATACCCATGATGTTCTCCGCCCCGAAGCGCCTCATCAATTCATCTTCCAAAGAAAGATAGAACTGGGAAGAACCCGGATCCCCCTGGCGTCCGGCGCGTCCGCGCAGCTGGTTGTCGATCCTCCGGCTTTCATGGCGCTCTGTGCCTATAATATGCAGTCCGCCGGTGTCAGGCACCCCTTCTCCCAACATAATGTCGGTACCGCGACCCGCCATATTGGTGGCGATTGTCACGGATCCGGGCTGTCCTGCGCGCGATACGATCTCCGCTTCTTCCGCGTGATACTTTGCGTTCAGTACTTTATGCGGCACACCCTTCTTCTTCAGCATGTCCGACAAACGCTCCGAATTTTCAATGGAAATCGTGCCGACCAGGACCGGCTGGTTCTTTTTTATGGCGTTCTACGATTTCATCCACTACCGCACGGAACTTCGAGCCTTCGCTCTTGTACACAATGTCAGGAAGGTCCTGGCGGACCATCGGACGGTTCGTAGGCACAACGATAACTTCCAGGCCGTAAATTTTCTTGAATTCTTCTTCTTCCGTCTTGGCCGTACCCGTCATCCCAGCCAGCTTGCGGTACATCCGGAAATAGTTCTGGAACGTAATGGTCGCGAGCGTCATGCTCTCGTTCTGCACGTCCAGCTGTTCCTTCGCTTCAATCGCTTGATGCAAACCCTCGCTGTAGCGGCGGCCCGTCATAAGGCGACCCGTGAATTCATCGACGATCACCACTTCGCCGTCCTGCACCACGTAATCCACATCGCGTTTCATGATGGCATGGGCTTTAAGCGCCTGGGTAATATGATGGTTCAAAGTGACATGCTGATGGTCAAACAGGTTATCGATGCCAAAAGCTTTCTCCGCCTTCGTCACGCCCGCTTCCGTGAGGGCTACCGCTTTTAGCTTTACATCGATCGTATAATCGTCCTCCGGCTGCAGCTTGCTTACAAAACGGTCTGCCGCGTAATACAGATCGGTGGACTTGGCTGCTTGTCCGGAAATAATCAGGGGCGTTCTGGCTTCGTCCACCAGGATGGAGTCCACTTCGTCGATAATGGCAAAATAAAGCGGACGCTGAACCATCTGCTCCTTGTAAAGCACCATATTATCGCGCAGATAATCGAACCCGAACTCATTGTTCGTTCCGTAGGTGATGTCGCAAGCATAGGCTGCCTGCTTCGCTTCATGCGAAAGATCATGCAGGTTCACGCCGACGCTCATCCCGAGGAAGCTGTAGATTTGCCCCATTTCGCCGCTGTCCCGCTGTGCCAAGTAGTCGTTGACCGTAACGACGTGGACCCTTTGCCGGAAAGTGCATTCAAATAAACCGGCAGCGTCCCTACCAGCGTCTTGCCTTCCCCGGTCCTCATCTCGGCGATCTTGCTTCGTGCAGCACCATGCCCCCGATCAACTGCACGTCATAGTGGCGCTTGCCCAGCACCCGCCTTGACGCTTCCCTTACTACGGCAAAAGCTTCAGGAAGCAGGTCGTCCACTTCTTCCCCCTGCTCCAGCCGCGCTCTGAACTCGGCCGTCTTGCCCTTTAATTCCTCGTCTGTCAGCTTCTCAATGTCCGGCTCCAGACTATTTATATAATCAACTGTCTTCAGCATCCTCTTGATTTCACGTTCGTTGGAATCACCGAATATTTTTTTTCACGAGACCAAGCATGGGTAAGCCCCTTTCTTTCAAATACGGTTTGCCTTAAATTGTAACAGTTTGTCAGTACAGCCGCAACAATCCACTAAATTCCATGCCATATATAAAAGCCCACTCCGCAAAGGATGGGCTGGTTAGACATCAAATCCTATTCAATCAAATCGCCGGTTCGATCAAACCGTATTTACCGTCATTACGCTTGTAAACGACATTCACCTGATCGGTATCCATATTGGAGAAGACATAGAAATCGTGGCCAACCATGTTCATTTGAAGAATCGCTTCTTCGACATCCATCGGCTTCAGATTAAACCTCTTTGTGCGGACCAAATCGAAGTCCTCCTCTTCCGCCGCCGCGGACACTTCGGAGACGAAATAATCCCTGATGCCGCCTTCCTGCTTGATCTTCCGGTTCACTCTCGTTTTGTGCTTGCGGATCTGCCTTTCCAGCTTATCCACCACAAGGTCGATCGAGCGTACATGTCGGCTTCCCTCACTTCCGCGCGGAGCATCACTCCTGTCAGAGGAATCGTAACCTCTACCGACTGCCTTTCTTTGATCACCGATAAGGTGACATACACTTCATTGCTAAGGGGAGTTTCAAAATACTTTTCCAGTCTGCTTAATTTCTTTTCCACATAGTCCTTTAGAGCTTCTGTGACTTCGATATGCTGACCACGGATACAGTAATTCATATTTATCTCCTCCTTCTCGTCCATTATAACCCATTTCGGTCGCGCCTTCAAAAAAAATCTTAACATCATATTTATGCCGATCTTCGACCGGACAGAACCGCCCGCATACAACAAAAAAGAAGCACCCCTGCGGGTGCTTTAAGTCTGAATGCTTTGAATGTATACTAGCGGCCAATCGGCCGATCAGTGCATTACAGTTTAGTTACGTTAGCTGCTTGCGGTCCGCGAGCGCCTTCCACGATGTCAAACTCAACGGCTTGACCTTCTTCTAGAGTTTTGAAGCCCTCTGTCTGGATTGCGGAGAAATGTACGAATACATCGCCGCCATCTTCGCGCTCAATGAAACCGTATCCTTTTTTCTGCGTTGAACCATTTAACTTTACCTTGCATTGTAACAACTTCCCTTCGTCTTCAAATAAATGTAAGTTTTTTTTACTTACTATTCGAATATAACACCGCAAGAAAGCGATGTCAACGGATTTATGAAGTATAATTAAAGTATTTAGAAAATTTAGCTATATACAGATTATTCGACTTTATTAGACATTATGAAAGCTTGTTTTCATTAGTTATTCACAAACTTGTCCACATTATCCACAGGTTTTTTTGCGCAGCTTATTCACACAATTCGTTTACATTTATACCCAAAAAAAGCAAAAAAGCCGACGCATTCGTCGACCCAAATCGGATTATTTGATTTTATCAAAAAAAAATGCTGTCGGGTGTATAAGCGGCCTCGTACCCCGTTTTCTGGACTCGTGCGCGTTCAGCTTTTAATAAAGCTATATTAGCTTCATCTTTCAGCTGCCGCATTTTATCCATTATTAGCGTATCATATTGAAGCAAGTTCAGAATATCTTGTTTGTGTTGTGCATGGCCGTCTCTAATCAGTGTTGATATTCTTGAAACCATCTGTTCTCTTCGTTCAACAAATTCCACAAGCTCTTCGAAAGTTATGCTGTCGATTTCATCCACAACCTGCTGAGTGAGCTGCTGAAGCTCCTGAATAACATTATCCATGATTTGCTGCAGCAGATGTACTCAACGAAAGTTTAGCCGCTTGAACCCAGGTTTCTTTAAGCTCCAATAAAAAAGCTAAGTATTTCCTCTGCTGGACCCGGTTCTTTCTTCGTGTTGGCTTCAACTAGTTTAAATACGAAGTATTCGTACAGCTTTAACAATCCTTCAGAAATGTCGGATTTCTTGTCCAACGTAATAACGAACTCCGAAATAATATCCTGAACCTTTAGAAGATATTTATTAGCCTGTTGGAAATTTCTTTGCTTCAAGGCTTCGATGGCCTGTTTACAAAAAAACGAATGGCTCCATCTGTAAGCATAATCAATAATTGTGCCGGAGTTGCCGTTTGCAAGGCAGTTTCCAGGTACTTATTTTGTTGTGATATCATAATCAGCCTCCATTAATCACCTTTGTGAACCGCCACTAAGTGCATTAGCCAAATAAGACGATTGCGAATTATATTTATTCATCGCGGTTTCCATTGCAGTAAATTGCTTGTAATATCGACCCTCAACCAATTTTAAACGTTTGTTTTCATTAAAAAAATTTGAGAGTTGATTCTCGTCAAATCCTTGCCCAAAATACTGTTTTCATTCAGCGATGTATCCGCAAAGCTTGAGGTACCTGCCTTTGTGGATATATTATCTAATGTTATTTTTTAAATCATTGTATATTCGTTGAGCAATCCCCATGTCTGAACGATCAGGAGTTCCAGTGCCAGGGGCTGCAAAGATGGAGAAAACGGCATCGGGATTTGCGGCGATGGCGGCCCTGAGCTTAGTTTCGTCGGACAAGTATAGTTTACCTTTATCCATGTATGACCCGGTTGTAATGCCAATTGAACTTAATGTGTTATAAGTAGTGGTTCCCGTGTTTACTTTAGACATAATATCCAGTCGCATATTGTTAATTGCACTCTTAAGGATTGAATCATTTCTTAACAAACCGCTCTTGGCTTTATCTTCCCAGGTTTTAACATCATTATCTTTCATTGCTTTTTTTCTGATCGTCCGTTAAGGGAAGAAAATCACGGTACTTGTTTTCGTTAACCTTTACTTGAAGGCTGCTTAACAGATCATTATAATCTTTTATAAACCCTTTAATCGCGTCAACAATCTTATCCGCATCTGCGGATACGTTAATGTTTACAGGGGACGTTGCTGCTTGCCCTGTACCTGAAACAGCAGTTCCAAAACCATTGGTAGCTACGTTAGAGACAACAGTAAGGGTACTGGTGGTTCCTGTATTAGCCGTTAAATCATTAACGACCAATTTGGTGCCGGAAGAATCAACTCCAAAAGAAACCTTACCATTTAATGAGGCATTACCTGTAATTGCTGCATTTAGACTGGTAACCATAGCACCGATAGTAGCATTAGTTGATGCACCTGGAGTAAGAGTAATTGGTGCTTGACCGTCAATCGTAAAGGTAAATGTATCCGTGCCTAAAATATTCGTTGAAGAAGGAACTGCACCCGTTACAGAAGCTTTCGATGCAGCAGGACCGGCTCCCCCAGCCTGCAATAATGTAATATCGACTCCATTTACATTAAATGTATTGCTTGTTCGGGTTGTTGTTATGCCATTGATAGTGACATTGGCATTAACGGCCGCCTTTTCATTAACACTTCCGTTGACGGTAAGAAACGTATTGGCCATAAAAGAGCCGGTAATGTCCTGGAAACTGATAGTAGGCTGATTACTTGTTGATCCATTGACCAACCCGGTTTGTTTGGAAGTAAAGGAGACCTTTCCGGTAACCGAATCATAAAAAAAGCACTCACATTTGTCGTTTTGTTTATTCGATCAATTACGTTATTTAATGAGTCGACATTGGGATCTACGACAACTTGAGTCCCGTTAATGCTAATGGTAGCCTTATCGTACGTTCCGGGAACGGTCTGGGTAAAGGAGTTGCGAATGTTTGCAGCTTGGCTGCCCAATGTTAGGCTTGCATCAAATGTAGTATTTAGGCGGATATCTGAATTACTCATATTTGAGGCCGCTGTTGCTAAAGTTGTAGCCAGAACGGTCAAGGTTCCAGTTAAAGCGTTCCCATTGGCCTTCGCGCTAATAGCTGATGTATTTCCGGTTAGATCAACTTTCTTCGCCTTTAATGTGGATTCAAGCTTAAAATTGAATAGTTTATTATTACGAAAGTCCACAATTTTAGAATTCGTTTCTTTATAAGTATCTCGACGCCATGTAAGAATTTGTTTCTGCTGTCCTAATTTATCTATGGGAACACGGCGTGCCTTCATTAGCTGACTTACCGTAGAATCAACATCGAAACCGCTAGACCCACTAATCCCAGAAACCATTAGAAATCCACCTCCAATTAGAATTTCATAAGCTATCTGCGTTCGTCTACTAAAATTCCAGCCATCTCCCAAACCTTTGCTATAAAATCAAGAGTTTTTTTCTTGTGGATATTCTCTTATCACTTCTCCAGAGTCTTTATCAAGAACCTTGACTATGAGTTGTTTCGTTTTTTTCATGAACAGAAAAAATCGAGCATTGTTGAAGTACCTTCAACAGCTTTTATGGCACGGTCTATCGCTTTTAAAAGCTGTTCTTCACTTATGGGGATATTCTTACCTTCTAATTGGGCCTGCTTTAATTCTTTCGAGGTTTGGATTTGATCCAAACCAGAAGAATTCGTTGTATCATTGGTTACCCGATCTACGGAAATCTTGTCAGTTCCTTTTGAAACATTTAAACCTCCAATAGGAAAATTTGTATTCATGGTAACCTCCGTAAGTTCTATGATAATTATTATATCGGATGGAATTACCAATTTCGTTATATTCATTTAAAAAAAAGAATCCAGAAGTTCCTAGATTCTTTCATATATGAACAAAAGTAAAAAAAGAGACCCTAGATAAATTAGAGTCTCCTTTTTTTTGTAATACTGGAATTAACCACGAAGCAATTGCAGAACGCCTTGCGGTTGTTGATTAGCTTGAGCCAACATAGCCTGAGCAGCCTGAGCAAGGATGTTGGACTTCGTTTGATTCATCATTTCTTTTGCCATGTCTACGTCACGGATACGAGATTCAGCAGCTGTTAAGTTTTCAGAAGATGTATTCAGGTTGTTGATCGTGTACTCTAGACGGTTTTGGTAAGCACCCAGATTTGCGCGAGCGGAGGACACAGTATTAATTGCTGCATCAATCGTCGTAATGGCGGCTGAGGCATTTGCTTGAGTATTAACCAGCAAGCCCTTTTCAACCGTTGCCTTATCGATAACCAGACCATTTGCACCTGTGTTAGCTGCAGTAGATGCCTTAGCTACAACATCCAATGTAGAAGCGGAGATAGCACCAGAGGCTGTAGTTAAGGTTGTTGCGGATGGCACTGCCATGGTAACACTTAATCCGTTGCCGAAATCAACTAAAGGAGCAGTCGCAGTGTTGTTTAAACCTGTTACAGTCTTTGTAGTTATAATAGCACCAGTGGAATCCTTCAGGTTAACGCTTGCGGTTGCGTTGGTGCCCGTATTAGCTGTAGCTGCTGCAGGGAAACCAAAAGTGTTACCAGCAGAACCGACAATCGAAACACTGCTATTACTACCTACATTTGTAGTTGAAGTAGTGAATTTCAACTTACCTGTGCCATCATCTGTAACAGAAACTTTTCCCGCTAATGCACTACCATTAATTTTGCTGTTTACGTTGGCAATGAGGTCTGCCGCTGAAGCAAAGTTAGTGTTATCTACGACGATATTAACGGCAGCCGCACCATCTACTTGGATGGCCAGTGTTCTATCAGCAGCAGTTTGTGCACTTTGGTTGAGTGTTACTGCACCGCCTGTTACATTAGCTCTTGACGCGGGAGTTGTCACAGTCCCATCTACTGTATATGTCCCTGTGGCAATTGTTGGATTACTAGCTACTGTTGGAGCGCTAACAGAGGATCCGTTAACTAATGTTGCACCAATACCTGAGGTAACTCCAAGCGTTTTGGCATCAAAGGCTCCGATATTTAGCGTAATATCTTGACTGGAGTTAGCTCCAATTTGCAATTTTTTGTTGACTGAAACCACCAGCTAACAGGTTCTTCGTGTTAAACTCGGAGTTATTGGAAATTCTCGTAATTTCGTTGGATAATTGATCTACTTCTTTTTTTGAACTTGCTGACGGTCATTGAAAGTTGAAGTATCGTTCGATCCTTGAACGGCAAGTTCACGCATACGCTGCAGAATGTCTTGAGTTTGGCTTAAGGAACCTTCAGCCGTTTGAATCAAGGAAATACCGTCTTGGGCATTACGGCTGGATTGATCCAAACCGCGAATTTGACCTCTCATTTTTTTCAGAGATGGCAAGACCGGCTGCGTCATCCCCTGCGCGTTGATACGAAAACCGGAAGATAATTTCTCCATAGCTTTCGAAGTTGACTCTGTGTTTCTAGTTAACTGGTTATACGTGTTTAATGCGGGAACGTTGTGATTAATTCTCATTTCTTTTTTCCTCCTTGAATTTAGGTAATATCCACTTCCATGTGGTCAAAGCTGTTCTTCAGTCGGCCGCCCTTAGAATCGCCTTATAATTTATATATCGTAAACTCACTCAAGGAAATGAAGAGGGTATTCGTTAATTTTCACTTTTTTTTTGAAAAAAAACCTGTTTAGTTCCGCTAAATTAACCGTACTTTTAGATGATTCTTCGTTTGCTTGTTGAATAGAAATATAGATTTCCTTTCGAAATACATCCACATCCTTGGGAGCGGTGATCCCTAAACGCACCGTATCCCCTTCCGTTCCCAGGACAACGACCTCTATGTTATCACCGATCATGATGGATTCCCCTTTTTTTACGGGCCAGCACTAGCATATACGATCACCTCTCTCAGGTTATTTTACAGACTGCGGCATAATTAACTTGTGTTTTGTCTTATATTCGGAATCATGCAAAATAACCTGTTTAGCCTGTCTGTTATTTACATTGACTATGATCGGCGCCAACAAGTTGAGTGTTGAGGTTTCCAATGGTTCTCTAATCGATACTACTGACACACGGCTATATCTTCGGCAGTCTCAATGCCAAGCTCCTCCTGAACACTGTCATTGATTGAAAAAAATCATAATCCGGATAAAAGAGAAAGGGGTTCGTCAGAAGTAAAGATATTTCACTGTGATCCACACATTGCATAAAAAAATGAAAGGAGACTCCTTATCTTCCTGTATAAAGATATATTTGTGATAATCCTCAAACCCCGGAATGCCAGGCGAAAATGTGAAAAAAATCTCGCTCCTGCACTTCCAACTCTCCAAACTGTCGCGTGTTTATATTCATATCCATATCCTCTCCTGGCTCTATTGATTTCAGAATAAACTAAAAAAAACTATAGATTTATATAACCTATAGTTTACCCAAGTATATTTGTGCTGACTTTACACCTTCATATCAATCTCAGGGGGAATCAATTCCACTTTGGGATATTGAAGCATATAAACATCTACTTTTCCCGGCGTGTAATTGATTTCAGGTTTATTCACCCGTACATTAATATCTACATAACCCCGCACAACTTCAAATTCCGGTTTATGTGCAATGTAATTTATATCTACATTATCGTAGGAAGGATCACCGAAATAATTGATGCCTCCACCGCTTTCAAAGGCTTGTTCCGACGCAATGTCAGCAATCGCATCCGTATTATTCTGTATAGCGGCCATGCGGTTCCCGTTTTCAACAATACGTGCTATTCCCTGTAGTGCAATTTGCTTAGACTGCGAATAGATTCGGCTCATAAACTCCAGATTGTTTCCCAGACCTAGCGCATCCCAAGCCCGGCTTTGATCGATGTGCAATTCCCCTTGCGGGGAGCGGATTTCAATTTTCAAAGGGGTCTGCCGTATCTCAACATCAGCATGGGGCTGCCTGATCTCCATAGTTCCCGGGTGAGTATCCATGCCTATTTTAGCAAACTGCTGTTGAATTTGAATTGTAGGGATCAGTGCACCCACCGCCTTAATGGAGGAAGTCAATCAAGCTGGGACGGATAATCTTTGCACCCACGGAGAGAGAAGATTGATAGACATTTTCCGCGGTTTTCAAATTGGTTATCGTTTCGGCCACATCGGCGTCTTCTACCTTGTTCTGCAATGACTGTAAGTTGGAACTTATATCCTGCAGTCTGTTGTTGGATAAATCGATACGGTTCATTTTGCTCCAATATCCGAACGAACCGCCAAAAATTTATCCATCCTTGAATCCATCCGTCCCAAAGCGCTCTTAATACCAGTGAAGTCACTGGTTCCTAAAGAAGTAATCAAATCCTGTGTTAATTTAAACATATTATCATTGTCTGCAGGACTCCCGAACACTTGATTCCCGTTTACATTAACAGGAATGGTTACACCCGCGCCGATTTCAAATTTAATATCGGCCGCATCAGTATAATCTGCAGGAGCAGTAGCTTCCGTATAGGGAGCAATATTAGTTTTCTGTCCATTGAATACATGCTTTCCATTAAAATCGCTGTTTCCGATATTGACCATTTCCCCATAAAACTGCTTGACTTCACTTTGAATGGCATCCAACGCAGACTGCGGGTTAGTTCCGTTGGCGGCCTGGACGGTTAGTTCCCTAAGACGCTGCAAGACCTCTCCCGCCTTATTTAACGTGGAATCCGTATAATCAAGCCAAGAGGTAGCTGACTTCACATTCTCCTGATACTGATCGTTGGCAGAGATCTCACTGCGGTATCTTAAAGCAAAGCTCAGCCCAACCGGATCATCCGAAGGTTTATTGATTCTTCTGCCGGTAGACAGTTGATTCTGATAATTGTCCATTCGGGTCAAGTTGGAGCCCAGGTTTCTAATCAATTGAGTGTTGATCATCCCTTGCGTGATTCTATTAGAAGACATAAATCCCCCTCCTTTCTAATCATTATTATCTGCCCACAACACCCATGCCGTTGATGACCTTGTCCAGCAATTCGTCAAAAGTAGTCATAGAGCGTGCCGCTGCGTTATAAGCTTGCTGGTATTTGATCATGTTGGCCATTTCCTCATCCAGGGAAACGCCGCTGACGGATTGCCTTCTGGAGTCCACTTGATCTACCAAGGTTTGTTGGTTGGCATTCTGCCTGACGGCCTCTTGGGATTGTACTCCCAGCTGGCCGACTACTGCTCGCAAAAAACTCATCAAACGTACCGCTGGTTAGAAGCGGTGTCCCGTTGGAGCTTGGGTCGAAATCGAACTTTTGGTTTCTGAAAGCAGCCAATGATAAAGCTACGTCATTGTTTCCTCTGACTACCTTTGTTGTACCGTCAGTATCCATGTACACTCGGGACGAGGCCGCGATGTTAGCGACCTTTTTTTCACAATGTCCGGGTTTACGGTAACGCTGTTTGCATTAAATTCCGTCGAGCCTTCTTTTAGAGTAAAGAATGGGATACCGGAACTTGGAGGATCTTCCAAAGAATATCCCAATAGATGCAAACCGTTTATGCCCTTGACTGTAACTTTCGTATCACCGGCCAGAGTTCTTTGGGCGATGCTTCCGCTGTAGGTTGTTCCATTCAGAACGGTGCCATCCGGAATTACAGTGCCCTTCGGCAGTGTTGTAGTGACTTGTCCCTGTACGAGAGACTTGATCATCGAATCAAACTGAAATTTATAACTTGCCAGATACTGGTCCCGCGAAACGGCCATGCCGTAAATTTCTCCGCTGCTTATGTCCTTGGATGCTATCCCCGCAGCCACTGATTGAGAGGTTAAAGTCGAAGTGACGGCTATCCCGCTTACTAAATTGACACTCCCCATCCTGATATCATAACCGCCGGACGCTTCAGTGACCTTCACATTAACAATCCTTGACAGGTTATCCACCAGCAAATCCCTTTGGTCCCTCAGGTCATTCGCATCATTGCCTAAACCTTCTACTCTGAAAATTTCGTTGTTGAGGTTGGCCACCTGGCTCAATAGGGAGTTGGCTTCCTTGACTTTGACATCTATGTTGTCAGTAAGGTTATTGGACAAATCATCGAGCTGTTTGCCGGTATGGTTAAAAGCGTCGGTTAAAGCCAATGCTTTTTTCTTTCAAGGCGGCTCGGGATGTGAGGTTTTCAGGCTCTTTGCTTACATCCTGCCAAGCATTCCAGAATCCTTCTATTACTTTTCTTACTCCTGTATCGGAAGGCTCGTTAATGATAGCCTCAAGTTTTTTCCAGCGTATCTTTCCGTACAGACCATTCCCCTGAAGATTTATTTTCATCATAAAACTGGGTATCCAGAAATTTCTCGCGTATACGGTTAATATGGTCAAACTGTACTCCCTGTCCCATTTGTCCCGGTATAGCGCTTCTCATTAAACCAACGGCTTCCAGCGGCCTGGATGCAATTAAATTGACGGTTTGCCGTGAGTATCCCTTTGTGTTGGCATTCGCTATGTTATGGCCTGTCGTCTGGAGTGCGGCTTGCTGTGCAAATAGCCCTCGCTTGGCAAGCTCGATTCCGGAAAATGTCGATCTCATAATACTCCTCCTTCCTTCCGAATGTTATGCTTTACTGTCAAAAAATCCCTCTGCGTTTGTATAAAGCCGTCTGCATAGCCGGATGCTCATACACCGGGCTCTCTTCCGGGCCCAACACCAGATCCAGGGAGTAATCGATAAAAGCGAGCGATTGCTCGATCAGCTTCATATTCACGGCATTAGCTTCTTTGAGCTGTGCGATTGTGTTATGCAATTTCGCTTGTGCGTCGGTCAGCAGCTTCTTTTCTTCCTGCTTAAAAAAATCAGCTTCGCCAAATCACCCAGCGTAATGCGCGGATTCGGATGATAGCCTCTGGCGAGCAAGTATTGGTTTACGGCTTCCACCCGGTTCCGGTCCAAGTCGGCGGCCATGCGGATGAGCTTGTTCTCTTTGTTCACCAGTTGATTCAGCTGTTCAACGTGATTGGCGACGAGAACAGACCTCTTCTCTATCGCTATAGCCAATAAAGTGCGGTTGATTTCATCCAGCTTGTCCAATATCGCTGCTAATGCCTGTATAGTCAAAATCTTTCCTCCATACACCTAGCCTGATTATTTGATAAAAGGAAGCATCCGTTCCGCAAGCTTGCGCGCGTCTACTTTGTACGTCCCGGCGGCAACCGATTGCTTAAGCTCCTCTATACGCGCTTTGTTGCCTTCCACATTCTGCGTCTCGAGAAGCTCTTTTGCCTCTGGAGAAATTTCGACCTGATCCTTCTTCTTGCTGCGCTCTACGTTGTTCGCGGCCTGGTTCTCCGCTTGTTTCCGGTATGGGTTAATATTGTTAATGCGCTGGGGTTCATTAATTTTCACGATCTCTCACCTCACTAAAAAAAATAACCGATAAGCTTAGTTAATTTATCGGTTGTCAAGGCCTGTTTATTTATATCTTGATGAAGTTTACTGCAATTTACCAAATCAAATCAAAGGCGGTCTTTCAACCTGTCGCTGATTCTATAAGCAATCGTGTTGTCGTGCTGAAGCTGCTCCTGCTTTAATTTATCCGAGTGCTCCACGTTTGAAGCATCGTTCGCCAGCCTGAGGCGGCAGGGTTCGCAAATCTTATTCTCCCGGATTGCCGTTCCGCATATATCACACGGATAATCCATATTCGGGGAATTCTTGATAGAGATCCTTCCTTCACGGATAAATTTGGCGATCTGCTTGACGGACACTTCCGTCGCGTCGCTAAGCTCCTCAATTTTACAAGCTTTATTCTCCTTAAGGTACTGCAGGCATCTTTCGTATTGGAGTTCAATCTCCTTTAGACAGGCTGGACACATGTCCTTCAAGTTCTTAACGTAAATTTTGCCGCATTTCGCACAGTTGTCAATATTCATGCCCATTGCACCCGCTCCCTTCCTTTGCTTCCAGTTTACTCGAATTTCACCGGATTTGCATGTATGTTTTTTTCGCAGACAGGTTAGCGCGCCCAGCATAAACCATACACTTCAGCAGGCAGGCTGCTTTTGATCACGCGTGCGCACTGGTTTAACGTACTTCCCGTGGTATATACATCATCGACAATATAAATCTGCTTTGGCGCGGTAGAGCCGAAGCGGTTGGCCAATTCCTGCAGCCCGTCCGGGTCGGTTGTAAAAGCGCCTTCCAGATCGCCGAGCCGGTCGCTGCGTTTCTTGAAGCTTTGTTTGTCCGTGTGCCTCGTTCTTTTCAACAGCGGATAGACCGGGACCCGGCATCTCTGCCCCAAACCAGCAGCCAGCCGTTCCGCCTGGTTAAACCCTCTTTCCCTGTATCTTTCTTCACTCACGGGCACGTAGGTCAACACCCGTACAGCCTCTTTCCCAGCCGAAGCCTGAGTGTGCATCAGGAAAGCATGATGGAGCATCTCTGCAAAAAAAGCCCGTGCAGCCTCTCGTTTCCCCTGTATTTATAGTTGGACAGCCATTCCTTCATCCTTGCATCGTATCGGACGGCACTGCGGTTGGCCACAAAGAAAGTCTCGTTTCTTCGCCTGCAGTCATAGCACGCTTCATATCTGCCGCAGGTTGGACAGCAGACTTCGTTGATCCAGGGAATCTGTCCCAGGCAGGAAGCGCAGAGCAGCAGCCGGGAATCCAATCTGGCTCTCCCCCTGCACCAGGAGCACACCTCCGTGGAAGGCAGCAGTGCCTGCTCCATCCCCCGTACCGCTTTCTTCAACGAGCGGACGATTCGCTTATCTTTATACTGAAACATGACATAAGACCTCCTATTATTAAACGAGTAATATAAATTATTGCAGTTTGTCCAGGTACCCCCTTTTTTTTCGCGATCCTGTTCATTAGTTTAATCTGTTTTATCGCGCCTGCTTGAGAACGGGTCTTTTCCTCCGCCCAAAAGAATACCCTTCCTGCCGGATCCTCCTTCGACCTTCCGGCTCTTCCCGACATCTGGATCAAAGCCGCTTCGTCAAAAAAAGCTTGTCCCCCGCATCCGCGATAAAAAACGTCCGTCTTCGGCACCGTGACACCACGCTCCAGAATCGTCGTTGTCACCAGAATGCGGATCCCGCCCTGCCTGAACTGCAGTACTTTATCCGTTCTCTCCGCATCCTTGGAAGAAGTGCCTTCTACCGCCAATTCGGGAAAATAGCTTCTCATCAGCTCCACCAAAGGCTGGACAAGCAAGATTCTCGGTACAAAAAAGAACAGCTGGGCTCCGCGATCGACAGAACCGGATAAAGCATACATAAGCTTATGAGGCAATCGGGCAGCGGCCAGCACTTTCTTCAAAGGAGGCAAGATCAGCAGCTGTGGGACCGGGAGCGGATGCCGATGGTATCTTGCCGGAACCTTCACATGCGGCAGTCTTCCGGAGGAAGCTGATTTACGCAGAGCCGCAGGCGGTGTAGCCGATAGAAAAATATACTTGCCGGCTGCCTGCAGGCCTTCCTCGCCGCATACTCGAGCATGGGATTATTGTGAAAAGGAAACGCGTCGATTTCGTCAATTACAACCAGGTCGAAAGCGCCTGAGAAACGAAGCAGCTGATGCGTGGTAGCCAGTGTAATATCGCCCGTCTCCCATCTTTGCTCGCTGCCGCCGTACAAGGTCACCAGGGAATTTCGGCTGAACGCTTTCTGCAGCCTGGGCTTCAGCTCCAATACGACATCCTTCCTCGGCGTGGCAATCAGTACCCGTCCCCCGGCCTGCAGCTGGTAGTCGATCAGCGGGAACATCATTTCCGTTTTTTCCGGCTCCGGTCACGGCCAGATCAGAAAGCAGCCTGGTTCGGCTGCAGCCATTGGGCTCCGGACTTGCTGCTCGGACAGAAACCGCAGTCCTTCGGAGGAAGCCGCCGCTTGCGCGTCGCTTAAACCCCAATGTTCAATAAATGCCCTGGTCGGCGGCGGCTTAACATAACGCTCCTCAGCTTGAGGCTGGGCCTCCCGTCCACAGATCAGCAGCGAGCAAAAGCGGGTTTTGCCCATCGTCAGGCACGACTCGCAATATGGACAGCTTCGCCGCAGAACTGGCAGTCTGTCCAATATAACTCTGCACCGCTGGCGCCGCATCTCTCGCAGCTGTACTCTGTTTTGCTTCCGGCCATCACATGCTTTCTGGTCATCCGTGCTTGCAGTCCGGGCAACAACTGGATCTGCCCCCGGAGAAATGCTCCCTGTAGCCAGCGCAACCGTTCCAATAAAGTCCGGCGATCTCCGGCGGTATCGCACAAGGACTGAAACTCTTCCAGCAGTAAAGACCTCCCTGCCAGATTAGCATCAAGATTGCCTCCAATTGGCGCAGGTGGCTGCCCCGAAAGAGACCGGCCTATTTCTGGCGCCTTTGTCCCAGACACAGCGAAAGTTGCTTCAGACCAACTCTGCGACCATCCCAGCCGTGCCGCACAGCGTTGAATGTTCTCGTTTACTTCCTTTATGTTCCCTGGTACAGCTTGATGCTCGTTCAACTGTTTGCATATGCAATACGCTTGTCCATAAGAAAAAAACGGGATCCAGCCTTACCGCCTCAACTTGATCGCCCGGATGTGCGGACCAATGCTGAATATCGGAGACCAGATCCAAATCTATGGAGGGGAGCCATTGCCATTCCGTGCCGGTTCTCACCGCGTAAATGAGAGCCTTCAACAGATCACCTCCATTTAGTTTGTAAGCGGTTTCTACCAGATAAGCGGCACCTGCCGCAACTCTTCTTGATTATACAAATGAATGGTAATCGTGTTCCTCTGTGAAGCAATTCCTCCGCCTTCAGCGGCTTTCCCGGCAGAGATGCTTACAATCTCAACAGATATCCGTGCAGACAAGCGTTCTATGATCTCTAAAGTTTCGTCGGTCGAACCTTCATCCGTGATCGCCACAACCACTTTCCGTCCCTTTACCCATGAGTAAAAAATGCAGCAGCCGCAGCACCCATTCTATTTGCTCCGCGCTGTTTTTTTGTCACCAGAACATAGTTCGTGTCCTCTTCTGATGTTTCCCTGCTTAAGAAAAGATAAAGTATATGGACCGAAGCGGCGGCAGCCCCGTAAATACCAATGATCAATAAAAAATAGCATCATCGCGGCTCCCTCCTTTTGGCACAGTATATGCCGCGAGAATGCATGTGGTTCCTACAGGATGACCCAACCGTTCTTTATCGCGATAATAACGGCTTGTGTCCGGTCGTCCACTTCCATCTTCTGCAGAATGGAGGACACGTGGTTCTTTACCGTTTTCTCACTGATAAACAGAAACTCGCCGATCAATTTGTTGCTTTTTTTCCTTCGGCCATCAGCTGAGTACTTCTGCTTCGCGGCGGGTTAAAGGGTTGCCCGCGTTATGTACATAGCGAACCCCGGCTTCATTCAGCTCTTCACTGTTGCCGCCTACTCCCGCTTCATTCAAATAGGTCATACGTCGAAGCTGATTAATTAATTTGCCGGTTACTTTAGGATGTATGTATGCATAACCTTGGACAACGGATCGTATGGCGTTGATTAACGATTCCGCCTCCATATCTTTCAGCAAATAGCCGGATGCGCCCTTGCGCAGTGTCTCGAAGACATAGCTTTCATCATCATGGATGGATAAGATAATAATTTTGATATCCGGGAACAGGGTCTTGATCTTCTCGGTTGCCGCCACGCCATTCTCTATCGGCATATTGATGTCCATTAGAACAACCTCGGGGTGCAGAGCATTGCAAAGCTCGATGACATGAATCCCGTCTCCGCATTCGCCAATGACTTCCAGGTCATTCTCCATATTTACTATACGTTTCAATCCCTCCCGGAAAAGGGGATGGTCATCTGCTATGACCAATTTTACGGTGTCAGTGGAGATCCCTGTGTTATCCATTCTAAGTTTCCTCCTTAGAGTCTGTGTTTGTCGGAATGATTATGGTCAGTTTGGTGCCAGCCTCTTTGGAGGACTGGATCTCGACTCCCCCTTCCAAGAGTTCTACCCTCTCACGCATCCCCATAAGACCAAAGTGGGTACCATTGGAAATTGTGTTTTCCATTCGATCCACATCAAAGCCTGACCCGTTGTCTTTAATAATGATCTTCACTTTATCCTTCAAAAAAAGCTGAATTCGACATGCACATGGGATGCATTGGCGTGTTTCAGCACATTGGAGAAAGCTTCCTGCACCAACCGGAAAATTGCCGCTTCCATCCCGGAAGCCAGTCTGCATTCTCGACCGAGAACATCAAATTCTGTACGTACTCTGGTTTTTTTCCTCAAAGTCCTGTACAAACTTGCGGACAGTAGGAACAACCCCCAAATCGTCAAGTGCCATGGGACGCAGGTTAAAAAATAATTTTACGGACTTCTTCCAGCCCATCCCTTACCTGGCTCTTCAAATCCTTGAGCTCATCCCTCACTTCCCCATACTTCTGCTTGACCAGCATTCTTTCGGCAATTTCAGTCTGATGACTAAGTTGGCCATCGATTGGGCAAGCCCGTCATGGATCTCCCTGGCAATCCTTTTCCGTTCATCTTCCTGCGCCAGAATGATCTTAAGCCCCATCATCTGCCGGTTTCTGGCCGATTCCAGAATTCTCGTCACTTTGTTTAAATCCCCAGAGAGGTACTCGAGCGCCACATTCATTTGGTGCACGACCGTTTCCGCACGCTCCAGCTGCCGGTTCACCCGCTTGATCCGATGCTGCATGTCTTCCCTGCGGCTTTTTTAAATGGGCTTCTTTCTCTCTGAAGATCGTCAGCTGCATCTGGATGCTTGTTGCCACTTCATAAGCCACCTTGATGTCTTCCTCTTTATAACGCTGAAAATCCCGGCTTACTTCCGTAAGCCGGATTCTCGATCTCTTATAATCTATCTCTAACTTGTCTACCTGGTCAATCGTTTG
The DNA here is from genome assembly GCA_001313085.1 of Paenibacillus sp. JCM 18996. The sequence goes on along the minus strand of BBFE01000053.1, from coordinate 3,046 downwards.
GGTCGTCAGCTCCTGCAATTCCTGCAGTTCCCTAAGAAGAGTATCCCGCTCAAGCCGGGTATTCTCACATATCTCGAACACTTGGTACTTGCTGTTCTCCATAACTTCCAGCGTTTCTTTTATCACCCGGTCAATTGCATCGTACTTAAGCTCTGCCAAAATGAAATCTCCTTTATGCTTTTGTACCTTTCCTACTATTCTATCATACGTCGGGCATAAAAAGAGAGAGCCTTTTGTTGCATTTGTGATTCAATTTCATAATGTTGCGGACTTATGAATTGACTTACTGCAAAGTGACCGTGTAAGTCGCCTGATCCCAGCCTACTTTCCAGCCAAGATTCTCGGAGATAACGCGCAGAGGCACCATTGTCAGATTGTTCGCCAGCCGCGGAGGCACTTCAGCCGTGATCCTGTGGCCATTCACAATCAAATCGTTCTGGTCATTCCAGAGTTCAATCAATTTATCGCCTCTTAGGATTGTAACCTTTCTTTCATCTTGGTTCCAGTCCACTTTTCCTCCCAACGCTTCAACTACAAAACGAAGAGGAATGAGCGTATTGCCCCGGTCTATGAAAGGCGCCTGCTCCAAAGTAAGAGGATTGCCGTTGACGGAAACAACGGGCTTATTGATGGTCAAGGACACTTTATTATATCCCGCTCCCGGCATAGCCCCTTTGTAAGAGAAAGAGATATCGTCGAAAGAAACCTTTCCCGTAAGCTCTCTCATCCTGGCCCTGCTCGGCGTTAACAATATAGATGTTCTTTAATGCAATCGGGTACTTCATGTTATAATCAGCCAGGTTTACGCTAAGGAGCTTCCAGCCTTTCCAGATCACATTCTTGTCTATATCCACTTTGAAAGTCTGGAAATTGGCATCCATAAACTCCGCCCTGAGCCAATTCTTGCTCTCGTCGCCTTCCACTTTCAGGTTCATGTACGAAGGCTCTCCGTCAATGCGCATTCCATAAGAACCGTTAAAATCAACATAGGCCGCCTTGGTGCCGGTTCCTTTGGTAAAATCGTAAGAGAGCTCCAGCTTGTTGTTGCCGGATGCTTCCTTCGCGATACTCATGCCCGCCGCCACTTCATTTGGATAACCGCGCCCGCTGAGCGGGAATGCGATGTTATCGCCGTTGAACCACATCCGTATATCTCCAAGAGGTACCGACAGCAACGTGCTGTAACCGTCCAGACGTGCGGTAATTTGCGCCATTTTGCTGCCTGCCATGCTTTTAACCGTTAACTTTCCGTCTTTGATCTCCCCGTCGATGCCTTTAAGGTCCCATTGGACGGCTTGCGGGGACACCTGCTTGGTCTGGCCGCTCTTGGTCGTTACCACTACAGGAAGATCGTAAGTTCCGCCTTCCATCAATACCAGCCGTTCGAGGCAATTCTCATATCATTGATTTGATCGCGTCCGATAACTTCGATATCAATGCTTTTCGATCCTTGACCTGAGGTCACCGTCAGTGTGGTGGTCCCGGTTTGGGTAGGGATAAAGACATTTCCCTGGAATTGTCCGATCGGATTGGAGGATGACCAGGTCTGTTTTATATCCTTCACATTCACAGGGTTGTAGTATTGGTCATAGGCTTTGAGCTGAAACCCGACCTGCTCGCCGATCAGCACCTGCGAAGGGCCGCTGACGAATAACCCCGACACCTCTCCTTTCGGAGCCGTGGAATAAACGCCTAATCCGTTGACAACTTTTCTTTCGGAACCGTATTCCGTCTGGTTCACGACTTTCGTTTGGAACTCTCCCAGCGGACGGGCTACCATCTGAGTAGAGCCACCGCCGTCAAGGTTCAGGCCGTTCCAAATCCCGGCTTGGATCATGACCCTCTGAAATTCCTGCATGCTGAGCCCCTTGCTCTCTCCGCTGTTGTCCGCAGTAATGATATACGCGTATCTCTGATCCTTGGAATAGCCCACACCCGTCCTGGAGCGGTTGCCGCCGACACCTTCGAAATCGCGCGTGAACTGGGACGGTTGTCCTTCGTCCACCATCAACGTTCCGCCGCCAATCATCATTTTAAAGGACTCCACATCATAGTTTTTTTGCTGGAATCCTGGCTGAACATTTTGGCCGAGTAGGTGACCGGATCCCCTTCTTTAAAATTCTGCACCACGAAATCGGCAGCTTTTCCCGCTGCTCTCAGTATATACCCATCCTTCGGGGCTACTATTTTAATGACGCTGTTTACCGCAATCTGTTTAATGATCCCGTTCTGGACCAGCACTTCGGTAGGAACGGTCTTTCCGTCGTTGGCCCGATCCCATTGCCCCCAGGCGTTGGTATACATGAACATGGCGTCAATGGTGCTTTCTACGCCGTTTCTGGCGGGATCCTCAAACCAGTAGTACGTTTTGTTAATGCCTCCGAGAGGAAACTTCGCGCCATTCGCGGCAGTAATCTCCCCTTTGAAAGCAAAAGCATCCACAATCGGACTGTTGTTCTTGTCCAGCGCGAAGCTGTAGAAGCCTTCAGATCGGGTGCCGTGGCCATCACTTGACCGTTGCTGATTTGCGGCCCGATAGGCACACCCTCCGCCTGGGTGTTGAAAAAAAGTCCCCGTTCGTCCCGGCTACTGCCCCGGTTTCGTTAGCCATGTTTCTCACAGTGTTATTCTTGGTAAATTGGTTGTTTGTTCCAGTCATCACATCCATCTTGACCAGCGGATTCTTCAAATCTACTTGAATCACATTGACATTCACTTTGATAGGTGCGTTATATCTGGTAGATGACCATACATATTTTTTTTAAGAATGGCTCCCGACGTTAGTGCTTCCTCACTTGTTTGTGTCAGACCGGATTGTGCGAATGTTAAGGTTGGCGTGACTACGTCTATCGCATGATAAGTAACAGTGTGAAAACGATACTTCTGATTTTGCCCAAAAAAACATTTAGAAACTCCTCTCCCGATAGTTAGTAACTTCTCCCCAATAGATATAGACTCCGCCACCCTGCAAAAAAAAGTTACGAAAACAATGCAAAAAAAATATGAAGCTTGCCGAAAATAAGAAAAAAAACCACCTATTTTTTTT
>BBFE01000052.1 GCA_001313085.1 Paenibacillus sp. JCM 18996 | reverse complement strand
CCCGGCACAGCCGGCGGCCGAGGCGAAGCCCGAAATCGGCATCGACGATTTCGGCAGGGTTGACCTGCGCGTAGCGCAGGTCACCGCGGCGGAGCCGGTCAAGGGCGCCGACAAGCTGCTGAAGCTGCAGCTGGATCTCGGCGGAGAGACGCGGCAGGTCGTGTCCGGCATCGCCAAGCACTACACGCCGGAGCAGATGGTTGGACGCAAAGTCATCTGCGTCACGAACCTCAAGCCGGTCAAGCTGCGCGGCGAGCTTTCCCAAGGCATGATCCTGGCTGCGTCCCAAGGCGATCAGCTTACACTCGCCACAGTGCCGGACGATATGCCTAATGGCGCTGTCGTGAAATAAAAAATAGTTCAGCATTGAGCAGGCAGTTCCCGCGGGAGCTGTCTGCTATTTTATTCTCTACCAGGAAAACCTGCCATCGAACCGCGCTCGCTCATCCCTGAAAGACTCCGATACCTGGCAATATCTTCGAGCAGACTCCGGGAGTATTTTTTCTTAATCGTAATTCTTATTATTCTATTGACATCCTCTTCTGTGTCCGTTTATAATCAATAACATTGAATAAATAAAAAAATTATTACGATTTACAGAGCGGGGGAATTATCGAATCATGAATAAGAAAACAGTTAGTTTTGCAGCCGTCCTGGTGCTGTTAACCGTCGTTTTGGCCGCTTGCGGATCTTCGTCCAAAGGTCAGTTTGTAAAAGGAAAAGTGAACGTGGTAACCAGCTTTTATCCTTTATACTTCTTTACACAGTCCATCGGCGGAGACCATGTAAATGCAATCAACCTCGTACCGGCGGGAGTGGAGCCCCATGAATGGTCACCCAAAAGCAAAGACCTCAGCAATATGACCAAAGCGCAAATGTTTGTGTACCAGGGCGCCGGCTTTGAAGGCTGGGTCGACGATTTCCTGTCAAGCTTAAAGAAGGACAGCGGGCCCAAGGTGGTTGAAGCGAGTAAAGGCGTGAACCTGATCAAAGCGGACAATATCCACCCGGATCAGAAGAAGAGCAACGAAAGCGATATTGATCCCCATACGTGGCTTAGCCCGGTGAACGCCAAGAAAATGGGGGAGAACATCCGTGACGGACTGATTGCGGCGGATCCTGCCAATAAAGCGGACTATGAGGCCAATTACAACAGCTTCGCCGGGAAGATGGACGCACTGGACGCCAAGTATAAAGAAACTTTAGCCAAAACCTCCAAAAAAGAAATCGCCGTGACCCACCAAGCTTTTGCTTATCTGTGCAGGGATTACAGCTTGGTCCAGATGCCGATCATGGGGCTGGCACCCGATTCCGAACCGACGGCCAAGGATCTGCAGCAGGTGAACCAGTTCATAAAAGAGCACAACTTGAAATATATTTTCTTTGAAGACCTGGTATCGGACAAATTGGCCAAAACGCTCGCCAAAGACGCGAATGTGGACACTTTGGTGCTGAATCCGCTGGAGGGCCTGACGGAGGAGCAGCAGAAGGCCGGAGAGAATTACATTACAATCATGGAGAAAAAAAATTTGCAAACTCTGACAAAAGCGCTACAATAGTTGTATATAGGCACCGGTGTTAAGATGTTTCCTCCTGGAAGCATCTTAACTTATTCAGGGGCTGTTTAATCGTCGACGGTCATATTCACAGACAGTAAGGAGGGAGCTCATGTCAGCTGAGAATCTGTCAGTGGGCAAGGATTATTGCCACCAAAGCATCGTTTCGCTGGAAGGCGTTTCTTTTTGCTATGAAAATAAAAAAAGGTCATCGAGAATTTAAATTTCACTGTTCTGGAGCGGGATTTCGTAGGGCTCATTGGTTCCAATGGCGCGGGGAAAACCACGCTGCTCAAAATGCTGGTCGGGCTGCACAAGCCCGAGAAGGGCATGGTAAAGCTGTTCGGCCAGCCGATCGAGCAGTTCGGCGAGTGGGGGCGGATAGGGTATGTCCCGCAGAAAAAACTCGTTTAATCCGCTCTTTCCCGCCACCGTCAAAGAGGTCATCCAATCCGGCTTATACGGCAGGCAAAAGCTGTACCGGCGCCTCACCAAGGATGACCTCGAACGGGTCATAGACGCGCTTCATGTGATGAAAATCGAGGATTTGGCGAACCGCAGAATCGGACAGCTCTCGGGCGGACAGCAGCAGCGGGTTTTTTTCTGGCCAGGGCGCTTGTAAACAATCCCCAGCTCCTGATCCTGGATGAGCCGACTGTAGGGATCGACGCGGAGACGCAGGCCGGCTTCTTCCATATGATCCGTCATATGCACCTGCGCCATCCGATTACTTTCATTATGGTTTCGCACGATATGGAAATGATCCGCAGCTATTTGGGCGAAAGTCCCGTGCAGGAGTCGGGCAAGCTGAAGTTTTATGTCAAGCACACCCATGATCCGGAGGATTGCGGTGAAACCAATTTAACACACACGCTAAAAGAGCTTCGGTCCACGATCGGAGTGTAAGAGGAGAATCTTGTGGAATCGTTAGATATTTTCAATGAATATTTTTTTTCAGAGGGCGCTTCTCGGGGGCATCCTGATAGGTCTCACCGCCCCTTGATGGGTGTTTTTTTCTTGTCCTGCGCAGCTGTCGATGATCGGGGATACTTTGGCCCACGTCTCTATCGCCGGCGTTGCCTGGGCTTTCTTATCAACGTCTACCCGGTAGCCGTCGGTTTGGTATTTGCGCTGCTTGCCTCCTTTGGTATCGAGAGGTTGAGAAAAGCTTACAAGACCTATGCAGAGCTGTCGATCGCCATCCTGATGTCGGGCGGCATCGCGTTCGCTACGCTGCTTTTTTACATTGGGCAAAGGCTTTAACATGAATGTGATGAGCTACTTTTTTCGGCAGTATTTATACGCTGGATGCCTTGGATTTATGGGTTGTTTTTTTGGGGTGACGGTGCTGGTGGCGGCAGTCATCGGGGTACATTTTAAGGAGATGTTCCTCATGTTCTTCGATGAAGAAGCGGCGGCGGTCAGCGGCCTTCCGATCAAATTCTACAATATCGCGATCACCATGCTGACGGCGCTCGTGATTTCCGTTTCCATCAAGATTGTAGGAGCCCTGCTCGTATCTTCCCTGCTGACGATACCAGTAGCCTGCTCGCTTATTCTGTCCAAAAGCTTCAAGCATTCGGTATTTCTCGCCATTCTTTTCTCGGAGATTTCTGTCGTGCTCGGTCTGGTTGCCGCCGGAATTTGGAACTTGGCTCCGGGGGCGACGATTGTGCTGTTCCTTATCGCGCTGCTGATCGGAGTTTTGATCGTCAAACGGCGAATCAGGGTGTGAGCGGGGAAAGGAGAAATTGATGCAGCATCTCACTGTTGGAATAGCTTTGTTTGCCGGCGCCGCTTCGTTCGTATCTCCGTGCTGCCTGCCGTTGTATCCGTCTTATCTTTCTTACATTACGGGTGTTTCGGTGAATCGGCTTAAAACGGAATCAAGCGGGGAAATCAGGCGGAAGACGGTTCTGCATACGCTTTGCTTTATCGCAGGTTTCTCGATCATCTTTTATTCCCTGGGGCTCAGCGCAGGACTGGTGGCGGATCTGTTCATCAAGAACAGGGTGCTTCTCAGACAGCTCGCTGCGCTGCTTATTTTTTGTGATGGGATTGTTCTTGCTGGGCATTTTTTTTCAACCTCAATGGTTAATGAGGGACGTCAAATTCCAATGGAAATCAAGGCCTGCGGGGTATGCGGGTTCAGTGCTGGTAGGAATGGGCTTTGCCGCCGGATGGTCCCCTTGTGTCGGGCCCATTCTTGGGGCGATCATCACTTTATCGGCGACGGAGTCCGGAGCATGGCTGCCGCTCATGACAGCTTATTCCCTTGGCTTCGCGGTTCCTTTTTTTTCATCCTGGCCTTTTTTTATCGGTTCCACCAAGTGGATTTTGAACTATTCCAACACGATTATGAAAATAGGCGGGGGCCTCATGCTCGTCATGGCCGTGCTGCTGTACACCGACCAAATGACACAGATCACCATCTGGCTGCAGGGGAGAACTCCCGGATGGCTGAAGTTTTAAAGTAGAAAGCAATTGACACTCCACGTACTTCTGCAGGTCCGTCTCTCCCGTTTCAAACCTGTGCACAACCGAGCAGATGCCGCCTTCCCCCGTGGTGCAATTGGGTTGTAAGCACAACCGAAACATATACCGTTCGTCCCTGCGGAGCAGTCAGAAAGAGCTCATGCCCGTCGTGATCGCGGCTTGCTTTATTATTCTGCAGGGAGTATCATACTTACTGTATGTAAAGAGTGTTGATAGCTTGCACAGCTTTGTTGTCCCGGCTGCAACAGGGGGGAAAGAAATGGCAACACCCAGTATGGAAGATTATTTGGAACGTATTTACAAACTCATCGAGGACAAAGCTACGCCCGCGTGTCTGATATTGCGGAAGGGCTGGAAGTTCATCCTTCCTCCGTGACCAAGATGATCCAGAAGCTCGACAAAGACAATTATCTGGTGTATGAGAAGTATCGTGGCTTGGTGCTTACTTCCAAAGGTAAAAAAGATGGGAAAAAAGGCTCGTTGACCGCCATCAGCTGCTAGAGCAATTCTTGAACGTGATCGGTGTCCAACAGGATAATATTTATAAAGATGTGGAAGGAATTGAACATCATCTCAGCTGGGATTCCATTACTTGCATTGAAACGCTGCTGGAGTACTTTCGCAGAGATCCGGAGCGTCTACCGAGCTGATGCTGATCAAGAGCGAACTGGAATCAGATTCATAGCCTTGCTACTAGTACATCGGCACCTCTCCAACCGACAGGTGCTTTTTTTTCATGCGTCTAACATAGAAACAACCCTCGCCCGCATAGATACTCACTAGAAGGATTACAGGGGAGAGGGTTCTATGAAAGTCAATGCGGTGTTCGAGGGGGGCGGGGTCCGTGCGATCGGGCTGGTCGGCGCGGTCCATGAAGCGGAGAGGCGGGGAATTCAATTCCATCAGGTGGCCGGCACCTCCTCCGGAGCGATTGTAGCTTCCTTCCTGGCAGCGGGATACAAGGCGGACGCGATGGAGAAAATGATCCAGCAAACTCCGTTCAGCCATTTCCTGGTCAGGTCTCCGATCTTTAACGCCAAGCTGTTCGGACCGGCGGCCAGGCTGCTCATTAAGAAAGGGCTCTATTCGGGCGAGGCGCTTGAACAGTGGGTATCGCAGAAGCTTGCTGCCAAAGGAATCCGCACGTTCGGGGACCTCAAACCGAATTCTTTAAGAATTATCGCATCCGACATTTCCCAGGGCAAGCTTCTGGTGCTGCCGGACGATATAGAGCAGTACGGAATAAATCCCGCCAAGTTTCCGGTGGCCAAGGCGGTGCGGATGAGCACCAGCATCCCTTATTTCTTCGATCCGGTCGTGATCCGCAAACCGGTAACGATGCGAAGCAAAGACGACGATTTCTTCAGCCAATTCATTTATATTGTGGACGGGGGGCTGCTGAGCAACTTCCCGCTGTGGATTTTCGACAAACCCGAAATACAGCAAGGGCAGTCCATTCCGACGATTGGATTTCAGCTAGTCGGCCGGCAGCACAAAAAAGCCCCGGAATATCCGGGGCCCGCTCACGATGCTCACCGCCTTGTTTGCCACGATGATGGACGCCCACGATGAACGGTATATTTCGCAGAATAACGATTTCCGTACGATCAAGATACCGACCTTGGGCGTCCAGGCTACCGATTTCCATATTGATCTGAAATCGGGGAGCAAGCTTTTTTTAACTCCGGCAGGTCGGCGGCTTCCTCGTTTTTTTTGACAAGTGGAGTATGGAGCAGTATGAGAATTATTATTTCGAATATGTCCTGCGGCGAAAGAAAAAAGAAGTGAAACAAGAACAACCATTAGTGGTATTTCGGGATGTTATCTTCATCATCGGGCTTGCTGCCTTCGATCACACGAAAGGAATGCTTCCGGCGCTTGGGTTTGGCCGACCTGCTGCGGGAGTAAGACGACGTTTTTTTTCTTCTAAACCACCTGTCGGGCGGAAATTTGTAGAGCAGATAGATAACGCCGAAAACAATAGCCGGAATGATCAGCGTGCCGATAAAGCTGTTGATCTGGGTCACAATCCCTATGAGCAAAAAAACACGCCTATAATGTAGGTCAAGTAGGAACGTTTCATTACTCTATCCCTCCACTGTTCGTCTGTCCAACTCTCTCACACGGTTAAAAGAAGCGATCGACACTTCCACCTGGGAATCTTCGGGTTCTTTCGTCGTCAGCTTTTGCAGCCACAGCCCCGGATAGCCTAAATATTTGAGCACAGGAATGTCCCTCAGCGAATTCGTAAAGCGCAGCACTTCATAAGATACGCCGATCACCACCGGAAGAAGAACGATTCTCTGTACGATTCTTTCGACAAAGCTGTCATAATGGAAGAACGAGTAGATCAGGGCCCCGATAATGACGGTAAAAAACAATAAAAGAGCTCCCGCAGCGGTAATGCAGCGTGCTGAATTTTTTGCACGTTCCCCACCGTGAGTTCGACCCCGGCTTCGTATGCGGAAATCACTTTATGCTCGGCGCCGTGGTACTGGAACAGCCTTTTGACGGTCGGTGTCAATGAAATAGCGTACAGATAGCTACAAGCAGAACGATCTTGATAACGCCTTCGATCAAATTATGGACGATCTGGTTTTGGAACAAATTGGCGAACAGGAACTGCTCAATGGCCGTGGGCACCAGGGTAAATACGAATTTGCCGAACAAAAAAGGACAGCACTCCCACGAACGCCACACCCAGGACTAGGGACAGCTTGCCCATGACAGACGGCTTCTCTTCCCTGAACTCGGAGTCTTCTTCGGCGATTTTTCTGCGGAAAAATTCAAATGCTTGGCCCCGTGCGCACTGGCTTCTATAATTCCGACAATGCCTCTGACGAAAGGGATTCTTTTGAACGGCCGGAGCCATTCGATTTCTTTTTTTTCGGTACCTCGAAGTAATCGATACCGTTATTTTTTTTCGGCGCACAGCGGTAACATGATGCGTCCGGCCTGCAAACATGACCCTTCAATTACCGCCTGCCCTCCGTAAATAGCTGTCTGTGACAAACCCCATTCCACCTTCACCATGAAGTAAACAAAAAAATTAAGCCTTCTTCTATTGTAACGAATTCCGGCTCTGATAGCTACTTGTTTTACATTGCCCGTAATTGTGCATAATAACCATGCATAAACGGCGCGATGCCGAAAAAAACGGAAAGATGGAAGGTACAAGGAATGAACCAGCAGACTAGAAATAATCGTGCGCAGGGCAAGAAGCCCGGAAAGAAAATACGAAGCGTCTTCATGAGCTGGCGGGTTATTATTGAAGTGGGTTTCTTCGGCGGGCTCCTCGGGGGGGGCATTAAGCTGCTGGAATATTATTTTCAGTTCACGAAGATACCGCCGGGGTTTCTTGTCGCTTCTTTTCTGGGACTCACTTTTCACAAAAAAACTTGCCGGGGTTTTTTCCTGGGCTGGGGGGTTTTTATAGTATTATCCCTGCTGGCCAGTGCGCTGTACGCGCTCCTGTTACGCAAAGCGAAAAGCCCTTACTACGGCTTGTTATACGGCGCGGCGTGGTGGGTGCTGCTTTACCTGGTGGTGAGGCCCCTGGCCAGAACGAACTATCCGGTCGAGCGGATGGACTTGAACACTCTGATCAGCGATTGCTGCCTGTTTCTGCTGTGGGGGCTGTTTATAGGGTTTTCGATTTCCTTTGAATATACGGACCAACAGGCCTATGAGCCGACAAAAGAGAGCTCCATGCCAAAAAAAAAGTTTCTCAAGGAGCTGAAAAAAAATATGGTAAAATAACTAGGGCAAACGCGCGCCTCAAGGGCTGTGCATCCGCCAATATCCTCTATAAAGCGGAGGCTTTCGATGAAAAACGTGCTGGTCGTGAACGGACCGAATTTGAATATGCTCGGCATCCGCGAACCTGGAGTTTACGGGACCTTGTCCCTGTCGGCTATTGAGCGCAAGCTCAGGGCATTCGCGGATTCCCTGCAGCTGCAGCTGGAATTTGTGCAATCGAACCACGAAGGTGATATAATTGACTCGATTCAGGCAGCTTACGGAACGAAGGAAGGCATCCTGATCAATCCGGGCGCTTTTACCCATTACAGCTACGCGATCCGGGATGCGATAAGCGCAGTGGGCCTGCCCGTCGTTGAAGTACATATGTCCAACATCCACAAGCGGGAAGAGTTCCGCCATCTATCCGTAACTGCGCCGGTCGCGGTTGGACAGATCAGCGGCTTCGGAGCTTACAGCTATGAGCTGGGACTTCTTGCCTGTACGAGCATATTAACAAGGCAGGTGAAGCGGAATGAACGGGCGCCGGATCGACAAATTAAGGGCGGCTTTGAAGGCAATGCAGTTGGAAGCGATGCTCATCACCAGCGGATTCAACCGCCAGTACATCTCCGGATTCACCGGATCCTCCGGGTACGTCCTCGCCACGCAAGATAAGGCTTACCTGCTGACGGATTTCCGCTATATGACTCAGGCTCCCGAACAAGCAAAGGATTTTGAAGTGGTGGAGCATAAGCCCAATGTCATGCTTTCGGTAAAAGAACTGCTTGAGAAGAGCGGTATCAAGCGGCTCGGATTTGAACAGAATGACCTTTCTTATGGAGCCTATACCCGCTATTCGGCGGATTTGGCAGGCATTGAGCTAGTGCCGACTTCCGATGCAGTTGAGAAAATCCGGCTTGTCAAGGACGACGCGGAGCTGCGGATTTTGCAGGAAGCCTCCGATCTTGCGGACGCCACCTTCTCACATATTCTTAGCGTTCTTAGGCCCGGACTTACGGAGCTTGAAGTGGCGCTGGAGATTGAAATGTTTATCCGCCGCAATGGAGGAACTTCCACTTCCTTCGAGACGATTGTAGCGTCGGGCGAACGATCCGCACTGCCCCACGGCAAAGCAAGCGAACGCATGTTAAGGAACGATGAGTTTGTCAAAATGGATTTCGGCGCGTACTACAAAGGCTACTGCTCCGACATTACAAGAACCGTTGTGCTCGGCAAGCCGACAGACAAGCACAAGGAAATTTACGGCATTGTGCTCGAAGCCCAGCTCGGCTGCCTGAACGGCCTGAAGCCCGGCATCACCGGCAAAGAAGGCGACGCTCTTGCGAGGGATGTCATTGCAAGCAAGGGATATGGCGAATATTTCGGGCATGGAACGGGTCACGGCCTTGGCATGGAAGTCCATGAGGCACCTCGTCTTTCACTGCAGGGGGATACGGTGCTGGAGCCGGGCATGGTGGTCACCGTGGAACCGGGCATTTATTTGCCGGGCTTCGGCGGCGTCCGCATCGAAGACGACGTAGTGATCACGGAGTCGGGTATCAAGATATTGACCCATTCTACCAAAGAATTGGTTATTATAGATTAAAAAAGGTCCATGCTTCTTAAGCCTTATTATTGGGGCTCCCCGCAAAGTAATCGGAATCAGCTTCGAAGGCATACGTCACTTTGTGGGGTAATTTTCAGTGTCATTTTATTCAGGAGGGATTAATAAGTGATCTCAGTTAACGATTTTAAAACAGGCTTGACCATTGAAGTTGAAGGTGATTTGTTCACCGTCATCGATTTTCAACACGTAAAACCGGGCAAAGGCGCGGCTTTCGTCCGCTCCAAGCTGAAAAATCTGCGCAACGGCAACACGGTTGAGCGCACCTTCCGCGCAGGCGAAGGCGTGGGACGAGCCCATATCGAGAACCGCGAGATGCAGTATCTGTATAACAGCGGCGAAGAATATACTTTTATGGACACCGAAACTTACGACCAGATTTCACTGACCCGTGCACAACTGGAATGGGAGCTCAACTTCCTCAAAGAGAACATGATGATCAACATCATGAGCTATCAAGGAGAGATCCTGGGGATCAACCTTCCGAACAGTATCGCCTTGAAGGTGGTTGAAACCGAGCCCGGCATCAAGGGCAATACCGCCACAGGCGCAACGAAGAACGCGAAGGTGGAGACCGGATTAAACGTTCAGGTTCCGCTGTTTATCGAAGAAGGAGACGTGCTGCTCGTCGACACGCGCGAAGGCAAATACATTTCCCGCGCGTAAGTGCATTACCGGAGGGCCTTGAACTCGTTATGGAGTTCGGGGCTTTTTTCCGTCAAGAGCGATTAGTAAAGAATTTAAATTGCACTGCGAGAGCTTGCAGCTGTTTTGGGGGAATGTGCCAGTATTTTTTTTCGTGCCTTTTCGCCGAATTATGCTATAATTTTAATAAATTTTGGTGAATGAAGATGGGAGAGGAACAGCTTTGTCTTTGATTGTGATGAAGTTCGGGGGGAGCTCCGTCGGCGACGCCGAGCGCATGAAGCGTGTAGCGCAGCGGATCGTGGAACGCAAAGGGGAAGGGAATCAATGTGTGGTGGTCGTTTCCGCGATGGGGGATACAACGGACGATTTAATCGACCTGTCCAGGCAAATTTGTGACGTAACGCCGCCAGCCAGAGAAATGGATATGCTGCTTACGACCGGGGAACAGGTTTCTGTCGCCCTTTTGTCGATGGCTATACAGAGCCTGGGAGTTTCCGCCGTCTCTTATACCGGTTGGCAGGCTGGAATGATAACGGAAGAACTTCACGGCAAAGCCAGAATTACGAATATTGAGCCGAGCCGCCTGTTAAGCGCGCTGGAACGGGACGAAATTGTGATCGTAGCTGGCTTTCAGGGCATGACGGAGGCGGGAGAGATCACCACCCTCGGCCGCGGAGGCTCGGATACTACGGCCGTTGCTCTGGCAGCCGCAATCAACGCCGATTTATGCGAAATTTACACCGATGTGGACGGCATCTACTCTACTGACCCACGGATTGTCAAAGTAGCGCGCAAGCTGGAGGAAATTTCGTATGACGAAATGCTGGAGCTGGCCAACCTGGGCGCAGCGATCCTGCATCCGCGGGCTGTGGAATACGCCAAAAAAATTTCAACGTCCGTCTGTGCGTAAGATCCAGCTTTACCCGCAACGAAGGTACTTATGTCAAGGAGGAAGCGTGATGGAACAAGGAATTACAGTGCGCGGAATAGCTTACGATAAGAATGTGGCCCGGATCTCCATTCTTGGAGTGCCGGATAAAGCAGGGCAGCTCGCCGGCGTATTTACCGCTCTTGCCAAAGAGCAGATTGACGTGGACATTATCGTCCAGAGCGGAGTGCAGAACGGCGAAGCGGACTTCTCCTTCACCGTCTCCCTCGACGATGTGCAAACAGCGCTGAGCACTCTGGAAGGAATCCAGGCGCAAATCGGCTACCGGGAAGTGACTTCCGAGCTGAATCTCGTCAAAGTTTCCATCGTTGGCGCCGGCATGGTCAGCACTCCGGGAGTGGCGGCCCGAATGTTCGAAGCGATCTCAGGCCTCGGGATTTCCATTAAAATGGTTTCTACCTCCGAAATCAAAACGTCCTGCGTAATTGACAACTCCCAATTGAAAGAGGTTGTCCGGGCTCTGCACACGGCTTATGGGCTCGACGCTGCCGAGCAGGCTTTCGTAGGCGGGCCGTCCGAAAGAAGATAGTGCCTTATTTTAACTTATCGAATAAAAAAATAGGAGACCTTCAGCAGAAATGCGGTAATGCCGGCGGCCATCAGCGGCCCCACAGGAATTCCGCGCATGAACAGAATGCCGAAGATCGAACCGATGACAAGGCCCACAATTAATTGCGGGTCTATTTTTTAACAGCTCCAGCCCCTTGCCGTTCATATAAGTTGCAATGGCTCCCCCTGCCAGCGCGACAATGCCGGGCCAGGTCGTAAAGACGGAAATAATGTCCTTGGGCGAAATTTTCTCGGAAGCAAAGGGGACAAGCACTCCCATCGTCAAAAAAAAGAAGACCCAGCTCCAGGCCCCTTCTTTCGATTGCAGGCAAATACCTGTCCAGACTGATCAGTTTCACCACAAGCAGGACGCAGGCTGCGGTAGTAATAATATTGGACCGGCCGATCATCCCGATAATGATGAGAACAACAAGCAGCAAATCTCCGTTCATAAAGGAAAACTCCCCGTCTCATAGTTTCTTTCCTATTCTATGAGCGGACAACCTTTTTTAGAACCTCCCGGCAAATGGGGCACCAGAGTGCTGTCCACAAGCACAGGAACCATCTCCGTAACATTAAACTGCGAGCAATAAATTACATCTTCGCGGAATCCCAGCTTCATCAGCCTTTTGCCGTTGCTGCAGCCCAGGAGGACGTCCTGCAGCTGCCCTTCCGTACGGAGAAAGGCATAATTCATCGCCAGCCCGAAATCGTTCACTTCAATCCCTTCTCCATAAAGTTCTGTCAGAGCATGGACCAATGCCCCCGCACATAAACCGTCTTCCAGGGCGTATACATCCTGAGTGCCGGAACATAAAATAACGATGTCTTTCTTCATTTCAAAAGCGGTCCGTGCGCATGCGCCTGCATTGAGGAACGCTCCGATGAGCACGCGGCTCGCTTTATGGGCCTTTTGTACGGCCCGGGTGCCGTTGGTCGTGGTGATGATCAGCTTTCTGCCCTTCAAATCGTCCGCCGTATATTCCAGAGGGGAATTTCCGTAATGAAACCCGGGAATTTTACGGCAAGAGCGCTCTCCGCCCAATCTGTCTTCCGGATGCTGCTGCGCTTTGGCGCCATTCACGGTCTCCGTGGCCAGGACTTCCGCACAGCCATGGTTTAGAGCTGTAATGATAGTGCTTGTCGCGCGAAGCACGTCGATCACTATGACGGTCCGGTTCGTTAATTCCTCAGTTCTCGCCTCATTGACACTGGAGATCACATCGATCAGCATGCTTCCCGCCTCCCCGGATTATTGTATTTCCAGCTGATCTTCCTTCTTGATGCCTAATCCAAACGTATCGGAACGAAGTCCCCTGCGCAGCGCCTCTACAGAGATAATGTCCTGCGGTGCAATATTGCCCAAATGGATCTCAGGGCCGAGTAAATTCATCAGGTGAACCTGCTGCTGTTTTTTGGGGCGCTTCCCATAGAATCATATGCGGATTAGGCACGTGTTTTAGAACTTGTTCCAGTTCTTCGTCCTTGCAGTCCCCGTTTTTATCGAAAATGCCGACCCCGGCTCCGGACTCCCGTCCTTCCATCGTCACCAGCTCCGCGCCGTAATGAAGGTCCAAAGCCACGGTTTCCTGCAGTTCATGCATATCTATCGACGAGCCGAAGCATTTTTTTTCCATATTCGGTGTATACGATGAGTCCCTGCTCCACTCCTTGGGAGATCAGCTCATTCCTCTTTTTTGCGGGGCAGTTCGATCGTGCCGTCGGATACCTCGATACCGGTGAAGCCAGGGAGGAAATCAACCGGAAGAAAGAGCCGACCTCATTTTGCTGCACGGCCACTTCCAGAAACGTCCCTCCGGGGAATACGCAAATACCTTGGGCTTTAGCCATCTCGATCTTGGCGTTCAGAAGCTCCACCGGGTACAACGGAGAGGTGCCGAAGCCTATTTTTTAGCATATCGATATGATGTCCGGCGGTTGCAAGCAGATCTTCGAACGAATGGATGCCCAATCCTTTATCTATAACCATCGTTTTTTTCCTAACGTTCTCGGTTTGGCCGTCCTGCGGCCTGAAGGATCGGAAAGCACCGGTATCCATTGAGCTTGGGAAGTGGTCTCCATCACAATTCTCCTAACTGTTGGGTTTGTTTGTGTGGGTTAATCTCAAGTTCATCATATGCACCTCATGGTGGGTATGTGCCCCGGTAAGTGCGATCCTCCTTACTGCATTCCGGCAGCAAAAAAAATAACGAACCTTGGCAAAGTCGGAACCTAAAATGAGACATGCCGCATAAGCTAGGATGTAACGGCATTGAAGCAGGCGAGGGCTTCCTGGTCGACCCGCCTGCGGAACATGAATAGGGGGTCATATGAATGTGGGATGCGGTAAACAAAGTAGTTCTGAGCATGGCGACATTAAGGATGCTTTCGGGCAGTCTCGAGGTGATCGCGGCGCTGCTCATGCTCAGGTTAAATCAGGTGGAGAAGGCGCTGCTCGTGAACTCGGGCCTTGCCCTGGTAGGGCCTCTGGTGCTGCTGACAACAACGACCATCGGCTTGGTGGGTATCGCGGAGAAACTATCATTAGGCAAAATGATATGGGTACTGGCGGGAGTGGGGTTCATTTTCATAGGCATATTAAAAAAAATAACGGGCGACATATTTTAAGAGACTCGGCATATGTATGAAAACAGGTGAATTCAGGACAACCAGGAGGCTGCCGCCATATGATAGAATCCATTCTCGCCGTTCTCCCTCCGGGCCTGCGCAGAATAGTAGACAAACTGCCGGGCACCGTCTCCTCCCGGACAGAAGAGCTGCGCATCCGCCAAGGCCGGCCGCTCGAGATCGTGTACGGCGGAAGCTACGCTTTTATCGGCGCCGACGGCCTCCTCACCGACAATCCTGCGGCCGCGTACCGGCCGGACAAAGAGGACGCCGTCAAGCTGCTGGAGCTGCTGACAAACCACTCGGTGTACTCGTTTGAAGAGGAGCTGAAAAGAGGGTTCATCACGGTCGCCGGAGGCCATCGGGTAGGACTGGCCGGGCGCACGGTGCTCGAGCAGGGGAAAGTGAAGCAAATCCGCGACATCACTTCTTTCAACATAAGAATCGCAAGGGAGATCCGGGAGGCATCCAGGGAAGTCCTGCCTTACCTTCTCGATTCTTCGGGGACGGCCATGCACCATACGCTGGTCATCTCCCCGCCGCAGCACGGAAAAAACGACACTGATCAGGGATTTGGCAAGAAACTTGTCTTATGGCAGATGGCAGGGTGCCAGGGCGGGGCGCGCGGCTTCAAAGTGGGCGTCGTCGATGAACGCTCGGAAATCGCAGCCTGCGACAAGGGCGTTCCCCGATTCGACCTCGGACCCCGCACCGATGTGCTGGACGGCTGCCCGAAGGCGGAGGGGATGATGATGATGATCCGCTCGCTTTCTCCTGAAGTGATCGTTGTGGACGAGATCGGCAGGGCGGAGGATGCGGGAGCCATCCATGAAGCGGTGCGCGCTGGAATACGGGTACTCGCAACTGCCCATGGAAGCGGTCTGGAAGATGTGAAAAGAAGGCCCGTGCTGCAAGCGCTGCTGGAAGACGGCATGTTTACCCGGTACATCGTGCTTGAGCGGCGGAAAGGCGGTAATCCCTTCTTTGCGGTGCTTGACGGCAAAGGCACTCGTCTGGAGGCGGCAAGAAACGGAGTTTATTGACTGGAGGAGGAGATTCATGCTCAAGCTGATCGGAGCCATGCTGATCCTTAGTGCCGGAACCTTGTTCGGATTCTTTCAATCGTTCCAGTATTCGAGACGCCCCAAGCATCTGCGCAGCCTTATCCAGGCACTGCAAAGGCTGGAGACGGAAATCGCCTACGGGTTTACGCCGCTGCCCGACGCGCTTGCGGCGATTAGCCGGCAAAGCCCCAAACCGCTGTCCGCTTTCTTTGAACAAGCTGCATCGCGGCTGGAGGGAAGAGACGCGCCTTCCATCAGGGAAAGCTGGCGCAGCGCGGTGGACAGCGAGTGGAAGAATACAGCGATGAAAGAGAATGAGAAGCAGATTATGAATGAGCTTGGACTCACCATCGGCATGACCGACCGGGAGGACCAGGTGAAGCACCTGAGGCTCGCCGTGCTGCAGCTGCAGGGGGAAGAGGAGCAGGCGCGCGAGGAGCAAAGGCGGTACGAAACGATGTGGAGAAGCCTGGGGGTTCTCCTTGGCGTATTGATTGTGATTCTGATTTACTGACAGCGCCAGAAATTATAACAGCCGGCCGGTGGCCGGACGGAAAGATTTGGAGTGAGGTGCGCCCATGAACGTGGATGTAAACCTGATATTCAAAATAGCCGGAATCGGCATCATCATCGCAATGCTGCACACGCTGTTAAAGCAGTCCGGTAAAGAGGATTTCGCCCACTGGGCCACGCTCATCGCTTTTGTGTTCGTACTGCTGATCGTGATCCGGCAGCTCAACATTTTGTTCAGGGAAATCAAGACAATCTTTCTTTTCCAATAGGTGAACCCCCCATGGAGATCATTCAAATCGTAGGGATCGGCCTCACGGCCGCCGTCTTGTCTTTAGTCGTCAAGGAGCAAAAGCCGCTGTTCGCGTTCATGCTTTCGGCGTTTACGGGAATAATCATCTTCCTGATGCTGATCGGCAAAATCGCGTCGGTCATCGCCATTTTGGAGAGCTTGGCGGCCAAGTCCAACATCAATATGATCTACCTCAAAACGATACTGAAAATTATCGGCATCGCTTATATCGCGGAATTCGGCGCCCAGATCGTGCGGGATGCTGGACAGGAATCCATCGCAGCCAAGATAGAGCTTTCCGGCAAAATCCTGATCATGGTCATGGCGATTCCGATTATATCCGTCATTATCGAGACGGTGGTCAAGCTGCTTCCCGCTTAATCGTATAGATCCGGCAGCCAAGCCATGAGAACCCACCAAAGTACCCGGGAGTGAATCCATTATGCGCCAGCGGTTTTTCCAATGCTTTCTCATCGTATGCCTGTTCATCCTTACTCTTCTCCATTCCGCTGCACCGGCCTTTGCGCAGGAACCGGCGGATGCGGTAATCAAGGAGCAGGCCCGGCACGTGCATACGGACGGAGTGGAGAAGTATTGGAACGACCTGATGCAAAAGTATGGAGGCTACTTCCCGGACAGCAAGCCGCCGAGCTATATGGACCTGCTGACCGGAACCGGAGGGTTCAGCCTGAAAACGGTGCTCAAAGGATTGGCCCGGTACTTTTTGCACGAATTGATTTACAACGGCAAGCTGCTGGCCTCGATCGTCATTCTCTCGATCTTCAGCCTTATCCTGGAAAACATCCAGAGCTCCTTCGAGAAAACGACAGTGAGCAAAATCGCTTATGCCATCACATTTATGGTGCTGATGATTATAGCGATCAACTCGTTCCAGGTTTCTGTAGGCTACGCAAAAAACGGCGATTACAGATGATGGACTTTATGCTCGCCGTCGTCCCGGTCATGCTCACGCTGCTGATGTCCATGGGAAGCGTATCATCCGTCGCCGTCCTTCATCCGCTGATCGTGTTTATGGTGCATACGGTGGGGACGCTCATCTATTTTGTCATATTTCCGCTGTTATTTTTTTTCCGCCGTCCTGCATATTGTTTCTTCATTAACGGACAAGTATAAGGTCACCCAGCTTGCGAACCTTCTGCGCTCCGTAAGTATAGGGCTGCTCGGCACCTTCGTGACGATATTTCTTGGAGTGGTTTCGGTGCAGGGCTCGACCAGGGCGGTGGCGGACGGGGTAACGATCAAAGCAGCAAAATACATTGCGGGCAACTTTGTCCCGGTCGTAGGCAAAATGTTCGCGGACGCTTCCGATACGGTGATAGGAGCCTCTCTGCTGATGAAGAATGCGGTCGGGATCACAGGCGTGGTCGTCATTTTGTTCATGTGCGCCTTTCCGGCCCTCAAAATCCTTACTCTTGCCTTTATATATAAAATGTCAGCTGCGGTCATGCAGCCGCTGGGGGACCATCCATGGTAGCGTGCCTTGAAACGATCGGCAAAAGCATGGTGTACGTTTTCGCTTCTCTGGCGATTGTTTCTCTCATGTTTTTTTCTGGCGATAACGATTATGGTCGCAGTGGGCAATGTGTCCGTCATGATGCGGTAAAGCTTCGACTCCTGGAGGTGCCTGATGCTGTGGATAACCGGTTGGCTGAAAACTATTATTCTAGTGATTCTGCTCGCTACGGTCATCGATCTGCTGCTGCCGAACAAAGCGATGCAGAACTACGTAAGGACGGTGATGGGGCTGTTCATTCTGCTGACGCTGATGACGCCGCTGTTCGATCTGTTCCATCGCAAATGGAACGCGGAGAAGCTGCTCTCCATGGCCGAAACTGAGCAAACCGCAATAGCGGGCTTGCCATCCGGAGCGTCGCTTGACGCAATCGCAAAAGACGCGGGACAGCTCGCGGCCGCGGGCCGCAAGCAATCGCAGGCAATGGTGGAAAAGCAAATCGCTTCCCAGGTCAAGGACCAAATCGAGAAGGAGAGCGCCTTACAGGTGAAGGAAGTCAAGGTCCGCACCGAAGTGGATGCAAAAGGCCAAGCCGTAATCGGTCTGCTCGCCGTACGGCTTCAGCCCGGCTCGCCGGACACCGGCGGCAAGACCTCCGCCAAAGCATCGGCAGTGGAGATAGAGCCGGTCAAGCCGGTCACGATCGGCCTGGAGAAGAGCGAAAGCCCGGTGAAAGAAGCGGCGCAGCGCAATTCCTCCCTGCGTGGGAGCGGGAAAAGCAGACGATACAGCAATCTTTGCTGCAGAGGTGGCAGCTGAAGCCCGAACAGGTACAGGTTGTCGTCCTGGCGGACAGCAAGCTGAGTCCATAATTTTGCAAGAAAAGTTGGGCTCCTGCACCTTCCAATGTATACAGAACATTCGCAAAAGGGGGAATCGCCATGGGAGCTTGGCTCAAATGGCTGCTGGGACTCGCGGGCGGCGGCCCGGAAGGAAGCAAGCGCAGCCAATCATTACGTTGGCTTTTGATTGTGGGACTGATTGGGGTGGGGCTCATGCTTGTCAATTCTTTTCAGGTAAAAAACAGTCGAACCTGCCGTCCAGGGGCCCGCCGGCGGGGGGCCGGAGGCCAAACCGGCTATGAAAGGCTTGAGCTCCAAGGACAAATCGCCATACAAGGAGGTGGAGGATGCTTATCAGAGCCAACTCAAAGAAATACTGCAAAAAAATCGTAGGGGTTGGAGATGTGGAAGTGCTGATCAACGTGGATGGAACAGAGGAAAACGTAGTCGACCGCAATACCAAGAACACGCAGCAGCTTACAATAGAAAAGGATTTAAACGGCGCCACCCGCAACATAACGGACGTAACACAAAGCGGAGATATATTGCTCTACCAGGTATCGGGCAACCAGCAGCCGCTCGTGCTGAAGACGATTAAGCCGAAAATAAGGGGAGTGCTCGTTGTCGCTAAAGGCGCGGAGAATTTGACCGTCAAGAAAATGATTTCGGAGGCAGTGGAGAGGGGGCTCGAGGTCCCGCCCCACAAAATCTCCATTCTGCCGAGAAAGCAGTAGGCAATAAGCAGTTCTTTCAAATAAATGATCTTATTCCATTAGGAGGAATGTATCAATGAACGCAAAAAAGACAAACAATCTGGCTGGTTTCCATGCTTAGTTTGATGGTGGTCCTCTCGGCGTACTACCTGTTCACCGAGGATGTCAACACTATGAATGTCGCAGCGGACACGCAAGCTCCGAAGGAAATCAAGATTGACGCCAGCGATATCGCAGCTATGAAGAATGACCCTAAAAAACGGCACAACCGGCGCTAAAGCCGCCGACGCAAAAAACCGGCGATGCAAAAGATGCCAAAGCTGCGGACGCGAAAACCGGCGATGCAAAAGATGCCAAAGCTGCGGACGCGAAAACCGGCGATGCAAAAGATGCCAAAGCTGCGGACAGCAAAGCTGCCGCAGGCGCTAACGCGAAGGATTCAGCGGATAATCCGGCCGATGCCAAAGCTGCAGACGCCAAAGCGTCCGCAGCCGCAGGCAAGGATGCCAAGTCCGCCGGCACAGCTAAAGACGCCAAGTCCGCTGCTCAATCGGGCGCATCGGGCGACAGCGCTCTGACAGACAGCCAGGTGATGAAGAAGATCCAGGCTCAGGCCACGGCTAAGTCAGGAAGCGACTATTTTATCGATCAGCAGATGAAACGGAGCGAAGCGATGTCAAAGAAAATGTCCGAGCTGCTGACGATCATAACGGATAAAAAACAAGACCCAGGACGAAGTAACCAAAGCGCACGAGGAGCTGTACAAACTCCAGGATAAAGACGACAAGATCAGCAACCTCGAACAAGTGCTGATGAAGGATTACCCGCAGGTGTTCATCACCGAAGATTCCAACAAATGGAAAGTGACGGTGGAAAGCAATTCGCTGCAAAAGAGCCAGGCAGTCAGCATTGTAGATCAAGTAATAAAGGAAATGAATGTAGGTCCCGAGAAAGTGGTCGTCCAGTATCTGCCTTAATTCAAAAGATAAGACAAAGAGTCCGGTTGAACTGGACTCTTTCCATTTTTTTTATGGTTTGTGATATAATACTAACGTTGTAGTGGGCAAGTACATACATAATCGAATCCTTGACGGACATACTTCCGCGCCATGCCGGCGGCCCCACAAACCTTGAAGGAGTGACTTTCGCATGTTTAAGTTAAGTGAGATAAAAGAACTGATCAAGCTTATAGACGGATCTTCCGTTCAGGAAATCGAAATCGAGAACGAAGGAGCCCGGCTGTTGATCCGCAAACCCAACAAAACCGAAGCAGTCGTGGTAGCCTCCGCTCCCGTCCACAACGCCTATATTCCGGCGGCTGTGTCTGCGGTGCAGGAAATCCAGTCCTCTGCCGTCCCGGTTCAAGATGCCGCTTCGCGGGCACAGACCGACAAAACTCAGGACAGTTCTTTACATAGAATCGTTTCACCAATGGTCGGAACCTTCTACTACGCTCCGTCTCCTGACGCTGCGCCTTTTGTAAAAAAAAGGCGACCGTGTGAACGAGAAGACGGTCGTCTGCATTGTCGAAGCCATGAAGCTGATGAATGAAATAGAAGCGGAAGTGAAAGGCGAAATTGTAGAAGTTCTAGTAGAGAACGGCCAACTCGTCGAATATGGCCAGCCTCTGTTTCTTGTGAAACCGCAATAGGCGAACGTATCAACCGTTGACAGGAGGAAACCGCATATGAAGTTTCATAAGATACTTATTGCCAACCGCGGGGAGATCGCCGTACGGATCATCCGCGCCTGCCGCGAGCTGGGGATCGAGACCGTAGCTATATATTCGGAGGCGGACAGGGATTCCCTGCATGTGCGGCTCGCGGACGAGGCTTACTGCATCGGCCCCACTTTATCCAAAGACAGCTATTTAAACTTTACCAATATAATGAGTGTCGCTACGCTAACGGAAACGGACGCGATCCATCCGGGTTACGGCTTTTTTTGGCGGAGAACGCCGATTTTGCGGAGATATGCGAATCCTGCGGCATCACCTTTATAGGTCCCTCTCCAAAAGCGATTTCACGGATGGGCGACAAGTCGGAAGCGAAATTAACCATGAAATCCGCCAAGGTACCGATTATCCCGGGCTCCGACGGACTGGTTGAGAATCTGGACGATGCGATGGCCATTGCCAGGGATATCGGATACCCCGTTATCATTAAAGCCACTGCGGGAGGCGGGGGAAAAGGCATCCGGATCGCCGAGGACGAAGAGTCGCTGGTGAAACAGATTACGACCGCCCAACAGGAAGCGCAAAAAAGCGTTCGGCAATTCCGGAGTTTACCTGGAGAAGTATTTGACCGGAATGAAACATGTGGAAATTCAAATTATTGCCGACAAGCACGGAAACGCGGTGCATCTTGGCGAGCGCGACTGCTCGGTGCAGCGCAGAAGGCAGAAGCTCGTCGAAGAAGCCCCATGCCCCGTGCTTACTCCCGATATTCGCCGGAAGATGGGAGAAGCGGCAGTACGCGCCGCACTGGCTGTAGAATATTCCGGAGCCGGAACTCTGGAATTTCTGCTTGGCCCGGACGGGGATTTTTTTATTTTATGGAAATGAACACGAGAATCCAGGTGGAGCACCCTGTAACCGAAATGGTCACCGGAGTCGATATTATCGCCGAAATGATCCATATCGCCGAGGGAGAGCCTCTTTCCTTTACACAGGAGGACGTTAAGATCAACGGCTGGGCCATCGAATGCCGGATCAATGCCGAAGACCCTGACCGCGGATTCATGCCTTCTCCCGGCAAAATCCAGTTTTACCTTCCCCCCGGAGGTTTGGGAGTGAGGGTGGACAGCGCAGCTTACCCCGGATATACGATCTCTCCCCACTACGATTCGATGATTGCGAAGCTGATCGTCTGGGGCAGCACCCGGGACGAAGCGATCTCCCGCATGCAGCGGGCGCTGCAGGAGTTCGAGATCGAAGGGATTTTCACAACGATCCCTTTCCACATGAAGCTTCTTCAGCACAAAAAAATTTCTGGCGGGCGATTTTGACATCAAGTTCCTGGAAGAGCACGATGTGAACGATCCGGAGTCCTGACGACCGCTAACCGCCGCCAATCTTGATTAGAAATTTGTACTATTTTTTACCAAAATGGTATAGTATTAAATTAGTACAAGGTGAGATAGCAAGTGGGTGAAACGGCACAGCGGTTCATTCATTTCACTTTTTTAGGAGGTTCGTACAATGAGCACAATAGCTCCGGATTATGAGAAAACGGAAATCGGCAGCATACAGATCGCACCCGAGGTCATCGAAGTGATTGCAGGCCTGGCTACGGTGGAAGTAGAGGGCGTCGCAGGGATGAGCGGCGGTTTTGCCGGAGGGATTGCTGAGCTTCTTGGCAGAAAGAACTTGTCCAAAGGCGTGAAAGTTGAAGTCGGCAACCGCGAAGCTGCAGTGGACGTTTCCATTGTGATGGAGTATGGACAGCGGATTCCGGAAGTGGCAGGCGAAATCCAGAAGAACGTGAAGAGCGCGATCGAGTCGATGACGGGCCTGCTCGTAGTGGAAGTGAACGTGCATATTCACGGGGTTATGTTCAAAAAATCCGGAGAAGACGGACGAAGAAACGGCGGCTCCGATCAGAGTGAAGTAACAGTCTGTGAGCCATGCATGGATATTGAACCCCTGCTTAAGGAGTCAGGGGGTTCGCTTCTAAATCGGAGGGAGACAAGCGCCAGTGGTTAGAATATTAGACAGGTTGCTTCTGTTTATATACAGTTTAGCGATCCTACTCAGCTCCTGCATTCTGCTTTTTTATGGCTTTTGGCTGGATACCGATTATGGACACAGGAATGTTCATCCAAAGAATCTATTATGATCCCGCCACCGCGATTGCTTTTATCGCTGCCTGCTTTGCCATTTTCTTCATCAGCCTTCGTTTCTTTTATATTTCGGTGAGGCGCAGCAAATTGGAAGACTCGTCGATCAACCAGAGGACGGATTTCGGAAATATCCAGATTTCAATGGAGACGATCGAGAATCTGGCCCTGAAAGCGGCCGGCCGAATTAAAGGGGTCAAGGATTTGAAAGCCCGTGTAAGGATCGAAGAAGCCGGGCTGGATTTGATGATCCGTACGATTGTAGACGGGGATACCCCCATACCGCTGCTGACCGAAGAGATGCAGAACCACGTCAAAGGGCACATTGAAGAAATAACGGGCCTGCCCGTGGCGAATGTTTCGGTCTATGTGGCGAATATCGTGCAAGCTGGGCCCACTTTCAAAAGCCGGGTAGAATAGAGGTGATTCCCCTATGTGGAAACAGTTATGGGAACGGCATCGGGGCGCTTTGACGGGTCTCGGCGCCGGTGTTATTCTCGGATTCATCTATCTGTTCAGCGGTTTTTTGGGATATGCTGATTTTTTGCGTTTATCGCTTATCTCGGTTTTTATATCGGCCGTAAGATCGACCGCAACGAAGAGTTTACCTTTTTTTCGCACCGTATGGGAAAGAATCTTTGACAAGTGGAGAATGTTCAGATAAAATCCCTGGTTCTTCCATGGATTTTTTTTGTTTGTGATCAAGGGTATACTATAAGCAATGAGTATGGAATTAAGGAGGAATTTGCGCATGAGACGTCGGCTGGCTAGAGAGCTTGCGCTGCAGAGTATGTACCAGATGCAGATGACCTCGGTTTCATCCAAGGAAGCCGTGACAATGGTAGTGGAAGAGGCGATAACGGACAACGAGGCCAATCTCTCGGTAAAAAAAGGATGCAATATCACAGGAATATATTCTGCAGCTGGTGGAAGGCACGCAAAGCAATAGAGAGAGAATCGACAAGGTGCTGTCCGAATACTTGAAAGGCTGGCAGATCGACCGGTTGTCCCGTGTGGACCGGGAGGTGCTGCGTCTCGCCGTGTACGAGCTGCTTTATACGAAGGATACACCACCTAAAGTCGTAGTCAATGAAGCGATCGAATTGGCGAAGCATTTTGGCACAGAGGAGTCGGGCAAGTTCGTCAACGGCGTGCTGGGTAAGCTGTTCAAGGAGTTGGACGCGGTCCAGGAGAAGCAGGAGTAACCTCGGGAGTTAGTAAGTGCAAGTTAATGAGGATGTGCCGCTTTGATGGGCAGGTACGCCATGTGGGAGTCGGTTTATGAACTGGGAGCAGCGTGGAAATGGGCTGCGGGGACGCGGCGGGTCTGGAAAAGCTTCATACAAACGGGTACACTAAGTGTAGAATATAAGCATGACCATTGTACTCCCTACTCGGCAGAATCAGAAGTATTTAGGCCGCTGCCGGAAAAGGTCAAGGATAAAGCGCTCGGAAGGCCGCCTGGCACTGTGTACGTTAGTAATCATAATTTAACGGATAAAAAACACTAAACAGGGGGAAATGGGATGGCCGCACACATTATCAACGGAAAAGAGATAGTAGCCTCCGTAAGAGAAGGTATCGCCGCAGAGGTGGAAGGGTTGAAAGAGCAGGGCATTCATCCGGGGCTTGCGGTAGTTATTGTCGGGGACGACCCCGCTTCGCATGTCTATGTAAACAACAAGGAAAAAAAGCGTGCCTCAAGGCAGGCATCTATTCCGAAGTCCACCGTCTGCCCGAAACGACGACCCAGGAAGAACTGCTTCAGCTGATCGCGAAGTTGAATAATGATTCCCGTATTCATGGAATTCTGGTACAGTCGCCTCCTCCTAAGCACATTGCGGAAGAGGAAGTTCTTGCGGCGATCAACCCGGATAAAGATGTGGACTGCTTCCATCCGCTCAATGTCGGCAACTTGATGGTCGGCAAGGAAGGTTTTTTTACCCTGTACGCTGCAGGCGTTATTGAGATCATTAAGATTTTGGGCATTGATATGACCGGAAAGCACGCTGTCGTGATGGGAAGAAGCAATATTGTCGGCAAGCCGATGGCGCAGTTGTTCTTGCGGGAGAACGCCACAGTGACGGTGTGCCATTCCAAGACCAGGGATCTGGAGTCCATTACCAAGCAGGCCGATATTCTGGTAGCTGCGGTCGGACGGGCCCAAATGGTGAAAAGCGGTCATGTGAAGCCGGGGGCGGTTGTCATCGATGTGGGAATGAACCGTCTGGAGAACGGGAAGCTCGCAGGCGATGTCGATTTTGACGATGTGCTTGAAATTGCGGGATATATCACGCCAGTGCCCGGCTGCGTCGGCCTATGACGATCACCATGCTGCTCAAAAAAACACCGTATATGCCGCAAAAAAAGATTAGCGGCCCGTGTAAACGCGTAAAAGGTTGGGCAGGACACCAGTGCCGGGGAAGCTGTTGGAAGGCTGATTGGCGGAGAGACAGCGGAATGCGGCGGGCTGTTGTATGTGTGGCAGAGCGATGAGGAATGGAAGCAGGTGTCGAGCGGCACCTTCCGCTCTAAGGAACGGAGCGTGTGTGGATGAACCAGAAAATATTATCTATCAAAGATTTGAACAGATATATCAAGCTTCGGCTGGAAAACGATCCCGGTCTGCAGAACGTGTGGGTACGGGGTGAAATATCGAACTATACCCACCATTCAAGCGGGCATATGTACTTTACTTTAAAAGACGAGGCAGCCGGCTAAAAAAGCATCATGTTCGCTTCGGCGAATCAGAAGCTTGCCTTTCTGCCGAGGGAAGGTTCTATGGTGCTGGCGCGCGGCAATATTTCCGTGTATGAACGGGACGGGCAGTACCAGTTCTATGTCACTCAGATGCAGCCGGACGGAATCGGCAATCTGTATTTGGCATTCGAGCAGCTGAAAAAAGAAGCTCGAAGCCGAAGGCCTTTTTTTGCGGCTGAGCGCAAACGGGCGATTCCCCGATTCCCTAAGGCAATCGGGGTGGTCACTTCGCCGACGGGAGCTGCTGTGCGCGACATCATCATCACGCTGCAGCGGCGGTATCCCGCGGTGCAGGTGCTGCTGTACCCTGTGCTTGTGCAAGGGAAGCAGGCGGGTCCGTCGATTGTCCGTGCAATCGAACGGATGAATGCGCTGGCCGAGGTCGACTTGCTTATTGTCGGCCGCGGCGGCGGCTCGTTGGAGGAGCTCTGGGCCTTCAACGAAGAGATGGTGGCGAGGAGCATCGCGGCCTCCGCCATCCCGGTCATTTCTGCCGTCGGCCATGAGACCGATTTCACGATCGCCGACTTCGTCGCCGATCTGAGGGCGGCCACGCCGACGGCAGCAGCCGAGCTGG
>BBFE01000051.1 GCA_001313085.1 Paenibacillus sp. JCM 18996 | reverse complement strand
ACGCCTTCACGCTATACTTCCAAAAAAGTTAGTAAGCCGTACCGTGAATTAGCGAAATATTATGCCTTACAAAAAAAGAACTGGCTTGCAATCGCTACAAAAGAAGATTGAGTGGATTGGATATTTCTTCGAGTATTTTGATGAGAATTATCCTTACTTGAAACTTAAGGACATCAACAGAACTATTATCGGGAATTTTGAGGAGTACCTCAGGCAAAATGATACGCCTGATATGCAAAGGGCGATTTATAACGGAGTTCGTGATTTTTTTTCGAAACAATGAGTGAGTTTCCCGAGTTTCCTCCTGTACCAACGAAACGTCATAATCCGTTTCCGCTTATTCTTAGACCAAACGATGAAAAGTATATTCCACCGGACATCGTTGAGAAATTCGATTATGTAATGAAGCACGAAGACCAATTTGATATTCCATTAGACTACGTTTGGCATATTGGCTGCTTCGCACGTTTCCAAGCCGAGGAACTGAGATATTGAGTCTAAGGCTTGATTGTTTAAAGACCACATACAGTTATTACTTTCTGTTTATTCCGACTTTCAAACAAAACGGCGGATATGATCGAGAAGAGCTTAAAGCGATTCCAGTTCAATATGTGGGTCACGGTAAGTATATTATCGACCTTATTAAACGGGTTCAAGAACAAACTAAAAGCAGATTAATGAGCTATGAATTGAAGAATGAAAAAAGATGCCAAGTATTTGCTTTTTAACAACAGGCTTTGAATTCAAAAAAAGACCCAGAGAAAAAAAATTAGAACGAATAGAACAAAACAGCATAGCAAGTTGATTACTTTTCATAATCAAAAAAATCAATACTTCGCTGAAAAGTATCGCAACCATTTTGAACATTACTGATAAAGATGGTAACATCTACGCCCCAACTACACATCAATTTAGACACAATGGGGTGACTGAACGTAGGCAATTTGGCTACACGGTTGAACAGACCGCTTCGGTTTCAGGTCATAAAAGCTTTGCAATGATGATGCGTTACACCCATCCACAGATGGAAGCTCATCAAAAAAATCTTAACGGAGTTGTTACCTGAACCTCAAAAAAGCACCGGTCGAATTTGAAAGTGTTATTTTCAACTTAGATGACGAGACAATCGAGATGCTAAATATGGATAAGCCCAAGTATTTAACTTGGGAAGTGAACGGGATTAAAGGAGTGGGCATTTGTAGCAATATATCCGGTTGCAGACCTAATGGCGCAACTTCGGTTCATTTTGAATGTTACGCTTGCAGTTGGTTTTGCCCAAGAGCGGAGTATTATGAGGACTACAAAAAAGGAGTTACAACATTGGGAAGAGATCATTGAAGAAACCCAGAACAATCCAAAACGAGCATCGACCTTTGAAAATGCTATTCGTAACGCCAGTTATATTCGGCGTATTGTTCAGATTTGTGAAAATGGCATTGAAAGGCATAAGCAAGAAGTTATCAAGAAAATACAGCGTGGAGAGTTGAAGTAAACATCGTAGGTGATGAGGATGAATCGGGGGCTTAAAAAAATTTCAAGAGAACAAGAAGTTAGAATATAAGAAAAAAAAGGTCTTGAAAGCTGTGGAATTTATTAAAAAGCACGAAGGCGAAAATGCTATCCTTTCCGCAGAGAAAATCATAAAGTTGTCCAAGGTTTCCAAGACACTTTTGTACAAAGAGCATATTCGCCCTCTATGGGATCGGAACTGGCAAGCCGAACAATCGGAAGGGGGAAAGGAACAGCAGAAACTTGTCCAAAAAAAGAACTCGCCGCATTGCAAGCTGAAAACGAGAAGCTACAAAAGCATTTAAAGAATGCAGAACAAAAAAAATCGAACAGATGGAAAAGAAATTGGCTAATAAACAAAATTATTGCGATGGACTTGAAGAACGGTTGGACGAGTATCGTGAAACAAACAAAAAAGTTACGTGGTGAAATCACCACCCTACAAAATCAATTAAAAGCCAGAGGTTTAACTTAATTCCATTCAGGAGGTTTTTTTTAAGATGGGAAATCGTTCAAAACACCGCCAGATACAAGAAAAAAAAGAAAAGATGATGGAACAAATAGAAATGTTGAAGTCAGAGGCTGTCGAACTTCGTAATGCTAATCAAATTCTTCTTGGAAAAAAAATTTATATTATGCAACACCAACTTCAAAACTTACAGAAAGATGGACAACTAAGATCACGTTAAGTTCTTCCATATAAAGATTCAAATCAAGCTATTCAAACATTCGAGGAGGAAATCTACAATGAGTTATAAAATTGAACAAAATAAAGATAAGCATTATATCATTACGAAAGATGGACAGGTTCAAACGATTTTATCAGATTGGCTTAAATATCGTTCATTTAAATGCTCCAACTTAACGGTAAGAACAAATGCGGGATCATTAGTCCGATTTCTTAAGACAATTGAGATCGAAGGCATTGATTATTTGAAAGTAGATGAAGATACAATGAGTCAATACATTAGAGGATTGCTAGATAAAGGGTTCTCATATAACACATTGAAAAAAGAAGTGTGCATCTTAGAGAAATTTTACAAATGGCTTAATGACTCAAACATTGTAGAGCATCGACTTATCTGGTTTAAAAGATCTCCAAAACGATTTATGGTTTTGCCCCCTTATGATTCTAAACACACAATAATCAATAAAAAAAACGATTTACAGAAGATGAAGTATATCGCTTTATTAGAGCCATACCGAAGCTGCGTGACAAATTAATGTATTCCTTTTACGTGATTCTTGGCATTCGTAAGTTGCCTTTGATCCATATAACAATTGACGGTTTTGATGCAGAGAAGGGGATTTTAAAATACTCGGAATTAAAAAACTAGACAAGAACAAGTACGAATAATTCCCCCAAATGCTGTGGCAATGCTTCAAAAGTATATCCAAATCGAACGACCTACACCGGTAGAAGGAATGAATATGCTCTTCCTCTCGGATACAGGGAAGAAATATTCCATCGAGCAGTTCCATAAAAAATTTACGTAAGACGGCTGATGAGATGGGTATGGATAGAGGAATTATTAATGTAGGTCGAGCTTACGTCATGATAAGAACTTACAATCCACAGCTTGAAGTTACAAATCCAATCTGGATGCATAAGTCTCTTTTAATGCTAAATCGACATGCTCACCCTCATATGACCGAAATGAATAACCAAAAAACTCTTCCTGAAGCTTTCCGAAGATGAAGTAGCAGTTGGAAAGGAAGGAGATGATGAAGAGTGAAAAAAAAGATGTTATATACACAAAACTAGATAAAAAAACAACATGTTGAACGTGACAAAAAAAATCAAATTCCCATACCAGAGATTAACGATTGGCTCAATAATCATTTGAATTGTAAGAAAAGTACTGTACGTTCATATGCATCCCATATAGTACGCTTTCTTCGATATGTGGGAGATAAAGGGTTGGATTACAAGACAGTACCCGATTCAATATGCAATTCCTATACCAATCATCTTCGAAATGATTGGAACTATCAAGAACATCAGGTCTCTCCAGCAGTGAGCATACTGCGTAGATTTTATAGATGGATGGTAGGTCAGGGTATTGTTTGCAAAAAAATCCGTTCGTTGTTGTTAATCACCCTCTACTCCTTACTTCAGAAGTTCAGAAATTTTCAAAAGCTGATATTCCTGAACGGGAGATTAAACTTCTTGTTAGCGGATTAAGTTTTCAAAGAGATGTCATATTGTTTATTCTCAATAATGTGTATAAACTTTCGATTGAAGCTCTGCTCGATGTCAAGGTAACGGATTTTGATTTTTTTATCCCGAAAACTTTACGTATGGAAAAGTAGTCGTAACAAGTTTGAGATTCAACTGCATTTGTCCATATGCAACGCAATACAACGGTACTGTGAAGAAGAACGAAATGAAGACGACTTAGAAGGAAGTGAATATTTATTTTTTGTATCGTAAAGGTTCAAAGCGGGGTACTCAATTTACATCCAGTCATTATCGTTGGAACTTAGAACAAGCTTCAGGCAAGTATTATCTTAACCTTGATTTATTAAAAGATTTAAAGAAGAAAGTCTATTATAACTACGAATTTGAAAAGAGCATGTTAGAAATTTCGACGTTTGCTTCTCCTATCGCTCTCTAAGCGCATTTCTAAATAGTCCATTTTATGCTACAATATACGGAATCCCTGTTCGTATAAAGGTGGCACGAAATGGACTTATTTGATTTTGCACAAAACGAACGGACGGCACCTACACCACTTGCGGAACGTATGCGTCCTCGGACGTTAGATGAATATATCGGTCAGCAGCACATTGTTGGGAAAGGGAAATCCCTACGTCATTTGATTGAAACTGACCAAGTTCCTTCGATGATTTTACAGGGTCCACCATCATCGGGAAAGACCAGTTTAGCGACGATTATCAGCAAGCTCACGGATGCTGAATTTATTAAATTAAATGCAGTTTCTTTGGGAGTCGCCCAACTACGTGAAACATTCGAACAAGCGCAAGAACTACGAAAATTATATGGTAAAAAAAACAATTGCATTTATTGACGAGATTCACGCAATGAAGCGAAACATTCAAGAAACCCTGCTTCCGTACGTTGAGAACGGCGTTATTACGCTTATTGGCTGTACAACAGAGAGCATTGCCCACGATATTATTCCGCCGCTGGTTTCTAGATGTAGGATTTATCAATTGACAGCACTTACCCCAGAAGATGTGAAGGGCGTAATTTTATCGGCTTTAAGCGATACGGAAAGAGGACTCGGTAAAAGCCATCTCACGATTTCTGAAGAAGCATTACATTACATTGCTGACGTATGCAATGGAGATATACGAGCTGCGCTGAATGCACTTGAAGTAGCAGCATATTCGCTTCATAACAGTAATGAGATTGATTTAAACGCTATTCAGGAAGCGTTCCAGTTTCGCTTAAACGGCATTAACACCAGTGATATGTACAATCTGATCTCCGCCTTTATTAAGTCGATGCGAGGTTCCCAAACAGACGCTGCGCTGTACTGGTTAGCCAGATTACTTGACAGTGGTGTTGACCCCATATACATTGCCAGAAGGGTAGTAGTCCATAGCTCTGAAGATGTGGGGATGGCGAATCCACATTGTCTCCAGATGGCAATAGCAGCTCAACAAGCCGTCCAGTTCGTAGGGATGCCGGAAGGACGGTTGGCGCTTGCGCAAGCAGTGGTGTATCTCTGCGAAAGCCCGAAATCCAATAGCGTCTATAAAGCCATAAATTCGGCTCTGGAGACTGTTCGTAGCCAAAGGCAGTACGATGTACCCAAGGACATTAAACACGCCACCACGACCTATTTATACCCCTTTGACAACCCAGGCAAGGATACCAACGAATATCTCCCGCCTGAATTGAAAAAAATGTACGGTTTTATCAACCCCAGGATTCAGGAACGGAGAGCAAGATCTTTACTAAATATCAGTCCAAGAAACAGTGAAGGTGCATACTTTGGTATGCACTTTTTTTGTTGCTTCTTGATTGTATACGATGCTTTTCGGAAGTCAAAAGCTGTTTCCGAATAATGGATTTGTTACATCTGAAAAAAAGGCATATTCAAAGTTGTTATAAAAAAATAGTATTCTCGTTATCTCCTTGGGAAATCTATCCGTAGAGGACTCCAGGAAGGACTGAGTGTATTGACTTCAATATGGAAACAATCAAAAGAAAAAAAGAGGCATTACATCCGATTCTCATTCCAAATATAGAATACAAAAAAAACAATGTCACGTAGTTACCATTTCGCCCAAGAGATTAAATCTCTTCAGCCTAAAGATCAATTCAGAAATCGTATTACACTTAAAATTTTTTGACGGTACGGATATTAAGAATCAGCCCATATTACCTGATGATAACTTTAAGGCAGATAATATCCAACAATGGCTTTATACAACTGTGATTGGGCGGGTGCCATATATTTTTTTATTATCTGTCCTCTGAAGGCAACAACTCAATGAACATTGCTTTTCAATGTATAAAATCGATGCAGAGAAATGCTGAAGTTGGCAATGACCTTACAGAGGTAATGAGGAGGTCATTAGCATATTGTAATGACAAAATTGAAGCCATCCAGTTAGCCCAAGCCATTGAAAAGGGCATCAACTATAAAAATAGCATCACTGTAATCAATTCGCTTTTTTACAAGTTAATTTCAAGATATCATTGATTTTAGAAATTATTACGAACAGCGAACTATACGCTTTACGAACCTCAAAACAGTGGTGTCGAAGCAAAGATATATTATATGCCAAATACAATGGACAAAAAAACATACTTAAACCAAGGGCTGTTTTTTGTTAGATGTTGATTTTCTCAATAAGTTCCCACGGAAGAATGGATTAACTTCCATAATCTTAGGTGCAAAAAAATATGGTAAGATATGTTTGAGATAAAATGACTTAAGGGGCTGAAATCAGTTGGCGAGAAGAGAAATTTTATATGCTAAAGATATGGAAGCTTTATTAAGTGATCATCCAATAAGCATTGAAGCAATAAACCTTTTCCTATCATTTTATTCTGCGAAAGCCAATTACAAAAGTGCCATTCATGACCTTCTCTTTAATCAAATAGAGATTCTTGACGTGACTGAACTAACCATCGAGCATTACGAAAGTCATATTCCACAGGATCGGGAATTAAATTCCCAACAAAGTTATAAAAAAATAGATTTTTTTCAATTTTTTGTATTCAATGGATTATCTAAGAAATCCAAATGGTTTTGAAAGGCATATGCATAAGGAAAGTTTATTGAAGGAATTTTCAACAAATAACGTAAAACCTAAAAAAATATTAAAAAAACGAAGAAAAAAAAGCTCTAACAATTGAAGAATTAATGCAGATTCAAAATGTTATTGAGGCGGTCTCTACAAAGCACGAAACATTAAAAAAAATGCAGTTTTGTTGGTTTGCAATATTTGAGTTGGGGTTACCAATTGACGAAGTAAGAAAGAGCATCACAAGTGATAATTTTTTTCAAACGGCGCACTTAATACATCTCTGGGGTCATTTTCGATTCCAGAAAAAATACAACCAAATGTTTATACAATTAAGCCAAGAACATCATGGTTTCGCTACATTGGATGTGTACATTGCAAATATCGGAAAAGATGCAAAACTAAAAAGAAAACTCATTCCAATTATGATAAAACAAGCCAGAACGAACTCTATGGTTAAGTGCGGAAACTGTTTTGAAAGTTACCCAAATTTGGCTCATAACTGGCGTTCAATTAACAATAGAATCGTATGCGTAGACTGTGCAAATAAATTAAAAAAAAACTAGAATTTGAAGTTGTTATTTCTTCAATCGATAATACAGAGGTCCAAAACATTGAATCAAATGGAGACTTATCAATTCTTTATACGTATGACGAATTAAAACATAAACTTAAAAAAAACAAACCAATAGACTACATAGGACTTCATGAACTACAAATCAAAATAGGCAAAATAGGCGAGGCATTCGTTTACGAACAAGAACGAAAGATTTTAATGGGAACAAAATATCATGAAAAGATTGATCCGAGAAAAGGATTGGATCCTTCAAACGGGTACGATATCCTTTCTTATACCTTAGACGGGCATCCAATACATATTGAAGTGAAGGCAACCACGGGCAAGGAAGATAATTTTTTACTTAACAAAACATGAGTACAACACTGCCTGTAGAATGAAGGAAGATGGATTAAGTTATCTGATTTATTTTATAAAAGAAGTTATGTCAACGAACCCTAAATTGGAAATAATAGAAGATATTACGGCTAATAACGGTTTCGAAAAAAAGAGGAGTATAACTGGCTAGTTACGAAAGTAGAACAATGTTAACATTAAAAAAATTTACAGAGCCAAACACAGAAAACCATCACTCACGGTGGTATTCTGTATTTAAGATAATTTCTTTAAAAGCAAAAAAATAATGTTCGTTTTCCTGTTTTCCCCACGTGAGTATATTGAACTTATCCAAAACCAGTTCCTTTATTGTTTCTAATGACATTCGATTTTTTTGAGAGGAGGACCGAATTCACCTTTGGCTTCTGGATCAAACTCGGAAATTAATATTTGAGTTTCAAGCGTTGTCACGGAAGCAACATTTTTTTTGAGTATGCTTTCGGAGGAATCGGAATGATGTAATACATCAGTTAAGAAAATCAAATGAAACTTATCTGTGACTTGGAAAGGTTCTTCTGCATTAGCTTCGATAATCAATATGTTTTGGAGATTTTCGGATTCCTTTTGCTGCTCAAGAAGCCCAATGGCTCCTGCTGATTTTTTTCAATGCTTACCACTCGACCCATTGGTCCAACGACTTTGGCATACTCACATGTAAAGACACCTGGACCCGAACCAATATCCAAAATGTACTGTCCTTCAACCATACCGGTGATTTTGATCCATTCCGAAACCAGTGGAAATCTAAGTAACTGCCGCTTTCTAACCTCTTCCCAAGCTAAATTGGATAAATCTTTGCGGAATTCCATATGTCCCTCCTACCATCCAAAATGAATGAGTGTATTGGCAATAAAAAAAGACAGATAAAACCACAGAAAGTGCCGTGATACCAATGATTTTCTTATCTTTACAACGATGCTTCACCAGGCGATATATTGAATATAAACCCGTAAGCAGTGTGGCGATAATCATAAATCGTCTTATCCAAAAAAAACTGCGCTCATTGTCGCCATCATATTTGTTGAACCGCCTAAAAGCATTAATATTCCCATATGAAGCCAATGATGTGAAGACGCAAGAAACGATAACAAAAAAACGACAGAATCGAATTGCTTACTTGCTTTTTTTCGTGTTTATCATGTGTTTGCCTCCTTGTGTTTTTTTGTAAGCTTTTCGTGAAAGTTTGGAACCCTTTTAAGATGGTTTCCTGTTCCTCTTCGGAAAGGTCGTTTAAAATGCTCTGATAATAATGGATGGACTGTTTTCGAACCTGCTCAATGGTCTTTGTGCCCTTTTCTGTAATCGTCAGCAGAACTTCTCTTCTGTTGTTTTCGTTTTGTACACGGTCTATAAATTCTTTCTTGACCAGCTCTTCAACTAAACGACTTACACTGCTTCTCTCCAAATACAATTTACTTGCAAGTTCGCTTAAAGTAAGCGTATTTTTTTTCTAATTCTTGAAGAGCAAACACTTGGGATAAGGATAATGAATAACCACAAGGAGTGACCGACTGTTCAAGAAGACCAAATAACCTGACAAACTGCTGAACACTATTTCGTAAATCCAATATTTGTTCTGAATTCAATTCCCTCACTCCTATTAGTGTATTATACAACAATTGTATTATACATCAATTATGCATGCAAATGTGATTTTAGTTATAAGGATTGCGCCCAAGATTTGGATATGTTAAAGTATAAATATATTAATACTTATTTAATTTATCAGTATCATTATAACAATACAACGGAGGTCGATACTAATGGTAATTCCGAATACTACCTGTGAAGAAGATTTGGAGTTGTTGAAATACTTTATTAAACATCTTCAAGTGGAGGATTCCGTATTTGCGTTTTCTCCCTCTGGAGAGTCCGTAGTTCAACCACTCGTAAATGAAAATAATTATGTATTTCATACGAATACTTTACTACAACAATTAGATAACCCTATTGGAATAAAAAAAGTCCAATTTTACTTGGACTACGTTGGAATGGACGACGAAGATAAATTCAATGTCGTTTCGGATTTGATTGAAAATGAACGAACTCTATATAACACAGGCATTGAGGCAATCGGAATCATTAATGTAAAAAAAAGCTATGCTACAAAAAAAAGTTAATTTTAGAAAATGACTTTTTTCTCCATTTCCCCAAAAAAAACCGATTATCATAAGGGCAACTATTATTTTTTATCTTATCTATTTGCTTGAAACTATTGCGATGAGGGACTATATTTTTAAAAAAAATGATATTGATGTATTTCCTTGTTTTGAGCCTGTCCATTTTTTACAATATCGCACAAATGACAATGGAATCATTTATAAAGCATTTGGGTAATTCCAATTTGAATTTAGTATTTGAATATTTTCATATTACATTCAAACCGAAATATCAACATTTACGAAGTGAATTCCACGCCAAAAGAACACGTCTTTTGCAACTGCTTGCGGAGCAATTGGGTGAAAAGTTTCTTACTTCCTCATCGCTTTAATTAGTCCCAGTACCAACGAAACATCTCTGTCATGGTCAGTCTTCAAGAGATAGTCCAAAATGGTTAGAATTTGTTCCTTGTGTGCGGAAGCATGTATGTTAGTTACCAATTTATCGTTTTTTTCTCAAAGATATCGCTCAGTTGTATATGTAGGGAGGAGCATACGTCAGCTAGCTTATTGATGCTGAAATTGGCTTCTCCTCTTTCCATTTGTGCTAAATATGATTTGGTTATATTACTTATTTTGGCTAACTCTTCGATGGTTAGTCCTTGCTGCTCCCTTAACATTCGAATGCGACTTCCTATGTATTGTAATGCATCGCTCATAATGAACCCCCAACTAACGGTGTGGCTGCTTTCATTTTATTATATATCAATTCATACACATGTGAATGAAAAGTTGTAATTCAGTTTCATTCACATGTGTATGGTAAGACTCAATATGCAACTACGTTGAAAGGTCGGTTCTTCTGAATCGGCTTTTTTTTCTTTGTCAAATTTGACTTCGACATATAATTACACTACAATGCGTGGGGTAGTATTACAAATGAAGAGGAGAACCGAATGAAGAAATTATCCATAATGATTATCTGTTTGCTTACGGTTGTTACCACTGCATGTACAAAAAAGTACCTCTGTTCATTTAGAGCATATTCACGGATTTGGTTACTCCGCAGACGGAACACAAATCCTAGTTCCTGCACATACAGGATTAGTATCGTATTCCAATGGTCAGTGGAAACCCATTGATACAGCTAAACACGACTATATGGCTTTACCACTGTTGATAATGGCTTTTACAGTAGTGGTCATCCCGCCGCTGGTTCTGAGCTTAAAAAACCCCATTGGAATCGTTAAAAGCTCTGACATTGGCAAATCCTTATCCAAACTTGGATTGGAAGGCGAAAGCGACTTTCACGCTATGACCGTTGGATATAAAAGCCACGCCATTTATGTTCTGAATGAGCAACCGAACTCTAAAATGAAAATACCTGGTCTGTATTACTCCTTGGATGACGCAAAAAACTTGGACAAAAAAGTGAATCCAATATTATAGCTTCTCAACCAACAGCAATAGCAGCTCACCCTACTGATACGAATACCATTGTAGTAGGTAATAAAAAAAGGGGCTGTACGTATCCAAAGATAACGGCAATCATTTCGAAGATATGTTAACCAACGTTTTCGTGTCAGCACTCTATTTTGGAGTTAATGGTGACTTATTCG
Source organism: Paenibacillus sp. JCM 18996 (assembly GCA_001313085.1). Next base: position 15,119 of record BBFE01000051.1, on the reverse strand, counting down.
TTGCAAGAGTTCAATCACCGGCTATTGTCAAATTAAATCTTGCTAATCACACGCAAGAACAAATTAGCATACCAGCACTCGACCAAAACAATCCCATATTATATATTGCTCAAAACCCAACCAATGAGAAAGAACTTGCATTTTCGACCAACGGACGTGATGCATTTATCAGTAAAGATTTAGGACAACATTGGACTCAAATCGCTAAAAATGGTGAGGCTATATCTCAGAAATAAGTCTGAGACGATACAGCGGCGGAAGATTCAATCCGCCGCTGTTTGTTACTCTAATGCATTATGTACCGCTTTCGCTTATTTGACTCTGATGATTTTTTTTACCCTACAATATGTAGGGTAATGATTCATTTTTTAAATCAAATGCAATGTACAACTATGCATAATTACCCTACAACATGTGTGGTAAGGGGGAGAGCCTATGTCAGTCAATAAATATAACTTTAATGGGGAAGGTCTAAATCGCTTTTTTGGCGCATTAGAAGCAAGAATAATGGACGCTATTTGGGCATCAGGTGAATTAAGCATAAAGCAAGTTCAGGAAAGGATAAATCTAGAAAACCCCATTTCCTTTAATGCTGTAAATACCGTAATGAACCGACTTGTTGAAAAAAAGAACATCTCACCAGATATACACAAGGACGTACAACTTTCTATCGATCAATACAAACCAAAGAAGAATTTTTACACGCTCAAACGAAAACAGTCACATTAGGATTAATTGAAGATTTTGGTGGTCTTGTCGCCTCTCACTTTGTCGAAGCGCTTAACGAAGCCGAACCTTCTTTTCTTGAGCAATTGGAAAAGAAAATAAACGAGTTAAAAAAAAGGAATGAATCTAATGGTTCCTAAACTCAAATCAAAAATTGCGTTTAGTGTTATTTTGTTCGTCGGTTTATTTATGCTTTTCCAAATGGTTGTATTTCTGTTTCACCATATCGGTATGCATATTTCACATGTAATGGAAATGCAGTCGATACTACCTCTTACAAGCGAACATTCTGTGGTGGGGTTGGTATTGAGCAGTATATTTATCGTCGTGTTGAGTCGTATGTTTTGGCAAATTGGTAAGCAAATAAACCTTTTTTTTATCAAATATCGAAAAGACTTCTCAAAGAACCAAGACATTCAAGCAACAATCGAGTTAAACAAGAAATACCCAAGCTTCAAGAACAACATTATCGTTGTTAAGAACGATCAGCTATTTGCGATGACCTTCGGTTTTATCAAACCGAGAATTGCGATTTCAAATGCTTGGCAAACGCATTTCACGATTGAGGAAATTGAGTCTGTGCTTCTTCACGAACACTTTCACTGTCGTAACCGTGACCCACTCAAATTTCTTATCATTCGAATTCTTTTAGAAGGCATCGCTTATATTCCCATTCTAACAAGTGTAGTCCATTACTACAAAACTTGGAGGGAATTATTAGCAGACCAATACGCAATGAAAAAAAATGAACACGGAACTTCACTTAGGTTCTGTTTTGCTCAAACTAAATCAGCGTATATCAAACGTTCAAAAAACAAAATTCATTTCGTGAAGTTACAGCACATTTCGCTGATAATGCCTTACATTATCGCATTCAACAAATTATTTCACCTAAGCAAAAAAATTCATGTTCCACTTGCCAAACATCAACGATTTGCTCTGTCTGTATTTTTTTTGTTTGTGGTAAATGTATTGGTTTTTTTTGTAAGTTGTGTAGATAAAGGATTTGTATTGCACAAATTCTTATATTAAAAAAAAGGATGGAGAGAACCAAATGAAAAAAAATCTTATTGCTTGTATCCTTGTCACTTGTTTTAGTTTTAGGTGCATGTTCTTCAAAAAATGGACCATTCAAATATGAACCACAGTGGTAATAATGGTATGGCTGGAATGGATCACGGAAATATGGGGGGAAGTAACGCAACCGACGACTCCATTCAAGCCACTTGGAAATTGTCCAATGACAAACCACAGAGTAATCAGAATGTAGATATATCGATTCAGGTTAATGATAAAAAATGGTAAGTCCATTCAAGACTTTGATATTGTACACGAAAAAAATTGATGCACCTCATTGTTGTTAGCAAAGACCTTTCGTATTTCGACCACATTCATCCTGACTATAAAGGCAATGGGTTATTTACCATAACGACCAAATTCCCCATTGGGGGCGATTTTAAGCTATATGCTGACTTTACACCCAAAGGTGCTTCAAAGTCGGTTAAAACGGATATGGTAACTGTCCAAGGTGATGCTCCGAAGCCAGTTGCACTCCAACCTGAAACAAATCTCACCAAAGTCATTGATGGCAAAGAAGTCACCTTGTCCTTTGACCATGTGATGGCGAATATGGACCTGAATATGAATTTCAATATCAAGGACGCTCAAACTAAGCAACCCATTACGAACCTCCAACCATATTTAGGCGCTGTTGGACACGTGGTAATCATTAGCGAAGACACAAACCTCTATCTTCACGTCCATCCTTCTGACGAAAAGGCAACAGGTCCAGACGCTAAATTTATGACGAACTTCCCAAAAAAAGCGGAACCTATAAAATATGGGGTCAGTTCCAATATGAAGGCAAAGTCTTCACGGTTCCATTCGTAGTTAAGGTTCCATAAATTCAAAACGAACTTGGAGAACATCACTCCGAGTTCGTTTTTTTATTTTGTCTATATGTATTAGCGGCGGACAGTAAAAGGTATGAATGTATTATTTTTTGATAACAAAAAAAAGTATAAAAAATTCCGTCGGGGATAGCATTTTCTCTATGCTGAATCCTGCTTCACGAAAAGCTTTTTTTTCCATTAGGTCAGAAGGAATACGAATTTCCATTGGAGGTCCCATTGGGCTTTCTTTGGGTTCCCAATCAAAACTCAAAAGATATGCTCCTTTTTTTCATTACACGTTTAATTTCATTTAGACATGTCGATAATGGCTTAACTGCATGTAAAACCAAAGAAGCAATCACGATATCCACTGAATTATCTTCCAAGGGAATGTTTGTAGCTGACGCTTCGACTAATTGAATATTGGATACCTGTTGTTCTTCCATTCGATTTTTTTGAGGACTTCTAACAGTTCTGGTTCCAGGTCAAGAGCATATACGATACCATCAGTTAGTCCAGCAGCTGGGAGTGAAAAAAATAACCGGTTCCAGCTCCTACGTCCAAAATCGTATGGTTTTTTTCTGTATCGGGAGTAGCCCCAATAACTTTTCTGTGGGGAATAGTTTTTTTTCTTTCAGGACTGTCTAATAAGTCCTTGTTTTTTGGGGTCAAAACGGTGTTGTTCTTCCAACTCATACACCTCCACATTTTTTGCACCACAATATGTAGTGTAATTTATGTGGAACAAAAAATACAAATTTTAGGAATTTTATGCCAAGGTCTATTTTGTGCAACTATTAAGGATTTCTAAATGGATATGTAATGTAAAATAGCAAGGCATCTCAGGCTCACTTAACTTCTATGACAAAGACCGATGATGTGTCGCCTTTAGAATACTTACCATCTTCTGTCATCCAAAAAAAGCTGAAATCCCATAATAATAAACGCCTTTTTTCTTTGGGAACGTTAAAATAACCATCATTTAAGGGAACTTCAACATTTTTTATTGTCTTGAAACTGCTGAACATTCAATTGAGTAGGTGCAGGTTTATAATCAAAGGAAATTTTGATATTTGCTTCTGAAGCAACAACTATAGGGGTTTTATCTTTTAACATTGACTTTCCGCCAAAATAATCTGCACAGCCCAATTTACCCCAACAATAGCTACTTTGAGTTACAGGAATCTATCGTACCCGTTTAGCTTAAAGAAGTTTAATTAAATGGAATGTTCTGTTCTAGTGCAGGATTACTTCCATTAAACCAGCTATCTAATTGTCTTATACCATCCTTCGAAAAATGATATGCCGAATAATACGTTTTTTGTAATTGGACACGCTCCAAAATTAACAATGGTTTTCGTTATAAGTTCCTTTACACCATCACGATTGTAATCAAAGAAGGTAAAAGCAGGAGTAATCGTTAAAATCAATTCCAATTCTGTCTGCCCACTCTCTTTCTGAGTCTTAGCGTAAGCTAAATAAGCTTTTGCTTCTTCGTTATCTAAAATGATTTTTTTTGCTGTCCTGATCTAAAATGACATCCATCGTATTGCTTTGTTCGTTATAGCTCTTAACCATTAATCTCTTTTGTAGATAATCATCAGTTGACCATATCTTAGATAACTGACTGTTTTTTTTGTATTCATAACAGTACACATCTGAAGTCGAGCCATATTTATTTGTAAAAGCATATGTAATCCCTACTAAAATTTTGTTTCCATCTATATACAACTGAAATGTGTAATGATCAGATGGTTGAGTAGCAAAAAAATCTGCTTTTCACTATCAACTTTTAAAATTGTTACTTGTGAATTTTTTTACCTGCAAACCTACATCTCCATTATCTCCATTGTAATATAATTGAACCTCGTCAATTTTACCATCTTGGTCAACATTTATTTTGCGAATAACTTTTATCGATTGCGTGGAAGTAAATGGGTTCCACTTTTGAGCCGCTTCTAAAATTTCACTCTTTGCCGCTTTGTCGTTACCCGTTACTACTCCCGAGAGAATATATGTATTTACTTTAGTGGAATCATTAAGAAAAGGTTGAGTTATATACAGCCAATAAATAATATCAGTCTTGCCAAGACCCTTTTCCTGTTCCGTTGCCGCTGTGAAGTTGTCATGTGATAGTTTTAACAATGTTGCCTTTCCCGCCGAAATTGTAATTTCTTCCTGAGAGATTACATTAGAATGATTGGGAAAACTAATGTGATCTGGTGAATCGACTTGACGTTGCTCAATTAGGTCAATATCCTTCCCTGTTCCTGTAAGATTATTGGTTGAAGTAGACTTCGGTTGTAACTCATTCTGAACTGTGGGTGAGGGAGAATGTTTAGCCGAAGTACCATTGGTTGCATTACAACCTATCAAGATCATCGTAAAACAAAAAAATAAAAAATAGCAGTTTTTTTAGCATAATTAACTTCAACCCCCTTTTCGATTTTACTGTATATAGTCGTACAAAGTTATTGACGGTTAAAAAAAACGTAAAAAACCAGAATGATTCGATCAATTTTACAATCGATATTTGATACGCCGAACTGAAATTACGGCTTCCACGTATCTCCACCATCTTGTGATTTGTATTCAACAATATTCCGTTTGGAGTCATTCACAAATTCAATAGATATAGTTCCATTTTGCAAGTTAGTTTTATCAAACTTAGGTGGCATCACGTTTCCATATTTATAATTTTGAGGGATATCTATAGTTTGTAAAGTCCAGGTATTACCGCCGTCTTTCGAGCGATATAAAGGAAGCATCACAGCTCCATGTTGGGAAGCTGTGATCCATCCGTTTTGTGTATCACGGAATGTAACTCCAGTAACATAACCGTCAATTGTTAGGCTGACATCTGCTAGGAATTGCCACGATTTTCCTGAATCGGTTGACTGATAGAGGGTTTTGCCCATCAGTCCTGCCGTTGGCTCAGAGGTCAAAAGAACCCAACCAGTGAGGTTTTGTTGTGTTGGCGGAAATGAAGTAAATAGATTTTGCTTACTGACCTGCTGTTCCCAGGGCTGTTTTGTTGGCAAAGTAGCCCGATTCCACGTTTCCCCAGTATCTGTACTATGATACACGACTAACTTACCCGGAATTTCTGCTTTTGCGGAATAAATAAACCAACCATCTGTCTTTTCATCTACAGTCGAAAAAAAAGGAGATGCGATGCTTGCTCCACAGACGGGGTAAGATAAGCGTTAACATTTGTCGAACTGACTGGTGTAGATTTATTTTGTTCTGGAGTCTGATTTCCCGTTGCAATCGTACTAGTTGGTGACAAAATGTCTTTATTATCACTGCACCCATTTAGAATCAGTGACATGCAAAGTATGATGATAACGACGAATTTCATCGGTAATATTCACCCCTATTTTTTTTCAGTTTAAAGTTACTTTAAAACTGGGGTAGCCTGGTGTGGTATTTTTTTATTTAGCTATCGTTTCCCGTAGCTCAGAAACGATCGGGTTAATTGGAGGTTTTAAATGACCAAATGTAATCAGAAGCCATTGTATTTCCATTTTGATCTTGTATCGCACCACTAATTTTTTTATGGTCACAGTATTTTCAGAGCCAAAGTCAAAATCATTATTTTTTTCGGAACTAAAGCAAGTGTTCTATTTTGAGAGTCATAAATAAATTGATAGAGGTTCGTGAGATCTGAACTATGTTTTGCTTCACATATTTGAATTGTTTTACTATTAAAGGTGGATTGTTTCATATCTCGTAAAAAAAAGCGAATTTTTTATGATTGTTTCATTATATGAACTTCCTACAGCAGGTTGAACAGAATGAATAAAGGGAACTGAAGGTCCGTTGGAAGAAGTTGGTTTGAAATCATTCCCCTTACATCCGCTCGATAACAAGAATAAAACAACAACTACGAAGATACTAATATAATTTTTTGAATGACAAACATTTCAACTCCCTACTATTTGACGAGTAACCCAATTCATATGTTACATGGTCCAAAATAAATTTAAGACTTTTTTAGATCTTTTGCCCCGTAAGTTAACTTGGGTAATTTTTTTTGTAGGGTGTCCACATAGTTTTTTTTCATTTTGTCCCTCTAATTACATTAGACGAAATACACAATTGATATCTGTTTCACATTCCTGCATAACATTATCATCTCTAAAGAAGCCTTTACTTCACTCCTTCAATTTTGCGATCCAAGTCGTATCATCTTCAAGATAAACGAGCACATGCTTGGCGTCGATCCAATGATTTGTTCCAAGCGGATATATGTTGGCTGTGCCTTCTGGTTTTCCGTATGAAGCCATAGATGAAGAGGAGGAATCTATGATAAGCAGTATGTTATTATCCCTGTAGCCTTTAGTTTTATCTATAACTTCTATGCCATTACCGTAAAAAAAGCGTACTTTGAACCATCAGGAGACCATTCCCCAGCTGCATTGAAAAAAAGTAACCTTGCGGAAAACCAGCTACGATCGTTTCCTTGCCACTTTCCACGTTTAACAACCATAAATCTTTTTTGAATGGAAGGTTCCACTATCTTTCGAAAAAAGGACCTTTGCCCCATCAGGAGATATAGCGATTGACTTTCCGTTTATCGGAAACTCTTTAACTTCTCCGCTTGTCGTGTTTACAATAAGTAGAGAATGGTTATAAGTTTCTGCGGCAACTAAATCTTTTGCAGTACCTACAATCGTCAGGCTGCCGTACTTTTGAGAATCAATGAGTAGTTTTTTTCATTACTGCCATCCTTGTTTACAATATAGACACTCTGCCCTTTCTTTACCGAGAGAATTCCATTTCTATTGGATACAAAGGCGATTTTCATCCCGTCCGCCATCGGATGCGGATTCGAACTCCAGTTTAAACTATATTTTCTCTCCCCGAAATTGGCTTCGTCCGTTTTGACCTTAAGGTTCAGTTCATCATAGCCTTTAGTGCTTAATAGGGGTTTTGCTGAATTGCCATCCTCCGATACAAGCCATATGTTCGTTTGATCTCCAGCCACTCCAACCAGATCTCCACTACTCATTTTTATAGACATTCCGTCTGCTGGAAACAGTTGATTCTTTACCGTAAAACCCTTACCAAAAGGCAGGGACTTTGACGCTATTTCGAGTGCCTCGGGGCTTGAAAATTGTTCGTCAGCAGCTCTTATAAAGTAGGCGGTGGTCGTCCCCAAGGCAAAATCTTTTCCGGAATATCCTTTTAATCCAATATAGGTGATCGGTTCCGGATATAGAATGATTCCATCTTTAATGTGAAAAACATTAAGATTACCCCTCCCGAACTTCTTCCAGTTCCAAGAACGAAGAGGTTCAGTGTAGGTTGTTAGTTTCGAGGTTGTTTCAGCACTGGGAACCGGCGTAATGATGGGTGAAGGTTGAGCCGTATTTTCGTTGCCCTGTTTAGAATCGCATCCGGTTAGAGTGATACACAACAAGCCACACACAAGTAAATAATTAAAACTTTTCAAAAGAAAACTTCCTTTCCCCATATATTACACATATTTAGACGTGATGATTTCTGAGTTGTTGCAACTTTTACCATGAGGCATTTAGAAAGGTATAGAAATATTTTCCTTGTCTGTGTCACGATAAGCTTCCTTTCCGCCGCTGGATACGTTTCGCTCGGTTTGAAGTTTCTATACACCAGCTATTTCCATTTTTTTAAACGTCCGTGAGCTAATGAATGTTTCATTAGGACAAAACATTAGAACGTAGGAGGAAAATGTCTAACCATGTAGAATGTAGAGGTAACATTTTCCTGAAAGGATGAACTCATTTATGGTTCGTGGTGACATTTTTTTTGCTGATTTATCCCCCAGCTTTGGTTCCGAAATTGGCGAAGTACGCAAAGTACTTGTTGTATCCAATAATGTTAGCAACCGATTTAATCCACATGTAACAGTATCTGCAATAACAAGCCAATTTGAGAAAGCAAAACTACCCACCCATGTACTCATTAAAGGTAATACTGATTTAGGGCAAGATTGCGCTGTTTTGTTGGAACATGTAAGAACAATTGATAAGAATCGACTCAAAGATAAAATCACTCACCTCGATATCGAAACTATGACACGTGTGGATACCGCCCTGAAGATCCATTTTGGACTGAACAAAGAGCAGCCAGATCATGTGGGTGTATAATGGCTCGGAGGATTCACGTCTACACGAACGAACAAATCCAAAACTGTGTCCATTCACATGTACAAGTCGAAGTTTGGGTTAATGGACAATTGGATACAGTTGGTCTAATTGAATATTTCACTACGGGAGAGCCGCTTGGTTAATGAGTCAGAGCCATGATGTTAACGAAATAGAGCCACCTTCTCGGAAGGAAGAGCCATCTTTGTATTAAGTGTTGTTCAGTAAGCTTGGGTAAGTTCATTAAGCTCCTATGAAAATTAAAACCGCTCAAAACCGAAAAAAAAGACAATAGAAAATTAGACCCAGCAACAATCGTTTTAAAAAAAAGGCTGAGCCTTCAATTGAGAAGAGTGTTATGTAGTTCCAAAACTAGTTCAAAATACTTCAAAAAAAAGGCATGGCTGGTGCAACAACCAGAAAGGATTAATCTCCTATAAGTGCTACCCATATAGGGTGCGACAATCTGTGATGCACCGTGGTGGTCGGAGTCAGACTAACGGTTGGGCTCTAAGGCACCATAGCTCATCGACCTTCTTCGCCAGCCATAAGAGCAGTATAGACTGATAAAACCATTTTCATAATCTGTGGTGCAGCGCTTGCGCTGCATGTGTGGCTAACGGGCAGTTTAGCGTGGCTGACCGACACTTACATAACTTTACATTATCACTTTATTACGATAATATATTAGAGAAGTAAAGTAATAAAGGATGTGGTCTTAATCGAATTCATTCGGCTAGCAATACCAAAAGGCAATACCTCAGTTAAGAAGGGAGTTTGTTATGGTGCGAGAGGCATTAATTAACAGAAAAAAAACAAAAGAAACAGAAATTAAACTGGAGCTTAATCTCGATGAATACAGTGAAGGCAACATCAACACGGGAATTGGATTCTTTAACCATATGCTCACGCTTTTTTGCTTTTAGGGCAGGAATAAAACTAAATGTGGATTGCAAAGGTGATTTAGAGATAGATGGGCATCACACGGTTGAGGACATTGGAATATGCTTGGGGCAAGCAATCAAAAAAGGCTATAGGGGATAAAAAAGGCATAAACCGTTATGGTAGTTCTCGTATACCTATGGATGAGAGCTTAGCATTAGTGGATTTGAGTATATCTAATCGCTCTTTTTTTTAGTGTTTAACGTGGAAATGCCGTCAACACGAGTAGGCGAGTTTGAAACCGAATTAACCGAAGAGTTTTTTTTATCGCTGTAGCGCATAATAGCGGGATAACCATGCACATCAATTTGGAATACGGCAGAAATACACACCATATAAATGAGGCAATTTTCGTGGCATTCGGCGATGCGTTGAAGAAAGCAATTAGGATAACTGGCGATGTTATTCCGTCTACGAAGGGTACGTTATCATTATGAAAAAAAATATGTATAGACGCTTACGTGTAACAAATTATGGGGGAGGAATTTGTTTCATTGGACATCTGACGATTACGCTAACGGGTACGATAGTTGAATTAGTTAACCGAGAGCCATCAATTATTTGATGGCTCTCACCATTAACATAATGGCTCTATTTTTTTTAACACGGTGGCTCTGACTCATTAACCAGCTGGCTCTACGGCACCGAAATATTCATCTAATCAAAGTCTTTACGAACGAATGGATTGCGGTTGAAGATGGCAAATATCTCCGAAGCAACTGTAAAATTATTGCATTGAACAATCCTAATTTCAGAATGAATTGTCACTTCTAATAAAATAAAAAAAATTGAAAGGCTTGTCGCCCAGTTCTTTGTGGGTACCAAGCCTTTCATTTTTTTTCGTTAAAATGAATTTCTTTATTTTTTTTATAATCATTAGCTGGAAATTCGAACCTCTAGTCAAGCCTATTTGGATCAGGATATGATAATCCTCAACAAGGAGGAGATAGCTTGAAACCAGAGAAAAAAACAGCATTCCACACCTTATACTGTGAATGCCCTAATAGAACAACTGGAAGGGAAATATGAGTATATTCTGGGTTTTACAGTACTAGATAACGTAATGATTAGCGAATTTGAAGAGAACAAGTATGAGCTGCACAGAGTATTTGCTTACATAGCCAATGTTGCTCGTCAATTGTTGGAATCACAAACTCAACACATTACGGTTCAGTTCGTATTCGGAACGCCGAAAAAAATAATGATGTACTCTACACCATAGTTGCTGTCAATAAAGATACCGAGATTTTGATTGGTGTTCGTAAATCCAAGAGTGGAGGTTTTGAAGTATTTTATGATTAGGTATTCTGAATTCATAAAATCCCTACGCTTACTTTTTTGCAAGCACAATGGACGACAAAACAAAAGTAAAGAGGATAGCGATACACGAAGAAAATTATAAGCTACATTGTGGTGCAGAACATTTTTGGAGCCTGGCTGGAACAAGGGCTGTGTTTTGTGGCTGAAGAAATGATACAACCTTGGCAAACCGAAAAAACCTGATTTGCAATACATAAGTGACCCTAATGCAAAAAAAAGAGTTGATTTGCACCATTCATTTTATAGACAGTGAGGAGCCACGGGTGTATCAAGTTCTTTTTACCCCTGTTGGAATCATTTACAGTTGGAAGCCGGGAGACATTTAATATGTTGAACTTCTTTAAGCTCAATGGTAAATGGTATGATCAATGGTCGATTTACAGTATGGATATGTTGAACCGTGAATTCACGAAGTACGATAAAGAGTTCGATAGGGTATTAAAACGAAAATGGTATGTCAAGAACAGAGTACGTGTCACTTTGCTAAATGTAACTACTGAATCGAACGATTGGTTTCTCCGAGAACCGTTCGCACACTGGTTGTATAATTTTTCTTTACATCACTCATCTTTATTCTATTTCTTAGACACAACTTCCATTGCGCAATTTAAACAAGCGATTGACCATGTTGAAGCACAGTTGCCGTTCCCAATTGAACATAGCAACAAGTTAGTTCAAAACGCTTTTGAGCTATGCCGAAACGATTATGAACGAATGGAATTAGCAATGGTCATTAGTCATGTCGAATAACTTCCTGTTCCGTTAGTTCGGGTAAAAAAATATTTAAAGGAGAGTTAGTATGAAAAGACTTGCAGGGGACAATTACATAAGCTTTATTCAGTCCGTTTATCATTTACTCACCACCGAATATAAGAACGCAACGGCTATTGACATAGCTGTAAATATTGATGTAGCCCGTTCTTATCTTAAACGTGATTTTGTCCCTCGTAAAATAACAGAAACGTTGGGCATTCTCAATTGTTGTTTGACTTTGCATACGTCTCATAATCTGATGCACTTTTTTTTATCCTCAGTTTAAAGAAAAAAAAGAAGAAGCTTTATATGCCATTGGGTTTATTCAAGGCGATAGAGAATTTGGTGTCCAAGCTATCCCAACAGATAACGGATTTCGTTTCGTTGAAGTCCAATTAAATTAATTCATATTAACAAAATGACCGTCTCTCCACATGACGGTCATTTTGTATGTTCAAATATGTTTTCAAACGGTATGATAAATGAAACGAATCCTGAATTGATAGTAAGTTTTTTTAATTGTGGGATGTGGAATTAATTGGCTAATACATATCTACTTAAAACCATTGTCGAAGATGAGGTTAAACAGAAATTAGCAAGGTATTTCTGCGTCGAGTTTGAAAAAAAGGTAGTGTTCATTTACCAACTGGGGGGAACGCACGAATTCGATGGTGTTTCGTTGAATGGTGATATTATTGCATCGATAAAAAAACAGCTTCGGGGAGAACCAGCGGCGGCAAAAAAATCCAAGTGGCAAAATTAAAGATATCGAAGCAGAGCTATACTACTTACTTTTAGCAGAAGCAAAACAGAAGCTGCTTGTACTGACAAACGTTGAGTTCTACAGAATCATACAAAAAACGTCTAAAAGGCAGATTACACCCCAGTATTCAAATTATGGCTCGTTTATCTAGACAAACACGGCATTTGGTCGAAAAAAAGTTCAACAATCGGCAAGCGATGAGATGAAAGGTAACTAGTATTTAAGACTTTACTTGGAATCATTCATGGTGTGAATTTATCCGCAGTAGTATCGCAATCCTATATTATTGCCGTTTTAAACAATCCCCAAGGAAGTTTTGCAGGATTTTGTCGACAATCATTGAATACTATTTAGAAAACCAATATTTAGGGGATTGTTATGAAGTTCAATGGGCGCAGTTTGAGTTTGTTCGGGGTTTATCTTGTGAGTGTTATCTTATTAAATGGTTGTGGTACTCCCGATAAACCATCTTCAAATAATATCACTAATCAGCCTCTTGCCCAATACGCAAGTGGCAAAAAAATAATGTCCCAGATGCAACGCCTGAAGGCTATACGTTAGTTGCGAAAGATTTTGTAATGTTCTTGAGATGGACCGAGGCTGACAAGAAATTAAATGGGCAGCTGCAGATTTTTGCAAAACAAACCAATGGGAAGCAGTCAACCGACAGCAGTAGTCACACTTTCGAGGGAGTATTAAGCGGTGAGAACGTAAGTATTAAATTTACTGGCAGTGTATGGACGGATGGATTAGCGGGTACAACATGGACAGGAACCTTGAAGAATAAAACATTATCATTAGTTGCTCCAATGAATGATGGAACATTGCAAACGTATGCCCTACAACCTGGGACAGTTAATGAGTACAATCAAGTAGTAGCCCAATTGAAAACCGACGTGGTTGAAAAACAACAAACAAATGGAAGCTCAAAAAAAACTTCAACAACAACAGGCTCAGGCTGAAGCAAATAGGGTTAAAATGATGCAAGACAATGTAGTTTATGCGAATCGAACAGTTACAGATTCTATAAAACAAATTCAGGATATATTGAACAACAAAGAGGATCCGAATGCAGGGTTCGATGATGTCCTTAAAGATTACGAAGAGAAATGGCAACAGATGCAGGCAGATTACCGACAATTGCAAGCCAATGGATCAAAGAGTAATTTAACGCAATCTGATTTAAATTACCTACAAAGCGAAGTTAATGGAATCCAAAGTGATTTTAATGGGATTGTTTCTTCGGATAATGGAATGCGGAGCGTTACCAATGGTGTAGCCAGTTCAGTATCCTATATCCAACGAGCAATGCAGTCATTACAAAATAATTTTGACAACTTGCAGAAAGCTGTGAGTGCGAATACGACTGGAATGCCTCAATCTCAATATTCACAAGATGATATTAATAAATATCTAAACACAGTACAGCAGAGGATTGACAAGATCAATCAAGTAAGGGATGCAAAACTAAATATAGGAACAGAGTATCATAATAAAGCGCAAAAGTTATTGGAAGATGCAAAGCAATATGTAAGCTCCAAAAGATCTAACAAATAAGTGAAGAGGATTACAGATGATAGAGCGCTAAAGGAAGTATATAACATCCAATTTTTTTTATATCTTTGGATTTGGAGTGAATGACTTGTATATAAATAATGGATTAGAAGAACTATCCGAGTATTTAGTTCAAAATATCGGGACTTTATTAGAGGCGAAATCTTTGCCTAGATTAGAGCAATATATTGAAAGTATTCCTTGCCCTATAAAATATATGGAGATTTTTGATTCTTTGATATTAGAATTTCCCGAAATCAAATTTCTCTATAAAGAAATTCAAAATAATGATAGTTATGTTATGCTCGACTATTTAGTTGAATATTATGAGGGGAATAATGGGTTATACGATACGCTAAAAGATAAAATATATGAAATTAGGGATGAACTGTGGGGGGATTTGGCGAAAATATACTTTATAATGAAAATGTCAAAGCCAAAACAATTTATGAAGTAGATTATCAACAGTTTCCTAACGCAATAACTCATTTTGAGGAGACTTATTATTTTGTATTTGATAAGGCGACAAGTAATAGAGTGGATGAAGTCATATCTGAAATAACGAAAGAAAATCATAATATTCATTTTGTGGATGTTATAAATGAAAAGTTCGATATTTATGGTCTTTGTTATGTTCCGATTGTCGAACAAATTAGAACTTTAAGGTTCGATTCGTTTTGTCAAAAAAAACAAAAAAAATAAATAAAAAAAACTACACTTGGAGCAAAATATTCAAGAAATTGAGGGAGTTGCGAATTCCTGTTTGCTTATTTATTGACTCCAAAAAATGAATTAAAATTAATGCATACATACGCTATTGGAAATAGAGATAGTAATGGACTTGAAGGTTGGCGTGAAGACTTACGGAGGGTCTTTATGTCATCTTGGGAAGCAAATATTGCCAGGATTTTAAATTATAAAAAAAATTAGGTGGGAATATGAGGCATATCAATTTGAACTGAAAACCATTTGGATAAAAATGTAACCAATTTGGGAACGGCTGGCGAAAAAATATATCACTATAAATACAGACCAGATTTT
>BBFE01000050.1 GCA_001313085.1 Paenibacillus sp. JCM 18996 | reverse complement strand
GCCAACACAGTGTCAACAACTTTTTTTTATTTACTTTGCCTTGCCAACGCTGTTTTCATACATTATAACGATTGCCGTTTTTTAGCGGCGAGATATACTATATCATGGAGGCTTCGTATAAGTCAACCCCGAAGATTGCTTTTTTTTCTGGGCACAGGAAAATAGCCTCCACGCGCGCAGGCAGAAGGCTGGTTGAAATTATTTAACGGAAGTATACCGCTTTTGCAAACGCTCGAAATTAACGGCATCCGCAAAAAAATGACCTCTTTGACCAGCGACTTTTTTGACCAGTTTGCTCAGCAGCAGCTGAAAACTGTGCTTGTTCTTCCTGACCTCGGGAAGCAGCAGCAGTTCATCGATTCCCCATGGCTCACGGCGGCTTTCAATAACCTTAATCAACAGGGCGCAGAAGGCCTCGATTTTGGACATTACAGAGAATTCGGCTGCGAGCAGAACAAGCTCTACGCGCTCCTTCACAGTCTCATCACTTTCGACCAGCTCTTCATGCAGCTTGAACACTGCGGGATGGATACCCCTTGCTTGCTCCCATATCGCCATGCGGCTTTTCGGATAAATTCCTCTTTCAAAAAATAACGATTCTGGCCCAATGATGTACTGCTTCCAAAATGCTATCATAAGCTCGGCAATGCGCCCTGACGCCAGATGCTCTTTGCTTAGCGAATAGTGCTGCAGAAACAGCGTAAATTCCTCGAATACCTTTTGCATACGCACAGCCTCGGGCACTTTCGCCAGACGTTTAAAACGTCCTTCAAAGTAACGATCCTGATCCAGAAATATCTCCCCTTTTCAGATCGGTGAATCCGGTAGTCTATTAATGCGGGATATGCTATTATATATTTCTACAGAGTGTTATGTTTTTTTCCTGCCGATTTTAAATTTTTTTGGTAATAATTGCATAATGAATTAAAAGAAAGTGGGACCATAATAATGATACTACGTTCCAGTAAAGTGAATGAGTTTCGTCTGTGGGGACTGATGTCCACGATGGGCGGCATGCTGTTAATGATCATAGGGTTGGCCGGAGTCGTATTCAATTGGGGTGTCGTCGGCAAAATCATCGCCGTAGTGTTTATGGTCGTCGGGATGCTGTCGCTGCTCGTGAGCATGGGAATTTATTTTTTTTGGGCGGGTATGATGTCCACCAGCGCCAAGCCGATCCGCTGCCCCGAGTGCGGCCGCATGACCAAGATGATCGGAAAGACGGACCGGTGCATGTTCTGCAAAACGATTCTAACGATGGACCCCGAGCTCGCTTCGAACGAATAGCATGATACTAAAAAAAAGCGGAGGCGGCCCCGCTTTTTTTTAATAAGCTCGACCGCAATACAACCGGACCATAGTTCGAAGATTTACATGGTACACGGTTTTTTCTCCGATGCTCATTTCCCTTCCAGCGCATCTTTGATCACCGGCCAAATCTCCGGAAGCTCGTAGCCTCTCCGCCAGGAACCTACACCTGCCAGATTGAGCTTGTTCACCAACTCGATTCTGGATTTCATGGAACGGCTGTCCTCCAGCCAAATTTTCAGGGTCTTGCCTTCCTCCTGATACTCGACGTAATTCTGCTTCACATTCTCTTGAAATACAGGGGTGAGCTGCTTCTCGTTGATGAGTTTCGCTGCTGTTTCCATAAATACGGCCTTGGATGTAACCGCGGTTTTCCCCTCTTTGGGCTCTTCTGTCCATATTCTTGTGTAGAACGGGACTCCTAAAATAATTTTCGACGGCGGTACCGCGTCCTGCGCGATGATCTGGCTAACGGACTTTTCCACCCAAGGAAGAGAAGCGACGGAGCCGGCTACCGGACTCGAACCCCAATGCTCGTCATAAGCCATTACCATCATATAATCGACTGTCTGCGCCAGCGCCTTGCGGTCATAGAACAGGGACCACATCCCGCTGTTCGATTTGGGCGTTACGTCCATAGAGACCGTCAACCCCTGCTCATGCAGAAGAGGCGTCATTTCTCTCATAAGCTGGACGAGGTTCGCTTTATCTTTTACATTCACATTCTCAAAATCGATGTTAAATCCCTGGAGCCCGTACGATTGAGCGAAACCCAGCAGCTGTTTTGTCATTTTCATCCGCTTATCGTAGGAGGACAGAGCTTCAGTCGTGATTTTGGGGTCAAAACTGTTGCTGAACAGAGCCCATACCTGCAGTTGGTTGTCGTGGGCCCATTTCACATAGCGGGATCGGCCAAATTTTTTTTCAGGTTCCCGTCTGTATCAGCCAAATGGAACCAGGTCGGAGAAACCACATTGAGACCGGGCATGGGAGGGATTGCCGCCGTATCCGGATTTTTTTGTCCGACACCTGCTCCCAGGTCAGATTGATTTTACCGCCTTCGGGCTTCCATGGGGTTTGAAACGGCTTGGATTCTTCTTTGGGATGACCTCGGTTTGGTCCATGGCAAGCTTGCTTTTCTGGATGTATCCCACATAACCTTCCGTCAGCTGTACTTTATACCAATCCTTCTGCTCTTCCCATACGATAACTTTCTGCTGCTGCTTCAAATCCGCGAGGATCGGCGCTTTGATTGAAGGCTCTTCCCGCATAGGGATCGTCGCATCCGGCTTCTTGTCATTCCGTGCGGTTGTCCCCCAATGAATCTCTTCCCCTTCCGTCATCAAAATAACGGCTCCGGTTGTAAGAGACTCCCTGACATTCACTTTCGTTAAATCCGCCAAAGGCTCAACAGGCACATACAATTGTCCGTCCTTTTTTTCTCTACCGGGGATTTGAGTGTAAAAGGCTTCTCATTGACCAGCCCGGTTAACTCGCCGCTTTTCATCCGAATGACTTTGTCTGCAGACGTGAGAATGACCGATTGTGTGCTTTCTTCATATATCATAGTGGAGTCAATGTATTTTTTTGGGCAGCGGAAAAAAGGCAGTTTTAACCCTTCCTTCTCCCCTGACGCCGGAATATCGAGCATGTTCCTTTATAGAAAACCGGTTTGGGATTGCCTGAAAAGGTTGGGTTCTTATGCTCCGAGGACGGGTGATATTCCCAGAACAACAAGAGAGAGATCGCAAAAGAAAACAGGAAAAAAATATCGCGGCAGCTGCATAATGCGTTTCCTGGTGCTGACATAGCTGACTGTCACGGATTCACGTCCTTTGATATTGAGAATAAAAAAAGAAAAAAACGTGCCGGCCGCCGTTTCGGGCAGTGGACACGTTTAATTATACTATAATTCCGGGAGGTTCGTTCAATTATAATAGTTTTGTAGATTCCTATTTATTGGGAGAGCGCTGCTTCCGTGCCGGAGCAGGCCTTGCAGATGCCATACACCTCAAGGCGGTGGCCCCTTACGGAGAAGCCGGTCTCGGCGGAAGCCGTTTGCTCCACCTGATGCAGCGGCGGATATTCGAAATCGGCGATTGTGCCGCAGCGCTCGCATATGGCATGGTAATGGTCCGTCATGTCGGCGTCGAACCGTCTGGAATCGTCGCCGTAGGTCAATTCACGGACAAGCCCCGCTTCTATAAACAGCTTAAGGTTATTGTACACGGTGGCGACGCTCATGCTTGGAAAACGCTGTTCCAAAGCTTTGTATATTTCATCAGCCGTAGGATGGGACATCGTCTGAAGCAAATAAGCGAGAATGGCATGCCGTTGGGGAGTCATTCTTACACCTGACATTTTCAATTTGTTCAACGCGCGTTCAAGCTCCGTCTTCATTCTGTCCACCTCCATTGCTTTATTATATTTATCGAACAATACGTAAAGGACCCGGATCGTTTCCAAGTCTCTGCAGAGATCTAATAGCGCGGAATTGTTTTGTTCCATCTATTCTACGGTTAGTTTTTTTCTATTTGTCAATGACAGAAGCGATAGCCGCAGGAGAAAATGCGAAGAGGGTTAGCGGCGCGGCTCGTTTTGACAAACGAAAACCAGTCCGAAACCCCCGATCAGTTTTATCGTGCGGATGTCACTTCGAGCTTAAGCCGGCGTCGAAATGTGCATCCCCGCTCCGAGGATGCACCAGCGATGCATTAACTGTTCAGTCTTTCCAAAATCAGCTTGTTCACCAAGCCGGGATTGGCTTTGCCTTTGGTCTCTTTCATCACTTGTCCTACCAAAAAAACCCTACCGCTTTTTTCTTTACCCGCCTTGAAATCCGCCACTGACTGAGGATTGTTGTCAACGATCGTGTCGACAATCGCCTTGATCGCACCTTCGTCGCTGATCTGCACCAAGCCCTGCTCTTCCACAATTTGCTGCGGCGCCTTGCCGGTTTCAATCAACTCTTTGAACACGGTTTTGGCGATTTTGTTCGAAATCGTACCTTTTTTCGATCAAGCCGATCAGTTCGCCCATCCCTTTGCCGGTGATTTTTTACGTCATCAAGCTCCAGGCTGTTCGCGTTCAAATAGCCTGACAGCTCACCCATAATCCAGTTGGATACAGCTTTAGCGTCCTTCGTGTAAGATAAGCTTTCCTCGAAAAGGTCAGCCATTTTCTTGGATGAGGTTATTACCCCCGCATCATAGGCCGGCAGTCCGTACTCCGCTGCGTAGCGCGCTTTGCGGGCGTCCGGCAGCTCGGGAATCGTAGCTCTGATAGAATCCTTCCACTCCTGGTCGATATAAAGCTTGACCAAATCCGGATCCGGGAAATAACGGTAATCGTGAGCTTCTTCCTTGCTTCGCATAGCAATCGTCTTTCCTTGGGCGTCATCCCAGCGTCTCGTTTCCTGGATCACCCGGTTGCCGCTGTCGAGTGCTTCCGCCTGACGGATCTCTTCATATTCCAATCCTCGCTGCACTCCGCGGAATGAGTTCATATTCTTGAGCTCGGTCCTCTGGCCAAATTTTTTTTCCTGGCCGTAAGGACGGATAGACACGTTGGCGTCACAGCGCAGTGAGCCTTCCTCCATTTTCACATCGGAAACTTCGCAGTACTGCATGATGGCCTTCAGCTTTTCCAAGTAGGCTTTCGCTTCTTCAGGCTGCGAAGGTCGGGCTCCGACACAATCTCAACCAAAGGAGTGCCCACGCGGTTAAAATCCACGAGTGAGGCATAACCTCCATCCACGTGGGTCAATTTACCGGCGTCTTCCTCAAGGTGAAGCCTTGTAATGCCGATGCGCTTCGTTTCGCCGTTCACTTCGATTTCGATCCAGCCGTTCTCTCCGATCGGCTTATCGTACTGCGAGATTTGATAAGCTTTCGGGGAATCGGGATAGAAGTAGTTTTTTACGGTCAAATTTCGTCTCGGCCGCGATCTCACAGTTCAGGCCATTGCCGCTTTCATCGCATAATCGACCGCCTGGCGGTTCAGCACCGGAAGAACTCCCGGATGTCCCAGACAGATCGGGCACGTATGTGTATTAGCGGGAGCACCAAATGAGGTCGAACAGCCGCAAAAAAATCTTGGAGTTCGTGTGCAGCTCCACGTGCACCTCGAGTCCGATGACCGTTTCGTATTTGCCTATGGCCATGTTACCGATAACCTCCTGCCATCTGCAACCTACAGTTGGGGACGCTGCTTATGATAGTCTGTATTCTGCTCAAACGCGTGAGCCACGCGCAAGATGGTCGATTCGTCCAAAGCCTTGCCGATAATTTGCAGGCCCACCGGCATACCGTCCGCAAATCCGCATGGGACGCTGATTGCAGCACTCCGGCCAAATTGACGGGTATCGTCAGGATATCGTTCAAATACATGGTCAGCGGATCGTCCACTTGTTCACCCAGCTTGAAGGCGGCGGTGGGAGCGGTCGGCCCTATCACGACGTCGTATTCTTCGAACGCTTTATCAAAATCGCTTTTTTTATGAGGGTGCGCACCTGCTGAGCTTTCTTGTAATAAGCATCATAATAACCGGAGCTCAGGGCATAGGTGCCCAGCATGATCCGGCGCTTCACTTCGGGTCCGAAGCCTTCGCTTCTGGATCTGTGATACAGCTCGAGCAGGTTATCGGCGTTGTCGGTACGCACTCCATACCTTACGCCGTCGTATCGGGCGAGGTTGGAGGACGCTTCGGAGGACGCCAGCAAGTAATAGGTTGCAACCGCATATTCGGAATGAGGCGTGGAAATCTCATGCACGGTTGCGCCCAGTCCCTCCAACACTTTCAGCGCTTGCAGCACTGTTTCTTTGACTTTGGGATCGATCCCCTTGCCTATATATTCTTTAGGAACGGCGATCCGCAGTCCCTTCACGTCGCCCGTTAACGCGCTGAGATAATCAGGTATGTCCACTTTGGCGGAAGTGGAGTCCATCGGATCATGGCCTGCAATCGCCTGCAGCACATAAGCGTTGTCTTCAACGTTCTTGGTCAGCGGACCGATCTGGTCGAGGGAGGAGGCGAACGCCACAAGTCCGAAACGGGAAACCAACCCGTAAGTGGGCTTCATGCCGACGATGCCGCAATACGCGGCCGGCTGGCGGATGGAGCTCCCGTATCGGAACCGAGAGAGAAGTATACTTCTCCGGCGGCCACGGCAGCGGCCGATCCGCCGCTGGATCCCCCTGGCACATAATCCAGGTTCCATGGATTGTGGGTCGGGTGAAAAGCGGAGTTCTCGTTGGAGCCGCCCATTGCAAATTCGTCCATGTTGAGCTTGCCGACGGTTATGGCCTGCGCCTTCTTCAGCTTCTTCATAACGGCAGCGTCATAAATCGGGACGAAGTCGGACAGAAACTTGCTGGAGCAGGTTGTTCTTAGCCCTTCGGTCACGATGTTATCTTTTACCCCCGCAGGCAGGCCGAATAAAATCCCGCGCTCTGAGCTTTCCAGGGACTTGTCCAGTTCTTTGGCGGTATTTCTCGCGTTTTCTTCGTCCAGAGTCAGAAAAGCTCTGACCTTTGAATCTACCTCGTTGATTCTTTGGTACGATTGATCCACCAAGTCGGAAACGGAAATTTCCTTATTCCGCAGGCGGGTGTGTAATTCCTGAAGTGTATGATCGAACAAAGACAACACAGGGGCCCCCCTTCAAATGTTCGCCGGCGTTATTCTTGGCGCAGCGGTTGCAGATTTCTGACAACCGGCGCTATTCTTGGCGCAGCGGTTGCAGATTATTCCAAAACTGCCGGAACTTTAAATTGACCGTCTTCTTCCTCCGGAGCGTTCAAGAACACTTTATCCAGCGGAGCTGACGGACGAACCTCGTCTTCTCTTACCACATTGAATACCGGCATAGCATGGCTTGTCGGCTCAACGCCTTCCGTATCTAAACCGTTCAACTGCTCCGCGTATTTAAGGATCGCGTTCAGCTGTCCGGTGAACTGTTGTTTTTTTTCCTCTTCGGTGAGATCCAGCCTCGCCAGTTTGGCGACATGCTCCACGTCATTGACGGTAATGCTCATTTTTTTGTACGCACCTCTCTTATCACAAACTCATTCTTAATATTATAGCCTATGGCTGAGGGAACTCAATTCCGCCTTTGAGCCGATTGTCAGCGCCAGGCAGCAGTACAATCGGTGTGCGTACCCGGTAAAATCGCGGCTCTCCCGCACGGACGGCAAAAAACCCTTTGGGGAGTCCGTCTCCTCAAAGGGCTCAAAAGGTTGCGACAGATTAATTAAATCCACGCTCTCAAATTAATCTGCCTCACGAAGTCCTGCTGGCTCTGCACTTCCTTGCTTTTTTTCCTCCGCCGCTTCGACATTCCCGCCGTTCATGATTCTGCGGAACAACTCTTCGTTCTTCGTAGCCAACGCGAAGTCTATCAAAGCTTCCCGCTCCAGGCGGTCGGCCTCCTTCTGCAGCAGTACTTCTTCCAGCTCGATGTCCTCTGCCGGCACGTAATAGGTTCTGCTCATTTTCGGCACCCGGACTACATAATCAAAGACGTTGTCAGCGTTCCTTTCATAAGCGATAATATAGCCATAATCTCCAACCGGCAGATTCTGTTCGAAGCTGTCGGCGACGATATAAACCTTCTCTCCCAATCGCAGCATAGATGGACCTCCTTAAAAAAATCATCTGGAATAAAAATAAATCTATCAATTAAAGTTTTTTAGACAGGAAATTTTTTTATTTGTAGTACATTCTATATCATTGCAGAAAAAAAATTCTATCCATATTCCATCTTTTTTTTACAAAATCGAGGTGCCTAATGAATCGTCTTGTTTATCGTATTTCTCTCTGTTCTTTTTTTTGTTCCTCGCGGTTTTGCTTTTTTTGGGCTTGTGGCACGTGTGCATCCCGCGCTGTCCCATCCGATCAATAACGGATATTCCACGTTGACTCTGGGTATAAGCACGGTAGATTACGAGCTCTTTATCCCCGAACGCAGCTTGCTGTTTTTTTTGATACTGACCATGACAAGCAGTTGGATTTAGGGGAGTTGAATGGGCGTAAGGCTGAAGTCGAGGATTATTTAAGGAAAAAAGATTGTGCTCTCCCAAAACGGGGAACCGCTCTCCATGAAGCTTCTGACGATTGATAAATCGGAAAAAAAAGAAACGATTCCGGGGATTGTATTCCAGCTCAAGTACACCTTTTCAAAGGAAATCTCGGATCTGACGCTCAAGTACGATCTGCTGTTCGATGATGCGGATCCCAATCATTGGAATTTTGTGCTCTGGATCGATGGCCAGGATATGGATCAGTCGGTAATGAGCGCTTCCAGCCGGACGTACCATTTTCAAAGGATGCATCTCCGGGCATGCTGGACTCTCTATGGACCTACTTCATGCTGGGGATCAAGCATATTATAACGGGATATGACCATATCTTATTTTTTGTTGTCGTTGATTGTGGCTGCCGTACGGTTTATGGATGTTATCAAAATTGTAACGGCATTTACGATCTCCCACAGTGTCACCTTGATCCTTGCGGCCTCAGGAGTTATCAATCCGCCAGCTTCCTGGGTTGAGGCCGTTATTGCGCTTTCCATCTGTTATGTGGCGGCGGAAAATTTATTTTTTTCAAACGGACAGCCAAAAGGTTGCTGCTTACTTTCGGATTCGGGCTTGTGCACGGAATGGGCTTTGCCGGGGCTCTCGGGGAGATAGGACTGCCACAGCAGTATTTTATTTCTTCGTTGCTGTCTTTTAATCTGGGAGTGGAGGCCGGTCAAATGGGGATTGTGTTTGTAGTCCTGCCCATGCTGCTGCAGCTGCGCAAATATTCCTGGTACAGATATATTCTGTTAGGAGCGTCTTCAGCTATTTTTTGCTGTAGCCTTTTACTGGCTCTTGGAAAGAATAGGATGGCTGCCCATGCGCTTGTCATGAAACCTAAGGTTTCGCTATGCCGGACGAAGGCGTGGGACGGCTAACGCCGAACGCCGAACAAGATTTCGTGCGGATAACAACTAGCAAACCCCCAACTGTTTTGGGGGTTTCTGTTTTTTTTATATAAGCTTTGTCCGCGAAGGAGCGGCTGAGCCGAATGTATCAACCGTGAGTGAGACATTAATAAACTATTTCGGCGGCTCCTTTAATATGCCAGACAATCGGCTGCAATACTTTATAAGTTCCCGGATATTCCATCCTGACGATAAGGATTACTCCCGGCTTCTTCAGGGTTACCGTATATCCGTAAGCTGCGTTAGTATAAGTGTAGGGAAAATTTTCATTCTCGTTTACGATTTTAAACACTTCTATTACTGCGGGAGATTGAAGAAATGTTCCGGGCAGAGGACGATTCTGCGCGTCCAATGAAAGGTTCGATTGCAGATATTGGTCCATAGCGAGTCGCGCCTTCAAAGGATCAATAGAATAGATCCCGCGAGCCAGCTTGGCAGCATCGGTCTGTTGAGCCGCCGCATGGACGGCTCTGTCCACCCCGTGTTTGCCTTGAAACAAGGCGTTCATCGAAATTTGTTCATCGATTTCAAGGGCGTACACCGTCATGGCAAATACCGTGAGCATGAGATATAAAATCAGCTTGTACATGGATTCTCACCCGCTCCGATCCTCCTGCCTTTACGGAACATATTCACTCATCTTCATCCCTGACGCTCCCATGCGGGACAAACCGTCAACGGGACTCATCCCGATCAAGCCGTCAATGATAAACAGATTCTTGTAAGGATAAGTGATCTTCAGCCCAATGCCCGTTCCTCTAAGCTCAGGCCGCGAGTCATTCGTTCCCGATGCTCCTGTGGTTGTCGTGACGGTATACTCCAAGTCGGAGGGAACGAATCCGCGTTCGGATAAACGTTGTTTCGAATCATTGACCATCGCCCTATGGATATAGCCGTGCTCTCCGTTCGCCCCCACCTCCAGAAGATAGTCGACCTCCTTTTGGAGCAAGGCCTGCCTTGTAATGAGCACATGCTTATAGACCGGCGCAAACATAAGCCAACACATTAAAGCTGCAAACAGAACAAATGTCAAAATGGATTTCATTCCCGGTTCCCCTACTCAAGTTCATATTTTCAATCGTATGATTGACCTTGCCCCCGCTTAGTTTTACTACCGCTTTCGTCCCTCCGGCACCGCCTATCGATGAGTTATAGATTACTGCAACGACGGTAACCAGCATGACTGTGATCAATATCGTTCTCATAGCCCCATCCCTCTCCGCCTTATGGAGTCAGAGCGGTCACGTTCGTATTGGCAACATTGCCGTGGGTCTGGATGTTTTTTCTCATGCCTGTGTCCCCCGAATTAATGATCGATGTAAATAAAAGCGCGGCCACGATCAGCATCATCACTGTCATTAGAATGTTCCTCAAAGAAATCTCCTCCTGATTAATTAATGGATTGGAACAGCTTCTGTCCTTCCGCAACCCAGGGATAGATGAACACGCGAAACGTATTCAAAATCGGCAGCCCCGCCAGTACGAAAAGGATGTATGAAACCGTTTCTTTCTTGCTTTCTTTGTGAAGCTCAAGCTTTTCTTTGTAATCGCCGATTCTTTGCCTCAACAGCAGGTAGTAGCTTTCATCTTCATTTAACCGCAGCGAGTGCAGCGTCTCCGCCAGCGAATGGGCCTCATCCGTTCCAAGACGGATTTTAAACCTGCGAATGGCGGCCTCGGCATCTCCGTACCATTCATTGAGCAGAAGATGCATTTCGTTCCGGATCGTCCGCGTATACGGAAGACACCGGGCGAGCTTGCTGTGTAAGTTCATCCGGGAACCGGAGTAATAAAGGAGCTGGCTGCTGACGGAATAAACCTCCCGGATGATTTTGTAGGAACGTATGCCTTTGAAATACTCCAGAATCGGCCGCTCAAATATAACCGGAATGAAACCGATCGCTGCAGCCAGAAGAAAATATACAGGTTCCGCAAACAGCGTAAATATCGGCCGTTGGAAGCCGAAATATCCTGCGGTGCCGAGCAAGAAGGAAATGCAGCCGATTGTCCTTCTGCCTGCTTCATATAATGTAACGTCGAAGTTCACACCGCATCCGATCAGCAGCTGGCGTTTTTTCCTCCCAGACTTCTTCCCTGGGGGAAATCATCAGCAGCTTCAACAAATAACCAGGAGCCTTCAAAGGGGCAGCAGCCTTGCTTCGTGCAAGTTTCCATCTCCGCTTTCTGGCCGGCAGAAGCCTAAGAGCAGACCAAATGGATACGAAGCAGAGAAGGAACAACACAACTTGTGAAACAAAATTAAGGATTTGCCATTGAACGTCGGAAATCACGGCTGTTCTCCTTTACGCCATTACATTCTGCGCATCGATAAATATAATCCCATAATAAAGGAAGCAAAAAATCAGCAACAGGGCATCCAGCACTATGTTGCGCCCAGCCGGATCAAGCACATAATACACATAAGCGTTCTCTGAATTGATTTTAAAATTGAGGAACAAAAAAAATAGTCCTAAAAAAACAAGATCGGAGTAAAATTCGCTATGCGGATTTCCAACAGCCGGTTTCTTTCCGCCTGGTCGGCCCTCTGCGCTTTGCGCATATCGGTGATCAGTTCCTTCAAGCTGTCGGATATGTTATTCCCTTCCACCAGAGCGACCCTGACCATATTGACAAAATAATCTCCCCAAATATGTCCTAATGCCAATGAGAAAACCCTGAGTGCGTGCTCCGTGTCCTGGTTCGTCATCAAATTACGGTAAAGGTGCTCAAATACAGGCCGAAGAGGGTAGCGGATCCTGTTCTCCGCCAAGCTTTCCTTCAGCGCGGTTTTCATATTTTTTTCTGCCCGCATAAAATGTAATATTGATAGAACACTTCGACGGCCGGCAGGAACTCGAGCCTGGTCTTCAATTGGATACTGAGCAGCTTCATACGCAGCAGAACATAAGGCAACATCCCCAGTATGATCGAAAGTGCTATAACCCCTTTAACCGATTGAAAAAAAGAAGCCTCCGACAGTCAAACCGACGAGCAGCAGGAAACCGTTGGCAGTGAGGAACAGGCCTATACCCACCTTCCGGGAGGAGGCTTCCAGCAGCTCATTCAAGTGGCGGTGAACGATGTTGTACCGGGAGATCCATTCCGCCATCCGATTGCCGAATTTGGCCCTCTGCACATAGCGTAGCCGCAGCCTTGCCTTATGTTGAATTGTCAATGTGCGCAGCAGTCCATGTGCAAACATGTAAATGAGCAGGAAAAGCATTAAAAGCAGGCTCCATTGGGCTATGACTATCACTGCGGCAGCACCCCTAATTCTACCATCGCCTGGCAGCCTGCCGGATCCATCCGCTGGATTCTCTGTGCCGCACGCCTCGAAAATCCGCTGCCATAAACCCACGTCTTCTTAAAAGCATCAAATCGCACAATATCCAGAACACGGATTTCCCCTTTGTCGTACAAGTATTCCCCAATACGGAGAATCTTTCTTTTACCATCGACAATTCCCATCTGAAAGCCAATCTGGGTGACGTATTCGGTGATCCGCTTAGTGAGCCTCGCCGGGTCCATCCCCCGCCCATCCATCATGCACATATCGGCTATTGCGTCCGGCGCGTCCTCAAGCTCGTTGACATGCACTGAAGTAATGCTTCCTTCATGCCCCGGGTGCAGGCTCTGACATATATATTGGCGTCATCATCCCGGATTTCCGCGTGGCAAATCCTTTTGGGCGATTGCCTGAGGGCCAGTTTAAAGGCTTGCTGGCCGGAATGGACCAGGTTCTCGTCATCCACCTCGTACTCCACGATATTTTTTTAGCGGAAAGTCGCGTTTGAGCATCAGCTCGTATCTGTTCTCGATGGTAACGATCCGCTCTTCATCCGGCAGTTCCGCTATAAAGGCTTTGATCAGATTCGTCTTGCCCGAGTTGGTGGGACCGATTATAACCATATTGAAATAGGAACGGAGAATGCAAAGGATGACAGCCCCGACCTTTTCATCGATCGTATCCTGCTCCGGCCGGGCCAACGCCTGCAGGCTGAAATGTTTGACGTTGAACAATCGGATCGTGAGCGTCGGCTCAGCAGTGAACCCGAACCCGGTCATCGTTACCCTCGATCCGTCGATCAGCATTACTTCCGCCCATCGCTTCCTGGTATTCAAAGATTCGTTGTTGTATAAAACAAGATTCTGCTGTATTCTTTCCAGTTCTTTCACGGAGGAGAGCTGATAGGGGGACAGAGACGGGTACCCGTCCCGAACCTCATAAATTAACCGTCCTACCACTTGAATTTCCTCTAACCCGGCCCTGTTCTTCATAATCAGCTCAAGTACGTTCATGCCGATGACTTCGGCAAACACGGCTTCCGAGAGCGTGTCGAAGCGCTGGCCCGGTGAAGGAATGGCCGTTATTCTCCGCTTGGCTAACAGATCTTCAATTATCGCCAGCATCTGCCTGCGTTCCGTGTCATATCCCAGCACGGCTTTGTTCAGCATTTCACTGTATCTCTGCTGCTCTTCTTCCGTCCTTCCTCTCCAGAAAGCTAGTTCCGATCTGATAAAATCGACACATTGCTCAAAATCTCCCTGCGTTTGTCCGCCGGCTAAGCTTTCTTGAGCAGCCGGCAGGCTGTGAACCGGATTCTGGCTGGAAGCATAATCGAGTATAGAGAATTTGCTTTCATTCAATGGAAAGCACCTCCGTTCACTGAGACACGGCAGCCATCACCCGCCGAATCCATGGCTTGGTGTCGACCGCGGGCCTGCATTTCCAATCGAATTCCTTCACGATCCGCTTCGCTATCGGTTCAATATCCTCTTGCAATTGAGGAGAACGAAGAAGCTCAAGCAGCTTACCCTGATTCAAATAGTCGGACGCCTGGGAGTGGTGCCGGATTTGCCCCAAAACAGCGGTATCCGTTTCTTTGGCTATATCCTTTACTTTTAATACGGAATTGTCCGATTGTGTAATGATGCAAGAGAATTGCGCCGGTTCCAGCCCAACCACGGCGCCTACCTGACCGATCCATTGATTGAAATCTTCTTGAAAATGACACAGTTGATGCGTGGTCACCACTATTCTTTTATCCGCTTCCACCAGCCCCAATACCGTCGCTGCGTTATCCCAGTATGCGCTCACTTCGATGACGGCAATGTCAAAAGACTCCCGCGCCGTCCTCAGCAAGTGGCCAATTTCTTCGGTGGTATAAAAAAATCCGCCTGCTCCCTCCGCAAATTGCCGTAGAGCACGTGTAAATTGGCGGCATCTTTGACCGGCTCGCAGTAAAATTGCAGACGTTCCCTTTTCAAGGTTTGCGACTTTAATTCAGCACGCAGATGGTTTAAACTGACCTCCGGAAGATCACGGCCAAGATAGCGGTGAAGCTTGGAGCTTTTCAAATTCAGACATATGTACGCGACACTGCCATGAAGCTGCCGCGCCAAGGAAACGGCCGCCGCAAAAGAGGCGATCGTCGTGCCGATATTCGGTGTGGAACCGACGAAAGCGATCAGGCTGCCTCCGGGTTGTTGTTTATTCATCACTTACCGCCTTTCTTCTTATTATGGGGCCGTTATTGAGGAAGCGCTGAAAGCAATAACCAGCTTCGCCTTCTTCGAGCCGCACAGATTGTCGATTGTAAACCATTCCTCCTCCTTTAAATTCAGATTGATATGGTCTATCGCCCCATTCGCCTCCAGGCGGGACAAATACATCTTCTCCTCGTCCCCTTCCGCTTTCGACAGCAGATTGGAATTCTTCGGGTTGTCCACTTCCACATTAGCCGCAGATTTCACCGAGGCAACGACGATCTCGGACGCCAGCAGCCTGCGGGTGTTGCCATCCGGCCCTGACGAATAAATCCTCACCTTGTCGCCAGCCCTGATTCCGCTGGAAACGGACAGAATGTATTCTTTCGGAATCTGGAAGGTCGATTGGGATTGATTCGGCAGCAGATGGAACCGGTTCAGCTTCCACTGGAGTACCGGTTCATCCCTTCCCAGAGGACCATCGTCTCCTTTCCTGCAATTTCCCTCATGTCCCTTATCATGCCGGCCTTGTAAGCAGCTGTGAAGACCGGTTTGTACTCCAGCATATGCTCATTGATCATCGTCCCCGTCTTGATAAAATCTTTGGGCACGACCACATTGACCGTGCGCTGCAGTTCAACCTGCTTCAATTGAAAGACATACACGCCGTAAACAAGCAGAGCAGCCAATCCCGCAGCCAGAAAACTGATCATAATGCTGCGACTACGGTTCAAACGCACTTCACCTCCTTTCTCATGGTTAATAAAGTCTCCTTTCGCCTTAGCGACTTAAGCTTTCTTCAACGTAAAAAAAGACGCAAACCTCGGGCAGTCCCGTAAGCTTGCGTCCTTCGCAAACGTATATAATCGCTATGAACTCAATTTACCAGAAACCGACAAGATTGTCCACCCTTTTCGATATTTTTTTTACAAAATGAAACCTGACTACTGATCCGCAAAAAAACCCCGGGACTCCACGACGGAAGTGGCCGGGGCTCTGTTCTTTTCGCCCGTCTCAGCTCAATAATGGTGGATCGACCGGAGTACGATCACGAGCAGCACGAACAGAACAAGAAGTGCGAAAGTCTGGCTCCTGTACGGCGAAACGACGTGCGGATGCGGATAATGGGCGTAGGGCAGCACATGGTGCGGATGTTTGCCTGCGGAGATGGGGGCAACATTGGATATCATGGCAGGAGCGACATTCGGCATCATAGCCGGGCTGACCATGGGAGCCATGTTGGGCTTCATATGATGGCCCATTGCGGGGCTGACTACGGGCATTACCGGATTCGGCATGGACGTCGGCTTGTAGATAGGCATTACCGGGTTGGGAGCCATCGGCGGCTGCATTGCAGGGCTAACTAAATTCGGCACGTGGGCCGGCATTGTCATTGGCTGTTGAATCGGTTTTTCCAAGGTGGGGCACCTCCCTAGATTTTGAATACACCATAGTCTATGGGGGGATACCTAGTCCGAACACGGTGAACACCTAGATGTCCGTAAAATGGTCAATAGCCCCGATACGCCTTGAGTTAAACGAGTACATTACACATCTTCGTGAAAGACCCTGCCTTCAATTTGCCCTTCAGACCGATACACTTGATCCGTAAATTCGGCTAACTTGGCTTCACAAAGATCTAATCGACTTTTACACATATGGATTATTCTCGATTTCATACCCGATGGTCGTTCTTTGACCGTGTCCCGGATAAACCTTGACGTCATCACCCAGCGGAAACAGCTTGGAATGGATGGAATCCAACAAATCCTGCTCCCTTCCTCCGGGAAGATCCGTGCGCCCGATAGAATTGCGGAAGAGCACATCACCGCTAAACAGGTGGTTCTCATAAAGGAAGCTCACGCTGCCCGGCGAGTGGCCCGGAGTATGAAAGACCTGCAGCTGAATCCCGATCAGATCGAGCTTCTGCCCTTCGTCCAACCGGTATTCCGCGTCTTCCGTCGTAATCGCCCCGCCCAGCTCCGGCCATCTTAACGACCCGTTCTTCCTTCCGTCCGTTAACCAGTCGGCCTCCAGATCATGGATGTATACCGGACATTTCTTCAGCTTGCGGATCTCATCCACGCCGCCGATATGGTCAAAGTGAGCGTGAGTGAGCAGGATCGCCTCGATATCCAGCCCCTCCATCCGCTTCACAAGCGACTTCGGATTCATCCCCGGATCGATGATGAGGGCTTTGCCGGTTTCCGTATTCGTGAGCAGGTAAGCATTGGTTTCCAGTGGACCAAGCGCCCATCCTTCTATGCTAATCATGGACAATTCACCTCTAATGCTGGGAAAGCAGCTCTCTTAATTCTTTTACAATGACACTTTGATAGCTTGTTCCTTCGCCGTACTGGCGTCCCATTTCCTGGCGAGCTGCAGCTATCTTCTCCTGATAATCAGGCGCTTCCCGGTCAGTTCAGGATCCTGACTGGTTCATAACCGCCTGGACATGCTGCGGACGCGGTCCCCATTGGTCAAGCACATGTCCGCTGGTATCGGTGAAAATAACGACCGGAATCGATCTGCCGCCTGCAGTCAGGAATTGATCCATTACGTCGAGATTCTGCTCCATAATCAGCACTTCCACAGGTATTCCCCCCGTTTCCATCGCCCGGAAAACAACGGGGACGTTGCGCACCACATCACCGCACCAATCCGCCGCTATGATGAGGCAGCGAAGGTCGTCGCGGTTGTTTAACGATTCAAAAAAATCCCTTGTCCACTTCGTTTTCCCACTCAAAGCTCTCATACCATTCCATGAATTTCTCTTTATTTTGCTGCATGCTCTCTATAAACTGCTCTGGACTCAAACCAGTACGGAGCTTATCCGCCAAATTGACACCCATCTTCAACGCCCTCCCCAGAATAGATTCCCCTTCATTTTAGCAAAAAAAAGGATATGGACTCCAAATCAGGAATGTTTGCTTTTGTTCCTACGGTAAATCTTGAACAAAAAAGTAAAGCGCGGTCAAGCCCAGTGCGGCCCAGATGAACATTCTGGTATAAGGAGCGGCGTACTGGTTAATTTGGTTCCATTTGTCTCCCAGCAGCATGCCCAGATAAATAAACATAATCGACCATGGAATCACGGCAAGAGCCGTCAATACCGTAAAACGCAGCAAAGACATGCGGGCCATACCCGCCGGAACTGAAATCGCATGGCGAACCACCGGAATGAAACGCGCAGTAAAAAATAACGCCCGTCCCGTACCTGTTAAACCATTCTTCCGCCATATCGATCTGTTTTTTTGTGGATGAAAATATATTTGCCGTATCTCTCGAGAAAAGGCTGCCGCCGTAACGGCCTATCCAATACACGAAAATTTGGGCTATCGTACCGCCGATGACACCGAAAATCACTGCCAACCACAAGTTTAACGCCCCTGTCGAAACGGCGTACCCTGCATAGGCCAGCACAATTTCGCTGGGAATGACCTCAATCATCAAGCCAAGCATAATTCCCCAATACCCGAGGCCTTCGAAAAAACATGAGAATGTTATGAACGATATTTGACATGATCCCTTTCCTTTCCCGGATAAAATATCTTTTTTTATTCTACCATAATCCGTTGGACAACCACCAGCTTAGTGCCCGTTATCGCATGACAAGCTTCAGCATATACATTATTCATGAAAGCAGGATTAGACGAAAATGAGAGGACGATGAGAGGACGATGCAGGTTGTTCGCAATAGATTACGGGGAGCCAGGGAAAACCTTAAAAAAAAGGTGGGCGTGGGTGGCGCTGCTGCTTGTTCTTTTATTCGGTGGGGCGCTGTATTTGAAAATGGAACAAAACAAAGGAACCTCGGGGGATGGGACGGTGGTGAGAACAATCCAGCTGGTGACGGGAGAATTCAAGGCGGTTTCAGCGGACGGCAAACAAATCGAAGCCTACCGCTGGGATCCGGGTACGATCGTGGTGAACAGAAGCGAAATGGTCAGGCTCAGCATTTACGGGGTGAACGGGGTCAGCCATCCTTTTATCATCGAGGGGGTGAATGTAAAAGGGGAAGTGAAGAAAGGAGAGGAAACCACTGTCTCTTTCACCGCCGACAAACCCGGCACCTATCGTCTCGTTTGCCTGAGCCATCCGGATATAGCGCATAACGGGCCGATGATCGGCTATATTATAGTCATTTGACCAGTCCGGGAAAGTAGCCCGCTCCGCTTTCGAAGCATACGATAATGCAGAGAGGAGCAGGTGAATCCATGTCCATGAACAACCAGGAAAAGCACAAAGCGCCGTTTCCGACCGCAAGGGGCATCCGCAGAGCCTGCGGCAGAGAACTATACAGGACCATCAAGAAGCTGAAGCAGTATATCCCCCCTCAGCAGGTCGCTAAAGCGGAAGAGATTTATTTTAAGAAGGTGGCCTTGAATTTAGTGTGGGTTTTTTGAAAACCGCAGCAACCGGAAGGCGCAGGCTGACTGGTGGGTGGAGAATGTCTGCCCGGAAATCGCCCCGATTCTTAATATCGAGCCGGAGCGTTTGGCCAAAGCTTTCCGTGACTCATACGGAGGCTGAGCAGATATCACCCCGCAAAGTGAAGCAGGGCCTGTTATTGCGGATACTTTGCGGGAAGCCCCGAACAATCAAAAAAAACTCCGAAACCTGAATCGAAGTCCAGGGGCATCGGAGTTTTATTTCACCCTTCTCCTTGTCTACTGCTTAGGCTGAAAAAAATTCCAAACGCTCCCCGCTCGGCCCGAAAAAAAGAAGAAAATTTTCACCCCGTCCAGAATCGTCTTCGGCTCGTCGTCCAGCAAGCGAACGCCCAGCTCCTTCAAGCGTGCGGCCTCCTGCTCGATATCGCTCACGGTAAACGCAATATGGTGGACAATCCCGTCATCCGGCTGCCCCTCCTCTCCCCGGCCGATCAGCTCGATCTCCACATTTTCGCTTCCTGGAAACGACAAAAAAGCCCAGCTCTACTCCATTGTCCAGCGTTTTTTTTCTTGCAGCCAGCCGCATTCCCAGTACCTTCTGATAAAATTCGATCGACTCGTCCATATCCTTGACAAATACTCCAATATGCTCCAGCTTGCTGATCATCCGTTTCTCCTCCTTGAGTTCGTCTTCGCCCGAAGAATATCATTCCCATTTGGAAAAAAAGCAACCATTTGTTTTTTTTGTCTCAACCTCTATATAAAAGGAAGCCTATTCGTTATACTTAAATTTGTACATTTTACATAAGAGGTGAATTCATGATGGACTTTCCAAGCCTGGACATTATTTTCTTTCTGGTCGGAGCAGGCTTTCTCGCCGCTTTCATAGATTCCGTAGTCGGCGGAGGAGGACTGATTTCGCTTCCCGCCCTTTTATTTGCCGGGCTGCCGCCCAGCCTTGCCATCGGCACCAATAAACTGGCGGGCACCATGTCGTCGCTTACCAGCACCGTGTCTTTTCTTCATTCCGGCAAAATCGATTTCAAGCTCGTCCGCTGGCTGTTCCCGCTCGCTTTTATCGGGTCGGCCCTGGGCAGTTATACCGTTACGCTCATCCCGTCCCAGTTCCTGAAACCGCTAATTGTCATTCTTTTAATTGCCGTCACCGTATACACTTTATTCAAAAAAAAGAACTGGGGCGCAGTGTCCACCTTCACCAATCTATCCGTGAAGTCAGGCATTCTGGTGGCTGCCGGCTCGTTTATCATCGGATTTTACGACGGCTTTTTTTTCGGTCCGGGGACAGGATCGTTTCTTATTTTTTTATGTTCCTGATCGTCGGCCTGGATTTTATCGGTTCCTCCGCCAACGCGAAGGTGCTTAATTTTGCCAGCAATATTTCTTCCCTGATTACCTTCTTCCTGCTCCATGCCGTCAAAATCTCCTACGGACTGCCGATGGGGATTGCGATGATCGCAGGGGCGCTGGTCGGCTCGCAGATAGCGATACGCAAAGGCACCTCTTATGTGAAGCCATTGTTTGTTCTGGTGACCACCCTCTCCATTGTCAAAATGTTATGGGAGTACCTGCACCGCGCGAGCTGACTTTATTGGTCTTTTAGCAGAATTTAACTTGTCAAAGCGGTCAATTCATGTTAGAAAGAAGTTGTATTCATTATTTTCATAGAAAAAAAAGGTGAAGCTTTCAAAATGGCACTCTTTGCGTTACTTGGATTTTCAGCTTCCGTCGCACTTATTTTCCTGCTCATGCCATCCGTAACCAAATTGTCCCATCGCATCGGGGCCGTCGCGGTTCCTAATGAACGTTCCATGCATACGACCAATATGCCTCGCTTAGGCGGTTTGGCGATCTTTTTTTGTCCTTTATGGCGGCCATGGCGCTGCTGTTTCCTTTTGCTTCGGAGCGGTTAAAACCGCTGGAAGGAATTCTTCTGGCAGCACTTATCATTGAAATTGGCGGGGTTCTCGACGATAAATATACACTCTCACCCAAATGGAAGCTGCTCAGCCAGCTGATTGCCACCGGGGTAGTGATTGCCTTCGGTCTGTCCATTGACCAAGTCCACATTCCGTTCGGACAGGATATTTATTTCCCTGTATGGCTCTCGATCCCGCTTACGATGTTTTGGATCATCGGGGTCATTAATGCGGTGAACTGGATTGACGGGCTGGACGGGCTGGCCACGGGCGTTTCGGGGATCGCTTTGGCAACCACTATTATCATTGCACTGATCACCGGCAACGTGCCCGTTTTGATTTTGTGCTCTGTCCTGCTGGGCAGCCTGGTCGGCTTTTTTCTTCTTCAACTTCGATCCGGCCAAAATTTTCATGGGCGAATCGGGTTCCGCGTTTCTCGGCTTCCTTCTCGCCACTGTCTCCATTCTGGGCTTTAAGCAGGCGGTCTTTGTGTCTTTCATCATTCCTCTGCTCATTCTCGGCGTTCCGCTTTTCGATACCTTTTTTGGCTATTACTAGGCGGATCATCAACCGTAAACCGGTGTACAGCGCCGACCGAGGCCATCTGCACCACAGCCTTTTCGATCTCGGGATCAGCCGGAGAAATACCGTTTACATCTTGTATGGCACTTCAACCTTCTTCGGGTTGTGCGCCATTATTTTGACCAAAGCGTCCTCTTCCGCCGTCACGACCGTGTTCATTATGCTGCTCGTGGCCCTGCTTCTGCTGGCGGGAGCCGAGATTGTAGGCGTGGTCAAAAAAAAGAAAACCGATACTTCGGTTCGTGCGGAAGCTGATTAAACAAAGCAAATAGAACGATCCCTCGAAAAAAATGGATAGAGGTGGCAGCTTGCCTCTCTGTCCATTTTTTGCGGGATTATATCCGGTGCCCTACCGCCCAAAATATTAAATCGGGGGGACATGACTTGCCCCCTTATGAGACTTGCTTATCCATGCAGCATATAATCCGTCAGATCAATCTTCTTGCCGGTTCTTGCGCTTTCCAATGCCCCAAGCACCATCGCTATGCTTTGAATGTTATCCTTACAGTCCGTTTCAGCCGGGCGTCCTTCCCGTAGGGCGGCGAACATTTCGTCGAGACATCCGGCGTGGCCCCGGTTTCCTCCCCAATTGACGGTGCTTTCAACTTTCTCATAATCTCGGATAAACTTGCCGCTTTGGTCGCCGGAAGCAACGATTTCCGCGTAGGGTGCACCGTGTCCGTCCCAAATCGCCGTACCGCGTTCCCCGGTTATGCGCCAAGCCGATTCCCACGAAGTGGGAGCTCCTTCCGCACACCAGGAGCCCCGGTAACAGAACACCGACCCGTCAGACATTTCATATATGCAGATCGCGGAAGCGTTGCCTGCATACCAGGATCCCGGCGGATTGAATTCATGGCAATAGACCGAGACAGGGTCTGCTCCGACAATGAATCGTGCCTGGTCAAACGTATGTATAGCCATATCCAGCACCAGAGGACTGTCCATAGCATCGCGAAACCCTCCAAAATGAGCACCGATAAAAAAAGTCGGCTCCTACATACCCCGGTCTGCCAATCGTCCCTGACTGAATCAAATCACGAAAAGCACGGATATTAGGGTCATAACGCCTGTTTTGCATGACGGAGAACGATTTTCCGCTTCGTTCAACAACGCGGATCATTTCCCGCGCCTCCGCCATCGTCGCCGCCATCGGTTTCTCGCTAAAGACGCTGCAGCCGAGCAGCAAACTAGTCGTGCACACAGTGAAATGGCTTGCGGGAATGGTCACGTCAAACACCAAATCCGCTCCGGTTTCTTCTATAGCTGCCGTCAAATCGGTATAAGTCGGGCACGTTAATCCGTACCGCCCGGCCATTGCATCGGCAAATTCTTTTTTGATGTCCACAAGGGCCGCGAACTCCACATCTTCCCTGGAGAGGGCGTATTTAACCCATTCGTTAGCCATGCTTCCGCAGCCAGCCAATACTACTTTGAATTTTCCCATAGTTTCTCCATCCTCCTCTTATGTCCGCCGTTATTTCGGATTGGGAACATACTCTCCGCCACGGCATTGTTTCAAATAATTCAGCGCATGCACTTGACCGGTCATTTCCAGTTCATCGCGATACACCGGATCGTGATAACCTTCAATGTCTATAGTGCCATTGTAGCCGTTTTCCCTAAGGATGGAAATAATATCTGTCCAATTCGAATCGCCAAAACCGGGAGTACGGTGCCATACAAACGGCTTGGGACCGTGGATCCCGAATTGTTTAACGGCGTTAAACATCATTTCCCAGGAAATCGGATTGTGGGCGATATTCCAGTCTCCCCGGTTCCAGTCCCCTCCCATGTCACATTTCTCGAAAGCGATACGTATACCCTTGTCCTTCCCCCTTCTGGACCGCACTATAACTTTACCGAACTTTTTTCGATTCTTCCGATCCTCACTCTATAGAAATTCGCAGCATTATTGAAGAACTCATTCAGGAATTTATAAATAGAAAAGCCGGCTATGAATTGATTATCAAATCTAAATTGTATAATATCCTCGGATTAATGATCCGTAATTTTCATCAAGTCACCGGTCACAACAGATCTTCTTTGGGTGGGAATGCGGAAATTTCTGAAGAATTTCGCATCTTACTTCAGTATATTGAACAAAATTTCAACCAATCTATTAACATTAATGATGCGGCCAAAATGATTAACGTGAGCCCCAGCCATTTTTTTGCCGTTTATTTAAAAGAATCACGGGCAAAACCTTGATAGAATACGTCAATGTTCTGCGCATTTATAAAGCGGAATCTTTACTCATGGAACCGAATCTTACAGTGACTGAAATTGCGGAGAAAATTGGATTCGGAAGTCTGGCCTACTTCGGAAGGGTATTTCGGGACATCAAAAAAAACATATCCCCCACCGATTACCGTAAACGTAAAAGGTAGGATGAATTGGAGTGGATCGAGGGAATGCTTGTGACTATGTAGAAGCGAGTTCGTGAGAATTTCAATCCATCAACGCGTCGCATGAAGACAGGGCTATGCTCTTTGAAAAAAAAGACTGCCGGCTCAAAAGCTGACAGCCATTTGACTTAATGCATCGATAGACTAATTCGCCAGCTGCGCCGTTACGTCCAGGCGAGTCTGACGTTTTTTTTGGTTGGAGATGAACTCCTGTTTCGGATCGAATACGATATGCGGATTGCTTACTTCGCGCGAGTCGAGCCATTCGCATTCCACCCCGCCTCCCCGGATAAAACCGCCAAACATCATGCAGCCGTGGCAGAAGTTTTCCTTTTGTTTGGAGGTGAGCTTCACCACTCTGTTGCGCAGACAGCAATATACGCTGCCTTCCTGGTCCATGTGGTTGATATGATTGACTAATTTCATCGTCCGGTCTCCCCTTCACAATTGGTTGAACTAAAATCCAGTCCCGTACCCGAAGGGTCCGTACTGCTTGCCGTACTTCTGCAGATAACTTTATCCTCTTCTTACACCGATGGGGCACTCATGAAACAAAGGCACAAAAAAAAGCAGCCCCGAACTTTTGAAAAAAAAGTTTTTTTTCAGGCCGCTTAATGTTTATAAAAATTTCGAAGTCATCTTCAAAAAAAACCGCTTTTTTCTGAATGCTGTCATTTCTAAGTACCGTGCAATATAACTGGATTGGATGCTCCTAGACCAGAGGCTGCATCCCGCGCTCAATCCAGTCCTCGCGTGTTGGGCCATAGATGTCTGGAACACGCAAGCCCGCTTGACGCATCAGAACGGTCATTTGTCCGCGATGATGGATTTCGTGCTGGATCACAATGCGCAGAGTCAGCCCGTTCGGCCATTGTTCGCCGTACATGTCGCTTGTCTTGGCCAGAGTTTCGTCCGTCCACTGCGTTTGAATGGCATCCAGCATCGCTTGAGAGGCACGTCGGTACGTATCAGCAATGGACGAAGCCGAATCCGGAGCGTGCTCGCCGCCCTCGGGAGCCGGGAAATCGAGCCCTGTGCGTGAAAGCATTTCGTGGATCGAAGCTGCCAGATGCCAAGCGAGCTGGCCGAGTGTCCGGAAATCGGGAGCGACAGCCTGGCTTAACGACTCGTCCGTCAATGCATTCATGACACGCTGTGTAGCTGCAGACTCATTGGTCCATTCGGCGGCAAAATCTTTTACAGTCACAAACATACTTTAAAAAAAACCTCCTTCAATAATGGTATTCCCTACGAGTCTCTCTGGTGTGCTTCTATAATATAACAAACTACCCTGACAGCATTATGTCAGTATTGTCTCGTACATTCGGACAACTTCCTGCGCTTTTTGTTTGACCGCCAGCGCCACCGACTCCGGTTCCAGTACGGTAACATCGGCGCCATAGCTGAGCAGCATCCCGTAAAGCCACGGTTCTTCGGCTGGACACTCGTAACAAGCAAGGAGCCGTCAGCTGCGCCGCAATTTGCCCCTGTTCAAAATAGTCTTGTACTTTGGCTTTCACTCTCGGATGAAACTGCAGCACCAGACGGACGCAGACCGGGTCGTGTGACCGCTGCCAGCGATAATCTAGCTGCTCCAGCGTCTCTAGACGTCGTTCGAATCTGTCCGGCAGCACAGTAAGCTGCTCTATCCTGGAGAGGCGGAAGATGCGGAAGTCCTCGCGAAGCTTGCAGAATCCGTATAAGTACCAAATATACCCCTTAAGCGCAAGGCCCATCGGCTCACACACGCGTTCGGAATTTTCTCCGTTAGAGCTTGTATAACAAAAAAAACGAATCAACTGTCTGTTCCGGATCGCTTTTTTTGAGGACGCCCAGATTCTCCTTCTCCGACTTCCTCTCCTGCCAGGGATTCAAATCGATAATGAGCTGCTGGCTCATGCTCTCGGCCGTACCCAGCTCCGATCTCGCCATCATCGCCCCTACCTTGTTCAACAGGC
The DNA here is from genome assembly GCA_001313085.1 of Paenibacillus sp. JCM 18996. Next base: position 696 of record BBFE01000050.1, on the reverse strand, counting down.
TTCCGATATCGTGATCTTCAAGTGAGGAACGCATGCCTTTTAAAGCGATAATGATCGCCTGCAGCTCCTCCAAAGAAAGAAATTGGCGGTCCAGCCTGTACTGGTCCATAATTTCATAGCCTCCAGCCATGCCGGAGTAGGAAACAACTGGAATTCCCGCTTGATTGATGGTTTCCAAATCCCGGTAAACGGTACGCAGGGATACCTCAAAGCGTTCGGAGAGTTCTTTGGCGCTTACTCTTCGGCGGTTGAGCAGCAGCATCGTAATGGCCAGCAGGCGGTCCAGTTTCAGACGGGGGCACCTCCTATAGGGGATCATTGTTATTTTAGGCGTTTAACAGTTATTTTCAAAAAAAATAAGACGGATACTCGAAGCTTCTAACATATTTTACCACGAGGTCCCGCCGTCAGACTGCATTTTACAGAAACAATGTTTTCCCGCTCCCGAATAAGTATTTATTGATAGACAAAGGATACAGGAGGAATACACCATGGCACAGGAAAAAAGGGCAAGAGGTCAGAAACGAAATGAATAGGGAAAACGACTCCCTGGAGCAGCGGCAAAAGGAACAAAAAAGGCCAAGATATCGAGCCGCAGGCTGAAAACTGGAGCGCAAAGCAGGAAAGCGGGCAAAACCAGGACAAGCCAAAATAATGCTAAACAGAAAAAAAAGCATCCCTATCGTTATGATGTGA
>BBFE01000049.1 GCA_001313085.1 Paenibacillus sp. JCM 18996 | reverse complement strand
CATGCCCTTTAGACTGCCTCAAGCTACCTGCTCCTCCGTGTACTTCCTTCTCCCACATAGAGCTAAGAGTGAAATCCTGCGAATTCATGAGCTGAGTGAGGATACTGAATCATTTCGAGGGAGTTTAACGTCGTCGCCTAGTCTATAACTTTATTTTCTCGGTCTAACACTTTATTTTTTTTCAGTCTAATACTTTATTTTCTCGGAACAGCTAAATCCCCAAACCCATCAGGCGGTGCTTCTCCACTTAAACATCTGTAGCAAAACTGCACAAACACTATATATCATTACTTTCTAATATCCTCAATATCTTTCCTCATTCCCTTGAAAATAAATGAAAATAAATTTCCCAATCGTATGTATTCGAATACGATCAACAATAAAATAAATGTAACAAAGCGTAAATCACCGAATGATTGAATGCTTCATGGTACAGCTTTCTAATTTCTGTTATAGGTGGTGTAAGATAGCGCAAATCTGTCAGTTCAATATGAGCATTACCGTTCTCACTCAACTAGGGGAGTTAACCGAACAACGGCCACCGGCTAACTGATCAGGACCGGCAGCGCGTCCTGGACATGCTCAAAACACTATTTCCGGAATACCAAGAACCTAAGAAATGAAAACGCCAGACGACTTTTAAATTTGAAAGTGGAGAGGGTGTGATAATATGGCCAATATTCAAAAGCGTGGAGGTAATTCATGGTTTTTTCACGGTTTATACAGGAAAGGGCCCGGACGGGAAATATGGACGGAACACCAAAACGATCACAATTACAGACGAGGCATTGCTAAAGACGAAGAAGCGACTGCAGGATTACCTGGACGCTGAATATTCAAAGTTTCGGGAAGAGATTGAGTCCGGGGAATATATCACGCCGCAGAAAATGACGTTTGGAACATTTGTTCAGGAGTGGCGGACAAAATATGCCACTAGGCATCTGGAGTACAAGACGCTGTATGCCTATGAGTCCCACATAAAAAACACGTATCTTGCCAGCTTTCGGGCATCTGAAGTTGGAAGATATCAAGCCACTTCATATTGTGGACTTTCTTGAAAAAACTTGGGCAGGAAGGCGGACGAGGGAACAAAAAAGAACGGTGGCCTCTCTTCCGGGACGATCCAGATTAATCACCGCATCCTTAAGAACATCTTCAAGCGTGCCGTAGAATGGCGCGTTATCAAAAAACAATCCCGTAGGTGCTGTTCAGAAGCCCAGAGTAGTCCACAAGGAGATTGTTCCTTATGATGAGCAGGAAGTGCACCAGATGATTCAGGCACTTCAAAAAAGAGCCTCTCCACTGGCGCATGATGATTACGCTGGCATTGACCACAGGAATGCGACGCGGGGAGTTGCTCGGACTTGAATGGAAGCATATCGATTGGAAAACTGGCGTGATAGACGTTTCTCAGACCCTCATACATGCCCTGAAAGGCGAGATCATCGTCAAGGAGCCTAAGACGAAGAACTCAAAGCGGAAAGTCGCGCTGCCGCCTTCTGTGCTTGAGGAGCTGCGGGAATATTACTCTTATCGCGTAAAGGAGCGGGACAAGCTAGGTGACGCCTGGAATGGCAAAGATCGCGACGGCAGGAATGGCATTTCGTTTTCTGTCACGCTGATGGATCTCCATTCCATCACGAACGTCCCTATCTATGGTTCCGGCAATTCATTAAGAAGAACGGGCTGCGTTATATCCGGTTCCACGATCTGCGGCATACATCGGCCACACTGCTCATTAACCAAGGCGTTCACGCAAAGATCATTTCCGAACGGCTTGGCCATGGAAGCATAACAACGACGATGAATATTTACGGCCATGCCCTGCGATCAGCGGACCAGGCTGCGGCTGATAAGTTCGAATCACTGTTTTCCAACAAGACTAAAGTCCAAAAAATAAAGACGCGTGGGTAACTTTTCCCCAGCGTCTTCTTCGTGTGTGTTAATTCAAATGACAAAACCGAACCGCATAAATGCCCTTAGGTCGTCCTTAAAGGAAAGCATACTTTTATGACTGCGTTGAATTCTAACCTAGTTGTACCCTCAACCTACGTAGCATTTCAAATATTCGAGACTAGTGGTCACTTTTATTTTATTTTATGTCGGATTATCATCATTTATTAAATATTATGTTGATATTTCACATCAAATTAACATCAATATCAATTTCTGAGGACTGTATTAGTGTCATTCTCAAATCTGTACTACCCACCAAACCCGCTACACAACTAAAATCTCACCGTTCTGTACCATCCCTCACCAGCAACGCCACCGATTCTACATGTATCGAGTACTAAGTGAGAACACCCATAATGCTTATTCACCCATCTAACCCTGTCCTTTGACTGTTGACACCATGACCACTCACGGATAACGAATCACAATAAATCCACTTTGAGAAGAGTCATGACACTTCCTGACGACTTATCTGCTCTTGAATACTCTTTCAATGAAATCGCTGAGCCTGACTTATTTCTTGTAACCCAAGTTTTTTTGTATCAATAGATTCATAACCAGTCATTCGAAAGTTTGCGATCAGACATTCTTTGGCAAACGAATTGTTATGGAGAGAGTCACCAGATTTCAAGAAATTAATTTTACCAATAAGACTCTTTGACATCCCAAGATGAACAATTACACCATCTATAGAACCAATAATAGCATAATTCCCCAAATGAAAATCGAGTATTCGAAACACGGCTACGAGCTTTGAAACCATGAATTCATTACTGATTGCTTTGATTGTATCGAAATCGAATGGTGCAGACATAGAGATGGGCTTGACCATTTGTTCAGGAAGAAGAAACTCTTTTGCAAACTGGTTCGCCTCTATTTCAAGCGGCTTTCTTGTAAAATCTAACATATCGGTTCGAGAACATTCAAACTTGTCCCCTTTGTGATTCAAGCTAAAATGTCCGAGTTCATGAGCTTTTGTGAAATTAATTCTTCCCGCATTCTTTATATCCGTATTAACGAGAATAATTGTCTTTCCTTCGGCACGAATTAAGCTCCCCATATAGTTTGTATTACCATAATCCATTTCATCATAGATGATATTATAATGTTCAAATATTTTATCAAAACTCGAAGCAGGGGTTGATATAATACTGAAATTACGAAGCAACTGTTCTGCTTTTTTTTCAGCCGGTATCATTGCTGGGAATTACCGAGTAATTCAGTCACTCTATTTTTAATCTTAACCTTTGTTACAGAATCAATCTCTCCGTCAGACCGAGCGGCTATCTCCCAGTCCTCAAAATCATTAGACTTTGCTGCCTGGAAATCTACCACATTATTTTCCTTTTCAGATTGACTAAATGCCTCTTTTAATAGAGATTGCATTAGCATTTCACTGTCGCACCTAGACTGTTCCACTGCTTTCTCAAGTTCATCGCATAGTGCCATGAGTTGATCAACTTTTCCAACGATTCTTTGCATTTCATTTAATGGAGGCAGAGGAATCAATAGATCGTTTAAGATACTTAAATTAATATTTTTTTTGAGCCGTTGATGGTGCATACATATTTAGCATGTCTTTTGATATTTTTTACAAAATAATAGAAGTAACCCATGCTTTCGATGGGTTTATATGGTAAAAAAAACCCACAACACTATCTGGGAAACATGCATCAAAATCTAGAACTCCCGTGTCAGCAATGTTTGCCGCGATTGTTATACAAAGAGTTCCTTTGGACCATAATCTGCTTTGTTTTAATCCGACCTCATTATACAAATTACTGTATGTTTTGATTACACCGTTACTTCTTGCTACATCTCCAGTCTGCACTAGTGGATATTTCCCATCGTTAAATAATATCTCATCATTTCGAGGTCTGTGTTTTGATTTACCTCGCTCTAATTCTCCAATATCTTGAAACCTCACCCATTCCCAACCCTTTGGCAACTTATGAGGAATCTCATCCTCCATAATCTTAGGCATTGGATTCTCTTTCTTAATCTTCTTCTCTTTAATCAACTGTTCTTTCTCAGCCTTAATCCTCTCCAACAAAACACTAGCAGGTTCATCTGTCGGGTCTTGTGGTACTAAATTACCTTGTATTGCTTGTTTGAGAATAGATTCTCGTAAATGAGACACTTGCTTATCGGAATCCTCTTTCAATTCCATTATGTTAGTGACTCCGTTGTAAATATCATTTAATCTGGATACAACTTTTTTTCTTGTATCTCAAGAGTTGGCAGTGGAACTCTGATGTCTAGAAATTTATCAACCTTCAGTCTGTTACGACTTATTGCTGTGCTTCCCTCACTATTCTCTAAACAATTATCCCATACACGGGGTTGATTAAAGTACCACATCAAATATTCAATACTTAACTGATCATTTTTTTTACAAGAAAACAAGGAAATTCATTCGATACATAACAACCATCGAACTCCTCTGTTGCTATTGCAAATGAGCCTTTCCAAGCAAAAAAGTCTACTATAAATAAAGTCCCCTTTATTTACTCTATAAATGTAATTCGCCTGAATCTCACTTCCTTTTTTTTATATCCTTAATAAACAAACCCTTTGCATACCAACGAACTCCTAATATCTTATATTCTTTATCGCTTTGAATCTCTTCCCGTCGACTAACTTCTTGGAGCAAATTTGTTAATTCGATCATATCCTTACCTCAAGTGTTTGCTTTATTTTATTTAGAATATCAATGATTTTCTTTTTCGTTGTTTACAATTTGTTCAATTGCTTCCAGTGGATTATAACTAAGCTCCTGCTGACTTCTATTAGGGTTTTTTTTATGTCTAGATTATAATTTCTATCTTTTATTTGTTGAATATTCATCTTCCATGAATTATCTGATTCAGTCCTATTATTCCACCATTCTTTTTTCCAAATTGAATTCTTCATATCTGATTGCTCTAGTCTTCGTGTAATTTTTTATATCCTTCAGGAAGCGGATGCTCAAAATACCATATTTCTTCGGTTGGCTTGCCTTTCTCAAAGAACAACAGATTCGTATTAATCCCTGTATAAGGAGCAAACACACCATTAGGCAATCTAACAATCGTATGCAAATTAAACTCTTCCAAAAGCTTTTCCTTAATCGCTGTCTTCACGCCTTCACCGAATAAAAAATCCATCTGGCAATACGATCCCCGCTCGACCGCCGTCTTTAAGAAGTACATAAGGAGTACCATGAAAAGGTCGGCAGTTTCCTTCGTGCGAAATTTCTCGGGGAAGTTAATCTCTACACCGTCTTCCTCAATTCCGCCAAACGGCGGATTCGTTACGATAACATCCACTTGTTCAATTGGGCGGTAGTCCCGTACATTTTTTCGTAAGCGAGTTATCATGCTTGATCCTCGGAGCGTCAATATCGTGCAGAATCAGGTTGGTGACAGCAAGCATATGAGGCATGGGCTTCTTTTCAATCCCCATGATCGTATCTTGCAATATTTGATTATCCTCTATACTTTTGATTTGACCTGTATTCTTAAAGTGTTCTATTGTACTGGTCAGATAACCACCTGTTCCACAAGCAAAATCTAATACTTTCTCACCTAACCGTGGATTTACCATGTCAACAACAAACTGTGTTACAGGACGGGGGGTGTAATACTCTCCAGCATTACCTGCATTCTGCAAGTCCTTTAATATGCTCTCGTAGATGTCGTTAAACATATGACGATCTTGTTGTGTAGTAAAATCAATCTCATTAAGTTTATTTATGACTTGGCGCATCAGGTGCCGGATTTCATGTAATTATAGGAATCCTCAAAGACAGCTTTAACAATAAAAGCTTTGGGATCGCTATATTCGTCCAGTTCCATTTCCTTCAATTCTTTGAAAAGCTTATTGTTGACGAAGTCAGTAGCTCATCGCCAGTCATACCTTCGTCATTGGCTGCCCAATCACGCCAGCGTAATCCTTCTGGAACAATAGCTCGATATTCATCGCGCATTAACTCCCATTCTTCTTCCTTAGCGTCAAATACTTTTAAGAACACCATCCAAACCAATTGAGATATACGTTGCGCATCCCCATCAACACCCGCATCTTTACGCATTGTATCTTGAACAGATTTAATAATCGCAGAAACTGACATCTAAATGCTCCTCCTAAATCGTATCTATGCTGAATAAATTACTTTGCCTAATTCTCTTATGGCTGTCATATAACCCTGCTTCCCACCGAACCGTTTTACGATTTCGATTGGAGAACCGAAGCTCTGAAATTCAGGGATCTTTAATACTTCAATACTCTCCAAGTTTACGATCCCTGTGTCAGCGTATTTCTCCAAAAGAGCTTCTAAAACAATTCTCGCTTGATCACTGTACTTCGCAAAATAATTTCGCTTCTTAACATTATCTGCTCTCTCGCGGCGCGTGAGAGGGGGTTGATCAAAGGCTACATGACAAATGAGATCGAAGGGATCAAGGTCTTGACCGACTTCATCTTTTAGTTCATCAAGCAATATGCCCTGAGCTTCAAGCTCTTGTAGGACTGCTTCTTTTTTTGTCAGCCTCATTCCACTTCTGAAGAAAATCATCGAGAGATTTGAATTCATTCTTTACGTTTTTTTTCTTGGTGTAGTCAATCAGCGACTCGGTAATCAGCTTACCATCCTTGTCGTAATAATACACCCGATGGTTTAACACTTTCACTTCTACATTATGCACGTAATACTTGGCGGGCGGGTCATTTATTATATCCCCTCCACCAGTTGAAGGATCATCATATGATCCACCACCATAACCATCATCATCTGTCGGTTCGTCCCCGTCACCAGTTTCGATATCTTCTGGGGGAATGTCGCCACCTGGTTGATCAATAATTACAACCGGATCTCCGTCAAAATCAGGATCGGCAAAGAGCTTCGTTACATTACGGAAGTCAATAATCGTAAAGTACAACTTCCCGAAATCTTCCCGAATTCTTGTGCCGCGACCAATAATCTGCTTGAATTCAATCATGCTATTGATATTGGAATCCAAAACAATGTATTGGCATGTTTTTGCATCAACACCAGTGGTCATGAGCTTACTTGTCGTAACGAGAACAGGGTAAGGCTCGTTAGGATCTATGAAATTATCTAACTCAGCTTTGCCCTCTTCGTTATCACCAGTGATTCGCATCACGTACTTGGAATTCTTGGCGACCATATCAGCATTTTCATTGACAAGTGCCTGACGCATACGTTCAGCATGATCAATATCAACACAGAAGAATATCGTCTTTGCCATTCGAGATTGGTTCGATTTCAGGTAGTCCGAGACCATTTTCGCCACTGTGTGTGTACGTTTCTCCAAGATCAAGTTTTTTATCATAATCCTTACTGTTGTATTCACGATCTTCAATCTCGTAGCCATATTTATCACGCTGCCCTTTGGTAGGTCGAAAGCCTTCGACATCCTTATCAAGCAATACTCGAATAACTTTATAGGGAGCTAAGAAGCCATCCTCAATACCTTGCTTCAACGAATAAGTATATAGTGGTTCACCAAAGTAACTCAAATTTGAAACTTCTTTGGTTTCCTTCGGTGTTGCAGTTAACCCAACATGGGTTGCAGAAGTGAAATAATCTAAAATCTCACGCCAAGCTGAGTCTTCTTTAGCGCTACCGCGATGACACTCGTCTATGATGATGAGATCAAAGAAGTCTCTGGAGAACTCTTTGTACGCATTTTGAAAATCTTCCGAGCCAGATATCCCTTGATATAGAGCGAGATAAATTTCGTGAGCCTTATCGATCTTCCGATTCTTAATCTTCGTCATTTTATCGCCAAACGGAGCAAAATCGTTGGTCATTGTCTGATCAACAAGGATGTTCCGATCAGCAAGAAATAAGATGCGTTTTTTTTGTCTTGGACTTCCATAAACGATATATGATTTGAAAAGCAGTATAAGTTTTACCAGTCCCGGTAGCCATGACAAGAAGGATCCTATCTTGTCCTTTAGCAATGGCTTCAACTGTGCGATTGATGGCGATTCTTTGATAATAACGTGGACTCTTCGAATCCTGTGTGAAATAATAGTCCTCAACAATCGTTTCCTCAGTTTGAGTGTCAATTCCTTTGGCTATCTTATATCGTTGCCAAAGCTCTTCTGGAGAAGGGAACTGAGCCAACGCAAGCTCTCGCTCAACTGTTCCTGAGGATGCTGTCCTGTCATGTTCTAGAAACCCATCACCATTCGAAGAATAAACAAAAGGGATGTCCAGAATATCACCGTAGTTCACAGCTTGTTGCATCCCAGCGCCAATGGAGTGTTTGTTATCCTTGGCTTCGATAATTGCAATCGGAATGTTAGCTTTATAATAAAGGATGTAATCCGCACGTTTCTTCTCGCCACGAGTAACCACTTTCTTACGCACAATAATTCGTCCATCAGTAAATGTGACTTCTTCACGAATCTGCTTCTGTAAATCCCATCCTGATTGAACTAGTGCAGGTGTTATGTATTTTGAGCATATATCGCGTTCTGAGAGGTCTTTTTTTGTTCAAATGAATCCCTCCGATCAAGAAACATCAAATAGTACTTTATACTTATTCCACACCCTTATTCGAATTCCCTTTTATCGACATTAACCTTCCATTATTATACATGAGGTTAAGTACAACAGTATGTCAGCAAGCATATGTTCTCCTAAGGTATCCATCTATACTGAAATCAAAAAAAACTCAAGCCATATAAGCCTGAGTTTCAGTTCATAAGTTTCTATCGAAAAGTCACCAAACCGACAATTATACATTAGTAGACTGTATTATTCGCTATAAAGCTGTACATATATTTAATCGCTTCATCTTCGGTGTTAAAACTTCTCGTTTCAGCACTTATAGTACGTCCATTTTTTTCTTAGCGATAAATTCTTTTTTTTGTTTTCGTTCTATTAACTAGAACCGAAACGGTATCGCCTTCTTTATACATAGCTCCTTCCCATACTGCATCATCTATAGGTTGCCATCGACATTTATATTTTAGCTTGTCGATTGCATCTCTAAGCTCCGCCGCAGTCTGGAAACGATCAGTTGGGTTCAATTTGCATGCTTTTTTTAATGATTTGACGTACTTTGTTGGGTATGACTGGATCAAATGGAAGTTTGTCAATCAACTTCCCATTTCGCATCAAAACATTCGCGTCTCTTATGTTCTGTAAAAAAAGTCACGCCAGTTTGTTATGTTATTAACCGCACGATATAAAGTCATTCCAAATGCAAAAAAATATCACTTGATGTAGTAGCTACTGAATCACTAAACACCTCAGGAGCAGCGTGAGTCCTATACCAAACCCAAGGATCAATTTCTGTTCCAACAGGAACTGCTAAACCGAAGTCGGAAATTTTAGGAATACCGTTATGAATAAGTATGTTAGCAGGTTTAATATCTCTATGTATAATGCCGTTAATATGGGCGAATTCCAAACCATATAAAGCATCACTAAGCAGTTTTAGCCCATCAACAATCGGCATATACTGTCTTCCTTGACTGGCTTCAAACGACCCGCCATTAACTAACTCCATATCTATGACGACCTTCAAAGAATCCTGTACAGGGAATATGTTAGCCTCGTTAATAGTAACGATGTTCTTATGTCGACATTTAAAAGGTATTTCAGCTTCTTTAAGCATAGCAAGAGCTTTCTCAGGGTGACTCACATCTAGTATTTTAATCGCTTTCTCGCTTTGTAGAGCCATATCAATCACATGATAAACTGCTCCAAAACTACCATTACCGATTTTTTCGTTTAATACTATATTTATCTATACTCGTCCCGCTTAAATCTAAAGTCTGGTCCATCTTATCTCTCCAATTCGCTCCAAGCTACCACTAGAGCATCGAGCTCTGTATCTTTCAAATTATCCTTAAATTGTTGAAAGTAGTTCTTTGCTATCGTTTTTTTCTCTGTGCTGTAACATAGCTAGTTGAGCGTGATATAGTAGGAATACCTTCTCGATGGCAAACAAGATTCAAAACACCCATTGGAAACTGCAAGTAGGTCATTTGATCCTTTATTGTATTTAAATGCAATTTGTATGCAACCTTATCAGGAGTATACTTTGCGAGTATCTCTTTATAGCTACTTTCAAACCAATCCATAAGTTCTGGAACACTTTCCGTGACTCTTATGTTTATCTTTTTTTATTTCTAACAAAGTGGCTTCTTTCTGCATTTCGCCTTCAATTACCGTGTAATGCAATTCATTCTTCCTAAGAGTAATCCCTAAAACCTTCAAAAGACCGCCTCCGAACGAATTTATCTATATTAGGTAATTATATCATATTTCTTGGAATTTTGTGGGGTCTCTGTTACTAGGGACCAACTGCATTTGCTATCATAATAATTAAAAAAAGCTCATGCTTATTGAGCACGAGCTAGCTTTTGATATTTCCTAGAATTGTTTAGGTGTTCCCGATTATTTGTCAACACGGTATGTTGACATTACGCATTCAACATGTGTCGTATGCGGATTCGTCACTGGGTCTGATAGAATCTGTTATAGTCCGCTGAAGTCTTGATTTTACTGGGATTTTAAAGTTCTTATTCTGTTCTATTTGGGGTTTTAGGTTGGTTAATGTTGGATTTTATCACCAATTTAACACCAAGTTATCACCAATCTAATTATCTAAACTTACCGTACTCACTGAATGATATTCTCCAGTATCTTCGATAATAAGCGCATTTAGATATTTCCCGAACTTAATACCTCCGTCAATACCGATTAATTGACCGCCAAACCATGGAGTAAAGTTTGTTTCATCTTTATGTAAACGTGCACAAACCTCGTGCCCGAATATAATCACTTTACTTGTAGGCAGTGAACTAGAATATTCATAAAACCGTTTACGTATCCACCGAAAATCCTTATGCGATGTTTGTTTCCAGTCATTCTGTTGAGGATCTATTCCGGCGTGCACGTAGATATGAAAATCATCTTCAACAAAGTTGGGTAAGTTACGCAAAAAAACTAATTTCAGTGAAGTACTGCTTGTTGATATATTCTCGTGCCTTTGTATCGTCCATCTCTGAATTGTACCAGGGGCAAAATGAATGAATCGTCTGTAGTCCACCGTTCTTAGGGAGGGTATAAGGAGATGGGAGATAATCTTGGTCATCTAGCCAATTGAGGAACATATCGTCATGGTTGCCGCCAATTGCATGAACATTCGCATTTTTTACCAACTGTTGAACCAAACGGACTACTTCAAGGGATGCAGGCCCTCCATCAACGTAATCACCAAGCAAAATAAGCCGATCACTGCTCGGATTATAACTCAGGCGAGATAGAAGTGTTACAAAGGTACGATAATACCCATGAATATCTGAAACTACGAACGTTCTCACAGAACATACTTCCCTTATAGTTTATTAAAATCTTCTCTTCGAGTTACACTCATCACATAGTGTTAGAATCCAGTCTCCCTCTTCTCTCAGTTTTCCATACTGGCCACATATTTGACAGATCTCGTTGCTTTTATTCTCTGCCTCTAGCAGAATTCGTTCTATCGAATCATTATAGTAGGTGTATCGAAAAGTCATACCACCATACTGTTCATATACCTCTTGAATAATGAATCTATGCTTTATTGTACTCCTTATTCTTGCAAGTTCCTTTTCGATGTTTAATGAAATTTCCCACAGCAAATCATACCAGCCTGGTTCAATTGAAATTGAGGCCGTCCGCTCAATTTCTTTTTTTTCATCCGTCCATTGATAGAAAAAAAAGAATCGGTTTATCAATTTATTAAGAAACTTTTTTTTTAGTTTGCTGTTCCTTCAAAATTCATCATTCCCCTTACGTCCCCGTCATTTCGTATCTCTAACCAATGAGTTAAAGGAGCCTTTACGAATTTTCAGGTTTCATTTAAACGAAAATCAGGAATGGCCTCACGTAAAGGTCTATTTCTCATCCGGGTAATCTACACATTTTGTTGCCTTTTAAAAAATTACATCAATCTTCTTTTCCATTTACCCAGCCTTTTACCTTGTAATAATGTTCTTTATATCCTTCAATGTCTTGATCGACCAACCTCAATTTGTAAGCAGGACTATAATCCTCAATCTCATTGTAACCAAGATACAATCGACGGAGATTGTTTTTTTTAAAATCTTTCAGTGCCGAAATATCAGAAATTTGATTATGCCTTAAATTGAGGTAATAAATGAATCTCAAATCCTTCAATGGAGTGATATCTGATACCTTGTTATATCGAAGAGTCAAATAATAAAGAGAGCTTATTCCCTTTAACGGACTGATGTCAGTTATGTCATTGTGAGAAAGGTTCAAGTCTTCAATATGTTTGCATTTCGCGAGAGGGGAGATGTCAGAAATTCCGCAATAATTTAATCTGAGGTGAGTTAGCCCTTGCGGATGCATTTGCTGCTGCCAAAACTCATTTGACTTAGGCAATCCTTCCTGCTTCTGACACAGTTCACGGATAGGAGTTAAATCATCAAACTCACACTCTCTTAAGTATAAAAAAAACTAAGACATGGCAAACCACGAAGAAATTTCCAGTCTGCCGTTTTACTACTCTTAACATATAATTCTCTTAAATTCTTAAAATCCTTAAGGATTTTAAGATTTTCGGTTGCCACATAGAGATGCAACGCTTGAATATGTGAAAAGTGTACTAAGTCAGGCTCCCATTGACCGTTTTCTGAATCAGCCGCATTAAACATCAAATTAGGAAACGTCATTTGAAAAGCAGATGAGTCAGAATGCCATGGAATTTCTATAAAATCACTATATCCATCTGCGATTAAAACCCCGTTGAATAGCAACAAATCCTCAGCTGTTAACTGCCTTTCTGAAAGCTGCAGTTTTTCTCTAACAACCTTTTCAAAGCCTTTGTCGGTAAATTCGATGAACCCCATCTGGCACTCACTCCTATACTCCAATTCTTCTAACTGAAGATATCGTGTCTACCTCCGTTTTAGCCTCTCCTCCTTTTTTACCTTGCGCCAAATAATTAGTTTGTGAACTTCAAACTGGCAGACATATTTTTTTGTGCTTTCTAAATTTATTGCGCATCACTGAGAATAGCTTCCCAGCCTTTTCACTAAATCAGTATCTCGGCTTACTCTTTTCTTAAGAAAAGAATTAATCTTGAGCATATAGCACTGATCTATAACAACAATCACATAATGTCACAATCCATGAACCTTCTCTGGTTTTGCCGGACTTACCACATTCTTCACATACCCCATAACTTTTATCCTCTATTTCATGAATGAGTTTTAATATATTTTTTGTTATCAATGAATGAGGTTACGACTCTCATCCCACCGTATTTTTTGCTTCACTTCGTAGATAAAAAAAACCTCTTTGCTTCAACATCGGTTATCACTGCAATCAGTTCCTCAAGCTTCAATGACAAATCCCACAGAAGATTGAACCATCCGTGACCGATGAGAAAGTTAGTCGATTTCTGATTGCCCATTTCATCTAACCAATGAAAAAAACGAAAACCGATTTATCAATATTCTTTCAAACACATTTTCATGACTTTTCACTGTACAGTCTCCTCCCAAACAATGTACCTGCTACCATCTCGCAACCTGTGGAATTTGACACACTTTCACCTTCCAAAATTGCTCACGCCAAAGAATAAAAAAAATAATGGAGGGAACCTTGTTTTCTTAACAAACATTGCTTGTTTGTTAAATCCCAATGTCTCTACCTGTGAACTGTATGTCGCAGACAAAACTTTTTTCGGGGGGCGTTGAATTAAATGCTATCCCTTTGTGTTCCTGCTTGAACTATCAATTTTTATAGCAAAATGGACCTTCAACGTTCTCTTCCCTTCCTGGTTTTCTTCAAAACAAATTCAACTTGGTTTCAAACAGTAGATCCACCTTAATTTCAACATAAGGAATATTATTAGAGCTAATCACGTTTCCTGACACGTACCTGTTTGGGCGGCTATATTCTCGACCATTGTGGATATATTGCTCTACCATCCTGAATTCAGGATAGAGTATCCAATATTCTTTGACGACAGTTCTTTCATACAAAGCTAACTTGTCGATTAGATCGTTTCTAGTGTTGGAAGAAGACACCACTTCTCCAACTAAATCTGGAGTTCCTTCAATCCCTCTTCTAGTGACAATGGAGAGATTGCAATGCCGTACAAATAAGAAATCCGGTGTCAGAACTTGTCCTAGAATAAACAAATTAATTGGTCCTAAGAAAATTTCACTATGTCTCCCACAATCCCTAACACTAAATTGATTTACGACGTTCCTTACGATTACTTGATGGTAAGTGGACGGCGTCGAGAACATATGCATTTCACCATCTACCAATTCGTAGCGATTACCGTCGTCTGGCATATTCAGAAATTCATCCAATTTCAATGCAAATCCTTCCATCAAATAATTACCTGTTGTATGTACGGAGTGAAATCTCACCCTATGTACCTATGTTTTCTTGTCAAACATTGTTTGTTTCCTTAACCCCAACATCTTGCATGTTAACTTATATATCGCTCGCAAAACTTTCTCCACACCGAGTTGTTGCTAACTACAATGATGACAGATAATTCTTTGTTTGTTGTCTTTTAATTTATCGAAAGCTATGAACCCTACATAACATTGGCTTACATTCAAGTATTTTCATAATAATCTTAACTTGATCTCCTCATAGGAAATGGGTCGATAATTGATTCGTTCTACTGAAACACAACAGTACTTATTGTGATCTAGTCCCTCATCCCGAAGATGTAAATGCCCATGCACATTCGCATGAATACCTTGATCCTCTAGATACAACAGATTCGTCATATTTAATGGCTCATGCGTTAGAATAAACTCGCGAAATTGATACATTCTGACAGGATAAAAAAAACCTAAACGAACAAACTGTCCACTTGTGACTCGGCCGCGATCGTGGTTGCCCAATATCACTATGTGACGTCCTTTAGATGTTAATTGTGTAGCTATTTCCTTCCGTCGAGAACTCGTTGCAAAAAAACATATCCCCTAACCAAAACACAATATCGTTCTTTTTTTAATCGTATAATTAACGTTGTCAATAATGGCTTGATCCATCTCTTCGACTGTACTAAATGGCCTTTTCTCAAATTCCAGCACGTTCTTATGCCCAAAGTGAGGATCTGAAATAAAATAATAATCCATAAAAAAGTCCTTCCTCTCCGTAATTGCTCCGACCTGTTACTTTCTAATGCTAGTTCGACTATTTCTGTGAAAACCTGTCCATATTATTCTTTTGTAACAACATGAGATATTCATTATTGTCGAACGGTATCGATATCGCCTTAGTAAATCGTATTTCCCCCGGATAACCAAGAGAATTATTAACTAGTAAACATCCTTGCTGCATGTACATTTGTCTATAATGAACATGTCCAAAACACCATATTTTCCCCTTTGCTCGAGCAAGAAAATCAGAACCGTCAAAATAGTAAAATGCTGTGATTGGATTCCATTGAAAACGCGGATTAAGATGCGAGTCATCAGGTGAAACATGGGTAATCACTATATCACAGTCGTCAAATATGGCGTTGAGTTTCTTCTTTTCTTCATCTACCTTGGGACACTCGATAATATAATTAGAGTCATTAAAGTTAGAAAACCAGTAAGCATCTAGTTTTTTTCCAACTATATCCAAGCTTTAAACCATAGATGTAGTCATACCACAACCCAGTGCCCCCGAAGGTGACACCATCAATGGTCACTTTATCGCCATCTAACGCAATCACTCCAGGAATTTCACTGCTCAATTCCTTAAGTTCCTCCCAGCGCTCAACTGAAGAATTATAAATAGCATGTTCCTTCTCATCGGGAAATAAGTACAGATCATGATTTCCAAATGTGTAAAGCACGTGATCATATTTTTTCAGCTAAAAAATGTAAGAAGCAGCTGTGAATGACTGTTCTTATGCCCCAAATCACCGGCAATCACGAGAACCGGTGATGGTGATTCTGGTGTAATAGCCTCCACGAATGCCCGGATAATCTCCACTTCTGTGGGTGTGACATCAACTTTGTACCAGTCCCAATATTTCCGAACATAAAAAATCTAAGTGTAAATCTGATATCAAATCAAATGTTTTCACTTCTACCTTTCCTCCTCTCCGTCATAGTTAGTTGATGTCTATCTCTATATTTTGTGATCCTGAATCCATTGTTCGATTTGTTCTTTGTTAAATTCTCCAGCCGCAGTTCTTAAACCTAACTCCACTAACTCAGTTTGCTCGTATTTCAAGCGGAAGCCATTGATGCGAAGTAACAGCAGCATAACGGCAATCCCCATCCGTTTATTTCCATCCACGAACCCGTGATTCTTGATCAGTGAAAATGTCACCATTGCAATTTTCCCAACAATTGTCGCATACAGATCCTTACCTTCAAACGTGATGAAAGCCTTGCTCAAAGCACTTTCAACAAGACGAAAATCCCTCACTCCTTTCATCCTCCGGTTGATTGTGTTATTTTGTCGTGAAAGATATGGAGTTGATCAACAGTGATTCGGATCATCATTTAGCCAACTCCTTTAGTGCTTCAAAGTTCATTGCAATAATATCTTGCATTATTAATTCAAGTGTCTCATTCTCCGGTAAATATTCTTCTTTTAGAGTGTTGTCCACCTTTGGGTTTATAGGCTCCTCGATCACAGCTTCGTGATGCACTTGAGGATCAATGTAAATTTGCTCCATGTTCTGTAAGAAACGCTTATCATGTCGCTCATTACTTATTTCATCTTCTTCGTGACAACTAAATAACATGTAAATCAGTGTCCAGTATACGGATAGATATTTATCTTTGTTAGAAGCTTCCACCTTAGATAAAAAAAACAATACAAGGTAATCCAATATTACGGCTAATTGTATATACAAAGAGTAAATATAGAAGGGTTCTTTCAACCATCTCGAATTATGCTCAATCGTGAATCTATCTTTTCTGGCAAGCTCGGTTAACGCCTCAAGAAATGGGTTTAACCTTAGACGTGACGAAATTTGTTTTAAAAGGTTCACTGAAGGCAATATAATGCTTGGCAGTTGATAAATATGAATGCTTTTTTTGAAAGATACTTTCCGCCATAATACATCCTTTTTTTTCAAGATCATAATGTTGTTGGTGAAGTTCTATAATCTGATTTTTTTATACAAAAAGATACGCTCTAAGAATTGATACTTCTCCTCGTCAGCATGACAACTCATCATATACCACCCCTTCATTCCACACTATTTGTTACAAGGAGTTAATCTTGAAACATGTTATAGGATATTACTTAGTGTCCATTCCGCTTAACCCATGTGGACAACCCCTGAACGCACTTATTGATATAGCTAATGACCTCTACAAAAGATTTACTTTCACAACGTTGACGCCATTCCAGTGTATTTTCCTCTTCGGCGCTCAATTGAATTAAACCAAAGACATCGAATTCTGTTTGTTTAAATATGTCATTATCCTTAAGGCGCATGAGCTTGAGAACCACCAGTGCTACGACGTAAAAAAAAGTATCTACATGATACTGCCTTTGATGGAGTTGATATTTGCTATCCATATCAAGTGTCCAGTGTCGTTCTTTGATTGAATCCTGTGAGAACTTAGTGTAAAATATGTTCCACTCATCAATATCACGACGAAGCATCTCATAGTACAAAGTTGAGGACTTTGGAGTTATTTGATAGCTTTTTTGAATGCTCCAATTCTCTAAGATCAACTGAATCCCTTTGAGTTGTTTCACGAAACCGTTTATATATATGAGATTCGCACTGAACACTAATACGACGACTAAAAAATTGATTCCAACACATCAGCTACTTGCTTGCATCGCTTCCAGCATTCCAACCTATTCTTATGTTTATCAAATGAAACATAAAGATCCACATCACTCATTGCCGTTTCTTTACGTTCCAGTACTGATCCATAAATACGAATCCATCGTACATTCAATGGCTCAACAACCCGATAAATATGATCTCTTTGGCATATGATTTCATCAAGTAGTTTCATTCTAATCACTTCTTCACCAAAAGGATTTTCATTATTTAATTTTGGCATTATGTTATTCCTTCAAAGTTGAAAGGTTTGTATTTGGAAATAATCACCTTATATTATATAAGCATAGGACTGCTGCCCAACCATATGCGAAGTTAGGTGCCCTTCCGTCATCTCCTGTGGCTCCATATTTTAATATCATGTCCAACATGTATTTTGCATGCAGAAAAGCATTTGTTATATGGACGGTTTCCTTAAACCATTCTACTTTATGCCCTGGAACAAACTCCTTACCGGTGCCCAGTTCAATTTGTCTCATGAAGTTTTTTTTGTGCAAAGGCTCGTCTAACAGCTTCTTTAGCGTCTCAACAATACTTAAAGTGTATTCTTGCAAATGATATACCTTATAGCTATAATTATAAAATTTATACAGTTTTGTTTCGTAAACGTCCTCATCATCTATTAAAGTTTGAAGTTCCTTCAAAGTTCGTAGGTTGTTCATTATGTTTTCACGCAATTTCTGTTCCTTAATTTTATTATCTCTGAAAAAACCGTTCATAAAATCCAGTTCAATTTGAAGGTCGTTTATATTACGTTTACAATCAT
Organism: Paenibacillus sp. JCM 18996; assembly: GCA_001313085.1. Next base: position 8,653 of record BBFE01000049.1, on the reverse strand, counting down.
CCATATAATCACCGACCATTCTCTTTGTCTTATTACAAAGTCAAAAAAAATCCTTTTTTTAAGCATTGTAAAGTATGCACCAAGTGCGAAGGCAAGTTTTTTTTCTAGATTAGGGGTTTCTACAGGATAGGCCTTTGTTGTTGCATTTCTCTTGGATTACTTAGTGTGTTTAGAAGATTACTCGATACTGACAATCACTCTTTTTTCAAATGAATTCTGAAAATTTCCTGCGACAACATATTTCTTTATCCTTTCAATCCATGTGCAATAGATTTTCAGGCACCGATCTTCACTGTATTTACTTGTTTCAAAAAAACAACGTCGCTATGTACTTGTAATCCTTTAGATCGTTCATAGAGTACACTCCGAATTTCAAATTGTTCTAAGCCAAAAGAAACCAGATCCGCTAGGGCTCTTTTCGTTTGTTTTAGTAAAACCTCAGACTGATTTGGATTTAGCGAAATACCTTGAGAGCACAGCTTATTCAATTCGCGGCAGATATTTTTTTATGTTTTGTTTAGCGGCGGCCAATTGTTCACCTGAAATGCTCTCTTTATAACACATACTTTTAGAAAAAAATGACTTAGATACTTAACACAAAGTCCGTTGAGTACTTCCCCAGCAAGGTAACGTTGTACATCTTGAAACGCCACCTTAGAACTAAGATTCTTGTAATAATCATGCTGAATGTTTAATATAAGGATTAGTTCTTCTAACACTAATAAATTTTTTTGAATTTCCTCGAACAATTGACATAGCTTCTCAAACGAGGTAATCCCCATAACACCTTTTGTCTTCGCGGCAAAACAAAATATCATACTCATTTCCACCTTTCTTTGACAACAGCTGCTACGTTCGGAATTTTTTCCTAGTGCTTCCACTTGGTATTGATGCAGCAGCTCTCGAGTAAGGGTTGTAATTTGTGCATAGTACGCTTGAACAAATGTACGATAACTTTCATCGGTTTCCCAAGTTGTTTGATGATACATAAAAGGAGAATCTGGGACTTCGTTGCTATAAACTAAACCCGCTAGCTCTAAAGAAGGGTAATCCAACTCCAGATTATAGTGTTTTACTTTTAGCAATAATGCCTGCTCCAAGGAAGCCATTTCTTCAGGAAGTGATGAAATAATTGTTCCGTCAAAAAAATTTGCCGATATGTTCCTTTATTTGTTGTACTATTTTTTTGGTCAATTTCATCATCAATTCGTTCTTTCATCCATGACTCATACTCTCTTAACACCCTCCGAGGTGCCGCCACAAGATCCCCCGTCCAATCATCAAGATTTAGTTCTTCAATCACACTATCGATGATGCCTTCGTGGTTTTCTTCTCTAATCGTCTCTTCGGCCGTTTTCATTTCGACCTCAACGTTGAAATGCTCAATACATAAATTAATTTGTGTTTTTTTGCGTCCATAATTTGCTGTTCTCTCCTTCAAACATGATATTGATTTAATTTTAAGACAATTCACTTGCCTTACATTCCCTATCAAAATGTAGTTCACAAGTATAGAGATAAAGTAATTAGTATAGCTTGACAAGGTTATCAACTTTTATTCGGACTCCTTAAAGTACCTCAAATACAAATCTGTTGCGTTGATGTTTTGAAACTGTCCCGACTCAACACCCATAGTTATCTGCATGAGAATATTCCAATAGCTAAGTTGTTTTTTTTACACGCTTTTTTATTAGCAATGATCCGTTCAGTTAAAAAATAATAGTTTGTTTGATGAATTGAGATAGTCCTTTATGTCAGATAAAGGTATGCCTAAACGATTTGCAGCAATGATTTCGCATATTTGCTCTAAGTGATCATTTGTATACTGATTTGCAACTCCAGATTTCGGCTGCCGCAAGGTGATAAGCTTGTACTTAGCACCGATGTATGTCCTAAGAGCACCTTCTGTCAACAAAAAAATCCACGTTTATTGACCTCTTGAATTAGTTCCCGTTTCTGCATTGTAACCACCCCAAGTCATGTTATTAACTCATCACTAGGTAATAAAGCTAAAATAATGGACTAAAATTTGACCCAACCTCTTGGCTCTTCATTCAACAGCACTCTTGATTGAATGGGGTAAACATACGGTTCACCTGAACTTCTGTACTTTGTTCGAAATGTTGTTGTGTTTATTATTTGCGGTTCCATTGTAACCCTATATAATACAATTCCATCCTTAGAATAAAACTTTTCATAGTTTGTTGTGGGTTTAATTAAAGAAAGTGAAATTAGCCTCGACCCTTGGAGTGGGATTTTTTTCTCTTTAAGATGGTCTGAACCGGGGTGGTAGAAGTGAAGAGAAAGACATCACAATCCCTACCGATTTGTTCCAAACAATTCGAAAAAATACAAGGCCCCTGTACGCCCCGATCTCGGTAAAAATTCAATATTTATTGAGTTATGCCGGATCCAATCTAAATTCACCTTAGCAATTTCAGAGGTAAATTTATTTTTTTTCTTAATCTTATAAGTGAAATCTCGGGTATTAATAACTTCGTCTTTTGTTTCATTTTATCCGATACAAGATCAGAAAATTTCACCATTTGAATATGCGAGTCATTAGGATCAAATACAAACACAATTTTGTTCATACAATCGCTCCTTCACATTTCTTATAGATCTTCTTTGAATCACTGGAATTTCTTCTCGTACTGTATTGTAAATCTTGGAGGTTCCCTCTAAGCAAGACTTTATTTGATTCTTGTTGAGAATTAAAATATATAAATGTAAAATGAATATAAGTTCCAGATACCAACTTTAGGAGAAATATCATGAGTAACCCGACTTCAGAATGGCCAAAAAAATATGGGAAAACTAATTAAATATCTTGAACAATATAATATAAAAAATCAAAGATAGATCCGTAGACAAGGAATACCGTGTGAAGCATAAATACCTACGAGAAAATGTTCATTACAAAGAAAAAAAGGGAGCAGTATTATAGCAATTATGAAAAAAAAGGAGCGGTATTATAGAAATTATGAAAAAAAATGCTGCTGAAGTTATAGCAAAAAATAAAAAACAATGATTGACTATCTTGACCTTACTCATGAAAAAAAATCAAAAAAAATGATAAAATAGGTGAGGATGAGAAAAAAACTTCTTAATCATATAGAGTCAGAATCTAGCCCCCTATTCTTAGCAATATATGAAAAGATGACTAATTTGAGAAACACATACCCTGACTCCTGGCTTGAAGATTTGGATTGGAAGGAGTTGTACAAGTTTTGCAGCGATTTTTTCTGAAGAAAATTATAATTTAGAGCGGATTATCGAGGAAGAGATTCATGCGTTAGACATTAACGAAATCGAAAGTGCTTTATACGATGAATTATATGACAATGAGGTGCAAGAATTTGAGGAATTCCATGGTCTAAAGGATTTCAACGAATCGAACGCATCCAGGTCATTACTTGATGCCTTTAATAAACATATCCAAGCAAGAATAAATGAAGATCTTGACGAACGATGTCTGGAGACTGTTAATGATCGAATAAGAAATAGAATTGAAAAAAATGGATAAATGATTCCCAACAATTTTACAGTTCGGTAGCAACGGTATCAATGCATATGAAGAAAATAGGCCCTCGAATAAAAGAATCCTTTTTTAGAAAAAAACGAGGACAAGATGAAATAAGAAAAAAGGGTTGATGATGTAACAGGAACTTTGGATTTATTAGATTTGGAGTTATTGGCTGTGCTATTCCTTGACAACTGCAGCGTCTATAAACTAGGAATTTGTATGGGCTGGTATGAAGAATTTTTTTTAGACATGAAAATTGATGGCTTTGACAATATCTTTAATGATTATGTTTCTGAGAACTATCAAAAAAATTAGAGCTTGTTCTCAATTCCTAAAGAGGCATTACATAGATAAAAAAGAATTTACAGGAAACCCTAGTTGACATCTCTGGTGTAGAAATCAAAAATATTGCTTCTAGTGAATTCAACTTACCGATTCCCCTTTAGTGGGGTATAAAAAAAGTGACAGGTTTTAAAGTTCGCTACATATCTTATCAAGCGAATCGAGGTCAAAGAATCTGGCAATGTGAGGATAACCTATAACTTTAAAGTATAGAAAAGAAGGCGATGAGACTTACTCATCGCCTTCACCTACAAGAAGATCTTTTCTATATGTTGACACTACACATTCAACATGCACCGTATGCGGGAACATATCCACCGGCTGCACTTCGACCGTGCGGTAGCCACCCTGCTCGAGCAGCGCGAGGTCGCGGGCAAGTGTCGATGCGTTGCACGACACGTAGACGACCCGCTCCGGGCGCATCTCGAGGATCGTCGCGATCAGCGACGCATCGCAGCCCTTGCGCGGCGGGTCCACCACGATCACGTCAGGCGTTATGCCTGACGTTTCCATTCGGGGAGGACCGCCTCTGCCGGGGCTGCTTCGAAATGCACGTTGGTGATGCCGTTTAACTCGGCATTCTTTCGTGCATCGGCGATCGCTTCCGCGACGATCTCGACGCCGTACACTCGCTTGGCTCGCTGCGCCAGGAACAAAGAGATGGTTCCAATGCCGCAGTAGGCATCGATGACGGTCTCTTCGCCGCTAAGCGCGGCGTATTCCAGCGCTTTATTATACAGCACTTCGGTTTGCACCGGGTTGACCTGGTAGAAGGAGCGTGCCGAGATGGCGAACTTGACTGCGCCAATGTAGTCATAAATGACCTCGCTGCCCCACAAAACTTTGGTTACATCGCCAAAAAAAATAACGTTGCTGCGCTTTGTATTTACGTTTTGGCAGATACTCTTGACCTGCGGGATCGCTTCCCGAATTCGGGCAATCCATTCGTTCACACGTGGAATTCGGTCGCCGTTGGTGACCAGAACAACCATGATTTCATCGGTACGGAAGCCCACTTTTACGACCACATGGCGAAGCAAGCCTGTATGCGATTCCTCCGAGTATGGCTTGATCCCCAGATCACGGGCTATCTGCTTAACGGCATTAACAACAGTGTCGTTAGCTTCATGCTGGATAAGGCACTCGTTCATATCTATTATGCGGTGGCTGCCCTGGGAGTAGAAACCTCCGATTAATCCGCCCTCTTCTTCTCCAAACGGAACCTGTGCTTTGTTACGGTAGCGCCAAGGGTCGTTCATTCCTACAGTAGGATGCACCAGTATCCCTGGATCATCATTTAATTGACCATCGGTAAATTCGCTGTGGGGCTGGACCCCGTTCTCGTCAGACTCCCAGGAGGTCTCATTTAAACCCTTCCGTACCTTCAATTTCCCGATCCGTTCCAGGTTATCCACTACCGTCTGCCGTTTCACCTTCAACTGCGCTTCATAGTTCAGGTGCTGAAGCTGGCAGCCGCCGCACTGCTTGTAAATCGGGCAAGGAGGCTGCGAACGGTCGGCGCTTGGCTCGAGCACTTTCAGTAATTTGGCGTAGCGAACTGTTTTTTTTACCTTAAGCACTTTGACCAGCGCCCGTTCGCCGGGGAGAGCGCCAGGTACAAAAAAAGGTAAAGCCGTCTACACGGCCCACCCCTTCTCCCTCGTGGCCTATACCGATAATGTCCGCTTCGTATTCGCCGTTTTTTCTCCACCGGAACGGTGAGAGAGCCCCTGCTGTTTTGTTTACCCACACTAATCGCTCCCACTTCTATTGTTCACCTTTGTTAAAAGTCGCTCCATAGAGCATTCTTTCAACGTTTTTTGTCTATGCCATTCTTTCAACGCTTTTGTCTGCGGAAATCTTTCTTCTTCTTACTCTATATGGGGCCTGACCACCCTCCATACAGTGCCGCAGCGCACTCCGGGAGAACCGTGTGTTGGCACAATTCGCTTGCTGGTCCCCGACCTTCACAACCCGCCCTACTTATAACTACTATGGCCCGTCTCATCCACAATAATGCGAAGATGCTGCGGCAGGCTTGTGAATACGCAGGGCAGGGTGCCTCCCAGCTCGCCGTCGAGGTTGACTTGCACATAGTCCGGAGAGGCGATCTGCAGATGCCGGGTCTGAAAATGGATCAGATTCGGGTCGTTCAAATGCTCGCCGCGCAGTGCCAGAGTGACGACACGGATAAATTCAGGCAAGGAGCACTGCCTCAGGATTAAAACATCCAGCAGGCCGTCGCTGAGGCTGGCATCCGGAGCGAGCTTCTCGAAGCCGCCGACGGAGTTGGAGTTGGTGACGAGGAACAGCATCACTTTTTTCGTGGATATCGATGCCTTTTGACCTGGCATAGATTTCGATCGGGCGGAGACGCGGCAGCTTCTCCAGTCCCTTCATATAATAAGCGAGCTGGCCCAGCATCGTCTTCAGTTTGCTCGGCACTTCGTAGGTCAGCTCGGTCATCGAGCCTCCCCCCGCGATATTGATGAAGTAACGCTGGTTGACTTTACCCACATCGATCGGACGCGAGTACTGCTTAATGATGAGGTCGCAGGCTGCATCGACATTTTTTCGGGATGGCAAGAGCCTGGCAAAATCATTCGTTGTTCCCAAAGGCAGGATGCCCAGCTGCGGCCGGTACTCCTGCTCTGCCATTCCGTTGATGACTTCATACAGCGTGCCGTCTCCTCCTGCTGAGATAATGAGGTCGAACTCGCGTTTCACCGCTTCCCGTGCCGCCAAAGTGGCGTCGCCCTGCCCGATTGTTGCGTGGGCAGAGGTTTCGAAGCCGCCCCTCTCCAGCCGCTGCAGGACATCGGGCAGACGCTTTTTTCATTTCTTCCCTTCCGGAAGTCGGATTATAAATGAGCCTTGCTCTTTTTTGCCATTCCCGTATCACCCGCTCGCCATAAAATTTCCAGTGTCAATCTATGTCTATCCGTAATCGTATAAAAGGCGCAATCTGCCCTTCTATCCATTTGGGAATTGATGCATTCGGCAGCAGCGCTTTACCGTTATAACGATAAGTGTACCCCTGCAGGCGGTTCGGGATTACAGTTCTTGTAAAATATCCCTCGCTCAAAAAAACAGAGGAACGACAATTACTGCGTGCCCGGGCTTCTTCTCCGCCCAAAGCTTCATCTGACGGTGGACCTGATCAGGCAGCAGCATCGCCGCATCCGCCTCGTCGAATCCCCCTAGTTCTTTTACCCTTGAAGCCAGGAGTTCTAACCCTCTCCGCCATTTGTCATGGAATCCCTGTTCTTTACTTCCGTGCCCGATCAGCAGAACGATTTCCCGGGACGGATTGTTCGTTAGATCTTTTATTTTATCATACAAAACAGCGGCAATGATAGGGTCATCATCTATCGGCGACGTAAAATGAATCCTTGCGCTCCGTTCAAAAGGTGTCAGATCCGTCGCAGCTCAGGCTCCGGCTTGGCCCCTAACGCATATCCGATCTCATCCACATGCGTGCTGCCGGAAGAGACAAACAATGGCACCGCGATAATGTCCGTCACTCCCTGCCGCTCCAGGGTCCTGATTCCGTCCTGAATGAGCCGCCCTTCTACGATTTCAAGAAAAGAAGACACAATCGGAATGTCCGAAGGACGCAGCACCTGCGCAACGGCTTCATCCACTAGCCGCACCCACTTCCCGTCGCGCGAACCGTGGCTGATGACGAGCACTCCGTAACGTTCCATAAACCATCCCCCACTTTCTTAATGCGTTAACGTTAAAACGCTGTCATGAATAGAGATACGAAAGAAAGGCCCCGGAAGGAGCCGCAATTTAATTGTGCCTTGTGACTTTGTTTATTCCCAGTGGTGCCATGCAGCGTAGAAGCCATTATAATTCCGCACAATGAATGCTTCCCAACGCGTGCTTCTCCCGGCTCATTTTGTGGCGTTGCACGGCGGACGGTCAGCCCCTGAAGTGCCTCTGTCTCTGTCCCGCCGGACTATCGGCCCAAACGTTCCAACGTCAGTTGGTAGCCGTCGTTCCCGTAGTTCAAGCATCGTTTCACCCGGGAGATCGTAGCCGTACTAGCGCCCGTCTCCGCCTCGATCTGGTTGTACGTGTTGCCTTTGCGCAGCATCCGCGCCACTTCCAGCCGCTGGGACAGCGATTGAATCTCGTTCACGGTGCACAAATCGTCAAAGAACACATAGCATTCCTCGAGATCCTTCAGAGTAAGAATGGCTTCAAACAGCTGATCTACCGCTTTATCGTTCAGTTTTTTTAAGCTGCATATGTTTATCAACCCTAGTAAACTTGGTAACGCATACCTTTTCGACAGCATCCCTCAAAATCCTTCTCTACCCGAATCTTCAGGACGTTAAAATCTTCATGCGTTAATGGATTAAAATGTTTCTCCAATCTACCAAGTATAAACTATTGTCGCCAATCATTCCAGCTTTAAAAAAAGGGGCAATCACTATCCCTTGGGCCGCTTGCTTTCCTTGAGCTGTCCTTGTACCGGCGGCGTCGGGCTTGTTCAATTGGGCGGTGAAGTTTTGTGCGGTCATGGTTCCTCCTGCGCGTTTCGCGTCTATTCCCCGATTTTGCGTTTTTTTCTTATTTTATCCCCGGCATGCCGGTCTATCAAATTATTCCCGACCCGTGACAAACGTCCATACCAAACATTTGCCCATCACATAGGCTGTAGTAAAACGGCAAAGGAATGAGAAACCATGACATATAACCCTTACGACCAAGAAGTAACTACGCGCAGTTTCTTTTCAGGACCACAGGCAGGCGGCGGAGGTTTCCCGGGAGGGG
>BBFE01000048.1 GCA_001313085.1 Paenibacillus sp. JCM 18996 | reverse complement strand
CGGGCGTCCCGGCTGGAGCAGCGTACGCGTGGCGGGAAGCGCGGAGGCCATTGACGATATGCTCCCCGGACGGCCTGCAGAACCGGCTTCTCCTTCATTAGCACTGGTACAATACCGATATACACATAGTCCGCTTAAAAGGTGAACGAAGAAAGGGAGTAAATGATATGGTTATCGCGCCTGGGTTGGAAAAAAGTGATCGCAGCGCAGACGGAAGTCAGCTTTGTCGACGGAGAGAACGGCCACCTCATTTACAGAGGCCATTTCGCGAAGGATTTGGCCCGGGTGCGTCATTTTGAAGAATTAGCGTATTTGCTGTGGCACGGAGAACTGCCGGACGGGCACGAGCGGGAAGCATGCTTTACGCAGTGGGCCGAGCTGAGGGAAGTCACCGGTGAAATAAAGCGGGTAATCGACGCAATCCCTCCTTCTGTGGGAATGATGGGGGTACTTAGGACTGCCGTGTCCGCGTTGGAATCAGGAGAGATGTCGTATCCTCCCACGCTGGACCAGGCGGCTTTTATCACCATGAAGCTTCCGACGATTATCGCTTACCGCTATCATAAGCTGAAAGGTACAGCGCCCGTCAGCCCAAGATCCGATCTGATGCATACGGCAAACTATCTTTACATGTTAAAAGGGTCGGAAGCTCCGGAAGCGCAGGTCAAAGCTTTAGAGGTTTACCTGAATCTGATGATGGACCATGGCATGAACAGCTCCACTTTTGCAGCCCGAGTCATCGCCTCTACCGGTCCGACATGGCCTCTTCCGTCACGGGGGCAATCGGTGCCTTGAAAGGCCCGCTGCACGGAGGCGCTCCTTCTCTGGTGATGAAAATGCTGAGAGAGATCGGTACCAAAGACAGGCCGAGTCTTGGGTCAAGCAGCAGCTGGAGTCCGGGGGCAGGATCATGGGCTTCGGACACCGTGTATATAAGACGAAGGATCCCCGGGCGGTCGCTTTAAGGGATCTGGCCGCTGAACTGTCGGCAAACGATCCTTGGCTGGAGCTTGCGGTCCATGTGGAGGAAGTGGTCATTCGCCTGCTCGCGCAGTATAAGCCCGGACAAAAGCTGTATACGAACGTGGAATTTTATGCGGCGGCGGTAATGAATGCTATCGATTTTCATGAAGAGCTGTTTACTCCGAGTTTCGCAGTGACCCGTACAGCAGGATGGTGTGCCCACATTATGGAAGCGTCCAAGGGCCGGCTGATCTATCCGGACTCCGAATATATCGGCAAAATGCCCAATTCACCAGCTTGACCGGCACCACGGCCAAAAGGAGGGTCGCAAGTGGCTAAAACCGGCATACGAAAGAAGGCTGCACCTCAAGGGTGCAGCCTTCTTTCGTATTCTTATTCAGCAATACGTATGCATTCTTATTCAGCCATAATTTGGCGGAGTACAGTCTGCAGGATACCGCCGTTGCGGTAGTAGTCCACATCGACTGTGCTGTCCAGCCGAAGCGTCGTGTCGAAAGTAAAGCTGGTCCCGTCTTCACGGGTAGCCGTTACTTTAACCGACTGTCCAGGCTGCACATCGTTGCTCAGTCCGGTGATATCGAAGGTTTCTCTTCCGTTCAGACCCAGTGTTGACCAGCCTGTGCCTTCTGCGAACTGAAGAGGAAGGACACCCATGCCCACCAGGTTGGAACGGTGAATACGCTCGAAGCTTTCCGCAATAACCGCTTTGACACCCAGGAGGAAGGTTCCTTTCGCCGCCCAGTCGCGGGAGCTTCCTGTACCGTATTCCTTGCCGGCAATAACGACCAGAGGCGTTTTCTTCGCTTGATATTTCATGGATGCGTCGTAAATCGACATCACTTCATCCGTGCCGAGGTAAGTGGTCACTCCGCCTTCTGTGCCGGTGCCAGCTGGTTACGGATCCGGATGTTCGCGAACGTACCGCGCATCATCACTTCATGGTTACCGCGGCGGGAACCGTAGGAGTTGAAGTCTTCCCTCTTCACGCCATGCTCGGTGAGGTACATGCCTGCAGGGCTCTTCGGCGAGATGTTGCCGGCAGGGGAGATATGTCCGTAGTTACGGAATCGCCCAGCAGTGCAAGCGCTTTTGCGCCCTTAATGTCTTTGATGTCGTCGATTTCAGCCCCAGATGATTAAAGAACGGAGGCTCTTGAATGTAAGTCGATTTCTCGTCGAACTCGTACAGGTCGCCTTCCGGAATGTCGATTTCGTTCCAACGCTCGTTGGCGCGGAAAACGTTCGAGTATTTATCGCGGTAGGTTTCCGCGCTCATGGCGAAGGCGACGGCGTCGCGGATTTCCTGGTTGCTAGGCCAGATATCCTTCAAATATACCGGCTGGTTGTTAGGATCGTAGCCGATTGGATCTTTAGTCAAGTCGATGTTCACGGTGCCTGCCAGCGCGTAAGCGACAACGAGCGGAGGGGAAGCCAGGTAGTTCGCCTTCACCTGAGCATGCACGCGGCCTTCGAAGTTACGATTGCCGCTCAGCACGGCCGCAACGGTCATGTCGTTATCCGCAATGGCTTTGCTTACTTCGTCGGACAGCGGTCCGCTGTTGCCGATACAGGTTGCGCAGCCGTATCCGGCCACGTGGAATCCGAGAGCTTCCAGAGAGTCCATCAAACCGGCTTTATATAGATACTCGGTTACCACTTGAGAACCCGGAGTCAAAGAGCTCTTGACATAAGCGGGCTTTCTCAGACCGCGCTGCACGGCCTTCTTGGCGAGCAGGCCCGCTCCCAGCATTACGCTTGGGTTCGAAGTGTTGGTGCAGGAAGTGATCGCTGCGATAACGACGGCTCCGGTTCCCATTTTCTCGATTTGGCCGTTCGGGAAATCCACTTGCACCTTTTCGTTGATCTTTTCTTCGCTCAGGCCGTATCCGCCGTTCTCGACCGGAGTGCGGAGGATGCTGTTAAAGGAATCTTTCATGGCTGTCAATTCCACGCGTCTTGAGGACGTTTAGGTCCCGCCAAGCTTGGCACGACGGAGGAAAGGTCAAGCTCGATTTTGTCGGTGAATACAGGATCTTCGGTTTCGTCCGTACGGAACATGCCGTTGGCCTTGTAGTAAGCTTCAACCAGCGCCACCTGCTCGTCGGAGCGGCCTGTGTTCTTCATGTACAGCAAAGTTTCGTTGTCGACTGGGAAGAAGCCCATCGTAGCTCCATACTCAGGGGCCATGTTAGCTACCGTTGCACGGTCGGACAATGAGATGTTGCTTAGTCCAGGGCCGTAGAATTCAACGAACTTGCCTACAACGCCCTTTTTTACGCAGGATTTGCGTGACGGTAAGCGCCAGGTCCGTTGCCGTTGCGCCTTCTGGGAGGCTTCCCGTCAATTTGAATCCGATGACGTCCGGAGTTACGAAGTAAAGCGGCTGGCCAAGCATTCCGGCTTCCGCCTCGATACCGCCGACGCCCCAGCCTACTATACCGAGGCCGTTGATCATTGTGGTATGGGAGTCCGTGCCTACGAGCGAGTCAGGGAATACCTGGAGGTCGCCGTCTACCGTTCTGGTAGCCGCTACGGAAGCAAGGTATTCCAGGTTGACCTGGTGGACGATCCCGGTTGCGGGAGGAACCGCACGGAAGTTGTCGAACGCGTTTTGCGCCCAGCGAAGGAAACGGTAGCGCTCTTCGTTGCGCTGGAATTCGACATCCATATTTTTTCTCGAGCGCATCTCTCGTACCGAATGCGTCGACCATAACCGAGTGGTCAATAACCAGGTCTACAGGCACCAAAGGATTGATGCGCTCCGGATTTCCGCCCGTCTTGTGCGTGGTGGCCCTCATCGCCGCCAAGTCGACTACGACCGGTACGCCGGTGAAGTCCTGAAGGACGATCCTCGCGGGAATGAACGGAATTTCTTTATTGTTGTCGCGGCTGTCCGCCCAACCGGTCAACTGCTTCACGTGGTCCTCTGTAATCGCCCTGCCGTCGAATTGGCGGACAGCGGCTTCCAGAAGCACCTTAATGGAAAAAAGGCAGTTTCGAGATAGTGCCTAATCCGTGCTCCTCCAGCTTGTGAAGGTCATAGTACTGGTAAGATTTGTCCCACACTTTAAGCTCTGTGCGGCATGAATATTGGTCTTGTGCAGCCAAAAGTAAACCCTCCCTTTTATTCTGTCTTCAGCTAGTGAACGTGTAATTTTTTTACACTCGGTTTCACTATATGAAACATGATTTCAAAAAATTGCTCTACTTATAGTATAGCGCTTACCGGCTGTCCAGTAAAGAATGTTTTTTCGTACATTTTTTTGGCCTGCGGCTTCATATATTTGAGAACAATGCGGGAATGTCCATAGTCGGTCAGTCATTATTATAAGGCGTTGAAAGGAGTTCTAGTCTATGCCTTGGAAAAAAAAGCGGTTTACGGCTATGTCAGCGTCAAGAACGATAACGAGGCCAATTTTTTTCGGCGCGGCAGAATTTGTATCCTTTTATGGATAAGCAAGCACTGGCCCTGCTGAAAAAACAGAATGATGCGAAGCGTTTCGGGGTACAAGTCCCGCAAACTTACGCCTGTAAAGCAGGAAACTCGCCTTCAATTCAACGCGATCAGCGAATCCGGCTTTTCTGTCACTGCGGAAATCGAGATCAAGCGGAAACTGGAGTACACGCAATTGGAGCAATCTTTTGTCGAAGAACGGGTGGAGAAGGAGCGCATCGACCTGGTGGAAGAAGAAGGACAGTGGAAGATCGCAAGGATCGAAGGCGTCGGCCAGGAGAAGTCTCACGCGGGTGAGGAGCCGAGTCTTTGGCCGCTGAATTACGGCACGGTCGGGGAGAGGAACCTGATCCAGAGCCAGGGGTTAGCGGCTCCTTTCATTAATAGACAAATCCTGAACACCGGAGAAACCTATGCGGCAAGAAAAAAGATACGACAGGGAAGCCGCACGCCGATATGCGCAAAAAATGGTGGAACAGCTACAATCCCCAGTATTTGGCGTTTGAGGTGGACTGCACGAATTTCGTATCGCAGTGCCTTTTTTTGCGGGAGGAGCGCCCATGCATTATACCGGGAGGAGAGAGTCTGGCTGGTGGTACCAGGGAAAGTCGGGCGGCAGGGAATTATGGAGCTACAGCTGGGCGGTGGCGCACAGCCTGCAGGTGCATTTGAGCCGTTCGAGGACGGCGCTGCAGGCGTGCGTTGTGGAAAGGCCGGAGCAGCTGATGGTCGGGGACGTGATCTGCTACGATTGGGACGGAGATTCGCGTTTTCAGCACAATACGATCGTGATCGGTTTTGACGCGTACGGCATGCCCCTTGTGAATGCGCATACGACCAACAGCCGTTACCGCTATTGGGATTATCGGGACTCCCCGGCATGGACGGAAAGAACGGTATACCGCTTTTTTCATATATTGGATGAGTTTTGATCGGCTTGTCCAGCAGGCCGGGGAGTTTTTCCGAAAATGGGGATAGTAAAAAAAACTACCAATTTGATGGAGTGAAACTTAAGGATGATTGTTAGGCTAGGATATGTCGCGATGTCAACGGAAGTCAAGAACGCATCCCCCTCCAAAACGATGACCGTCGCCCAATTCTCCAAGCTGACCGACCGCGAAGCGGCTGTGCGTAAGCTGGAAAGGATCGCGGAGGAAAACCTGCATAACACTCTGCGGCTGCTGAAGCATAACAAATATCAGGATATTATGGTGTACCGGTTTTCTTCCAGGCTGATTCCACTTATAGGCCATGAAATGCTCGGGGACTGGGATCCCATTGCGAATTTGCAGTCTTCTTTCGAGGAGATCGGCAGCTTTGTAAAAGAAAACGGCATGCGTACCGGCTTTCATCCGGAGCATTTTACCGTGCTCAGCACTCACCGCAAAGACGTCCGCCAAAAAATCGGCCGAGGATCTCAACCGCCATGTCCGGATGCTGGAAAGTATGGGCCTTGGCAGGGCAGCGAAGTGCAACATTCATATAGGGGGCTCCTATGGAAACAAGGAAGCGGCGGCGGCCCGGTTCGCAACTAATTTTGCTGGGCTGGACGAGTCCATACGGAGGCGCATTACTCTGGAAAATGACGACAAAACCTTCACCGCGGCGGAAACTCTGGCGGTGAGCCAGGCTGTAGGCGTGCCGATGGTTTTGGATATCCATCATCATGCGGTCAATAACGAGGGAGAAAGTGCAGCTCAGCTGTGGCCGCGCATTCTCGACACCTGGGAGGGCGAGACGAGCGAAGACGGCAGTCCGCTGCCGCCGAAAATCCACGCGTCCTCCCCCAAAAGCGAGTCCGAGCCAGAAGCCATGCGGATTATGTGAATACAGGCGCGCTGACGGCGTTTCTGAGAGAGATTGCCCCGGTGACCGAGCGGCTGGACATTATGATTGAGGCCAAAATGAAGGACGGCGCTTTGTTCCGCCTTATGAACGATTGGGAGCATGAACCGGGCGTCGTTCCGCTGACTCAGGCTTCGGTTGAGATTACCTGATGGCGGATGGCGGATTAGATGAAACATATCTGCTCGAACGACGAATAAGCTGCTGGACGACTTCAACCACTTGTAATTATCAGAAAAAATCAGGTACTTTTGAGTCAAACGGGACAAAGTCCGATCGCGTAAAGTCCCTTTTATGAGAGGAGACTGGTATCTGATGGATTTACTGGAGGGCAAGAACATATTGGTTATGGGAGTGGCCAACGACCGCAGCATCGCTTGGGCGATTGCCCAGTCACTCGCTTCCCAAGGGGCGACGATCGCTTTTACATACGAGAGCGAGAGGGTGGAGGAAAGGGTCCGCAAGCTGGCGGACACGCTGCCGAACTCCATTCTTTTGCCGTGCAATGTCACTGTGGATGAGGAAATCGAAACTTTGGCGGTTGCATTAAAAGAGAGGTTCGGCGTTCTGCACGGGTTAGTGCACAGCATCGCTTTCGCCAAAAGCGAGGAACTGGAAGGGCTGTATGTGCGCACCTCACGGGCAGGTTACGCGTTAGCCCAGGAGATTAGCGCCTATTCTCTGGTGGCTGTGGCACAGCGCATCTATCCACTGATGACTGAAGGCGGAAGCATAATGACGATGACTTATCTCGGCGCCGAGCGCGTGCTTAAAAAATTACAATGTGATGGGAGTGGCCAAAGCGGCCCTGGAAGCCAGTATACGCTACTTGGCCGCAGACCTCGGGCAGTACAACATCAGAGTGAACGGCATTTCCGCGGGCCCGATCCGCACACTGGCGGCCAAAGGGATCAAGGATTTCAACACGATCCTGCGGACTGTGGAAGAGAAGGCTCCCCTGCGAAGGACCACGGAAGCGTCCGAGGTAGGGGATACGGCGTTGTTCCTCATGTCCTCTTGGTCAAGGGGAATCACCGGCGAAGTGATCTATGTGGACAACGGCTATCATATTATTGGCGGGTAGAACGCTTTATTGGTGGTAAATCGCTGTGCTCCGGAATCATTCTTGTCAGCCGAATGCAAGCCGCATGCCCGAAAATTTGTCACTTCAACCTAACTTTTTTTTGGGTGAATCGCCCCTAGCTTTTCTACCGTATCTTTTACTATACTGAGGGTGGTTCCTTAAATGTATGATGAAGAGAGTGGATATAGATGGCTGAACAAGAAGAGAAGAGAGCAATCGTGATAGGCAGCAAAAGCTTTACGGCGGTAGCATCAGTGCCGCGGCAAAGGCTGGGGAATGGGTAAAAAAGCAAGCTGGGTACATACAACCAACTTTTGTTGAAATATTCGCCGAGCGATCTGGTTACGGAAATTGACAAAGGTTCGGAGAAGATGATCCGCGGATTGATCCTGACGCATTTTCCCCGGCATTCCTTCTTGGGGGAGGAAGGCGTGGAGCCGGGGCCGGCGGCATCGAGCAAGGCGCTTCAGGACGTGTCGCACGCGGAGTATTTGTGGATTGTTGACCCGATTGACGGGACGACGAACTATGTGCATGGGTTCCCTTTTTTACTGCGTTTCGATTGCGCTGGCGTATAAAGGCGAAGTGATTGTCGGCGTAGTGTATGACTTCCAGGGATGAGCTTTTTTTGTCGCAGAGAAAGGAAAGGGCGCTTATGTAAAAGGGATCAGGATGCAGGTTTCCAAGGAAGCTGAATTGTCTGAAAGCCTGGTTGCTACGGGGTTCCCGTCCGATCAACAGAAAGCTCTGCCCGCCAACATGAAAGGCGTCCAGGAGCTGATCCCGCAGGTCCGAAACCTGAGAATAGCCGGCTCTGCTGCGTTACATATGGCCTATGTGGCGGCGGGCAGGCTGTCGGGCTTCTGGGAAATCGGCTTGAATGTATGGGACATAGCGGCAGGCTCGCTGCTGATCCAGGAGTCCGGGGGAAGAGTGACGGACACGACAGGACGTTCCTATACTTTGGATGTGAGAAATGTAATGGCGACTAACGGTTACATTCACGAAGAGCTCGAGGCTTCCTTGAGAGCGGCGCAGGGCACCGGCTTTTGAGTTGGCGCGGCACCCTGTAACTCTGGGCATCTCCATCCGGTGAAAAGATTTGAAAATTCGAACAGCTGCAGGGCTCCTCGTCAGGGGCTCTTTGTTTTTTTTGTATAGTATTGAGTTTCGGCCGCTGTGGATAAGTGTGGGTTTAAATACATTCATACGCTGGGAGAGGTTGTTTTGCGTGACAACGTGTGCCTCTCCCAGCGATCGCTGCTGCGTTGCACGGCGGGGGTGGGACTCCGAATCTTACTTTTCCAATCCGGGTAGATCACCTTGTCTGCCTCCAAGCGGCTCCAAGCGTTTTATCGTGTAGGATCGTTGGAGCTTCAGCGGATAATTGCGCTGCTTTAACTTTGCGGCCACCCCCGCGCAACTCCGCAATACGCATCGGCAGAACCGCGCGCAGGGAAAAATAACAGGTTATCCTGCACCTAATTTGACTTTGATATCGTGAGAGATGCAACTAATTGGAAAACATCCATCAAATTCAGCGGTTTTTTTTAAAAAATTGTCAGGTATGGATTGAATTAACGGGAAATTTTACAGTTATATGGTCCGGAAAGCAATTAAACAGAGCAAATATCAGCATATTATCCCGTTAATCAAAGTAATCCAGCATGCCGCAGGACAACACTACCGGAGTTGCATGCCGAGGGCCAGCGCATATTGTGAGGAGAAGATTGCGATCGATAGAGGACATTGAGGGCTTTATTTAGGCTTTTGAGCCACTAGGGAAGGGGACTGCACTGAAATAGAGCCAGAAAGGGCGTTATCAGGTGAGCTTGTATAGATACAGGGAGGAATATCAACGACTCAAAAAATCCGCTATGTCGCATACAACTAAGCCACCTAATCGAATGGAGCAACGGTGACCCGCGATACGGACAGCAGCCACAGATATCGCAGGACGGTCCTTTTTTTTGACCGGCATAATATTTCCAATTTGTAAAAAAGTGTTATATAATTTAACATTGACAGACACCCATTATTTGGGCGGTGGAGCTGGTTTTACCCGTTACGCTCTCCAGTTTGTGTATAGAATGGGATCGGTCTACTAATATTAATTATATAAGGGGAAAAGTCCAATGAAAAAAATGGTTCTCTTTGGCAGCAACGTCGATTATCGCACTTTCTCTGGTGTTGTCCGGCTGCGGAAGCAAAGCGGCGGATAAACAACCGGCGGGCTCAGACGGCGCTAACGCACCGAAGGCTTCAGGATAAAGATTGGAATGGTAACCGACACCGGCGGCGTTACGGACAAATCTTTTAACCAAAGCGCTTGGGAAGGCCTGAATAAGCTTAAAAAAAGAGAACGGGGTCGAAATCAAGTACCTGCAGAGCAAGCAGGATTCCGAATACCAGACGAACCTCAATACTTTTATAAAAGATAACTACACCCTGACATGGGGGATCGCTTCCTGCTGGGAGACGCCATGAAAGCGGTAGCTGTGCAGAATCCGAAAGCCCAGTTGGCTATTATCGACGCCGTAGTGGAAGCTCCCAACGTGCAGTCGGTTACTTTTGCCGAGAACGAAGGGTCATACCTGGTAGGGGTAGTGGCCGGATTGACGACGAAGACCAACCAGATCGGTTTTGTCGGCGGTGTGGATATCCCGGTCATCAAGCGTTTTGAGCTTGGGTTTGTGGCCGGCGTAAAAGCGGTGAATCCGAATGCCAAAGTGACCATCAACTATACAGGCGCATTCGACAAGCCGGATGCGGGTAAAGCGGCGGCGGCAACGATCTACAACAGCGGAGCTGACATCATCTTCCATGCGGCTGGAGCGACCGGCAACGGCGTATTTAACGAGGCTAAGGACCGCGTCAAGTCGGGCAAAAAAAAGTATGGGTTATCGGCGTAGATAAAGACCAATCGCTTGAGTTTGGCGACGATGTCACTCTGACCTCGATGCTGAAGCGCGTTGACGAAGCGGTAGTGAAGGTTTCCAAAGAGGCGGTCGACGGCAAATTCCAGGGCGGCAAGAACACGGTGCTTGGTTTGAAAGAAAATGGCGTCGGCCTTCCGGACACTTCCAAGAAGAACGTGCCTGCAGACGTTTTGAAGAAAGTCGACGAATATAAGGACAAAATCATCAAAGGCGACATTAAAGTTCCTACAGTGCAGTAAAGTCAATACAAGAAAAGCAAGCTTCCGACAACAAGGCTGGTTCGATGAAACTGGCCTTGTTGTTTGACTACAGCTAAATATTCATGGGATTAACCATTCTTACATTGCAGGAGGATTCAATGAACTCAGCAAAAACAGTGGTGGAGCTGCGGAATATTACGAAACGTTTTCCGGGGATCGTGGCGAATGACTCCATAAGCCTGCAGTTGAAAAAAAGGCGAGATTCATGCACTGCTGGGGGGAAAACGGGGCGGGGAAATCCACGCTTATGAATATTTTGTTCGGTTTGTACCAGCCGGACGAAGGCGAGATTCTGATCGACGGCAAGCCTGTGCGGCTGGAAGGGCCCAATATGGCGATATCAATGGGCATCGGGATGGTGCATCAGCATTTCAAGCTGGTTCAGCCGTTTACGGTGACGGAAAATATTATCCTTGGCCTGGAACCGAAGATGGGCCTGCAGCTGAATTACCGCAAAGCTTCTCAAGAGGTCAAGGCTTTGTCGGAGCAGTACGGATTGAAGGTCGACCCTAACGCTAAAATCGAACATATTTCCGTTGGCATGCAGCAGCGGGTGGAGATATTGAAAACGCTGTACCGCGGGGCCGACATTCTTATTTTTTGACGAGCCTACGGCGGTTCTTACCCCCCAGGAAATCCAGGAACTGATTCAAATCATGCGCAATCTTGTGAAAGAGGGCAAATCCATTATTTTGATCACCCATAAGCTGAAGGAAATTATGTCCATTGCGGACACGGTGACGGTGATTCGCCGGGGTAAAGTAATCGATACGCTGACCGTGGCGGGCACAACCGAACGGGAATTGGCCGAAAAGATGGTAGGGCGCCAGGTTTCCTTCAAGACGGAGAAAAAAGAAGGCCGTGCCGGGAGAGACGATCCTTGAGGTGAACGATGTTGTCGTCTCGAATCCTAACGGTTTGAAGGCTTTGGACGGCATCTCCTTCGATGTCCGTGCAGGGGAGATTCTCGCATAGCCGGAGTGGACGGCAACGGTCAGACCGAATTGATTGAATCGCTGACCGGGCTGAGACGGGTGCAGACCGGCCGGATTGTGCTGAACGGCAAAGAGATTACGAACCGTACGCCGCGTTATATTTCGGAAGCGGGTCTGTCCCATATCCCGGAGGACCGCCAGAAGCACGGCTTGGTACTGGATTTCAGCATGAGAGAGAATATGGTGCTGGAAACGTATTTCCATAAGGAATACAGCAAAAGCGGGTTCCTGGATTACAAAGCGATCGACCGCCACGCGGACAAGCTGATCAAGGAGTTCGACGTCAGGACGCCCGATACAGGGACGAAGGCGAGATCCTTGTCCGGAGGCAACCAGCAGAAGGCGATCATTGCGCGTGAAATCGACAAAGACCCCGACCTGCTGATCGCTGCCCAGCCTACGAGAGGCCTCGACGTAGGAGCGATCGAATACATCCACCGGCGGCTGATCGAGCAGAGGGATAAGGGCAAGGCGATTCTGCTCATGTCTTTTGAACTCGACGAAATCCTGAACGTGTCCGATCGCATTGCGGTGATTTATGAAGGCAAAATTGCAGGCGTGGTCGATCCCCAGTCGACAAATGATGACGAGCTTGGGCTCATGATGGCGGGAAGCAAGCGGATGGACAGGAAGGAGGAATAGGGCGGATGAATAAAATCATAAGTACGGTCAACAAGGATTCTGTTCTGGTTCCGGTGGCGGCCATTATTCTCGGATTGCTTTTCGGGGCCGTCGTTATGCTGATCGGCGGTTATAACCCTATCGTCGCTTATACCTCTTTGCTGGGCAAAGTATTCGGGAATCCTTATGATTTTGCGGAGACGATACGGGAAATCACGCCGCTCATTTTAACCGGCTTGTCGGTCGCTTTCGCCTTCCGGACGGGTCTGTTCAATATCGGTGCGGAAGGGCAGTTTCTTCTTGGCATGACCGGGGCTACGCTAGTCGGAGTCAAGCTGCATCTGCCATGGTTTATCCACGCTCCGCTGGCGATTATTGTCGGGGCGGTGCTCGGCGGGCTGTGCGGCGCTGTTGCCGGTTATTTAAAAGCGAAACGCGGCGTCAACGAGGTCATTACGACGATCATGCTGAATTGGACCGCTTTATATTTCAGCAACTACATAGTGAACCATTTCCTGATCCAGCCGGGACAGCAGCGGTCGTATCCGATCCAGGAGACCGCCTCCATTACGCTGAACGGGCTATCGCAAGCGCTGGCAACGCCAGGGTCCATTGGGGAACCTTGCTCGCCGTACTGGCTGCGGTGTTCATGTACGTGCTTCTATGGAAGACCAGGCAGGGCTTCGAGCTGCGCGCGGTAGGACACAATCCCGACGCGGCGGAGTACGCGGGGATGAATGTGGGCCGCAACGTCATTAAATCGATGTTCATAGCGGGAGTGTTTTCCGGGCTTGCCGGAGTATTCGAAGTTCTGGGAGTGTTTCATTACCAGACGGTCATGGCAGCTTCTCCGGGGTACGGATTTGACGGGGTAGCGGTATCTCTGTTGGGCGGCAACACACCGTTCGGAGTCGTGCTGGGCGCCATATTGTTCGGAGGGCTAACCTACGGCTCGGCGGGGATGAGCTTTGGCGCCGATGTTCCTCCCGAGGTCATTCGCGTGGTGATCGCTTCGGTCATTTTCTTTGTCGCCGCTTCGGGGATCGTCCGCTGGGTTCTGAAGCCATTTACGGGAAAACGGAAAAAAAGAGGAGGCGGTGTAGATGGACCTTGTTACCATTCTGGGACAGATGCTGAATATTACACTCGTCTTCTCGACCGCTTTGATCTTCACCGCTCTCGGCGGCATTTATTCCGAGCGTTCGGGGATCGTCAACATCGGGCTTGAAGGCCTTATGGTCGTCGGGGCGTTTTCTTCCGCTGTCGGAGGCTACTATATGGAACAGGCGGGGTTAAACGGCTTATCGCCCTGGATCGCGCTTCTTATCGCTGCAGCGTCCGGGCTGGTGTTTGCTCTTATTCATGCGGTGGCTACCATTACGTTTAAAGCCGACCAAGTCATCAGCGGAGTCGTTATTAACTTTCTTGCCGCAGGCTTGACGCTGTATATGGTGAAGCTGATGTTCAGCGGCTCCGGCCAGACCGAGACGCTGAATTCCGTGTTCGGCAAGGTGGCCATCCCGGGGTTGTCCCAAATTCCTGGTCTTGGGTACGGGATTTTCACAGCCTATCCGACAACCTATATCGCGTTTATTCTGGTGGCTGTCACATGGTTTGTACTGTATAAAATGCCTTTCGGTCTCCGGATCCGCTCCGTAGGAGAGCATCCAGGTGCAGCGGACACCGTCGGAATTAAAGTAAACCGGATTCGTTATATCGCCGTGATGATCAGCGGCGCTCTTGCAGGCCTGGGCGGCGCCACGATTACATTGACGACGACAAGCAACTTCTCTCACAACACGATTTCGGGTCAGGGGTTTATTGCGCTGGCGGCGATGATTTTCGGCAAATGGAATCCGGTGGGAGCGCTCGGTGCGGCTGTCTTCTTCGGATTCTCTCAAGCGCTGAAGAACATCGTGCAGCAGTTTGAAATTACGAAGAATATACCGCTGGAATTTATCTACATGCTGCCTTACGTCCTGACCATTCTTGTCTTGGCCGGCGCAGTAGGGCGGGCGTATCCTCCATCGGCTTTGGGCGAGCCTTACGATCCGGGCAAACGGTGATTGGGCTGAGAAAAGGAAGACAGAGGGGCTGTTGATGCAGCCTCTTTTTTTCTTTTGCCTGTAGGCGCGAGCGGATACCGGCCGGGGCTTCTTCACATAGGATAGTACAACAGATTCGAAGGAGTGAGTCCCGTGCCCCCCAAGAAAGTCAAAAAAAGAAACAGCCGACCCCGGCAAGCCAGGCCAATATGAATATGAAAACGGTAACTTCCGATGTATGCGAGAAATGCCGAAAATGTGCGCGAGGGCTGCGCTACCTGGAGAAAATGTCCGTTCCGGGCGCGGTAGGCAAAGGCGTGCCGTGCATTTTGACCAGAGGCAGAGGATAGAAAAAGATATCTTTGAAGGTGCCGCACTGCACAATTTTAAATTGACCAGTTACCATTTTCAGGATATAATTTACCACAATATAAAACCATGATCATGCGGATGACGGGCATCCAACCAGGTTCTTAATCGCTAAGAATGATTGAAATAAGATCATCTCCAAGTTAACCGGTACCTTCCGTTCTCGCGGAACCAAGTTGAATAAACGTCCTGCATTGGCGTTTTTTTCAAATTGGGTGGCACCGCGGGCAAGCGCTTCTCGTCCAAATCGGATGGGGGCGCTTTTTTTTCACGACCGGGCAGGATATGGTTCAAACTGTAAAAAAGTGGTTAATAACTAAAAAAGTCTTTCTTATGGAAGGTGGTCAAATGCTGAAGCCCTCTCTTAAAGAACAAATCATTGCCGAGACGCAGCGGCTTTTTTTCTGGAAAATTTCAGACAATCTCCGCATAACGTCACGGTAAATTTAGATGAAAGATGCGTAATGATTCACCTGCAAGGCCATACCGGTCCGGATATAAAAGCTTTAGTCGAACAAAATGACAATGATGCAATGAGAACGACCCGTGAACTTATTGTTGAATACATTTGCCCGGATTTGATTCACTTCATCCAAGAAAACACCGATATCGTTATCGACAGTTTGTATTATGATTGGGATGACAGCAACCTTTCGGGACTCATCACAGGTTTGACAAGTAACAGCCGTTATCGCGACAACGAAGACTACTACTATAAAAAAAGATGAGGTACACCACCGGGTCGGAAAAATCACTTACGATGTGCAAAAGATGCCCGACTCGATTTATTCATTTTGGATCGGTGAGGATAATTTAGTGGTTGTTCGTGAAGGACTGCTGATCAAACTCGAAGAGGAACTGGTAAAGCTCGGGTTCGAGGGTACATTCGCAAAGCAAAACGAGCACTTGAAAAAACCCCTTTTCCTGAAAGAAGGGTCGGTCGACGATGTGCTAAAGCGTGAGATGAAAGGCATATATCTGGATTGGAATTTCATTTTGAACAAGAGTGTGCTGACGTACGTTTTTTTCATCCACAGGAGACAGCCTAGCCGGCTAAATCCAGCAGCAATAGTTTAACCTGAATTGTAAACCATTTATGTTATAATTGGGTTGACAATTTTTTTGAGGAGGTAAGTGGAATGATTGAAACCGGAGTGAATTGGGATATGCTGGCGGCCAACAACACATACATACGATGACCGGGTAAGCACGGTGGAAAAAAGCGGGAGGCAGGGAAGTGAATCTCCGTTCTTTGCAGCCTTTTGCGCTGTACGCGGCGAATTCGATATATGTCGGAGATTACTTGACTACCGAAGGCCAGGAAGCGTCCGCCGACCACCGGATGATTGAGGATCTCGGGTTTGAGATTGAGCTGTGCGCTTTGTGAAAAGCCGCAGCCTGCACGCCGATAGATGATAAAGCTGTTATGGCGCCATAACTGAACTTTGACTATAATAGAAGCAGCGGGAAAAAAAGAAAGCGATCCCAATAAAAAACGTGCGTGGACGGCGGAATGGATGGCGAGACGATGGCTCAATTTCAACCGATGCAATTTCAACCTGAATTTATTACCTTTGGGGAAACTATGGGCCTGCTGCGGCCTGAAGGGAACCGGGCAATCGAATATTCCTCCAGGCTGCAGAACCTGTTTGGCGGAGCCGAAAGCAACGTGGCGATCGGGGTGGCCAGGTTGGGTCATACTTCGGGCTGGTTCGGCCGCTTGGCAAAGACCCGTTCGGCAGCATGATCCTGAAAAAAATCCGCGGAGAGGGCGTGGACGTATCACGCGCGGAGC
The DNA here is from genome assembly GCA_001313085.1 of Paenibacillus sp. JCM 18996. Next base: position 10,922 of record BBFE01000048.1, on the reverse strand, counting down.
GGACTTCCGAAGCTTCTACCGGCCTGATGATGAGGGAGGTTGTGGCGGGCAAGACCTCGGTCTACTACTACCGCAAGAATTCGGCGGCAAGCCTGATGAAACCTGAGCACCTTGATGAGGAGTATATTAGCAGAGCGAGAATTTTGCACGTGACCGGCGTTACCCCCGCTTTAAGCGCTTCCTGCAGAGAGACGGTCATGGAGGCGATACGCCTTGCGCACAAGCATGGAGTCAAAGTATGCTTCGACCCTAACCTGCGGCTGAAGCTGTGGACGATCGAAGAGGCGCGGGAAGTGCTTTTGGAGATATCCAAAGAAGCTGATTACTTCCTGCCCGGCCTGGAAGAGTTGAAGCTGCTGTACCGGACGGACGATTTTGACACGATCATGGGGCATTTGGGCCGGCTGTCGGCGGTTTGCGTCGTTAAAGGCGGGGACGAGGCCACTTATTTGGTGGAGAAGGGTAAAGTTAGGTCGATTCCCTATTTTAAAGTAGACCAGGTTGTAGACACCGTAGGAGCGGGGACGGGTTCTGCGCGGGTTTTATCGCGGGTGTTTTGAAAGATCTGCCTTACGCAGAGGCGGTGCGGATCGGCAACCTGGTCGGATCGATGGTCATCCAGACGGAAGGCGACTGGGAAGGGATTCCTGTGTGGGAGCAGGTCGAAAATATTTTGAATGAAACCGCTCATGTGGAGCGTTAGACGAAAGGTGACATTTGGCCATGAAAAAGCTGAGGCTGGTTCAACAGATTGTGGAACAGGGCGTTGTGGCGGTTCTTCGCGGCGAGACTCCCGAGGAAGTGGCGGAAATGGCGGAGCAGGCTATCGAAGGCGGCATTAAAGTGATCGAGGTTACGATGACGGTGCCTTTTGCTTTAAAAGCGATAGAGAAGCTCGCCATGAAATTCAGCAGCGGCACGGATGACAACTCCAGGTTCGCCATCATCGGCGCAGGTACCGTGCTGGATCCGGAAACCGCCAGAGCGGCGATGTTAAGCGGGGCTGAATTTGCGGTAAGTCCGGCGTTGAATCCCGCTACGGTCGCTTTGTGCAACCGTTACCGCGTTCCGGTCATGACCGGGGTGATGACCATGCAAGAGATTCAGCACGCGCTGGAGCTGGGTGTGGATGTAATGAAGCTGTTCCCGGGCAGCAGCTACTCGCCGTCGGTGATCAAAGCGATCAAGGGGCCGTTTCCCCAAGCGAATATCATGCCGACAGGCGGAGTATCGCTGGGGAACTTGGGAGAGTGGATTGCAGCGGGGGCGGTTGCCGTAGGAATCGGTTCGGACTTGACCGCCGAAGCTGTGAAGACGGGAGACCACTCCTTGGTGGCCAAGAAGGCGGCTCAGTATATCGAGGTTTATAAAGCGGCGAAGCGGAGCTAATGGAGGAGAAAATGCTGCAAATCAATATCCCGGGAGCCGGAATGCTCGAGATTCAATCCCTGGTGCTCGATTTTAACGGTACGATTGCGACAGACGGCAAGCTGATCAACGGCGTTAAAGATCGCCTGATGCGAATTTGTGAAAACCTGCAGCTGTTTGTAATCACTGCGGACACCAATGGAACGGTCCAAAAAAGAATGTTCAGATTTACCGGTAACCGTACATATTATCGGACAGCATCAGCAAGCGGAGGAAAAGGCTCAATTTATTGAGAATCTGCCCGGAGCGCGGCGGCGGTCGGCAACGGAAGAAACGATGAAGAGATGTTCTCGAAAGCCGCACTCGCTATCGCCGTCATTGGAGATGAAGGATGCTATACCAAAACGCTTCAAAACAGCGACATTGTTACCAAACATATCAACGATGCGTTGGATTTGCTCATAAAGACCAACAGGCTGATTCCGACGTTAAGAAAATAAATACGCAAATACAGCCGCACTTCGCGAGATGTGCGGCTGTATTAGTTAAACGGGTTTAATTGTTTATCCAGTGAAACATCCGCTCGATCGCCAATCTATGAACATCAGGCGGAAAGTGATGCCCATACCCCTCGTATTTGTGAAATTCAACCTCTGCGCCTGCTTCCCGCAGTTTGTTATACATGTTCACTCCATGGCTGAAATCGACCTGAATATCCTGCGTGCCATGCATAATCAGGGTGGGACAATGTATCCTTGCGGCCATTGAAGCAGGGGAGCGCGATTCATAGGCATCAGGCTTTTTTTTGCTCAGGGAGCCTCCAATGACGCGTTTGAGCATCCTGCGCAGGTCGATCCGTTCCGCATAAGTCTGTGCCAGGTCCGAGACTCCGCTCCAAAAAAATCAATTTGTGCACTTTCGCTATCTCTGCCGCAGTATGTGCCGCATTGATAGAGCCGCGTGAAAAGCCCATCACAGAAATGCGGCTGGAATCGACGAATGGCAGACTCTGCAGAAGCTTGTAAGCGGACAGGACGTCATCTTTATCCTGTCCGCCGAATTCGTCCCGGCCTTCTCCGCCTTCAGTACCCCGGTAAGAGGGGGCAAATATGATGTGCCCGAATTTGGAAAATTGTTCAAGCCAATGCGTCTTGACTCTTCCGATTTTGCCGATGCCGCCCCGGCAGTAGATAAGCACAGGCCATTTAAACGGCCGCACATCTTTTGTTTCCGGATCAATGGAGCTGGCTATCTTCGTAATTGGAAGCTCGGCTTCGTTGGAAGCGTAGAACCGGCTGATCGATGCCTTCAGCTCTGGTACCGGAAGATCGAAGCCATACGGAAAGCATAGGTATCCTTTCACCTTCAGGCCATCGGACAAGTAAGTGATATGTACATCAGCTGCCTACTTGATCCGCTTGAAACGGAGCTTCCGTACGTTGTGTCATCCTGCATCCCATCCCTCTAATAAACATTTTTTAGAATCTTAACAAATAGTTGGGCAGATGTAAACACCAATCGGTGATTCAATCCTCAATGAATTGGTTAAATAACTTTAGTTTAAAAGCGCAAAATAAAGGAGCTCAAGAATGGATAAATGGTTCGGGAACAGCACAGCGGTGAAAATTGTGGCCTTGGCGCTGGCAATTTTGCTTTGGGGGCTTGTACATATGAACGATTGGCTGCTGCAGCACCGGTTCTTTATTTGACGCGGCCGGCGCAGTATCTCTCGTTGACCGGGGGAGCTGTACATATGAATCAGGAGGAAAAAAGACGATGGAAATCATATACCACGGACATTCTTGCGTTCAAATTGCGGTGGGGGACAAATCGCTTGTGATCGATCCGTTTCTGAGGGGGAACGAGCTGGCGGTGACTAAGCCGGAGGATATCAAGGCGGATTACGTTCTTTTGACCCATGCGCATATTGACCATATTCTTGATGCGGAACCGATTGCCAAGGCCAATGACGCGCCGGTGGTTGCGGGCGTTGAACTGGCTGCGTACATGTCGTGGAAAGGCGTCCGGACGATTGAAATGAACATTGGCGGCACGGTCGACCTCGGCTTTGCAAAAGCGAAAATGATTCAGGTTTTCCACAGCTCCGGAATTGTTCTCCACGACAAGCAGCAGATTCTTTACGGCGGCATGCCGGCAGGATATATTGTTCAATGCGGAGGGCTTACATTGCTTCACGCGGGGGACACCGGCCTGTTCGGCGATATGAAGTTGATTGGCGAGCGATACGATATTGATGTGGCGTTCATTCCGATGGGAGACAACTACACGATGGGGCCCGAGGACGCGATTCAGGCTGCTGAGTGGTATGGGGCCAAGCTGGTCGTGCCGGTGCATTACAACACGTTCCCGGTCATTCAACAGGACGCTGAAGCGTTCGTGCGAAGCCTCGAGGCCAAACAAATCAAAGGCAGAGTGCTCAAACCCGGGAGAAAATCACTGTTGGATAAGGAACCGTCAAGAGAGGACACTTGTGTAATAGAAGCTGCGCGGCAATGCGCGGCTTTTTTAATCCCAAAACTCCGCTTCTTCCATATGGTTGTCAGCCGATATTTTATTTTTTGAGCGCGTCGTATTCTTCCGAGAGAAGGATTTCCTCCCCGTTGATCAACTTCACTGCCGTCCCGTTATTCAGCGGCTTGAAATATAAAATATGCTGCAGGACCAAGCTTATTTTAGTGCCGTCATTCACATCGAATTCCATAAAAAAAATCAGCTTATTCACTCGTCTGCCTCCTCCAATTTTGTTCAAATCATTGTTCAAAACTCGACCAATAATTTGCGATTTTTTTCCATTTTATCACAATTAGCAGTGCGATGTTGTAAAATAAAAAAATGAACACGAGGCGGGAAACGCATCTGACTGCCTTATGACAGAAACAGGCGTTGAAAGGCCCAGAATATTCCGATACAGCAAATCGCGCCCGAGACAAGCTTTAAGCTGAGAGGATACCAGCGCTGCCTAAAGTATATTCGCAAAAGCGGAAATAAGATCAGAACAAGCGCGATTTGAAATGCTTCGATCCCCAGATTAAACATCAACAGCGGGACAACGACATGGTTTTCGGGCAAAAAATTCCTTGAGCACGCTGGCAAACCCTAATCCGTGGATCAGTCCGAAACCGAAAGCGAGCATTGGGCGGTGGTTGATTTTTTCGCTTTATAAGGAGGTTCTCCAAAGCGACATAGACTATGCTCAAGGCAATGACACTTTCGACGATATAACTTGGCAGGGTAATAAACCCAAGGACATTAAGGATCAGCGTGCAGGAATGGGCGATGGTAAAAGCGGTCAGGGTCGAGATATACTGTCTGGGCGTTTGGCGGTAAAGCAAGAGAGAGAGTAAAAAAATAAAATATGGTCAAAGCCGGCCATAATATGCTCAATCCCCGCAATAAAAAAAGCTCCATGCCGAGGGCCCGGCTTTCGGTGCCGGTGCGGGAAAATCTTGCTTCGGAGCGTTTCCGGTGAGGCTTGCTGCGGCGCAGATTGGGAAAAGGAAACGGCGGGCTGCTTCTTGTCCAGATCAAAATTTTGTGAGACCGAACCGTTCTGGTAGGTGCCGTAATGGCTATAATTCACTTCCAGCAATTGGGGGAAATGATCCTCCAAAGTCAGATTGGTGATTTGGTGTATTTCATAGATATACTCGACATCCACAACCGGCAGCGGCAATGAGCTGTCGTTCATAAGCTGGCTTTTGACACTCACAGGGGTTAAAGGCTTCCCGTCCATAAGAAGTAAAACGTTGGATGAAATCAATGAGAGAATTGCAGCTTTATTCCGGTTAAATTCCTCTTCATGGAGAACGCCGTTTTTTGGCCTGGATATCAGGCAGCGCGAATAGAATAGCAGCTTCATCGATTTTATAATGAAATACAAGGCGGTTATCCGCAGCAGTTATAGTAGAGTTGGCCATGGATCCGTAATTATGCGCAGACGACCGGTTTGCAAGGCTGAAAGAGAAAAGCAAAACAAACAAGCATAAATAAAGACGAAGTTTAGTCATAGCTGTGCGACCCAAGCCGATCCTTGAATCGATTATCCCCCTTTAATTCAACTCTATCTATTATACTCTGTACTACTTGAAATCACTATACCGCCGAACATTTTCCCATATAGTGTAATTGCTGCTGCCTGTTGGTATAATTAGGTGAAATCCATTTATTTTAATGCCGGGAGGGGACGTACGTGAGGAATGCGGCGGAAACGAGGGAAGGTTGGATTTTTGCAGGCGATTTGGAAGCGCTTCAAAAGGAAGGCTCAAAGCTGATCAAAGGCGGAATCGCGGTTTTTTTTATCATGAGGATCAGGTCTATGCGGTCGATAACCGCTGTCCTCATTTAGGCTTTCCGCTTCATCTGGGGAGCTTGTGCGACGGGATTTTAACCTGCCACTGGCACCATGCGCGATTTGACGTATGCAGCGGCGGAACGCTCGACCCGTGGGCGGACGATGTTCCTTCCCATGAAGTGAAATGCGAAGATGGGAATGTTTGGGTGAACCCTCGTTCCCGGCATGAGCATCATGCAGACAAATATATTCAACGTTTGCGGGAAGGGTTGGAGGAAAATATCGGTATTGTCATAGCGAAAGCGGTTGTGGGCCTTGTCGAAGCCGGCTATCCTGAGGCGGATATCGCCCGGATCGCGTCGGATTTGGCACCGGCTTCGCAGGAGGGTGGAATTCGGGACTCACTATTCTGACGGCCATGGCGCGCGTCCTGCCGAAGCTCGATAAGACGGGCAGGATTTTGGCGCTGTATCATGGCCTGCATCAAGTCGCGCGCAGCAGCGCAGGTAGGGCGGAGCGCCGGCTGCTTGGCCGCCTGCCCGGCGAAGAGGTCACGCAAGAGAGGCTGCGTGCCTGGTACCGCAGCTGCATCGAGGTACGGGACACGCAGGTGCCGAACGGATTCTGCTTACCTCCATCACCAAAGGCGTCTCGGACGAACAGCTTGCAGATATGATGCTGCTGGCCGTCACCGACCATTTTTTTTATCTGGATGGCGGGCATACCCTGGATTTTCACAACAAAGCGTTCGAATCCTTGCAGCTCGTTGGCTCCGAACTGAAAGTGCGGGTGCTCGCTTCGCTCGTCCCTCTGCTGTCGGACCCGACCCGCAGCGAAGAGCTGCATCAGTGGCAGGCCCCGACCAACCTGGTAGCCCCGCTGAAAGAAGCGTTCGGCCGTTTGGAACGATACGGTCATGAAACCTGGAGACCGCTGGACAGCGAAGAAGAGGAGAAGGTGCTGCAGACGCTGCTGGATGACAAGCCGCTAGTTATGATTTCTTTGCTGTCCGAGGTGTTGGCGAGCGGAGGAGATCCAGTCCGGCTTGCTCAGCTTGTGGCGCTGGCGGCGGCGGAGCGGATCGTGCGATTCCATACCCAGAACGATTTTGGCGATTGGATAGCGGTCCTTCACACTTTTACCCATGCGCACGCCGTCCATGAAAGCTTGAAGCGCAGCACTCCTCCGCTGCTGTTCAGGTCGATTTTTTTACAGCGCCGTCAGCGTCTATCTGGACCGGTTCCTTAACGTGCCCTCCGCTCCCCGCCCGAAAGGCATCGGTCGCGCAGGCGGTGAACCAGCCAAGGATCCGCTGGAGCTTCTGGAGCTTCTGGATCAGCGGCAGCAGGTGGGCGAAGCTGCGGAATGGGTCGCAGCCTATTTAAGCGCAGGCGGCGACCGGCCAGCTTTGATCAATACGCTTGGCCATGCGCTGCTGAGGGAAGATGCCGAATTCCATTCCTTCCAAATGTATGAAGCGGCAGTCGCCGAGTATGAGGGATGGGAGAAAAGGACGGACGCTTTTGCCGTCCGCGCCAGGGAGACGCTGCTCTTTGCCGTCGCCCGCTACCTGGCAGCTCACGCTCCAACCGCGCGCGAAGTTCCTCACACTGCACGCATAGCGTGGCGTTTGCACCGGGGGGAGAAGCTGTTCGAGGAGCAGTGACACTGGGTAAGGAACAGTGACCCAAGGTAACGGAACAACCGGAGACTGGAATTGACCGACCAGCGGCTTTATGGCACCGGGACAATTCACAGAAAAAAAAGGAGCCACAAGATTTATGACTGCCATTGTGATCAGAAACGTGCGTTTGATAAGCGAAGAGGGGCTGCGGCCGGCATCAGTAATTTTGCGTGACGGCCAAATTGAATCCGTATATAACGATGAAGCGTATTCTGGCAGTTCTGCGGATTTTGAAATCGACGGCAATGGTCAACTCCTTATCCCCGGAATGATCGATGTGCATATTCACGGGGCCGAAGGGTATGACATGATGGACGGCACCCACAGCAGTGTGGAGGCCGTTTCCAGAGCTTGCGCCAGCACCGGCTGCACTTCCTTTCTAGCCACTTCCGTATCCTCATCGTTTGAGGACCTTTATAACATGATTTCAGCTGTGTCCGAAGTGAAGGGAAAAGAACCCGGAGCCCTGATCGCAGGCGTGCATATAGAAGGTCCGTATTTGAATGTTAAACGCAAAGGCATGCAGAATGAAAGGTACTTGCGCCATCCGGATCCGGGTGAAATGCAGACGCTTCTGGATAAGACCGGGCCGCTGATTCGAATGGTGACTCTGGCGCCTGAGCTTCCCGGCGGGCTTGAAATGACAGCTTTCCTGAAAGAGCACGGAATCATCGTATCCGTCGCCCATTCCGACGCTACATATGAGGAAGCGAAGCAAGCATTTCGCCACGGCGCGAGCCACGTCACCCATTGTTTCAACGGGATGCGCCCGATCCACCACCGTGACCCCGGGGCAGTTGTGGCCGCGTTCGAAGAAGACCACGTCAGTCTTCAAGCCATTGTCGACGATGTGCATCTTCATCCGGCAATTGTGCGTTTGATGTACCGGGAAAAAAAAGGGCCGGGCAAAATGGTGCTTATTACAGACGCCTTCAGGCTATGGGGATGGGGGGACGGAACCTATTTATTCGGAGGCCATCAGGTCACGGTCTCGCAAGGGGTTGCCAGGTTAGCCGACGGTACGCTTGCCTCGAGTACGGTCACGATGAGCGAAGCGCTGGCAAAAAAAACGGTCCGGGCCGGAATCCCTTTGAAGGATGCGGTCGTTATGGCCTCGCAGACACCGGCGCAAATACTGGGTTTGGCAAACAAAGGGAGGATAGCGGCAGGCTTGGATGCGGACTTGGTGCTTATGGACGAGGATTTCGAGGTCCTGTGGACTATGATAAACGGAAAAAATAGTTTATAATCGCGCCGATCATTCGGAGGTTTGAGGATGCCGTTGAAAATACTGGGGAATTTGCGGGGAAACAGCAGAGGGTGCCTTGCTTTCGAGCCCCTCTTTTTTAATTCCGTTCAGCATGTACGGCACTTATGCCACGGTCTATATGTACCAGTTAGGCTTAAATGAAACCACGATCGGATGGATTTCATCGCTCGGTCTTTTTTGTGCAGTTTTTTTTCTTCGTTTATGAGCGGGTATATCACCGACAGGATGGGCAGACGAGCGGCCCTGCTGTACTTCGATCTCGTGAGCTGGACGGCTGCCACGCTGCTGTGGGCGCTCGCGGACAATGTCTGGTTTTTTTTCATACTCGCTGCGATCGCGAACGGTTTTCAGAAAATCCCCAATACAGCGTTCTATTGTCTTCTGGTGGAAGACACCGATCCAAAGGAGCGCACCCAAGTTTTTTACAGTGCTTCAATTCATCGTTGTGGTAGGAGGCATGTTTGCCCCGCTGGGAGGCGTGTTAGTGAGCATTTTACGATGATTCCGGCAGTCCGCATCATGTATTTGCTCGCTTTCCTGTGCATGACCATACAGTTCTTCGGCCGGAACCATTTCACTCATGAGACGGAAATCGGGCTGCGCAAAAAAGCGCGAGGCGAGGAGCGCCGGTTTGGCTGAAGGATTTAAAGAGTACGGAGAAGTGTTTCGCGGCATCTGGAGCAATCCTGCGCTGCTGTTGATGTTTGGCGTGTACATTCTGTTTAATTTACAAACGACGATGAAATCCACGTATTTGTCGCTCTATATGGTGGAATATTTGCAAATCGAGAATTGGCTCGTTTCGATTTTCCCGGCGATTTCCTCCGCAGTCATGCTGCTCTGCATGTGGCTTCTGCTTCCCCGCATTCCGCAGCGGCACATGTACAAAGCGCTGACGGGCGGACTGATCGTCTCGGTGCTGGGCAACCTGCTTCTCGCCGCCGTGTCGCCCGGCCATCTGGCCGGACTTACCGTGAGCACGATCCTGTCGGCCGTCGGTTCCGTCGTGATCGGTCCAATTCTGGAAACGGCCGTGGCCAATGTCATCGACGATGAGAATCGGGCCAAGCTTTTTTGCCGTTCTTTCGGTTCTGATTCTCGCGTTCATATCGCCTGCCGGCATTATCGGTGGATGGGCGTACCACATTGATCCGCGGATCCCTTTTTTGCTCATTGTTGCGGCATTTGTGTTCAGCGTGGTTTTCATGGTGGAGTACATGAGGCTGGATCGTAAACAACGGCCAGTGTCTTATAAGGAACACGGGATTTGATATAAATGCTACCGGCTGATTAGATGTTGAAAAAAATAGAGTACGTATTGGAGAACTGACTTGTAAGGTGAATAAGGGAACGAAAAAAAACGGAGTGGTGCCAGTGGATGATTATTGAAAGGAGCGTGTTGCACTTTGAAAATGCCTAAATGCCATTGTTTTCAACTGAACACTGAATACTGTATTTGTATAAATAAAAGCAGCCATGATGTTGGTCGCAAACACTTTTGGAGAGTTAGTTGAGCTGTGGAGAATTGCGAAAAAATCTAAAAAAAATCAGAAATAGCACGTAGAGTCGAGATTGTTGCCCAATATTTCACTGACATTGAGGTTGGTCGGGTAATTCCCTCCGAGGAGAAGATCCAGAAGCTGGTCGAGGTTCTGGATCTTGATGAATATGAGGCATTCAAGCTTGCCGACAAGTTGCCATTGTATGTCTATGAGGAAGCGAAGCGTAAATATTTCAGCCGGGGGAGCAAGGCAACCATGCCAATTCTCGCCAGTTTAAGAGTTGTCCGATACAGCGCAGCAGCATAACGTTTTCCACTAAAGCTCTATTTCCCGGAAATTTTCCCAAAATTAGCAGAACGCGGTTCCTTTATATCTCGATATTTCGGGTAAAAAAGCGTAAAAAAAACCGATTTCACATAAAATAGCGGAACTAGATTCCGCTATTTTAGTCGATATGTAGCAAAACTTGAGAATAGCTGAAAAAAATGTACGCTATCGCTTGCGAGCGGCTGCTAGAGCAAGGATGTTCTGCGGGCGGCCGCTAGCCATTCTTCACACGGTGTTATTTCAGCGATTGAAAAGCTCTATCGGCCGCTTCCAGCGTATAGTCGATGTCCTCTTCCGTGTGGGCGATGGTGGTGAACCACGCTTCATATTTGGACGGCGCGAGGCAGATGCCTTGTTCCAGCATCAAGCGGAAAAAAAAGCTGGCGAACTGCTCGCCGTCCGTGTCTTGCGCCTCGTCGTAATTCGTCACGGGATGGGCGCAGAAGTGGGTGGAAATCG